>NZ_CATKQK010000004.1:0-202229 GCF_949767185.1 Pseudomonas sp. IT-P100
GCGTGTCCCTTACATCGACAGAATCAGGCGCCCGGCAAACAGAATCAGAATCACCCCCATGGTCCGTTCGAACCAGTGCCCCATGCGCATGAACAGCACGCGCACCCGGACGCTGGAAAAAAACAGCGCGACGATCACAAACCACAACGCGTTCACGAAACACATCCAGACTCCGTAGAGCGCTTGAATGTTGAGCGGTGTCGTGGCACTGATGAGGGTGGTGAAGATCGCCAGGAAAAACAGCGTGGCCTTGGGATTGGTGGCATTCGTCAGGAAGCCGGTGGTGAACGCCTTCAGCAGCGTTTGCTCGACCATCGGTTCGTCTGCTTCCTTTTCACCCTCCAGCACCGATTTGGGTTGGCTGCGCAACAGGCTGACGCCGAGATACAGGATGTAGGCGCCACCCACGATCTTGGCCACCGTCAACAGCCAGGGCGTGGTGTGCATCAATGCGCCGACGCCGAGCAGGGTGTAAAGCACATGCACGGAAATGCCCGCGCCGATGCCCAGCGCCGTACAGATCCCCACCCCTCGACCGAAACGTACACTTTGGCGGATGGTGACCGCAAAGTCCGGCCCAGGTGCGACCACAGCCAGAAAATGGATAGTCGCCAGCGCCAGAAACTCGCCCAGGTAATTCGAATACTGCATCTCAACTCCAGAACGTAAGGGGTGAAGCATTGCCGCGATAGCCGACAAAGAATGAAAGACTCAAGCGCGGATCGGCCACACCCGGCGTTACCGAGTGCATGCAGCGCGAATTGAACATGATGAAGTCACCCGGCTCGGGGCAGACCTCCAGAGCTGGAGTGCCGAGTAACGCCGGATCGATGCCGTAGCTGTCGCCGCGCATTTCGTCGAACTGGTCCGGGGAAATGTCGTGGTTCCACATCTGCAGCGCGCCGCCCTCGGTGGGCATGTTCAGATAAACATTGCAGGCGAACTGCGCCTCGAGGCTTTTGGCCTGGAAACTGTCCGGGGCGTCCTTGGCGAAAATGTCGTGGTGGGCCAGAAAACACACGCCGGGTTTCACCACCCGGGACAGTCCGACATACATCTTGCGACCGTAGAGGTTTTCCAGATGCGCACCTGCCGGCCAGGACTCATCGAGCATGCAACGCAAGGTGTCGACCGGCGACGAATAGGGTGCGCATCGGTTGCGTAACTCCGCGATGTTGCGTGTGGCGCGCTCGAAATAATCCTCGATCAGCAGTGGCTGGTTTTCCGCTTCATAAAACGCCATGCCGATTCGACCGATGCTCGGCGCGTTGATATAGCCTTCAAAGCCGGGCGCGAGAATCTTGTCGCCGATCTGTATCGCCAGCGGCGGGGCCAGGAAGCCTTTGACCCGGATGGCGAGGACTTCTTCGTTGGCCAGTTTTTTTATGCACGTCTCATCGAGACGCTCGACGTCAAGCATCATGGTTCAGGTCCATCTATCGGATAGTCAACGGAACCCGCGAATGCAGGCTCCCCGGCGCCGGGCGAGGCCGTGTCCGGCATCGCCCTGTTGCTCAATCCACGCTGTAGTGGACTGACAGCGTTCCTTTCTTCTGCGAAACAGAAGCAATCGTGACCGTGCCCAAATCCTTCAGGCTACGTACATGGGTGCCGCCACAGCCGTAGGCGGGCAATTCACCGAAACCGATTTCCCGGGCGCCTTCGCGCAGCGATGTCAGGCGCGGCAGGTCGTGGGCGATCCACTGTTCAATACCGAACCCGACGGTTTGGGCATCGACTTCCTGTGCGGAGTCCGTCGGTTTGAACTGCACACGTCCTTCGCCCGGCCAGTGATGAGCCTTGATCGGCATCCAGCCCATGGCTTGTACGAAATGGCCGATCAAATGGCCGGCGGAATGCATTCGCGTATTGAACTGACGACGTGGCTCATCAACGCGAATCTGGATCATGCCGAGAGGTGCGGGACGGTCGACGAAGTGAATGATCCGGTCCGGATCCTGCAACACGCGCAACACCTGGCTGTCGCCGATCCAGCCGGTGTCAAACGGCTGCCCGCCGCCTTGAGGGTGAAACAGTGTTGCGCGCAGCTCCACGGCGAACTCGTTCTCGTGAGGCGTACATTCCAGTACTTCCACGTTGGCCTTGAGGTCATCACTATGGAAAAAGAGGCGAAGCGTCATATTCCATGCCCTCATTAAAGATTCTGTTTTTTATTATATGAAGCGTGGAATTGCGTGATAATCCGTTCAAACATCAAAGGACTGTTGCACTGTGAGCACAAATCTTCCACTGCCGTTGCTGGGTGAAATGGCGATTTTCGTCAAGGTTGTCGAGACCGGAAGCTTCTCCGAAGCAGCGCGTCAGTTGGGCTCTTCTCCGTCGGCGGTCAGTCGCAGCATTTCGCGTCTGGAAAAGGCGCTCGCCACGCGTTTGTTGCAACGCACCACGCGCAAGCTGCGGCTCAGCGACGGTGGCGAGGAAGTCTTCAAGCGCTGCCAGGAGATGGTCAGCGCGGCCAAATCGGTAATGGAAATCAGTGGTCAGTTCACCCATGAAGCGGAAGGACTGGTGCGCGTCAGCGTGCCCAAAGCCGTAGGGCGTTTCGTGATTCACCCGCATATGCCGGAGTTTCTGCGGCGTTATCCCAAAGTGGATGTGGAACTGTTGCTCGAAGACCGTCAGGTGGATTTGATCGATGACAACGTCGATCTGGCAATCCGTATTACCGACCGTCCGCCGGCTGGCCTGGTGGGGCGGCAATTGCTGACCATCGACCATCTGCTCTGCGCAACGCCGCAGTACCTGGCCGAGCACGGCACGCCGACTCATCCCCACGACTTGCTCAACCACAGCTGCATTTACTTGGGTGAAACGCCGAGTGATGCACGCTGGAAATTCAAGAAAGGCACAAAGGCTGTCACCGTCGGTGTGCGCGGGCGTTATGCCGCCAATCACACCGGCGTGCGATTGGGCGCGGTGTTGCAGCACATCGGGATTGGCAGTTTGCCGTACTTCACGGCGCGTTATGCGCTGGAGCAGGGCTTGATTGTGCAGGTGCTGCCGGACTGGACGTTTCTGGCGTCATACCACGGCGGTGCGTGGCTGCTGCATTCGCCGACACGTTATTTGCCGCCGAAGCTACGGGTGTTGATCGATTATCTGGTGGAGTGTCTGGAGAAGGAGCCGACGCTGAGCAAACCGGGCAAGCCTGGTGCGCTGGGTAAGGTTGCAGCGGAGTATGAGTTGCCGGAGAGTGATGGGTTGCTTTAAAGCAAGATCTTTTGATTTTTGTGATCTAAAAAAAGGCCCGCATGTTCAACCATGCGGGCCTTTTGCATTTCTGATCAGCAATCAGTGCTTGCTGTCATTGTTCGACATTGCCAGCAATTGCTTTTCCTGATTCCAGTCGAACGGTTCATCGTTCTGTTCCGCTTCGAAGCGACGCTCTTCCAGCGCCTGATACAAGTCGATTTCATCATCGGGCATGTAATGCAGGCAGTCACCGGCGAAGTACCACAGCAGGTCGCGCGGGACGAGGTGGGCGATTTGCGGGTAGCGGGTAATCACCTGACACAGGATGTCCTGGCCCAGGTATTGGCTTTCGATCGGGTCGACCGGCAGCAAAGCACGCAGTTCGTCGAAGCGCTCCAGGAACAAGGCATGGCTTTCTTCGGGAACCTGTTCGGCCTCACCCACGGCGACCAGGATGCTGCGCAAGTGGTCAAGCAAGACGAGATGATCGGCAACGACGTTGGACACGAGATAAGTCCTCAAGAGCAAAACGGGCGCGGGAGTATAAAGCGCCCGCGCACCTTTTTACATGACTGGCTGGATCAGCGGACTTTTCCTGCCGCCAGCGTCAGCTCCTCTTTGTCGAAATCATCGACATCGATCACCTTGCGCCGCGCCACTTCCGCCTCACGCAGTTTTTGCGCCTCCACGGGTTGCAACACGCCAGCCTCCAGCGCGGCATCGATGACGTTTTCCCCGGCAACCGGTTTGACCTGACCGCTTTTGAGCGCCACATGCAGTTTTTTCTGCACGGCCTGCGCCGCGTCCAGCAAGTCGCAGGCGTGTTGCAGGGCACCCACGGCGTCATCCGCCGATTGCGGACGGAAACAACCACCGAGCAATTCTTCGAGGGTCGGATCGCCCTTGGCCCGGCCAATCACTGCGGCCACTTCGGCGCCGAGTTTGTCCGACGGCCCTTTATGGCGGCGACCGAACGGAAACACGATCACCCGCAACAGGCAGCCCAGCACCTTGTTCGGGAAATTGGTCAGCAACTCATCCAGTGCCCGTTCCGACTGACCAAGGCTTTCTTCCATGGCCCAGGTGAACAGGGGCGCCATGTGCCCGGGTGAATCAAGGTCGTGATAGCGCTTGAGTGCGGCGGAAGCGAGGTACAGGTTGCTGAGCACATCTCCCAGACGCGCCGACAGGCGTTCGCGACGTTTGAGTTCACCGCCGAGCAACATCATGCTCAAGTCGGCGAGCATGGCAAACGCAGCGGCCTGCCGGTTGAGCGCACGGAAGTAACCCTGGCTGAGCTTGTCTCCCGGAGCATGTTCGAAGTGACCGAAACCCAGGTTCAGCACCAGCGTGCTGGCCGCATTGCTCACGGCAAAACCGATGTGCTGGAGCAGCAGGCCATCGAACTCGATGAGGGCTTGATCCTTGTCTTCACGCCCGGCAAGGGCCATTTCTTTCAGGACGAAGGGATGGCAACGAATCGCGCCCTGGCCGAAGATCATCAGGTTGCGCGAGAGGATGTTCGCGCCTTCCACGGTGATGAAGATCGGCGCGCCATTCCAGCTGCGGCCAAGGTAATTGTTCGGCCCCATGATGATCGCCTTGCCGCCATGAACGTCCATGGCGTGGCTGATGCATTCGCGGCCGCGCTCGGTGAGGTGGTATTTGAGAATCGCCGACAACACCGACGGTTTCTCGCCCAGGTCCACCGCGTTGGCGGTGAGCATCCGCGCCGCGTCCATCATCCAGGCATTGCCGCCGATGCGCGCCATGGCTTCCTGAATACCCTCGAACGCCGACAATGGCACATTGAACTGCTCACGAATCTGCGCGTACTGACCGGTCACCAGGCTGGTGAACTTCGCCGCGCCGGTGCCGACGGCGGGCAACGAAATCGAGCGCCCGACCGACAGGCAGTTCATCAGCATCATCCAGCCTTTGCCAAGCATCTCCTGGCCACCGATGAGGAAATCCAGCGGAATGAACACGTCCTTGCCGGAATTCGGGCCGTTCATGAAGGCTGCGCCCAGTGGCAAGTGACGACGGCCGATTTCAACACCGGCGGTGTCGGTCGGGACCAGCGCCAGGCTGATGCCCAGGTCTTCTTCATCGCCCAGCAGGTGATCCGGGTCGTACGCCTTGAATGCCAGGCCGAGGAGGGTGGCCACGGGGCCGAGGGTGATGTAACGCTTTTCCCAGTTCAGGCGCAGACCGAGGGTTTCCTTGCCTTCCCATTCGCCTTTGCAGATCACTCCGGTGTCGGGCACCGAACCGGCATCGGAGCCGGCCAGTGGCCCGGTCAATGCGAAGCATGGTATGTCATCGCCGCGTGCCAGACGTGGCAGGTAATGGTTGCGTTGTTCGTCGGTACCGTAATGCAGCAACAGCTCGGCCGGGCCGAGGGAGTTGGGGACCATCACGGTGGACGCAAGGTCACCGCTGCGGGTGGCCAGTTTCATGGCCACCTGGGAGTGTGCGTAGGCAGAAAAACCCTTGCCGCCGTATTCCTTGGGAATGATCAGGGCGAAGAAACCGTTTTCCTTGATGTGGGCCCAGGCTTCGGCAGGCAGGTCCATGTCTTGCCCGATCTGCCAGTCGCTGACCATCGCGCAGAGTTCATCGGTCGGGCCATCGATGAAGGCCTGTTCCTCTTCAGTCAATTGAGCTTTTGGATAGGACAGCAGTTTGTCCCAGTCCGGCCGGCCGCTGAACAGCTCGCCGTCCCACCAGACCGTGCCGGCGTCGATGGCATCGCGCTCGGTTTCCGACATCGGCGGCAGGGTTTTCTCGAACCAGTTGAACAGCGGCGCGCTGAAGTATTTACGGCGCAGGTCGGGCAGCAACAAGGGCACCGCGACAGCCGCTATCAACACCCACAGCACCAGCAGTAACCAGCCTGGCGCGCGGCTGAAGGCGCCCATCGCCACCACATAAACGGCGACGATGCACAGGGCGGGCAGCGGGGCGATACGGCGGTGGGCTAAATACGCAATCCCGACAACCAGAACCAGTATCCACAACAGCAGCATATTTAATCCTCCGTGAAACAAGGGCAAAAACAACCTTCAGAGCTTAGACGGCATCCGCAAAACAGGGTGGTCAGAGCGATGTGATTGAAATCGTGGGAAACTTCGATGAGCTTTGCAGGACCGGTTGGTACCGGCCCGGATCGTTCGTTGGGCGGGCGGCTAAGCGTCCATGTTTGGCCGAAACGTCGTTATCTCTGTGCTGAACCTGTCGTTAGACTCGTGGCTTCCCCAGGAGATTGTTCTCATGCACGAGTATCTGCGTCCCGGCCGCTTCATCGATAGTGACCACCTGTCGGTGGTGGAGTTCGCCGAAAAACATCGTGGCAGTCACCGCGACCCCCTCGAGCAGGCGATCAATCTTTATTACGCGGTGCGCGAGGCCGTACGTTACAACCCCTATACGTTCAGCCGCGATCCAGACACCTTGCGTGGCAGTTATGCGCTGGAGGCCGGTGAAAGTTATTGCGTGCCCAAAGCCACGCTGCTGGCCGGTGCGGCCCGGCACTGCGGGATTCCCGCGCGGATCGGTCTGGCAGATGTGCGCAATCATTTGTCGACCCCGCGTTTGCTGGAATTGCTCAAGAGCGACGTGTTCGCCATGCATGGTTATACAGAGTTGTACCTGAACGATCGCTGGGTCAAAGCTACGCCGGCGTTCAACCAGAAGCTCTGCGAACTGTTCAACGTGGCGCCGCTGGAATTCGACGGGATCAACGACAGTGTTTTCCACCCCTTCAATCGCGACGGCGAGCAATTGATGGAATACCTGATCGATCACGGCCAGTTCACCGACGTGCCGGAAACGTTCTTTTTCGAGCACCTGGAAAAGTGCTACCCGCATCTGTTCAGCGAACAGCTGCCGCCGCTGCTGGGTGACATGCAGAGCGATTTGAGTCGCGCCTGATCCGGCGTATGCTGCCTGCGCATTCATCCATAAAGAGGCGGTCATGCTGAAAATCTGGGGTCGGAAAAATTCGTCGAATGTCAGAAAACCTTTGTGGGCCGCCGAGGAACTGGGCCTGGCCTATGAGGCCATCGATGCGGGCGGCGCCTTTGGGGTCGTCGACACGCCGGAGTACCGCGCGATGAACCCCAATGGCCGTGTGCCGGTCATCGAGGACGACGGTTTCGTGCTGTGGGAATCCAACGCCATCGTTCGTTACCTGATGGCTCTGCACGCCAGCGGCACTGCCTGGTACCCGGAAAATCTTCAAGCCCGCGCTACAGCTGACAAATGGATGGACTGGACCACTTCAAGTTTTGCCGGCCCGTTTCGTACTGTGTTCTGGGGTGTCTTGCGCACGCCGGAAGACCAGCAGGACTGGCCGTCAATCAACGCCGCTATCAAAGAGTGCGAAGGTTTGCTGGCGATGGCCGATCAGGCACTGGCGGCCAAACCGTACTTGTCAGGCGATGAAATCGGCATGGGCGACATTCCTCTCGGCAGCTTCATTTATGCCTGGTTCGAGATGCCGATCGAGCGTGCGTCACAGCCTCATCTGGAGGCCTGGTATGCGCGACTGAAGCAGCGTCCGGCGTACAGGAAAGCCGTCATGACCGCGTTGACTTAATACTCACTATCGACACGCTTGACTGTACTTGTGTGGCGGTGACAAGCACCATTGCGCTCATGCGCCGCGGTTGCATTGTTCGCCGCCCGCCCTTATTGATCCCTTTCTTCCCTTCTTGGTGCATAAATCCGATATGAGTTCCGCTCTGTCCATCCGGCAGCTAACCAAAACCTACGGCAACGGTTTCCAGGCCCTGAGTGGTATCGATCTGGACGTCGCCGAAGGTGACTTTTTCGCTTTGCTCGGCCCGAACGGCGCCGGCAAATCCACGACCATCGGCATTCTTTCGACCCTGGTGAACAAGACCAGCGGCACGGTGAACGTCTTCGGTCACGACCTGGACAAAGAGCCGGCGGCGCTCAAGCGTTGCATTGGCGTGGTGCCCCAGGAGTTCAACTTCAACCAGTTCGAAAAAACGTTCGACATCGTCGTGACCCAGGCGGGTTACTACGGCATCCCGCCGAAAATCGCCAAGGAACGCGCCGAACAGTACCTGACCCAGCTCGGGCTGTGGGACAAGCGCGATGTGCCATCGCGTTCGCTGTCCGGTGGCATGAAGCGTCGACTGATGATCGCCCGCGCGCTGGTTCACGAACCGCGCCTGCTGATCCTCGACGAACCGACGGCGGGGGTGGATATCGAACTGCGTCGTTCGATGTGGACGTTCCTGACAGAGCTGAACCAGAAGGGCATCACCATCATCCTCACCACGCACTATCTGGAAGAGGCTGAGCAGTTGTGCCGCAATATCGGCATCATCGATCACGGCACCATCGTCGAGAACACCAGCATGAAACAGCTGCTCGGCCAGTTGCATGTGGAAACCTTCCTGCTCGACACGAAAAACACATTGAGCGTTGCGCCGCAGTTGCTGGGTTACCCGACCCGGTTGCTCGACGCTCATACCCTTGAGGTCCAGGTCGACAAGTCCATGGGCATCACCGCGCTGTTCACTCAACTGGCGCAGCAGAACATCGAAGTGTTGAGCCTGCGTAACAAAACCAATCGCCTCGAGGAGTTGTTCGTGTCCCTGGTGGAGAAAAATCTGTCGAAGGTGGCGGTATGAGTTCGGAGCTGCAACCCAACCTCGTCGCGCTCAATACCATCGTTTACCGTGAGGTCAAACGCTTCACCCGGATCTGGCCGCAGACGCTGCTGCCGCCGGCGATCACGATGGTTTTGTACTTCGTGATCTTCGGTAACCTGATTGGCCGGCAGATCGGTGACATGGGTGGTTTCACCTACATGGAATACATCGTGCCGGGGCTGATCATGATGTCGGTGATCACCAACTCCTATGGCAACGTGGTGTCGAGTTTCTTCGGCAGCAAGTTCCAGCGTTCCATCGAAGAGTTGATGGTGTCGCCGGTGTCGCCGCATACGATCCTGATCGGCTATACCCTGGGTGGCGTGCTGCGCGGGTTGATGGTCGGGCTGATCGTGACGCTGTTGTCGCTGTTCTTCACTCAGTTGCAGGTGCATCACCTGGGCGTGACCATTCTGGTGGTGGTGCTGACGGCAACGATCTTCTCTCTCCTGGGGTTCATCAATGCGGTGTTTGCGCGCAATTTTGATGATATTTCGATCATCCCGACGTTTGTGCTGACGCCGCTGACGTACTTGGGCGGGGTGTTTTACTCGATCTCGTTGTTGCCACCGTTCTGGCAGACGGTGTCGTTGGCGAATCCGGTGCTGCATATGGTCAATGCGTTCCGCTACGGGATTCTTGGGGTTTCGGATATCCGGATCAGTGTGGCGATCACGTTCATGCTGGTGGCGACGGTGGTGCTGTATATCGGGTGTGCGCGGTTGTTGGTGAGTGGGCGGGGGATGCGTACTTAAGCGTACGTATCCGTTGCTGCGGTAACGGCTGATTACGGTTTCGCCCTTACGGCGAGTCACTTGGAGAAGCGCCAAGTAACCCGCCGTAAAGGCGGAACCAATAGCAGCCATTACCGAAGAAACGGATATGTACCCCAAGCCAGTCCACCAACAAAGGCCTCCCAACGCGGAGGCCTTTTAACATTCATTGCATCCGCTTTTTCTTCCGCCGAGCCCACTGCCGACCCACCCACCACCGCCAATACATCATCACCAGGCAATAGGCGAGGGCGCCCAATACCAGCCCCACCACCACCGAACCCAGCAAAAACGGCTGCCAGAGCGTAGAGAGTTCGCCGCTGATCCATTCCCAGGTCAACTCATCCGGCAAATGACGAGCCGGCACATCCATCAGCCACGCCCCAGTCTGATAGGTACAAAAGAACACCGCTGGCATGGTAATCGGGTTAGTCAGCCACACCAGACTGACAGCAATCGGCATGTTGCCCCGCACGACGATGGCGAGGACGGCCGCCACCAGCATCTGCAATGGAATGGGCAGGAACGCCGCGAACAAACCCACCGCCATGGCCCGCGCGACCGAGTGACGGTTGAGGTGCCAGAGGTTCGGGTCATGCAGCAGAGTGCCGAGAAAGCGTAAGGATTTGTGTTCCCTGATGCTGGTCGGGTCTGGCATGTAACGTTTGAATAAGCGCCGGGGCATAGGGCTTCTCGGTCGGTTAAGGCGGCAAGTATGTCTGGATTCTATGAGCCGCCCATTCAGACTTTGTGACAATTAATAACGATGCGCGTGCCATGAGCCGGCTATGCCTAGGGTGTGGACTCTCAAGGACGGGCTTATGCGCACAGGGATGATGGCGCTGGCGTTGGGTCTGCTGGCCCTGCGTTTTTTGCCGGTGTTACCGCCGGTCTGGTTATGGCTGGTGTTGCCTGTAGTGGGATTGATGGTGCTTCCGTTCCGGACGTATCCAGTGGCGTTTTTCCTGTTCGGCTTCAGTTGGGCGGGCGCGAATGCGCAGTGGGCGCTGGATGATCGACTGTCGGCGAATCTCGATGGCGAAACCCGTTGGGTCGAAGGCCGGGTGACGGGGTTGCCGCAGAATAATGAGGGTGTTGTGCGTTTCGAGTTGGTGGATGCCCGGTCGCGACAGGCAAAAGTGCCTTCACTGATGCGCCTGGCCTGGTACGACGGACCACCGGTCAACAGTGGCGAACGCTGGCGGCTGGCGGTGAAATTGAAGCGTCCTGCCGGGCTGCTCAATCCCCATGCCTTCGATTACGACGCCTGGCTGCTGGCGCAACGCATCGGTGCAACCGGGACCGTCAAGGATGGCCAGCGTCTTGCCGAAGCCCGGTGGGCCTGGCGTGACGGCATCCGCCAACGCTTGCAAGCCGTGGACGCTCAGGGGCGAACCGGTGCACTGACGGCGCTGGTGCTGGGGGATGGCGCCGGGCTTGGTCGCGAGGATTGGCAGGTGTTGCAAGACACCGGCACCGTGCATCTGCTGGTGATTTCCGGGCAGCACGTCGGTCTGCTGGCAGGCGTGGTGTATCTGCTGATCGCCGGGCTGGCTCGCTACGGTATGTGGCCGAATCGCTTGCCGTGGCTGCCATGGGCGTGCGGACTGGCATTCGTCGCTGCCCTTGGTTACGGACTGCTGGCAGGATTCGAAGTACCGGTGCGGCGAGCCTGCGTAATGATCGGGCTGGTGCTGTTGTGGCGCCTGCGATTTCGCCACCTCGGTGCCTGGTGGCCGTTGTTGCTGGCGCTCAACGCGGTGTTGTTGCTGGATCCGCTGGTGAGTCTGCAACCGGGTTTCTGGTTGTCCTTCGCGGCGGTGGCGGTGTTGATCTTCACCTTCGGCGGGCGCCTAGGCCCTTGGCGGTGGTGGCAAACCTGGACCCGTGCCCAATGGCTGATCGCAATCGGCCTGGGCCCGCTGCTGCTGGTGCTGGGACTGCCGATCAGTCTCAGCGGGCCGGTCGCCAATCTGTTTGCAGTGCCCTGGATCAGTTTGCTGGTCTTGCCGCCGGCGTTGCTGGGGACCCTGTTGTTACCGCTGCCTTATGTGGGCGAGGGGTTGCTGTGGCTGGCGGGCGGGTTGATCGACTGGCTGTTCAAGGGCCTTGGGCTGATGGCTGGCCAATTGCCCGCGTGGGTGCCCGTGGCAATTCCATTGGGGACATGGGCATTGGGCACCCTTGGCGCGTTTCTGTTGTTGATGCCGCGTGGCGTACCGCTGCGCCCGCTGGGTTGGCCGCTGTTGCTGTTGCTGGTTTTTCCACCCCGGCCACTGTTGCCAGAGGGGATCGCCGAAGTCTGGCAACTGGATGTCGGTCAGGGGTTGGCTATCCTGGTGCGGACTCGCCATCACACGCTGTTGTATGACACCGGCCCGCGCTTCGGCGACTTCGACCTCGGCGAGCGAGTGGTGCTGCCCACCTTGCACAAACTGGGCGTGGACGGACTCGACCTGATGTTGCTCAGCCACGCCGATGCCGATCACGCCGGCGGTGCGCGAGCGGTTGCCCTGGGCTTGCCGGTGACGCGAGTGCTCAGCGGCGACCCCGTGGCCTTGCCCGTCGAATTGCACGCCGAGGCCTGCGAGAGTGGCCGGCAATGGACGTGGGACGACGTGAGGTTTCAGCTCTGGCAATGGCCTTCTGCCTCGGACAGCAATCAAAAATCCTGTGTCCTGCAGATCGAAGCCAATGGCGAACGCATGCTGCTGACGGGGGATATCGACAGCGCCGCCGAACGGGCCCTGCTTGACAGTCCGCTGGCCGTGCCCACCGACTGGTTGCAGGCGCCGCACCATGGCAGCCGCAGTTCGTCGTCGATGGCGCTGCTTGCCGCGTTGCAGCCCAAAGCGGTGCTGATCTCGCGCGGCAACGGCAATTCCTTCGGTCATCCGCATCCTACGGTCATGGCCCGTTATAAAAAACGCGGCATGGCGATCCATGACAGCGCCGAGCAAGGCGCCATTCGTCTGCACCTCGGACGCTTCACGCCAGCATGGACAATGCGTCAGGAACGGCGTTTCTGGCGCTCCCTGCCATAACCGCACGTTATTAAAGCCCGACCGGATGCGACATCACGGTCTTCGGTGCGCCACCCCCCTATGTTAGAGTGGCGCACTTTTTCGAGGGGACTGTCACTGTGTGGGAATTGGTCAAATCCGGCGGCTGGATGATGCTGCCGATCATTCTGAGTTCCATCGCGGCCATGGCGATCGTCGCCGAGCGTCTGTGGACCCTGCGTGCCAGCCGTGTGACCCCGGAGCATCTGCTCGGGCAGGTCTGGGTGTGGATCAAGGACAAGCAACTCAATAAAGAAAAACTCAAGGAACTGCGTGCCAACTCGCCGCTGGGCGAGATTCTGGCGGCGGGCCTGGCCAACTCCAAACATGGTCGCGAGATCATGAAAGAGTGCATCGAAGAAGCCGCTGCGCGGGTGATTCACGAGCTCGAGCGCTACATCAACGCCCTCGGCACCATCGCCGCGATGGCGCCGTTGCTGGGGCTGTTGGGCACGGTGTTGGGCATGATCGATATTTTCAGCGCGTTCATGGGCACGGGCATGGGCACCAACGCTGCGGTGCTGGCCGGTGGTATTTCCAAGGCCTTGATCACCACGGCCGCAGGCCTGATGGTCGGTATCCCGGCGGTATTCTTCCACCGTTTCCTGCAACGCCGCATCGATGAGCTGGTGGTGGGCATGGAGCAGGAAGCGATCAAGTTGGTCGAGGTGGTGCAGGGTGATCGTGACGTGGACCTGGCTGAGGGCAAAAGAGCGTGAAATTCCGCCGCAAACCGCGGGAAACGGTCGACATCAACCTCGCGTCGCTCATCGACGTGGTGTTTATCCTGCTGCTGTTTTTCGTCGTGACCACCACTTTCACCCGTGAAACCCAGTTGCGCGTCGATCTGCCGGAAGCGGTCAGCGGTTCGCCTGCCGAAGACCAGCAGGTCAAACACCTGGATGTCGCCATCAGTGCCGAAGGCGTGTTCTCGGTGAACAATCAGTTGTTGCCGAAAAATGATCTGGCGACCCTGATGGACGCTTTGCAGAAAGAATCCAACGGTGACACCAACCTGCCACTGTCGATCAGTGCGGACGGCAAGACCCAGCATCAATCGGTCATCATCGCCATGGACGCCGCCGGCAAACTCGGTTTCAGTCACCTGCGCATGACCACAGTCGAGGCGGCGCCGCCCGCGCCCTGATGGCCATGTCCGATCGCTTGCTCGCCGCGTGGTACGCCGGTCATCCGGCCCTGAAGCTGTTGCAGCCATTGGAGTGGCTGTATCGCCGCGTGGTCATGAACAAGCGCAAACGCTTTCTGGCGGGTGAGGGCGAAATTTATCAGCCGCCGGTGCCGTTGATCGTGGTCGGCAACATCACCGTGGGCGGTACAGGCAAGACCCCACTGATTCTGTG
The DNA here is from genome assembly GCF_949767185.1 of Pseudomonas sp. IT-P100. NCBI lineage: Bacteria > Pseudomonadati > Pseudomonadota > Gammaproteobacteria > Pseudomonadales > Pseudomonadaceae > Pseudomonas > Pseudomonas sp. IT-P100. The sequence continues at coordinate 14,097 of NZ_CATKQK010000004.1, forward strand.
GATGATCCAGCATTGCCAGCGCAGCGGTTTGCGGGTCGGCGTGGTCAGTCGTGGTTATGGCGCCAAACCGCCACACCTGCCGTGGCGTGTCGAGGCCGAACAAAGCGCCGATGTGGCAGGCGATGAACCGCTGTTGATCGTCCAGCGCACCGGCGTTCCGTTGATGATCGACCCGGATCGCAGCAGCGCGGTCAAAGCGCTGCTGGCGAGCGAGCCGCTGGACCTGATTCTGTCTGATGACGGCATGCAGCATTACCGGCTGGCGCGGGACCTTGAACTGGTGTTGATCGACGCCGCCCGTGGCCTGGGCAACCAACGTTGCCTGCCCGCCGGACCGTTGCGTGAGCCGGTCGAGCGCCTGCAAAGCGTTGACGCCTTGCTGTACAACGGCGCCTCCGATGATCGCCCGGACGGTTTTGCCTTTCAGTTGCAGCCCACCGAACTGGTCAATCTGCGCAGCGGCGAACGGTGCGCCCTCGATCACTTTCCCGCAGGCCAGGCGCTGCACGCCGTGGCCGGGATCGGCAATCCGCAGCGTTTCTTCACGACCCTCGAAACGCTACACTGGCAGCCAGTCCCGCATGCATTTGCCGACCACGCCGAGTACAGCGTGCAGGCCTTGAATTTCACACCGTCATTGCCGTTGGTGATGACCGAAAAGGACGCGGTGAAGTGCCGTGCCTTCGCCGCCGCCGATTGGTGGTACCTGGCGGTCGATGCTGCGCCATCGCCGGCCTTCGTGGCCTGGTTCGATACGCAGCTGATGCGCCTGTTGCCGGCTCGTCTTTTGCCTTAAACCGTTTTTTTCCAGGGAATGCTCATGGACACCAAATTGCTCGACATCCTCGCTTGCCCGGTCTGCAAAGGCCCGCTCAAGCTCAGCGCCGACAAAACCGAGCTGATCAGCAAGGGCGCCGGCCTGGCCTACCCGATTCGCGATGGCATCCCGGTGATGCTCGAAACCGAAGCCCGCACCCTGACCACTGACGAGCGTCTGGATAAATGACCACAGCCTTCACCGTTGTCATTCCATCGCGTTATGCCTCCACCCGCTTGCCGGGTAAACCGCTGTTGCTGATCGCCGGCAAGCCGATGATCCAGCACGTCTGGGAACAGGCGAGCAAAAGCAGCGCCGAGCGCGTGGTGGTTGCCACCGACGATGCGCGCATTGTCGAGGCGTGCAACGCGTTTGGCGCCGAAGTGGTGCTGACCCGCGAAGATCACAACTCCGGCACTGATCGCCTGGCCGAAGTCGCCGCAAAACTCGGCTTGGCGCCTGACGCCATCGTGGTCAACGTTCAGGGCGACGAACCGTTGATCCCGCCGAGCGTGATCGATCAGGTTGCCGCCAACCTGGCCGCCCACAGCGAAGCGCGCATGGCCACATTGGCCGAGCCGATCGAAGACGTTGAAACCCTGTTCAACCCCAACGTGGTCAAGGTCGTCAGCGACCTCGATGGCCTTGCGTTGACATTCAGTCGCGCGACGTTGCCGTGGGCCCGGGACGCGTTCGCGAAAAGTCGCGATGCGCTGCCGGAAGGCGTGCCGTATCGCCGCCACATCGGCATTTATGCCTACCGCGCCGGTTTCCTGCATGACTTCGTCAGCTGGGGTCCGTGCTGGCTGGAAAATACCGAATCCCTGGAACAGTTGCGTGCTCTGTGGCACGGCGTGCGAATTCACGTCGCCGACGCATTGATCGCGCCGCCCACCGGCGTCGACACCGTCGAAGACCTCGAGCGCGTTCGTCGCCTGCTGGAGGCCTGATGCGGGTTTTGTTCGTCTGTCTGGGCAACATCTGCCGTTCACCGACGGCCGAAGGTGTGCTGCGACATAAATTGCGTGAAGCGGGGCTGGCCGATCAGGTCGAAGTGGCCTCCGCCGGCACCGGCGACTGGCACGTCGGCAGGGCGCCAGACCAGCGCAGCCAGGCGGCGGCCAAACTGCGCGGTTACGACCTGTCCATGCAGCGCGCCCAGCAAGTGACCCGCGCCGATTTCGCCACGTACGATCTGATCCTGGCGATGGACCACAGTAACCTGCACAACCTCAAGTCGATGCAACCGGCCAAGGGCAAGGCCGAGCTGGATCTGTTCCTGCGTCGCTACCAGTCGGATGTCGATGAAGTGCCGGATCCCTACCATGACGGCGACCAGGGGTTCGAGTACGTGCTGGATCTGATCGAGCGCGCGACCGACTTGCTGGTGATCGAATTGAAGGGCCGGTTATGAGTCTGCAGGTTAAACCCCGGGTTTCGCTCAAACCGTTCAATACCTTTGGTGTGGATGTTCAGGCGCGCTTGTTTGCCGAAGCCCGCAGCGATGCCGACGTGCGCGAGGCGCTGGCCTATGCGGCGGAGCATGACGTGCCGCTGCTGGTGATTGGCGGTGGCAGCAATCTGCTGCTGACTGCCGATATCCAGTCGCTGGTGCTGCGCATGGCGACACGCGGGATTCGTATCCTGAGCGACGACGGCAGCAAGGTCGTGATCGAAGCCGAGGCCGGCGAGCCTTGGCATCCATTCGTGCAACACACGCTGGCACAGGGTCTGTCGGGGCTGGAAAACCTCAGCCTGATCCCCGGCACCGTCGGCGCTGCGCCGATGCAGAACATCGGTGCCTACGGCGTGGAGATCAAGGACGTGTTCGCCGGTCTGACGGCTCTGGATCGCCAGACCGGCGAGTTGCGGGACTTCACGCTGGCCGAGTGCAACTTCGCTTATCGCGACAGCTTGTTCAAACAGGAGCCGGGACGCTGGTTGATCCTGCGGGTCCGGTTCGCCCTCGACCGCGCCGCGCCTTTGCATCTGGAATACGGCCCGGTGCGTCAGCGCTTGACCGAGCAAGGCATCGATCACCCGACCGCCACCGACGTCAGCCGCGCAATTTGCAGCATCCGCAATGAAAAACTCCCGGATCCGGCGGTGCTTGGTAATGCCGGCAGCTTCTTCAAGAACCCCTTGGTCTCGGCTGCGCTGGTCGCTCAGCTCAAAGGCGAATACCCGGATCTGGTGGCCTACGCGCAACCCGACGGGCAAATGAAGCTGGCCGCAGGGTGGCTGATCGAACGGGCAGGGTGGAAAGGTTTTCGCGAGGCCGACGCTGGCGTGCATAAATTGCAGGCGCTGGTGCTGGTCAACTACGGGGCTGCGACCGGCCTGCAGTTGTTGAACCTGGCACAACGCATTCAAAAAGACATTTCCGAACGCTTCCACGTGGATCTGGAAATGGAGCCTAATCGGTATTGAGGCTAAGCTTTCAAGAGTCATTTAAAGCCCTGCACATCTTCGATTGTGCAGGGCTTTTTTGTTAATGCTGGGTTAACTTAGCCACCTAACGATGCAAGTATTTGCTTCACCAAAGGCCCGATGCAGACGTTCCTGTTCGCATAAGAGAGCCTCATTAGCCTGAGTCGATCTGCGTGATGCCAACCGCTCATTTCCCAGCGGCAGATTGCTCGACCCCATCACCCTATAAATATGCGGGCGTGCCCATGATTACCCTGAAGCTCAATGGTCAAGACCACTCACTCGATGTCACCGAGGACATGCCGCTGCTCTGGGCTATCCGCGACGTGGCCGGTTATAACGGCACCAAGTTCGGCTGCGGCATGGGCCTGTGCGGCGCCTGCACCATTCATATCGAAGGCGCCCCGGCGCGCAGCTGCATCACGCCGATCGGTTCGGTGATCGGCCAAAACGTCACCACCATCGACAACCTGCACGCGGACCCGGTCGGGCAAATCGTCCAGAAAGCCTGGCTCGATACTGCCGTCGCCCAGTGCGGTTACTGCCAGGGCGGGCAGATCATGTCCGCCACTGCACTGCTCAAGACCAACCCGAACCCAAGCGACGAACAGATCGAAGAGGCGATGGTCGGCAATATTTGCCGCTGCGGCACTTACAACCGTATCAAGACCGCCATCCGCCAGGCCTCCACCCACCTGAAGGAGGCCAAGGCATGAGCCAGTTACCGAATGATTTCGCCCTGAGCAACCTCAGTCGCCGTGGCTTTCTCAAAGGCGTCGGCGCCACCAGTGCGCTGGTCATCGCCGCGAGTTGGGGCTGGCAGGACGCCTTTGCTGCCGAGAAAGAAAAGAAATTCGGCGCCGACGGCATGCCCAACGGCTGGATCGATGATCCGAAGGTTTACGTCAGCATCGCCACTGATGGCACGGTGACGGTGGTCTGCAACCGCTCGGAGATGGGCCAGGGCGTGCGCACCAGTCTGACCATGGTGGTGGCCGATGAGCTGGACGCCGACTGGGCGTTGGTGAAAGTACAGCAGGCGCCGGGCGACGAAGTGCGTTTCGGCAACCAGGACACCGACGGTTCACGCAGCATGCGCCACTGGTACGAACCGATGCGCCGTTGCGGTGCCGCCGCGCGAACCATGCTCGAACAAGCCGCCGCCGAGCAGTGGAAAGTCCCGGTTGGCGAATGCCATGCGCAACTGCACAAAGTCATCCACAAACCGACCGGGCGTGAGCTGGGTTACGGCGCGCTGGCCGCGGCTGCCGGTGCGTTGGCGGTACCGGCGCGCGACAGTTTGCGGCTCAAGGAGCCTTCGCAGTTCCGCTACATCGGCAAGGAAGGCACCAAAGCCATCGACGGTGCAGACATCGTGAATGGTCGCGCAATCTATGGCGCCGACGTGCATTTCGACGGCATGCTTTACGCCACCATCGCGCGTCCGTCGGTCTATGGCGGCAAGGTCAAATCCGTGGATGACAGCGCCGCGCTGAAAGTCCCGGGGGTGATCAAGGTCATCCAGATCGAAGGCCGTCCGCTGCCCTCGGAGTTCCAGCCGTTGGGTGGCGTGGCCGTGGTGGCCAGCAACACCTGGGCGGCAATCAAGGGCCGCGACGCGCTTAAAATCGAATGGGACGACGGCCCCAACGCCAGTTACGACTCGATCGCCTACCGTAAGGAAATTGAAGCCGCGTCGCTCAAACCCGGCAAAGTCGTGCGCAATACCGGCAACATCGATGAGGCCATGGGCAGCGCCAACAGCACCCTCGAAGCTTCCTACTATCTGCCGCACCTGACGCAAGCGCCGATGGAACCGATGGTCGCCATCGCACGCTTCAAAGATGGCGTGTGCGAAGCCTGGGCACCGAGCCAGGCGCCGCAGGTCACCCGTGAACGAATCGGCGAGCGCCTGGGCATTCCGTTCGATAACGTCACCTTTAACGTTACCTTGCTGGGCGGTGGTTTCGGTCGCAAGTCCAAGCCGGACTTCATCATCGAAGCGGCGATCCTTGCCAAGGAATTCCCCGGCAAGGCGGTGCGGGTGCAGTGGACGCGTGAAGACGACATCCACTGCTCCTATTTCCACACTGTGTCGGCCGAGTACCTGAAAGCCAGTCTGAACAAGGACGGCCTGCCGTCCGGCTGGCTGCATCGTACTGTGGCGCCGAGCATCACCGCGCTGTTCGCACCGGGCATGAACCACGAGGCCGCTTTCGAGCTGGGCATGGGTTTTACCAACATGGCTTACGCGATTCCCAACGTGCGCCTGGAGAATCCGGAAGCGGCGATTCATACGCGGGTTGGCTGGTATCGCTCGGTGTCGAACATCCCTCATGGCTTTGCGATTCAGAGCTTTGTCGATGAACTGGCGCACAAGGCTGGCCAAGATCCGCTGAAGTACCAGATCAGCTTGCTCGGCCCGGACCGTCAGATCGATCCGCGCACCTTGAGTGAAGAGTGGAACTACGGCGAGTCGCCCGAGCGCTATCCGATCGATACCGGGCGCATGCGCACGGTGCTGGAAACCGCTGCCAAAGCCGCGGGCTGGGGACGGCAGTTGCCGAAGGGTCGAGGCCTGGGGCTGGCGGTGCATTACAGCTTCGTCACCTATGTGGCGGCGGTGATCGAGGTCGAAGTCAAAGACGACGGCACATTGATCGTGCACAAGGCCGATATTGCCGTGGATTGCGGCCCGCAGATCAACCCGGAGCGGATTCGCTCGCAGTTCGAAGGTGCCTGCGTGATGGGCCTGGGCAACGCGGTACTGGGCGAAATCAGCTTCAAGGACGGCAAGGTCCAGCAGGACAACTTCCACATGTACGAAGTGGCGCGCATGTCCCTGGCGCCGAAGGAAGTCGCCGTGCATCTGGTGACGCCACCGGGCAATGTGCCGCTGGGCGGTGTCGGCGAACCGGGCGTGCCGCCGATCGCGCCCGCGCTGTGCAATGCCATCTTTGCCGCCACCGGCAAACGTATCCGCAACCTGCCGGTTCGCTATCAGTTGCAGGGTTGGCAGAAGGCTGAGGCCTGATGGACAGCGTCGATCTGAACGTCCTGCGCAGCGTGCTGGAATGGCGCCGCGCCGGTCAGCGGGTGGTGTTGTACAGCGTGGTCCAGACCTGGGGCACCGCGCCCCGGGCACCTGGCGCCATGCTGGCCTTGCGCGAAGATGGCGTGGTGATCGGTTCGGTGTCCGGCGGTTGTGTCGAGGATGATCTGATTGCCCGGTTGCACGATGGGCGGATTCCGGCTGACGGGCCGCCGGTGCAACTGATCACGTACGGCGTTACCCGCGAGGAGGCCGCACGCTTTGGTTTGCCGTGTGGCGGCACCTTGCGCCTCACCGAGGAACGCGTCGGTGACCCCGCCTGGGTCGCCCAATTGCTGGCGCGTTGCGAGGCCCATGAAATCGTTGCGCGCTCGCTGGATATTGCGACCGGCGAGGTGGTGTTACAGCCGGCGAACAAGAGCGATGTGCTGAGTTTCGACAGTCACACGTTGCGTGCGATCTATGGTCCGCGCTGGCGCTTGTTGCTGATCGGTGCGGGGCAACTGTCCCGCTATGTCGCCGAGATGGCGCGGCTGCTGGATTTCGAAGTGCTGATCTGCGACCCACGCACCGAATTCGTCTACGGCTGGGAAGAACAGCACGGTCGCTTTGTCCCTGGCATGCCCGACGAAGCGGTGTTGAACATCCAGACCGATGAACGCACCGCCATCGTTGCGCTGACCCACGATCCGCGCCTGGATGACATGGCGTTGCTCACGGCCCTCGACTCCCGGGCCTTTTATGTCGGCGCGCTGGGCTCGCGGGTCAACAGCCTGAAGCGCCGGGATAACCTGGCTCAGCTAGGCTTGTCACAAGAGGCCATCGAGCGTTTGCACGGGCCGATCGGTCTCCACATAGGCAGTCATTCCCCGGCGGAAATCGCCTTGTCGTTGCTGGCCGAAATCGTGGCGATCAAGAACGGCGTCGAACTGAAACAAAAGAAGCCGCTGCGGGAGGAGGTATGAGTGAGGCAATCGGCGCCATCGTGTTGGCGGCGGGGCAGGGCGACCGGTTTCGGCAGGTGGCGGGCGCCGACAAGGATAAGCTGTTGGCGGACTGTACGGGACGCGATGGCGCCGTTCGTTCGGTGATCGAGCAGGTGCTGGTGAGTTTGCCAGCCAGCCTTGAGAAGCGCGTTCTGGTCACTACCGCAGACCGCCCGCAAGTGATTCGCTTGGCCAAGGCTTATGGTGTCGAGGTTGTGCTGATCGAATCGACCGGCATGGGCGACAGCATTGCGGCCGGTGTGACAGCGTGCTCGCAGCTCGATGGCTGGTTGATTGTATTGGGGGATATGCCGTTTATTTTGCCTTCCAGTATCGCGCAGGTGGTGGCGGGGATTGCGGATGACTCTGTCAGTGTGCCGGTGCATCAAGGTGAGTATGGGCATCCGGTGGGCTTCGGTCGCAACTTCGGGCCGGGGCTGATGGCGTTGTCCGGTGATCATGGAGCCCGGCCGCTGTTTGCGCAGGGGCGAGTATGGGAAGTGACAGTCGATGATCCCGGTGTGTTGTGGGATGTGGATGTGCCTGAATCACTGATCTTCAAACCTGCATAAATCCCCTGTGGGAGCGAGCCTGCTCGCGATGGCGGTGGGTCAGCTTGCATCAATGTTGAATGTTAAATCGCAATCGCGAGCAGGCTCGCTCCCACAGGGGGCGGTGGATTCGAAGACATAAAAAAGCCCCGCCTGGATCACCAGGCGGGGCTTTTTAGTGGCCGATGGAATCAGACGAGGGGTTTAGGCTCGTGTTCTTTTTCCAGGGCTTGCTCGTGTTGCTCTACCGCTTCCTGAACGGAGCGCGGTGCTTCGGCGATCACGGACTCAACGGGCTCGGCAGTGACTTCAGCAGCCGGGGCAGGAGCAGCCTCGGCGACTTCAGCCACAACAGGTGCCACTTCGACAGCGACCGGAGCAGCAGCGGCAGCCTGTTCGGCTTCCTTCTGCAGGCGCTCTTCTTCACGCTTGCGACGACGCACTTCACGCGGGTCGTTTGGCGCGCGGCCACTTGGCGTCAGGGCGCTGACAGGAGCAGCTTCAGCGGCGGGAGCAGCCACTTCAGCGACAACCGGCGCTTCAACCACTGGAGCGGGTTCGGCAGCAGCCACTACTGGCTCGGAAACCGTGGCTTCAGTCGTTTCGCTCTCAGCGACTGGCGCTGGAGCTGGCGTTTCGGCAACAGCTGGCTCGGCAACCCAGTTGAACGCAGTTTGCTCTTCGCGAACTTCACGAACCGTTTCGGTCACGGTTTCAGCAACGGTTTCAGCAACCGGTTCTGCAACCGGTTCTGCAACCGGTTCTGCAACCACGGCAGGCGCTTCAGCAACGAAGGCCGGTTCCGCGGCAGCTTCAACCTGAGGCTGTGCTTCTTGAGCGGGTGCCACTTCGATTTCCGGAGCGGAAGTTGCTTCTACAGGTGTCGTTGCTTCAACGACTGGCGCTTCTGGAGCAGTTTCCAGTGTGGCAGCAGTGGCGCGTTCGGCTTGCTCGTTGGCTTGTGCTTCGGCCGGAGCGCTGATCACGCTGCTGGCAACGGCTGCGGTTACAGCCAGGCCGGCGGCCAGATCGGCAGCGCTTGGCGCTTCGCGGCTTTCGCCCGCTTCGCTACCTTCAGCGGATTCCGATTCTTCCGAACCTTCGATCACATTGCCGTTGGCATCGCGTTGACGCTCGCGACGGTTGCTGCGACGACGCTGGCCACGGGAGCGGCGGCGTGGACGATCGCCTTCGGCGCCTTCCTGACCGTCTTCCTGCAGTTGCTCTTCGTTGCCGGTCAGTTCTTCTTCGGCAACAGCGGCAGCGGCTTGCTCTGCACGTGGTTGACGCTCTTCACGCGGTGGACGTGGGGCGCGTTCTTCGCGTGGCTGACGGGCTGGACGCTCTTCAGCGGTAGCCGCAGCGGCCGGAGCCGTGGCATCCAGAGGTTCACGCAGTTCACGAACCCGCTCTTCACGCTCGCCACGTGGCTTGCGATCTTCGCGAGGTGCGCGCGGTGCACGTTCTTCACGAGGGGCGCGCGGTGCGCGTTCTTCACGTGGAGCGCGTTCTTCGCGAGCGACTGCCGGGGTTTCTTCGCGGGCTTCACGCGGCTCACGTGGTGCGCGTTCTTCACGCGGTGCACGTTCCTCGCGAGGCTTGCGCTCTTCATCGCGGCGACCGTTACGGTTGCGGCTCTGCTGGCGACCGTTGCGACGCTCTTCGTTGCGGGCCGGACGCTCGGTGGTCGCCGGTTTTTCAACCACAACCGGAGCGGCAGGCTCTTCTTTGGTAGCGAACAGGCTGACCAGCGACTTCACCAGGCCCTTGAACAGGCTTGGTTCTGGCGCGACGGCCGGCGCAGCCACCGGAGCGGCGACGACTTCGGTCGGAACCGGAGCGTTGGCGCGGGCCGGAGCAGTCTTGACCGCGGCTTCCTGGCGAACCAGCGTGCGGGTCGCAGCGGCTGGCTGGACTTCTTCGACTTCGGCTGCGGCAGCAGCGATTTCGTAGCTGGACTGGCCGACCGCGGCTTCCGGGCTGTCATCACGCAGGCGCTGAACTTCGAAGTGCGGCGTCTCGAGGTGATCGTTCGGCAGAATGACGATGCGGGCGCGGGTGCGCAGTTCGATCTTGGTGATCGAGTTGCGTTTTTCGTTGAGCAGGAAGGCTGCAACCGGAATCGGCACTTGGGCGCGGACTTCGGCGGTGCGGTCTTTCAGTGCTTCTTCTTCGATCAGGCGCAGGATCGCCAGCGACAGCGATTCAACATCACGGATGATGCCGGTGCCATTGCAACGCGGGCAGACGATGCCGCTGCTTTCGCCGAGCGATGGACGCAGGCGCTGACGGGACATTTCCAGCAGGCCGAAGCGCGAGATGCGACCGACTTGCACGCGAGCACGGTCGGCTTCCAGGCATTCGCGGACTTTCTCTTCCACGGCGCGCTGGTTCTTGGCAGGGGTCATGTCGATGAAGTCGATGACGATCAGGCCGCCGATGTCACGCAAGCGCAACTGACGGGCGATTTCTTCGGCGGCTTCAAGGTTGGTCTGCAGGGCGGTTTCTTCGATGTCGCTGCCTTTGGTGGCGCGCGCCGAGTTGATGTCGATGGACACCAGGGCTTCGGTCGGATCGATAACGATGGAACCGCCGGAAGGCAGTTCAACGACGCGCTGGAAAGCGGTCTCGATCTGGCTTTCGATCTGGAAACGGTTGAACAGCGGAACGCTGTCTTCGTACAGCTTGATCTTGCTGGCGTACTGCGGCATCACCTGGCGGATGAAGGTCAGGGCTTCGTCCTGGGCTTCAACGCTGTCGATCAGTACTTCGCCGATGTCCTGGCGCAGGTAATCGCGGATGGCGCGGATGATCACGTTGCTTTCCTGGTAGATCAGGAATGGCGCGGAACGATCCAGCGAGGCTTCTTTGATGGCGGTCCAGAGTTGCAGCAGGTAATCGAGGTCCCACTGCATTTCTTCGCTGCTGCGGCCCAGGCCGGCAGTACGCACGATCAGGCCCATGTCGGCCGGGGCAACCAGACCGTTCAGGGCTTCACGCAGTTCGTTGCGCTCTTCGCCTTCGATGCGACGGGAGATACCGCCGGCACGCGGGTTGTTCGGCATCAGCACCAGGTAACGACCGGCCAGGCTGATGAAGGTGGTCAGGGCGGCGCCCTTGTTGCCACGTTCTTCTTTTTCGACCTGAACGATGACTTCCTGGCCTTCGCTCAGGACGTCCTTGATGTTGACGCGGCCTTCAGGGGCTTTCTTGAAGTATTCGCGGGAGATTTCTTTGAGGGGCAGGAAGCCGTGGCGCTCGGAGCCGAAATCGACAAAGGCAGCCTCAAGGCTTGGTTCGATGCGAGTAATCCGGCCTTTATAGATGTTGGCCTTCTTCTGCTCGCGTGCACCGGATTCGATGTCCAGGTCGTAGAGGCGTTGGCCATCTACCAGTGCAACACGCAACTCTTCGGGTTGAGTTGCGTTAATCAGCATTCTTTTCATGTAGTACCGTCGGTTTCCGGGCTGCCGGAAACGGCGTTCGGCACACACGACTTCTCACGGTCGGTGTCAGGTGCGTCGGGAGTGGTTGGCCATTCCCGTGTCCAGCGAAGTCCGGCCAATGTGGGCCTTCATCGCGACGTACGCGTCCTGCTTGCTGTGGCTACTTAAGCACTCAGTCAGGAGGAGGAATCAACCAGTGGCTGTGGACGAGATGAAGCGTCTTGATAAAGCCTATTGCTACACAGTCCAGCGGTTGTGCATCTCCACCCTACACGTATCCCTGATAATTCGGGTGCTGCCGCGCGCAGAATCCGCAGCGGGTTGGCATTTACCGTGAGCTCCGAAAGGGGAGGTCACGCATCATGGCTAATTTAGGCGGTGTTTCCGAAGCGTTCGCTCGGGGTCATTCGCAGCTGACTGCACTTTGTGAACTGGCCGTGAATATTGGCTCGCGTAGCGAGTGAAAACTCTGCTTTGCGGCGTGATTCAGGCCTTATGTCACCTGCGCTCGTTACACCTGCAAACTCCACCGTTACGTAGCGAAAGCCCCGTAGGACGGCCTCGCGTCCTGGTGAATTGCATTGGTCAGGGCCGGTTTTTGACCGTTGGTCCGCTGTCCAGGCCGCTTTTGGCGGCGTTCGCGACTATAGCAGTAATGATTAAGTGCTTCAATTCCATAAAAAATTGATATCATCCGCGGCATGACGACTACTGCCCCTTCGACCCCAGCCGTACAACTGCTGGAGGTCTCGCCGGAATATGCCGGCCAACGTATTGATAACTTCCTTCTCGCTCGGCTCAAAGGCGTGCCCAAGACCTTGATTTACCGCATTTTGCGCAAGGGCGAAGTGCGAGTGAACAAAGGTCGGATCAAGCCCGAATACAAGCTGCAGGCGGGCGATATCGTGCGCGTGCCGCCGGTTCGCGTGCCGGAGCGCGACGAACCGGTGCCCCTGGCCCAGGGTCTGCTGCAACGCCTCGAAGCCTCGATTGTCTTTGAGGACAAGGGGCTGATCGTGATCAACAAGCCTTGCGGCATTGCGGTTCACGGCGGAAGCGGCCTGACTTACGGTGTGATCGAAGCCTTTCGTCAGTTGCGTCCCGATTGCAAGGAGCTCGAGCTGGTTCACCGTCTCGACCGTGACACCTCCGGCCTGCTGATGATCGCCAAGAAGCGCAGCATGCTGCGTCACTTGCACACGGCATTGCGCGGCGATGGCGTCGATAAGCGCTACATGGCGCTGGTCCGTGGTAACTGGGCGGCCTCGATCAAGCAGGTTCGTGCATCACTCGGCAAGAGCAATCTGCGCTCCGGCGAGCGCATGGTCGAGGTCGACGAGGAGGAGGGCAAGGAGTCTGTGACCGTGTTCAAGGTCCTGCGTCGATTCGGCGACTTTGCCACCCTGATCGAAGCCAAGCCGATCACCGGCCGGACTCACCAGATCCGTGTTCACACCTTGCACGCCGGGCACTGCATTGCCGGCGACACCAAGTACGGCGACGACGATTTCAGCAAGGAAATCCGCGACCTGGGCGGTAAGCGCCTGTTTCTGCACGCCTACATGCTGACCGTGCCTCTGCCGGACGGTGGCGAGCTGAAGTTGCAGGCGCCTGTCGACGAGATGTGGGCCAAAACCGTGGAGCGCCTGAGTGCACCCCTCTGATTACAAGCTGCTGATTTTCGATTGGGACGGCACGCTCGCCGACTCCATTGGTCGGATTGTCGAGGCGATGCACGTCGCGTCCGAGCGTTCCGGCTTCCAGTTGCGCGATGATTTTGCTGTCAAAGGCATCATCGGCCTGGGCCTTCCGGAGGCTATTCGTACGTTGTATCCGGAAATCGGTGACAACGAACTGGTGGCTTTCCGTCAGCACTATGCCGATCACTACATCGCTTCGGAAGCCGTGCCTTCGCCGTTGTTTGAAGGGGTCGTCGAGTCGATGGAGGCGTTTCGCGCGGAGGGTTATCACTTGGCGGTTGCGACCGGCAAGGCGCGTCGCGGGCTGGATCGCGTGCTGCAGGCGCACGGTTGGGAAGATTATTTCGACATCACTCGTGCGGCCGACGAAACCGCCAGCAAGCCCCATCCGCTGATGCTTGAGCAGATCCTCGCCCATTGCGAGGTTCGCCCGGAGCAAGCGTTGATGGTCGGCGATTCGTCCTTCGACCTGCAGATGGCGCGCAATGCCGGCATGGATTCGGTGGCGGTCAGCTACGGCGCGCAATCAATCGATGCGCTGAAACTGTTTGAACCGGCACTGGCCATCGATCGTTTTTCAGAATTGCATGCCTGGCTGAGTCAGCGGGCCTAATAGATTTTTGCTGGGGTAGATGTCATGACCGACGAATGGAAAGCGCCCGCCAAGGCGAGCGCAGAGAGCGGTGACGAGAAGAGCTGGAAGCTGCTGGAGAAGACCCTGCTGGCCAGCGTGCAGGAGCAGCGCCGGTCGCGGCGTTGGGGGATTTTCTTCAAGCTGCTGACCTTTGTGTATCTGTTTGGCGCGCTGATTCTGTTCACGCCGCTGATGGACATGGAAAAAGCTGCCACGCGCAGCGCCAATTACACTGCGCTGATCGACGTGACGGGCATTATCGCCGACAAGGAGCCCGCCAGCGCTGACAACATCGTCGGCAGCCTGCGTGCCGCCTTCGAGGATGAAAAGGTCAAGGGTGTCATTCTGCGCATCAACAGTCCGGGCGGCAGTCCGGTGCAGTCGGGTTACGTTTATGACGAGATCCGCCGGTTGCGTGGCTTGCACCCGGACACCAAGGTTTACGCGGTGATCTCGGATCTGGGCGCTTCCGGTGCTTATTACATCGCCAGTGCGGCGGATCAGATCTACGCCGACAAGGCGAGTCTGGTGGGCTCCATTGGTGTGACGGCGGCGGGTTACGGGTTTGTCGGCACCATGGAGAAGCTGGGTGTCGAGCGTCGGACCTACACGTCGGGCGAGCACAAGTCGTTCCTCGATCCGTTCCAGCCGCAAAAGCCCGAAGAGACCCGGTTCTGGCAGGGCGTGCTGGATACGACGCACCAGCAGTTCATCAGCAGCGTCAAGAAGGGTCGAGGCGATCGCCTCAAGGACAAGGAGCATCCGGAGCTGTTCTCCGGGTTGGTCTGGTCTGGTGAGCAGGCGTTGCCTCTGGGATTGATCGATGGTCTGGGCAATGCCAGTTCGGTGGCGCGTGACGTGATTGGCGAGAAGGAGCTCGTTGACTTCACCGTTCAGGAGTCGCCGTTCGATCGCTTCTCGAAGAAACTTGGCGCCAGTGTGGCTGAGCAGTTGGCGATGTGGATGGGTTTTCACGGTCCGTCGCTGCGCTGACTGCCCGCTCGCGTAAAAGATCGCAGCCTTCGGCAGCTCCTGCATGGATTAACGTCCACCTGCAGGAGCTGCCGAAGGCTGCGATCTTTTGCTTTTCAGGGAATTTGCACGCCTTCGGCCAATAGCATATCGATCAGGCGAATCAGCGGCAGCCCGATCAGGCTGGTGGCGTCAGGACCTTCGGTGCTTTGAAACAGGCTCACCCCTAAACCTTCGGCCTTGAAGCTGCCAGCGCAATCGTAGGGCTGTTCGGCGTGCAGGTAGCGTTCGATGCGCGCGGTGTCGAGTGTGCGCATGTGTACGGTGAATGGCACGCAGTCGACCTGGCAGTGTCCGGTCTGGCTATTGAGCAGGGCGAGGCCAGTCAGGAAGGTCACGCTGGCGCCGCTCGAAGCCTGCAACTGTTCACGGGCCTTTTCGAAGGTGTGGGGCTTGCCGATGATTCTGTCGCCGAGCACCGCAACCTGATCGGAACCGATGATCAGATGAGCGCAATGGTCGCCGGCCAGGGCCTGGGCTTTTTCTTTGGCGAGGCGTTTTACCAGCTCGATGGCGGGCTCTCCCGGACGATGGCTTTCATCGATATCCGGCGAGCTGCAAGTGAATGGCAGCTGCAAGCGGGCCAGCAATTCCCGGCGATACACCGAGCTTGAAGCGAGTAATAAAGGCAGCATGCGCATCTCCAGAAGACAGGCGCGAATTCTAGCGAGGCTTCCAGGTGACGGACAGGGCTGAATTTCCTTTGACATGGCCGGGTGCATCCCTATAATGCTGCGCCTATGTTGAATGACCCGATTCCACCTCACGTTGACCCGCGCAAATTGGCTGACCGTGGCACCACCCTTCAAGGTGAACTGCTGCTGGCCGATTTGGAGAGACTCTGCGACCCGCTTTCCGATACTGTCGGTACGGTGCAGGCTAAATTCGTTTTTGAACGAGATGAACGTAAGTCTGTGGTAATCCACAGTTTTATCGACACCGAAGTCAAAATGGTTTGCCAGCGTTGTCTTGAGCTGGTCACCCTGCCGATCCACAGCGAATGCAGTTATGCTGTGGTGAAGGAGGGTGCGAATACCCAGTCGTTGCCGAAAGGTTATGACGTGCTGGAACTGGGCGAAGATCCATTGGATCTGCAGTCACTGATCGAGGAGGAGCTTCTGCTCGCCTTGCCCATTGTGCCTGCTCATCATCCGGAAGAATGCCAGCAGCCGGGGGGTCTCGAAGAGGCCGAACCGAGCGAGGACGAGGTAACGCGGTCCAACCCGTTCAGTGTATTGGCGCAGTTAAAGCGTGACCCAAACGTTTAGGAGTTAATCAATTATGGCTGTTCAGCAGAACAAAAAATCCCGCTCTGCCCGTGACATGCGTCGTTCGCACGACGCTCTCGAGGCTAGCACCCTGTCTGTAGAAAAAACCACCGGTGAAGTTCACCTGCGTCACCACGTATCGCCAGAAGGCGTATACCGTGGCCGTAAAGTGATCGACAAGGGCGCTGACGAGTAATCACTTGTCCGCTCAAGTCATCGCGATTGACGCAATGGGCGGGGACTTCGGTCCCCGCAGCATTGTTCAGGCCAGCCTCGCTTGTCTGAATGCTACGCCCTCGCTGCACCTGACCCTTGTCGGTCAACCCTCCCTTCTTGAAGAATTGATCGCTGGCCAATCGGCTGTGGATCGCTCGCGCCTGTCGATTGTCCCGGCGTCCGAAGTCATCACCATGGATGAAAAGCCTGCCCAGGCCTTGCGCGGCAAGCCCGATTCGTCAATGCGCGTGGCGCTCGAGTTGTTGCGTGACGGCAAGGTCCAGGCCTGCGTCAGCGCCGGCAATACCGGCGCGCTGATGGCTTTGTCGCGGTTTGTGCTAAAGACCCTGCCGGGCATTGATCGGCCGGCCATGGTCGCGGCGATTCCGACGCAGAAGGGTTATTGCCAGTTGCTCGATCTGGGGGCCAACGTCGATTGCAGTGCCGAGCATCTGTTGCAGTTTGCGGTCATGGGGTCGGTCGCTGCAGAAACCCTCGGTATCGTTCGCCCGCGTGTTGCGTTGCTGAACATCGGCACCGAAGACATCAAGGGTAATCAGCAGGTCAAGCTGGCGGCAACTTTGTTGCAAAGTGCTCGCGGCATCAACTACATCGGTTTTGTCGAAGGTGACGGCTTGTACCGGGGCGAAGCGGATGTGGTGGTGTGCGACGGCTTCGTCGGCAATATCCTGCTCAAGTCCAGCGAAGGGTTGGCGACCATGATCTCGGCTCGGATCGAAGCCCTGTTCAAAAAAAACCTGGCCTCAAAAGTAATCGGTGCAATGGCGCTGCCACTGATGAAACGACTGCAAGCGGACCTGGCGCCCGCGCGGCATAACGGTGCAAGTTTTCTGGGTTTGCAGGGGATTGTGGTGAAAAGTCACGGTTCTGCAGGGGTTCAGGGTTTCCAGAGCGCCATCTCGCGAGCCTTGATCGAGATTCAGGAAAACCTGCCGGAACGGATTCACGGTCGTCTGGAGGATTTGTTGCTTTAGGCATTTTCGTCGGACAATGCTTAAATGTGACCGCTCAGTTCAATTGGCCATCCAAACTGTCAGTTTCTTGCGTCCTCCAAGCGGGACGTCAATTCTCCGACGACAAGATCATTAGGGGCTTGTTACATGTCTGCTTCCCTCGCATTCGTCTTTCCAGGACAGGGTTCGCAGTCCCTCGGCATGCTGGCCGAGTTGGGCGCGCAACATCCTGTAGTCCTTGAAACATTCAAAGAAGCATCCGACGCTCTCGGTTACGACCTGTGGGCACTGACCCAGCAGGGGCCGGAAGAGCAACTCAATCAAACCGATAAAACCCAGCCGGCCATTCTGACCGCCTCGATCGCCCTGTGGCGTCTGTGGCTGGCTGAAGGCGGCGCGCGTCCGGCTTATGTTGCCGGTCACAGCCTGGGCGAATACAGCGCTCTGGTGGCGGCGGGCAGTCTGAGCCTGGGCGACGCCGTCAAACTGGTAGAGCGTCGTGGTCAGTTGATGCAGGAAGCCGTTCCAGCGGGGCAGGGCGGCATGGCTGCCATCCTCGGTCTGGACGATGCCGACGTACTGGCGGCCTGTGCCGAAGCGGCGCAAGGCGAAGTGGTCAGCGCGGTCAATTTCAACTCGCCGGGCCAGGTGGTTATCGCGGGTGCCAAGGCTGCGGTCGAGCGCGCCATCGAAGGCTGCAAGGCACGTGGTGCCAAGCGCGCCATGCCATTGCCGGTCAGCGTGCCGTCCCACTGCGAGCTGATGCGTCCGGCTGCCGAGCGCTTCGCCGAGTCGATCGCTGCGATCAATTGGCAGGCGCCGCAGATTCCAGTGGTGCAAAACGTCAGCGCCGACGTACCGGCGGATCTGGAAACCCTCAAGCGCGATCTGCTTGAACAGCTCTACAAGCCTGTGCGCTGGGTCGAATCGGTCCAGGCGCTGGCTGCCAAGGGCGCGACCCAGTTGGTCGAATGCGGTCCTGGCAAAGTGCTGGCAGGCTTGAACAAACGCTGCGCCGAAGGCGTGTCGACATCCAACCTCAATACCCCAGACGCCTTTGCTGCCGCCCGCGCAGCGCTGGCCTGAATCAGGAGAAGCTTGCATGAGTCTGCAAGGTAAAGTTGCACTGGTCACCGGTGCGAGCCGCGGTATCGGCCAGGCCATCGCCCTGGAACTGGGTCGTCAGGGTGCCATCGTTGTGGGCACCGCGACATCTGCTTCGGGTGCCGAACGCATCGCCGCTACCCTGAAGGAAAACGGTATTCAAGGCACTGGCCTGGAACTCAATGTCACCAGCGACGAATCCGTCGCGGCGGTGCTGGCGAGCATCCAGGAGCAGTTCGGTGCGCCGGCGATCCTGGTCAACAATGCCGGTATCACCCGCGATAACCTGATGATGCGCATGAAAGATGACGAATGGCATGACGTCGTCGATACCAACTTGAACAGTCTGTTCCGCCTGTCCAAGGGCGTTTTGCGCGGCATGACGAAAGCCCGTTGGGGACGAATTATCAGTATTGGCTCCGTAGTGGGTGCCATGGGCAACGCAGGCCAAGTAAACTACGCTGCCGCCAAGGCCGGTCTGGAAGGTTTCAGCCGCGCACTGGCGCGTGAAGTCGGTTCGCGTTCGATTACGGTAAACTCGGTGGCCCCTGGGTTCATCGACACCGATATGACTCGCGAACTGCCCGAGGCACAGCGTGAAGCCTTGCAGACGCAAATTCCGCTGGGCCGTCTGGGGCAAGCTCAAGAGATCGCGTCTGTGGTCGCTTTTCTTGCGTCCGACGGTGCGGCTTACGTTACTGGGGCTACAATCCCGGTGAACGGCGGGATGTACATGAGTTAAATGTGACGGATTGCTTCAAAAAAATGTCATACGAGCTGTCTAAAATCCGTTATAAAGCTGCAATCTATTTATAGGCAGAGGGCCGCAGGGTTTGAGGAGTGAAGCTTTCAGTTGAAAAACTGAAAAGTCTTTCTATACACTTACCCACTGGCCAGCTGCCTGAATTTGTCCATTAGGAGTGAAAACAAGGTATGAGCACCATCGAAGAGCGCGTCAAGAAAATCGTTGCCGAGCAACTGGGCGTTAAAGAAGAAGAAGTGGTCAACACTGCTTCCTTCGTTGAAGACCTGGGTGCCGACTCCCTTGACACCGTTGAGCTGGTGATGGCTCTGGAAGAGGAATTCGAGACCGAAATCCCTGACGAAGAAGCTGAGAAGATCACTACTGTACAAGCTGCAATCGACTACGTTACTAGCCACCAGGCGTAATAGTTTGTAATCGTTGCTTGCTGTCATGGAAAAACCGCACTGCCATCATGGCGTGCGGTTTTTTCTTTAGGCCTGATGCAAAGTCGTCATTTGAAAAAGGAGAGTGCTGTGTCGCGTAGACGCGTCGTAGTCACCGGTATGGGTATGTTGTCGCCACTGGGCACGGATGTGCCGAGCAGTTGGCAGGGCATTCTGGCTGGCCGCAGTGGCATTGGTCTGATCGAACACACCGACCTTTCTGCCTATTCCACCCGTTTTGGCGGCTCGGTAAAGGGCTTCAATGTCGAGGAATACCTGTCGGTCAAGGAAGCTCGCAAGCTCGACCTGTTCATTCAGTACGGTCTGGCCGCCGGTTTCCAGGCTGTGCGTAATGCAGGGCTTGAAGTCACCGACGCCAACCGTGAACGCATCGGCGTGGCCATGGGTTCGGGTATTGGCGGTCTGACCAATATCGAAGAAACCAGCCGCACCCTGCATGATTCCGGTCCACGACGGATCTCTCCGTTTTTCGTGCCTGGCTCGATCATCAATATGATTTCCGGTTTCCTGTCGATCCACCTGGGTGCACAGGGACCTAACTACGCTATCGCCACCGCGTGTACCACCGGTACGCACTGCATTGGCATGGCGGCACGCAACATCATGTACGACGAAGCCGACGTGATGATCGCCGGCGGCGCCGAGATGGCCGCTTGCGGCCTGGGCATGGGTGGCTTTGGCGCCTCCCGTGCGCTGTCGACCCGCAACGACGAGCCGACCCGCGCCAGCCGTCCGTGGGACAAGGGTCGTGATGGCTTCGTCCTGTCCGACGGTGCCGGTGCGCTGGTGCTGGAAGAGCTGGAACACGCCAAGGCTCGCGGCGCGACCATCTATGCCGAACTGATCGGCTTCGGCACCAGTGGCGATGCTTACCACATGACTTCGCCGCCGGCGGACGGTGCGGGTGCTGCACGTTGCATCACCAATGCCCTGCGCGACGCGAAGGTCAATGTCGATCAGGTTCAGTACATCAACGCCCACGGCACATCGACTTCTGCCGGCGACCTCGCCGAAGCCTGTGCGATCAGGTCGGTGTTCGGCGATCACGCCTACAAGCTGGCCGTCAGTTCGACCAAGTCCATGACCGGTCACCTGCTGGGTGCGGCAGGCGCGGTCGAAGCCATCTTCAGTGTGCTGGCGATCAACAGCCAGGTGGCGCCGCCGACCATCAACCTCGATGAGCCGGACGAAGGCTGCGACCTCGATTTCGTGCCGCACACTGCGCGCAACATGGATATCGACGTGGTGTTGTCCAACTCCTTCGGTTTTGGCGGTACCAACGGCTCGCTGGTGTTCCGCCGGTTCGCTGACTGATGGACAGCTGGGTCGACGGTCAGCCGGCTGACGCTCTGTCGCTGAAGGATCGCGGCCTGGCCTACGGTGATGGTCTGTTCGAGACCATCGCCGTGCGCGGCGGGCAGCCGCTGTTGCTGGACCGGCATCTGGCGCGTCTGGCCGATGGCTGTTTGCGTCTGGCGATCACGGCCGACCATGCGCTGATCCGCAGTGAACTGCTGGCCTACGCCGCAGCTTTGGGTGAAGGCGTGCTTAAACTCATCCTTACTCGCGGCGACAGCTTGCGCGGTTACGCCCCTGATCCTGCCGCCCAGGCCCGACGCATTCTGCAAGGCAATCGTCCTGCTGCTTATCCTGCGGTTCATGGAGAGCACGGCGTTCGCCTCTTCCCCTGTACCACGCGACTGTCCAGACAACCCTTGCTCGCCGGGCTCAAACACCTGAACCGTCTTGAGCAAGTCATCGCCCGTTCCGAATGGCAAGACACCGAGCATGCCGAAGGCTTGATGCTTGATCAGGCCGGGCGCGTGATCGAAGGCGTGTTCAGTAATCTGTTCCTGATCCGTGATGGCGTGTTGATCACCGCTGATCTCAAACGCTGCGGCGTTGCTGGCGTGATGCGTGCCGAATTATTGTTTCAAGCCGAGTCGCTGGGGATCCCCACGCAAATCACCGACATCAGCCTCGATCAGCTGCAATGGGCTGACGAAGTCTTTGTCTGCAATAGCGTGTATGGCGTTTGGCCGGTGCGCGCCTACGCAGCACTGAGCTGGTCGATTGGGCCGCTCACCCGTAAACTCCAAACCATTGCCCGTGTGCTACTGGATGCTTGATACGTGAGACGTAAATTCTTGCTGTTGCTGGAAACCGGCCTGGTTCTGGCAGGGCTGTGTCTGGGCGCTGCGGCCTGGAAAATCCATTCGGCGCTGGAACAGCCGCTGAACATTACCCAGGAAGAACTGCTGGACGTGCCCAAAGGTACGACACCCACTCGCACTTTCTATCGACTCGAAGCCGATGGCGTCATCAAGGACGCTTTCTGGTTGCGCGTGTATTGGCGCTTCAATCTGGCCGGGCAGCCGTTGCACAAAGGTGAGTACCGCATGCAGCCCGGCATGACCGTTGAAGGCCTGATCGACCTGTGGAAGCGTGGCGAGATGGTTCAGTACAGCCTGACGCTGGTGGAAGGCTGGAATTTCCATCAGGTCCGTTTGGCCCTGGCCAAGGATGAAAAGCTCGAGCAGACGTTGAACGGCTTGAGCGATAGCGAAGTGATGGACAAGCTCGGTCACCCCGGGATCTTTCCGGAAGGGCGATTCTTTCCGGACACCTACCGGTTCGTGCGGGGCATGACGGACGCCGAGCTGCTGAAAAAAGCTTACGATCGCCTTGATGAGGTCCTCGCCAAGGAGTGGGGGCAGCGCGCAGCCGACGTGCCGTATACCGAACCTTATCAAGCGCTGATCATGGCTTCGCTGGTGGAAAAGGAAACCGGCGTACCGCAAGAGCGCGGGCAGATCGCCGGCGTGTTTGTGCGGCGCATGGAAATGGGCATGCTGTTGCAGACTGATCCGACCGTGATCTACGGCCTGGGCGATCGTTACAACGGCAAGTTGACCCGCGCGCACCTCAAGGAACCGACCCCTTACAATACCTACGTGATCGCCGGCCTGCCGCCGACGCCGATTGCGATGGTCGGCCGCGAGGCGATCCACGCAGCGTTGAATCCGGTGGCTGGCAACAGCCTGTATTTTGTCGCACGCGGCGATGGCAGCCATGTGTTCTCGGATGATCTGGACGCCCATAACAACGCGGTGCGCGAGTTCCAGCTCAAGCGCCGCGCCGATTATCGCTCCAGCCCGGCACCGGTCACCGCACCCGAGGCGACGGATGAGCAGGCGCCGATCCCGGCGGCTTCGCCCGACACAGCCCCAGAGGCTTTGCCGCCAGTGACGTCGCAAGAACCGGTTCAAGAGCCCTCCCGCGAACCGGCTGAAGAACCTGTCAAACAGCCCGCTGCTGCGCCTGCGCCCGAACCAGACGCAACCGCGCCGCAAAGCCCGCAATGATTCTGACTAAGGACTGCCTGTGACTGGCTTGTTTATTACCCTGGAAGGTCCCGAAGGCGCCGGCAAGAGCACCAACCGTGAATACCTGGCCGAGCGCCTGCGCGCCGCCGGTATCGAAGTGGTGTTGACCCGCGAGCCGGGCGGCACGCCTCTGGCCGAGAAAATTCGCGAGGTGCTGTTGGCGCCGGTCGATGAAACCATGGACCCGGACACTGAGTTGCTGCTGGTGTTTGCCGCGCGCGCCCAACACCTGGCCGGCGTGATCCGCCCGGCGCTGGCCCGTGGGGCGGTGGTGTTGTGTGATCGTTTTACCGATTCGACCTACGCCTATCAGGGCGGCGGTCGCGGCTTGTCGCTGGAGCGCATCGCGACACTCGAAACGTTCGTCCAGGGCGATCTGCGCCCGGACCTGACCCTGATTTTCGATCTTCCGGTGGAAGTGGGTCTGGCACGCGCCAGTGCTCGCGGTCGCCTGGATCGCTTCGAGCTGGAAGGCCGGGCGTTTTTCGATGCGGTGCGCAGCGCATTCCTCAAGCGTGCTGAAGCCGATCCGGCGCGTTATGTGTTGGTCGATGCCGCTCAACCGCTGGCGCAGGTTCAGCAGTCGCTGGATGCCTTGCTCCCACGCTTGCTGGAGCTGACCCGTGGCTGAAGCCTATCCGTGGCAGGACAGCCTCTGGCAGCAGCTGGCGGGTCGCAAGCAACATGCACACGCCTATCTGCTGCATGGTCCGGCCGGGATCGGTAAGCGCGCGTTGGCCGAACGGCTGATGGCCAGCTTGCTCTGCCAGCGTCCGACAGCCGAGGACGCCTGCGGTGAATGCAAATCCTGCCTGTTGCTGAAGGCCGGTAGCCATCCCGACAACTACATCCTGGAACCGGAAGAAGCCGACAAGGCGATCAAGGTCGATCAGGTGCGGGATCTGGTCAGCTTCGTGGTGCAGACCTCGCAGATGGGCGGCCGTAAAGTGGTGCTGATCGAGCCGGTCGAGTCGATGAACATCAACGCGGCCAACGCCTTGCTCAAAAGCCTTGAAGAGCCGTCCGGCGACACGGTGTTGTTGCTGGTCAGCCATCAGACCAGCCGTCTGTTGCCGACCATCAAGAGCCGCTGCGTGCAGCAAGCCTGCCCGCTGCCGAGTGAGGCCGTGAGCCTGGCGTGGCTGGCGAAGGCGCTGCCGGACTGTTCCGAAGAAGAGCGCATCGAGTTGCTGACCCTCGCTGCCGGTTCGCCGCTGGCTGCCGTCAGCTTGCAGGCCCAGGGCGTGCGCGAGCAGCGAGCGTTGGTGGTCGATGGTGTGAAGAAGTTGCTCAAGCAACAGCAATCGCCGACGCAACTGGCCGAAGGCTGGAACGCAATTCCGCTGTTGCTGCTGTTCGACTGGTTCTGCGATTGGTCGAGCCTGATCCTGCGTTATCAGCTGACCCAGGATGAAGAAGGTCTGGGATTGGCCGATATGCGCAAGGTGATTCAGTACCTGGCGCAGAAAACCGCTCAGGACAAAGTGCTGAACATTCAGGACTGGATCCTCGCCCAGCGCCAGAAAGTCATGAGCAAGGCCAACCTCAATCGGGTGCTGTTGCTCGAAGCGCTGCTGGTGCAATGGGCGTCATTGCCTACCCAGAAGTGATCGACTGGGCTTATCCTCTGAGCATCTGCAGTGGAGGTCAGTATGAATGAAGCCGTCAACCAGGGACCGCGCAACGGTATTTTGTCCCTGACCATCAAGGACAAGTCCGTGCTATACGCGGCCTATATGTCATTCATCAAGAACGGTGGTCTGTTTATCCCGACCAACAAAAGCTACAAGTTGGGCGATGAGGTATTCATGCTGCTGAGCCTGATGGATGAGCCGGAGAAGATTCCGGTGGCCGGCAAGGTCGCCTGGATCACGCCCAAAGGCGCTCAAGGCAACCGCGCCGCCGGCGTCGGCGTGCAGTTCAACGACGGCGACGATACCGCCCGCAGTCGAATCGAAACCCATCTGGCCGGAGCCCTGAAGTCCGACCGTCCCACCCATACGATGTAAGTTGCAGCCCTTTTTATGCTCGTAGATTCCCATTGCCACCTTGATCGCCTCGACCTCGCCGCCCACGACGGCTCTCTGGATGCCGCACTCGATGCGGCCCGGCAGCGCGGGGTAGGGCACTTTCTGTGTATCGGCGTCAGCGTCGACAACGCAGCCGACGTAAAGGCCCTGGCCGAACGTTACGACGATGTCGACTGTTCCGTCGGCGTGCATCCGCTGGACGTGCAGCCGGGCGCTGCCCCGGCGCTGGACTGGCTGTTGCAGGAGCTCAACCACCCGCGTGTGGTGGCGATCGGTGAAACCGGCCTGGACTATCACTACGAGCCTGAGGCGGCAGAGCTGCAGCAGGAATCGTTCCGCCTGCACCTGCAAGCTGCGCAGCAAACCGGCAAGCCAGTGATCATTCACACCCGTGGCGCCCGGGCCGATACCTTGACCCTGTTGCGTGAAGCCGCGCTGCCCCAGGCCGGCGTCCTGCATTGCTTCACCGAAGATTGGGACATGGCCAAAGCGGCGCTGGACATGGGTTATTACATCTCCTTGTCCGGCATTGTCACCTTCCGCAATGCCGATGCGCTGCGTGACGTGGCCAGCAAGGTGCCCGCGGACCGCTTGCTGGTGGAAACCGATTCGCCGTACCTGGCGCCGATCCCCTATCGCGGCAAGCCGAACCTGCCGCAGTATGTGCGGGAAGTGGCAGAGTTTCTGGCGATGTTGCGGGGGGAGTCCTACGAACGATTTGCCGAGCAGACCACCGAGAACTTTAAACGGCTGTTTCCGTTGGCGCACGTCAGGGCATCGGCATAACGCCGGAAAAAATCGCAGCCTTCGGCAGCTCCTGCGGGGGCGGTGCCCCCTGAATTGCAGGCAAAAAAAACCCGGGTTCTGGGGGGTGAATCCGGGTTAAGACCATTAGGAGTAAAACAATGGTACGCGGTCCGTTGGTACCAATATCGACGCGGCACTTGGGGGAGATGCCCCGCCGACAGTTGAAGTATTGATCAGTATTGCGCCGAGTCCAGTTTACCGGTCGAGGTTTTTAAACAATTTTGGAATACGTGCGCTTCGGAAGCGTTCTCATTAAATGGCGGCGCTTCCAGAATTCATCAAGAAACACAGATATGGATGGATGATCCGTGCATTTTGCCGCAAGTTAGGCATAATACGCGGCTTCGAATTTTGACCCCGACAGACCTTTTCTTATGCATAAAGAACCTCGTAAGGTCCGTGAATTTCGTCGCCGTGAGCAAGAAATTCTCGATACCGCGCTCAAGCTGTTCCTCGACCAAGGTGAAGACAGTGTCACCGTCGAGATGATTGCTGATGCCGTCGGTATCGGCAAAGGCACAATCTACAAGCACTTCAAATCGAAAGCGGAGATCTATCTGCGCCTGATGCTCGATTACGAGCGCGATTTGAACGAGCTGTTGCATTCGGCAGACGTCGACAAGGACAAGGAAGCCCTGTCCCGGGCCTACTTCGAATTCCGCATGCGCGATCCGCAACGCTACCGCTTGTTCGATCGCCTCGAAGAAAAGGTGGTCAAGGGCAACCAGGTGCCGGAGATGATCGAGGAGCTGCACAAGATCCGCGCCTCGAATTTTGAACGCCTGACCCTGCTGATCAAGGGTCGGATCAGCGAAGGCAAGCTCGAAGACGTGCCGCCTTACTTCCATTACTGCGCGTCCTGGGCGCTGGTGCACGGCGCCGTGGCGCTGTACCACTCGCCGTTCTGGAGCAACGTGCTGGAAGATCAGGAAGGTTTCTTCCAGTTCCTGATGGACATCGGCGTGCGCATGGGCAACAAGCGCAAGCGCGACACCGACACGCCAAGCAGCTAAGCCATTCAGTTGCTTTATTGCGCCATTATTTCGCAACATGGCGCAGTACCTCAGGAATATACTCAGGCATGGGACTTGCTAAAACTTGATTTGTAAGTCAAGTTTTACGCCGTCCGATTTCCTTGTGCCGGAGTGACCATGATCGTTGACCGTCAAGGCAGGCGTTTCCGCAATCTGCGAATCAGCCTGACCTCAGCCTGCAATTACGCGTGTACCTACTGCGTGCCCAACGGCAAGCGGCTGGTCGCTGCGCAGGATGAACTGTCGGCCGAAGCCATGGCACGCGGCGTTGCCTACCTCATCGAAGCGGCGGGGATCGAGCGACTGCGCATCACCGGCGGTGAGCCGCTGGTCAGCCCCAAACTCGAAGCCTTCATGACCGCCGTCGGGCAGATGGGCCTGCAAGACATCAGCCTGACCACCAATGGTCAACTGCTGGCGAAAAAACTGCCCCTGCTGGTCGACGCCGGTATCCGGCGCATCAACGTTTCCCTCGATACCCTGGATGCCGGTGCATTCCGCAGCATTGCCCGCGGCGGTGATCTGGCGACTGTGCTCGACGGCATGGATCAGGCCAGTGCCGCCGGCATGAAGATCAAGGTCAACATGGTGCCGTTGCGCGGACAAAACCTCGATCAGGTGATGCCGCTGCTCGATTACTGCCTGGAGCGAGGTTACGAGCTGCGCTTCATCGAGCTGATGCGCATGGGGCACCTGGCCAGTGACAACAACGCTTTTCTGCAACAGTTCGTCAGCCTTCAGCAGTTGCTGAGCCTGATCGGTGATCGTTATGAGTACCTGCAGGCCGATGCACCCGTCGACGCGACGGCGGTGCGCTATGAAATTCCAGGTCAGGGCTATTTCGGCGTGATCGCCAACGAAAGCGTGCCGTTCTGTCGTACTTGCTCGCGACTGCGTTTGTCGTCGACGGGCTGGTTGCATGGCTGTCTGTCGTCGAGCAATCGTCACTATGTCGGTGATCTGCTGGACAAGCCGCGCCATCAGGCGTTGCCGGCGTTGCAGCGTCTCTTGGTGAAAGCCTTGGGTGACAAGCAGGAAGTGGCGTTCTCGGGTGGGGCGACCATCATGAAAATTATCGGCGGCTGATCGGGCTGTGGCGAGGGGATTTATCCCGTTGGACTGTGCAGCAGTCCCATTTTTTTGGGCCGCTTCGTTGCCCAACGGGGATAAATCCCCTCGCCACAAATGTTCGCACTCCTGAAGACTGGCGCGGAAGCTGCATCCCATGGCCATTCGCCGGTTTTCCGTCACCGGCCTCTGGAGGGTAGGATGCGTAGCCTGGTTTTGCTGCTGGCCGTTTTGGCGCTTGGTGGCTGCATGAATGTCAGCGATCTGGCTGAAGGGACTCGCTACCACATGAGTGACGCGGGTCTGCT
Source organism: Pseudomonas sp. IT-P100 (assembly GCF_949767185.1). NCBI lineage: Bacteria > Pseudomonadati > Pseudomonadota > Gammaproteobacteria > Pseudomonadales > Pseudomonadaceae > Pseudomonas > Pseudomonas sp. IT-P100. Next base: position 42,149 of record NZ_CATKQK010000004.1, read on the forward strand.
TGACCACAGCGATAGTCGCCGCGTGAACAATCTGCGCATTCAACCGGACTCGTTCGTCTATATCGCCCAGGGCGCCTTTGCTCCGCCGGGCAGCGCGGTTTACCCGCGTCCTAACGTGATTGCCGAAGTCGCCTTCGACGGCTTTATCGAATATTTCCCGATGGTCCGCCGTGCGCGTGCGCCGGAAGGCCTCGATCATGCGATGGGCGAAGCCCGTGCAGTCGGCGCGCATTATCTGCTCTATACCCGTTTCGCCAAGTCGGATGACCGCATCGGCAACTCGGACGAATGGCTCGATCAGGAAGCCGTGGATCGCCTCGGTATCGACACCGGCGTGATTCAGATCATGTTGATCGAGACCAGCACCCAGTATTTGATTGATACTGCACGTATCAAGAGTCGTGGCGGTTTACTGACGTTCCACGACAAAAAGCCAGAAGACCTGATGGGCCCGCCGCTGGAACAATATGCGCGCAGCCTGCTGGGGCTCAGCGACCAGTAATCCAAGGAGAACGCCATGAGTGGCCCGCAAAAAGCCAACGACCTTCTGGGGCAGATCCCCAAGACCAAAGGCTTGCCACCGGTCCACTTGTGGAACCCCGACTTCTGCGGCGACATCGACATGCGCATCGCCCGCGACGGCACCTGGTATTACCTGGGCACGCCGATCGGACGCAAGCCAATGGTCAAACTGTTCTCCACCATCATTCGCCGCGACGGCGATGATTATTTCCTCATCACCCCTGTCGAGAAGGTCGGCATCAAGGTCGACGATGCACCGTTCGTGGCGATCGCCGTGGAGGTGGAAGGCGAGGGCGAAGCACAAGTCCTGCGCTTTACCACCAACGTCGATGAAACCGCCGAGGCCGGTGCGGAACATGCGATCCGTGTAGTGATTGATCCGGTGACACAAGAGCCTGCGCCGTATGTGCATGTGCGCACCAACCTTGAAGCGCTGATCCATCGCAATGTGTTTTACCAATTGGTGGAACTGGCGGTGACCCGCGAGATCGATGGGCAGCGCTGGCTTGGCGTGTGGAGCGGCGGCATCTTCTTCCCCATCGGCCTGGAGCCGTAACACACACACAAGATTTTGCTTTTCCCTGAAAATCAAATTGACACCCAATCGTATGATGATTAGCGTGGGCACCCATTGCGAACGGCTTTGAGGTGCCCATGTCCAGCAGTTTTCACGCATCGACGGTCGATTGGCTGGGTTGCTGGATTGCGACGGGCCAGGTAAAACCCGGCGAAACCCTCAAGGTCGAAGCCGATCTGGGCGAGCAACTCGGCGTCAGTCGCACGGTCATCCGCGAAGCCATCAAAACCCTGGTCGCCAAAGGCATGCTCGAAGTCGGGCCCAAGGTTGGCACGCGAGTATTGCCGGTGCGGCGTTGGAACCTCTTCGATCCGCAAGTCGTCGGCTGGCTTTCCCGCAGCGGCTTGCCGGAAAATTTCGTCGACGACCTGCTCGACCTGCGCCGCACCATCGAGCCGATGGCCGTGCGCTGGGCCTGCGAGCGAGCGACCGTCGAACAGGTGCAAGCAGTGCTTCAGGCCTACAACGCGCTGGAGCGAGCGGTAGACAGCGGCATCGATTACAACCGCGCCGACCAGTTCTTCCACGAGTGCATTCTCGCGGCCAGCCACAATCAATTCATCGAACAAATGGTCCCGGCCCTCGGCGCGTTGCTGGCGGTGTCTTTCGAAGTCTCCGCGGCTGACCCGGACGAGTTGCGCCGCACATTACCGATTCACAAAGACATGGCCGATGCCATCGCCGCTCGCGATGCCGCGCGCGGTGTGTGGGCCTGCATGACGCTCATCGACAACGCCGACCTGGCCATCAAACGTTTCTACCCAAAAGTCATGGCCGATAAAAAGGCCGGCTAAAAAACACAGACCCCTTGTGGGAGCCAGCTCGCGATTAGTCCGGCACATTCAATATTGATCTCGCCTGACCCACCGCAATCGCGAGCAGGCTCGCTCCCACATAAAAGCAATAAGAAGGAGGTTTCATGGAGTGGACCGCAGTTACCCAGCACCGTGCACACCTGGGCGAGGGCCCCTTCTGGGATGCGCCGACGCAGGCGCTGTACTGGGTGGATATTGCCGGTAAACAAGCGTTGCGCCTGGTCGGCGCCAACGTGAAAATCTGGCAGATGCCCGAGCACGTGTCAGCCTTCATTCCCTGCGAAAGCGGCGATGCGCTGGTGACGTTGAGTAGTGGTGTGTACCGGCTCGATCTCGATTCACCGGGACTTGAGCCACGATTGAGCTTGTTCTGCGTCGCCGACCCGCAACCCGGCAATCGCGCCAACGAAGCCCGTTGCGATGCGCAGGGCCGGCTATGGCTCGGCACCATGCAGAACAACATCGGCGAAAACGGCGAAGACCTGCCCATCGTGCGACGGTCCGGCGGCTTGTTTCGAATTGACCGCGATGCCCGGGTCACGCCGCTGCTTCGCGGATTGGGCATTCCCAACACGTTGTTATGGAGTGACGACGCCACCACGCTTTATTTCGCCGACAGCCTGGATGGCACGCTCTATCAGCATTTCATTCGCACCGACGGCGGCCTCGAGCCCGCGCAAGTCTGGTTCGGCCCCCATGAACGCGGCGGCCCCGACGGCTCTGCGATGGATGCCGAGGGTTACCTTTGGAATGCTCGCTGGGACGGCAGTTGCCTGCTCAGGTTGACGCCAGATGGTCAGGTCGATCGCGTGATCGAGCTGCCGGTCAGCCGCCCCACCAGTTGTGTGTTTGGCGGTCCGGACTTGAAAACCCTCTACATCACCAGCGCTGCGAGCCCGCTCAACCATCCGCTGGACGGGGCGGTGTTGTCCCTTCAGGTCGATGTGCCCGGAAAAACCTGTACAAGATTTGCTGGTTAAATCCCAGAATATGGGATGTAAAATTATATATTGAGATTATTTGGCGGTCGGGTTTATAGTCGGCTCCATCAGTTACACGCACTCACACTTAAAAAAACAAAACAGGTGAAGTGATGCAGCTATTTTCCACAAAGCTTTTTGGCCGGACATCGACAGATGCCCGGTTTTTGTCGTGCCCGCGAAAAGGAGTTCTGATTCATGGGTGAACCTCTTTCCCTGCCAGCGGTGCCCGAGCCACCGAAGGGTGAGCGCCTGAAAAACAAGGTCGTGTTGCTGACCGGCGCGGCGCAGGGCATTGGCGAGGCGATTGTTGCGACCTTCGCCTCCCAGCAGGCCAGGCTGATCATCAGTGATATCCAGGGTGAGAAAGTCGATCACGTCGCGGCGCATTGGCGAGACAAGGGGTTTGATGTTCAGGCGATAAAGGCTGACGTGTCCAATCAGCAAGACTTGCACGCCATGGCCAGACTGGCAGTCGACCTGCACGGCCGCATCGACGTGCTGGTCAACTGCGCCGGGGTCAACGTGTTCCGCGATCCGCTGGAAATGACCGAAGAAGACTGGCGTCGTTGTTTCGCCATTGACCTGGACGGCGCCTGGTTCGGCTGTAAAGCGGTGCTGCCGCAAATGATCGAGCAGGGCATCGGCAGCATCATCAACATTGCCTCTACCCATTCCACGCACATCATTCCGGGCTGCTTCCCGTACCCGGTGGCCAAGCACGGCCTGCTGGGCCTGACCCGCGCGCTGGGCATCGAATATGCGCCGAAGGGCATTCGCGTCAACGCCATCGCACCGGGCTACATCGAAACCCAACTGAACGTCGATTACTGGAACGGTTTTGCCGACCCGCACGCCGAGCGCCAACGCGCTCTCGATCTGCATCCACCGCGGCGCATCGGCCAGCCGATTGAAGTGGCGATGACTGCGGTTTTCCTGGCCAGCGACGAAGCGCCCTTTATCAACGCATCGTGCATCACCATCGATGGAGGTCGCTCGGTGATGTATCACGACTAGGCAAAACGCATTTCAGGCGCGGAATTCCGCTTGAAATCCAATCATCATATGATATGACTATTTGCTGCACCGGCTTTCAAATTAACGCTCAAAAAAAATAACAAGGAGTCAGCTTATGAATCGTCGTCGTGGGATCCGTTCCCTGTGCTGTGCCGCTTTGGCGGTCACCGCGGTCAGCCTGAGCAGTACGTTGCTGGCGGCCGAGGAAGTGAAGATCGGTTTTCTGGTCAAGCAGGCGGAAGAGCCCTGGTTCCAGACCGAATGGGCCTTCGCCGAAAAGGCCGGCAAAGAGAAAGGCTTCACAGTCATCAAGATCGCCGTACCGGACGGCGAGAAGACCCTTTCCGCCATCGACAGCCTGGCCGCCAACGGCGCCAAGGGTTTTGTGATCTGCCCGCCGGACGTGTCCCTCGGTCCGGCGATCATGGCCAAAGCCAAGCTCAACGGTTTGAAAGTGATTGCCGTGGATGACCGTTTTGTCGATGCCAGCGGCAAGTTCATGGAAGACGTCCCGTACCTGGGCATGGCAGCGTTCGAAGTCGGCCAGAAGCAGGGCGCGGCGATGGCCACTGAAGCGAAAAAACGCGGCTGGGACTGGAAAGACACCTACGCGGTCATCAACACCTACAACGAACTCGACACCGGCAAGAAGCGCACCGACGGTTCGGTCAAGGCGCTGGAAGACGCCGGCATGCCGAAAGACCACATCCTGTTTTCGGCGCTGAAAACCCTAGACGTGCCGGGCAGCATGGACGCCACCAACTCGGCGCTGGTGAAACTGCCGAGCGCGGCGAAAAACCTGATCATCGGTGGCATGAACGACAACACCGTACTGGGCGGCGTGCGCGCTACCGAGAGTGCCGGTTTTGCCGCCGCCAACGTGATTGGCATCGGCATCAACGGCACCGACGCCATCGGCGAACTGAAAAAGCCCAACAGCGGCTTCTTCGGTTCGATGCTGCCGAGCCCACACATCGAGGGCTACAACACCGCGAGCATGATGTACGAGTGGGTCACCACCGGCAAAGAACCGCCGAAATACACCGCCATGGACGACGTGACCCTGATCACGCGCGACAACTTCAAGCAGGAACTGGAAAAGATCGGCCTCTGGAACTGAGGCGCGGTTGATTTCATCGGCAGCCCTGGCGACGGGGTTGCCTGATCTGTTGATGAGGTGGGTTATGCACGCGCAAGTACAGACACAACACGACAGCGTCGGCGGCAGCCTGCGCTTCAACGGGATCGGCAAGACCTTTCCCGGGGTGAAGGCGCTGGACGGCATCAGCTTCGTTGCCCATCCGGGACAGGTTCATGCCTTGATGGGCGAGAACGGTGCCGGCAAGTCGACGTTGCTGAAGATCCTCGGCGGCGCCTATACGCCGAGCAGCGGTGACCTGCAGATCGGCGAGCGAACGATGGTCTTCAAGTCCACCGCCGACAGCATCGGCAACAAGGTGGCGGTGATCCATCAAGAGTTGCACCTGGTCCCGGAAATGACCGTGGCGGAAAACCTGTTCCTCGGTCATCTGCCCGCCAGTTTCGGCCTGATCAATCGCGGCGCACTGCGTCAGCAAGCGTTGGCCTGCCTCAAAGGGCTGGCCGATGAAATCGACCCGCAAGAGAAAGTCGGGCGTCTGTCCCTGGGGCAACGGCAACTGGTGGAAATCGCCAAGGCGTTGTCCCGTGGCGCGCATGTGATCGCATTCGACGAGCCGACCAGCAGCCTTTCGGCGCGGGAGATCGATCGCTTGATGGCGATCATCGGGCGCCTGCGCGACGAAGGCAAAGTGGTGCTCTACGTCTCCCATCGCATGGAAGAAGTGTTCCGCATCTGTAACGCGGTGACGGTGTTCAAGGACGGCCGCTACGTACGCACCTTCGAGGACATGAGCGAGCTGACCCACGATCAGTTGGTCACGTGCATGGTCGGTCGCGACATTCAGGACATCTACGATTATCGCCCGCGCAAGCGAGGCGCCGTGGCGCTGAGGGTCGACGGTCTGCTCGGGCCGGGCTTGCGTGAGCCGGTGAGTTTCGACGCGCACAAAGGCGAGATTCTGGGGTTGTTCGGCCTGGTCGGTGCCGGTCGTACCGAACTGTTCCGCATACTCAGCGGCCTTGAGCGCAACACCGCCGGGCGCCTGGAATTGCGCGGGCATGAACTGAAACTGCGCTCCCCCCGGGATGCGATTGCGGCGGGGATTCTGCTGTGCCCCGAAGACCGCAAGAAGGAGGGCATCATGCCGCTCTCCAGCGTCGCCGAGAACATCAACATCAGCGCACGCGGCGCCCACTCCACCTTCGGTTGCCTGTTGCGCGGACTGTGGGAGAAAGGCAACGCCGACAAGCAGATCAAGGCGCTGAAAGTAAAAACACCGAGCGCTGAACAGAAAATCATGTACCTGTCCGGCGGCAATCAGCAGAAGGCGATTCTCGGCCGCTGGCTGTCGATGCCGATGAAAATCCTGCTGCTCGACGAACCGACTCGGGGCATCGACATCGGTGCGAAAGCCGAGATCTACCAGATCATCCATAACCTCGCTGAAAGCGGTATCGCGGTGATCGTGGTGTCCAGCGACCTGATGGAAGTGATGGGTATTTCCGACCGCATCCTGGTGCTCTGCGAAGGGGCGATGCGCGGCGAACTGTCCCGTGACGAGGCCAACGAATCCAACCTGCTGCAACTGGCTTTGCCGCGCCAACGCGCTGACGGCGTGGCGAACTGAGAGGTGACTATGATGACAACCCAAAACAACGCTCTGCCCACCCAGCGCAAACCTCTGGACCTGCGGCGCTTTCTCGATGACTGGGTCATGCTGCTGGCGGCTGTCGGGATCTTTGTGCTCTGCACTTTGCTGATCGACAACTTCCTTTCACCACTGAACATGCGCGGGCTGGGCCTGGCGATTTCGACCACCGGGATCGCAGCGTGCACCATGTTGTATTGCCTGGCGTCCGGGCATTTCGACTTGTCGGTGGGCTCGGTGATTGCCTGCGCCGGCGTGGTGGCGGCAGTGGTGATGCGCGACACCGACAGCGTTTTTCTCGGCGTGGTGGCGGCGCTGTTCATGGGGCTGATCGTCGGGCTGATCAACGGGATCGTGATCGCCAAGTTGCGGGTCAATGCGTTGATCACCACGCTGGCGACCATGCAGATCGTTCGCGGTCTGGCCTACATTTTTGCCAATGGCAAAGCAGTGGGCGTGTCGCAAGAGCCGTTCTTCGTCTTCGGTAACGGCCAGTTGTTTGGGGTGCCGGTGCCGATTCTGATCACCATCGTCTGCTTCCTGTTTTTCGGCTGGCTGCTGAACTACACCACCTACGGGCGCAACACCATGGCCATCGGCGGCAACCAGGAAGCGGCGTTGCTGGCCGGGGTCAACGTTGACCGGACCAAGATCATCATCTTCGCCGTGCATGGCGTGATCGGGGCATTGGCCGGGGTGATCCTGGCTTCGCGTATGACCTCGGGACAGCCGATGATCGGCCAGGGTTTCGAGCTGACGGTGATCTCGGCTTGCGTACTCGGCGGGGTGTCGCTGAGTGGCGGGATCGGCATGATCCGGCATGTGATCGCGGGGGTGTTGATTCTGGCAATCATCGAGAATGCGATGAACCTGAAGAACATCGATACGTTTTATCAGTATGTAATTCGCGGTTCGATCCTGTTGTTGGCCGTGGTCATCGACCGCCTCAAACAACGCTGACACCCGTCTCTCGTGGCGAGGGAGCTTGCTCCCTCGCCACGGTTATGCATTCCTTCCGTCACTTCCCCTAAATATTTCTTGCCTGCTACAACCCGTTTCGGTTATCAGTTTGTACATGATTAGACAGGTACGATTTGACAAGAAACAACGGGTGGTCGACGAACTCATCCGGCGCATTGAAAGCGGCCTCTTGGAGGACGGTTTTTTACTGCCGGGCGAGCATCAGTTGGCTCAAGAATTCAAAGTCAGCCGAGGTACGCTGCGTGAAGCCCTGGCCGAGTTGAAACGGCGCCACTACATCGCGACGCAAAGCGGTGTCGGTTCCATCGTCACCTTCGACGGCGTGGTGCTTGATCAGCGCAGCGGCTGGGCGCAGGCCCTGGCCGACAACGGGGCGCTGATCAATACCGAAGTGCTGCGGCTCGAGGCGGTAACCCGTCCTGACCTGCTTCCGCGTTTCGGCACCGACCAGTTCATCACCCTCGACCGCCGACGTCGTTCCACCGACGGCAAGCTGGTTTCCCTCGAACGCTCATTGATGCCCGCCACCGGAGGCCTGGAAAGCCTGCCGCGTGTCGGCCTGATCGACAATTCCCTGACCATCACCCTGGCCGCGTACGGCTACATCGGCGAGCGCGGCGATCAATGGATCGGCGCCGAGCCCTTGAACGCCGAAGACGCCGAACTGCTCGGCCGCCCGGTCGGTACGGTTTTCCTCAAAGCCTTGCGCACCACATACGACCGGCAAAACCGCTTCATGGAGCAAGTCGAAAGCCTGCTAGATCCGGTGCACTTTCGCCTGCACCTGCAATTTGGAAACCCGCAATGACCGCGTTCAATCGTGCCCTGGGCGCGTTTTACGGACTGGCCCTGGGCGATGCGCTGGGCATGCCGACCCAATCCCTGAGCCGCGCTGAAATCAAGACGCGCTTTGGCGACATCACCGATCTGCAAGACGCTGGTCCCGATCAACCCATCGCGGCCAACATGCCCAAAGGCTCGATCACCGACGATACCGAACAGGCCATTCTGGTCGGTCAATTGTTGATCGACGGCAAAGGCAAGATCGAACCGTCGGTGCTGGCCCAGCGGTTGATCGAATGGGAAGCCGCGATGCAGGCCAAGGACTCACAGGATTTGCTCGGTCCATCGACCAAACGGGCGATCGAGATGATTCTCGCCGGCCAGTCGCCGGAAGAAGCGGGGCGCTATGGCACCACCAACGGCGCGGCGATGCGCATCACGCCGGTCGGGATTTCGGCGGATGTCAGCGATCCCGAGCGTTTCATCAGCGCCGTGGTGCAGGCCTGCCAGGTCACTCACAACACCACGCTGGGCATTTCCAGCGCGGCGGCGGTGGCGGCGGTGGTGTCCGCCGGCATCAACGGCATGGACCTGGGCGAAGCGCTGAACCTCGGCCAGCAGATCGCTCTGCAAGCGGAAAGTCACGGCCACTGGGTCGCGGGCGGACGCATCGCCTCGCGCATCAGTTGGGCGCGGACGATCAGCGTCGACAGTGACAAGGCGCTGCTGGCGGACTTGATGTACGACGTGATCGGCACTTCGGTGGCGTCACAGGAGTCGGTGGTGGTTTCGTTTGCCCTGGCCCAACAAGTGGCCATCGGTGAGATGAATGCCTTCGAAGCTGTGTGCATGGCGGCCAGTCTTGGCGGCGACACAGACACCATCGCGGCGATTCTGGGGGCCATGCTGGGGGCCTGTCTGGGGCTTGAGAGCTGGCCTGTCGGGATGATCGACAAGGTCAAAGCCGTTAACTCGTTGGAGCTGGAACCGTTGGTAAAAGGACTGTTGGCTCTTCGCTGACCGGACTGGCGCCATCGCTGGCTTGCCGGCGATGGCTGCGCCGCTTGTTTGAATTTTTCACCCGCAATGGATCGCACTGACTTGGCCAGGACAGCCGGGCTGTTGTTTTCGTCTTCCGTCATTGCCCATAACCACAACAAAGGCAACAGGAGCATTTCACATGAGTTCATCGAACGCCGGGCAAAGTGCCGGGCAACTGGAAACCCGTGGCATCGAACCGGTGCCGGAAGCGGAGTGCAACGGTCATCCGCTGCAACTGTTCTGGGTCTGGTTCGCTGCCAACATTTCCATCCTCGGCCTGCCGCTGGGCGCCACGCTGGTAGCGTTTCGCGGGTTGGCTATCTGGCAGGCGATCATCGTCGCGATCCTCGGCGCTGCCGGTTCTTTCGCGGTGGTCGGGATCATTTCCATCGCCGGTCGCCGTGGTCGCGCACCGAGCCTGACGCTGTCGCGGGCGATCTTTGGTGTGCGCGGCAATATCGGCCCGACCCTGGTTTCGTTGATGTCGCGGCTGGGTTGGGAAACCGTCAATACCACCACCGCCGCTTTCGTGTTGTTGTCGTTGTGCTCGATCCTGTTCGGCTCTCCAGTGGAGGCCAAAAGTGCGCCGATGTTGACCCTGGTGTTCATCGCGATTTTCGTGCTGCTGACGTTGTCGGTGTCTGGCCTTGGGCACGCGACGTTGCTGGTGATTCAGAAGTGGGCGACCTACGTGTTCGGCGCGCTGAACATTCTGGTCGGCGGTTTCCTTTGCGCCACCATCGACTGGAGTGCCGTGTTCAACGCCACGCCTGCACCGCTTAGCGCAATGATCATCGGCGTCGGCACCATGGCCGCCGGCACCGGGATCGGTTGGGCCAACGCCGGTGCCGACATGTCGCGCTATCAGCATCGCAGCGTCAAAGCCGTGCGCCTGGTGGCCTCGGCCGCATTCGGTGCGGGGATTCCGCTGGTGTTGCTGATCACCCTCGGCGGCTTGCTGTCGGTGGGTAACAATGACCTGGCGTCGGCCACTGACCCGATCATTGCGATCCGCGACATGCTGCCGACCTGGATGGCCGTGCCTTACCTGATCACCGCCTTCGGCGGCTTGCTGCTGTCGAACAACCTGTCGGTGTACTCCGCCGGTTTGACCACGTTGACCCTGGGCCTCAAGGTCAAGCGCGTCTACGCCGTGGTGGTCGACATCGTTGCGATCTTCGCCGGTTCGATTTACTTCATGCTGATCGCCGACAGTTTCTACGGCCCGTTCATTACCTTCATTTCCTTGCTGGCCGTGCCGATCACGGCGTGGGTCGGGATCTTCGTCGTCGACCTGATCCACCGTCATTACTACAGCCCCAAGGATCTGCTGGACGTCAGCCCGAGCAGCGCCTACTGGTACCGCGGCGGCGTCGAGTGGCGCGCCTTCGGTGCGTGGGCGGTGGCGATCGTGCTGGGTTTCAGCTTCACCACCATCGGCACCACCGAACAAACCGTCTGGTTCCGCGGGTTCCTCTCCGATTCGTGGCTGGGCCACAACGGCCTCGGCTGGATCGTGACGTTCCTGGTCGCTGGCGGGATTTACTTCGTACTCGGTGGCGCCAGGGATCGCCGCGCCGCATTGCTCGAGAATGCTCATGCCTAAGCTGTTGCACACCGGCCAGGTCATCATCGACCTGGTCATGGCCGTGGATAAACTGCCGCAGCCCGGCGGCGATGTACTGGCGCAGTCCGCCAGTTTCGAAGCGGGCGGCGGCTTCAATGTGATGGCTGCGGCGCAGCGTAATGGTTTGCCGGTGGTTTACCTCGGCCGGCATGGCACCGGCCGTTTCGGTGATCTGGCGCGGGAGGCGATGAAGGCTGAAGGCATCCACATAGGCATTGCTCACAGCGCGGAGCGCGATACCGGATTGTGCGTGGCGATCACCGACGCCTCGGCCGAGCGCAGTTTCGTTTCCTACATTGGCGCCGAAGGCGAAGTGACTGCCGAGGACCTGGCGAGTGTGCCCGCCGAGGCGGGCGATTATGTCTACGTCAGCGGCTACAGCCTGCTGCATGTCGGCAAGGCTCAGGCGCTGGTGGATTGGGTGCTGGCGTTGCCGGCCGGGATTAACGTGGTGTTCGATCCGGGCCCGTTGGTGGAGTCACCGGATGCGCCGTTGATGCAGGCCTTGTTGCCGCGCATCGATATTTGGACCAGCAACAGTGTCGAAGCGCTGCGGTTTACCGGGGCGTCGGACATCGGGGAGGCGCTGGATCGGTTGACCGATTATCTGCCCGCCGAGGTGCTGATGGTGGTTCGCGATGGGCCCCAAGGTTGCTGGATCAGTCAGCATGGCGAGCGTCAGCCTGTGCCGGGTTTCGAGGTCGAGGCGGTGGACAGCAATGGCGCGGGCGATGCGCACGCCGGGGTATTTGTGGCTGGGTTGGCGCAAGGGCTGTCGGCGGGCGAGGCGGCGCGGCGGGCGAATGCGGCGGCGGCACTCGCAGTGACTCGCTGGGGGCCGGCGACTTCGCCGGGGGCGGATGAGGTGGATGCACTGATCAGCAAAACATTCTGCGGCTGATCTGGCGCTATCGCTGGCAGGCCAGCTCCCACAGGATGCGGGGTGTAAACAAAAACTGTGAACACCTTAATCACTGTGGGAGCTGGCCTGCCAGCGATAGGTCCCGCACATTGAATAAATTTTGACCCTTACCCAGCCTTGCGCAACGCCTCGATCAATTCCTGCTTGCGCATACTCGAACGCCCCGGAATCTTCTTCGCCGTGGCTTCCTTCCTCAAACTGTCCACCGTCTGCGTCTGCCGCGACGCCTTGCTGTTACGCGGGTGACCTTCACGACTGGCTACCGCACGCCGCGAAGATCCCTTGCGGTCTTCGGCCTTCGCACTCGCCGGTTTCTTGCGCCCGGAACCACCGCTGCGCTCACCACCACCCGACTGCTTGTTCACCGTCGCCCAGGCGCGGGCCTCCGCTTCCTCTTTCGAGACACCTTTGTGCTCGTAGCTCTCTTCGATGTGCTCGGCCTTGCGCTTTTGTTCGGCGGTGTATTTGTCTTTGCTTCCACGAGGCATGGGATTTCTCCTGCTGCTCTTAGGCGCTGGCGAAGCCTGCGAGCTTTTGGTCTTCTTGAATCAACGTCAAAAGATCGCAGGCTGCGGCAGCTCCTACACGGTTAGACGTCCAGCTTGCGCGCAGCCTCAACCCCGGCCGCGCTGAGTTTGATCGGCAAATTCAACGAGTGCTCGCCGGTCTCGTCGCAGATCACATGCCCATGTTGAATCAACCCGCGATCCTGCAGCGTGGCAAGGGCACTGGCCACGACTTTCTCCCCCCGGTAATTGTCCAGAACCTCCTTGCCCAACCCGTTCGGGTGGGCGTGCAGCAGACGGGTCAGGACTTCTTTCTCAAGGTTTTTATCGACGTTCATGGTTACCTCTTCATGGATGTGGACAGGTACAGCTCGCGTGGGCGATTTATTGGCTGGCGCCGCCTTCGGAACCCGAGCCACCGGTGGTGGTTTTCGAGCCGATGCCGGTGCCGGCGTTATCGGGTGTCTGGGTGTCGGGCATGTTCATGCCACCCTGACGGCCCGCGTCGTTTCCCTGGATCCGCGGATCGGTGCCCGTGGACGGCGGCAGGCTGCTATCGACACCGGAACCATTGGTATTGATGCCGGGTGCGCTTTGAATGGCGGGGGATTTGGGTTTTTCCACCGGGTCGGTCGGGCCGGTACCGGAGGCGGTGTTCGCGGCAAGGGCAGCAGAGGACAGCAGGGTAGCGAGAGCGAGGGCGGTCAGTCGGGACATGATCATGGTGTCGTCTCCATTTAATTAGAGTCCTTACCTGATATTGGTCCGCCCCCCATCGGGTTGGTGCCTGATGAACGACGAACGGTTCAGGCCTGCTGCGGCGTCTTGACCCTGAAGCGGCGCCAGAGCAAGCGGCCCACGGTGATCAGCCAGTTCAGCAGCGCGACGCAGAGAACGGTGAGCAACAGTGTGGTCATCCCGTATTCAACGATGATCTGTCCGGCCAGCAACGGAAAACCGAACACGCCGATGAAGTACGACAGGCTGAACAACAGCAACGATTGCGCAGTGGTGCCGCTCGGCGCTTCGTTCGCGGCCAGGCCGTTGATCACCGAATACGTCAGCCCGTAACCGACGCCCAGCATCACCGCGGCCAGCACGTAGCTGAAGCCGCTGTCGACCACGAAACCGAACATCACGATCGAGCCTGTCATCAGCCCCGACAACAGGCAGGATGTACGGAACGGATCGCGCTTGACCACCAACCCGGCAATCAACATCCGACTGCTGATCGCCGCGCCCATGAAACCGAAAAAGAACAGCGAGTAATCCAGAGAGCGAGACGCCGCGTAACTGGTTTGAAAACTCGACAGGCCACCGAACACGCAACCGCCAAGGCCGACCATGATGATCGGGAACACCGCTCTGGACGACAGCACTTGAACCGTTGCACGCCAGGAAATACGCGCGACCGAGGCGGTGGGCGAAGGTGCCTTTTTCAGTTGCGCATCCAGGCGCCAGAACAGTACAACGCCGATCAGGCTGGCGAGTGCTGCGAGGTAAAACGCCGCCGTCACCGGATAGCCGAGCGCACTGGCTGCGCGCCCCAGCAGAGGGCCACTGCCGATCCCGGTCATCATGCTGCCCGACAGCAGCGCAAAATATTTGGCACGCTGCGCGGGCGTCACCAGGCTCGCGACGATGATCGGCCCGAGCGTGTAGAAAACGCCCCAGCCCAACCCCAGCAGCAACCCGAACAGGAGCAGCAGAGGGCCGAAGCCCGGCGTCAGCGCAAAGCCCAGGCTGGCCGCTACCAGCAGCACGCCGAACAGCGCAATCGAACGCGCTGCCCCGAGTAGATCAGACAAATGCCCAGAGACAATCACCGCTGCAAACGTGCTGAGCATCGCCGTCGAAATCACGCTGCCGGCATCGTGTTCGTTGCCGCCACGGGAGCCGATCAGCAACGACAGCAAAAACGTCGCGCCGTAAGACAGCGACAGCAAATAGCTGGCGAGGCAAAACAGGCCGAACAGCTTGCTGGAGACTTGAGGTGGTGCGATGGACATGACGCGGTTCCTTGACCCGATAACGGTGAGTGTCATCTGTCTATCATGCGAGGCGCGGATGTTAGGTCCGAGGTTATCGATTTCAGGGTTAGTGCTGGCCGGAGTAATGCCTGTACATGATCGCCTTGTAGCTTTTGTGGCGAGGGAGCTTGCTCCCGCTGGGCTGTGAAGCAGCCCTAAAACAAGCGACGCGGTATTTCAGGCAGGCAGGGGTCGACCTGGGAAGGGACTGCTGCGCAGTCCAGCGGGAGCAAGCTCTCTCGCCACAGACTGCGAGCCGACTTAGTATGGCGTTTTCCACTTTTGACGAAGGCACGTCCATGACGATCGAAATCCGCCCGGCGACCCCCAGCGATGCACCGCAAATCCTCGGGTTCATCACTGAACTGGCCGATTATGAACGTGCCCGCCACGAAGTCATCGCCAGCGTCGCCGACATCGAGCGCAGTCTGTTCAGCGAAGGCGCCACGGCCCACGGACTGATCTGCCTGCGGGACGGTTTGCCGATTGGTTTTGCGGTGTTCTTCTTCAGCTACTCCACCTGGCTCGGCAGTAACTGCCTGTACCTCGAAGACCTCTACATCACCCCCGAACAGCGTGGCGGCGGCGCGGGAAAAACCTTGCTGCGCCACTTGGCGAAAATCGCCTGCGCCAATGATTGCGGTCGGTTCGAGTGGAGCGTGCTGGACTGGAACAAGCCGGCCATCGAATTCTATAAATCCCTGGGGGCGCAGCCGCAGGAAGAGTGGGTTCGGTACCGGATGGATGGCGCGGTATTAAGGGATTTTGCCGCGGGCAATTGAATCCTTAAAAGATCGCAGCCTTCGGCAGCGCCTACAGGTGTAGGTGCTATCGAGGCTGCGATCTTTTTTTGCCGTTATCCCAAAATATGGGATGTATATTTATATATTGAGATTTGTCCGCTTTCGGGTTTATAGTCCAGCTCACTCACTGCCAATAAACAAAACAGGTGAAGCGATGCTGGCGCAATTGATCGCGCTCGATTGGGGGACAACCTCATTACGTGCTTACAAACTCGCCGCGGGTGGCCAGGTGCTCGAACAGCGTTCGCTGTCATCGGGGATCATGCAGCTGCCCCGGACGCCGCGAATCATTAACGGTCAGGTATGCACAGACGGTTTTGAACTGGCCTTTGACGAGGCTTGCGGTGACTGGCTCGATGAACAACCCGCTTTGCCGGTGATTGCCTGCGGTATGGTTGGCAGCGCGCAGGGCTGGCGCGAAGCGGCCTACTGCGACACGCCGGCGAACGTCGCCAATCTCGGAACTTCCCTACAAACCATTCGCAGTCTTCGCGGTGTCGATGTGCACATCGTGCCGGGCGTGATTCAACGTTCGCGGCTGCCGAACGTGATGCGTGGTGAAGAAACCCAGGTACTCGGCGTGCTGCAAAACCTGCCGAGCGGGGTGGGCAGTGATCTGTTGATCGGCCTGCCGGGCAGTCATTCGAAATGGGTGGAAGTGGCCGACGGCTGCATCGTGCATTTCGATACCTTCATGACCGGTGAAGTCTTCGCCGTGCTCAGTGAACACAGCATTCTGGGACGCACTCAGCAGCGCGGCGCATCCTTCGATGGCGACGCGTTCGACCGGGGTGTGCAAGTGGCCCTGTCGGTGGACGGCGAGGTCGGCCCGTTATCGACGCTGTTCAGCGCCCGCAGCCTCGGGCTGACCGGCGAGTTGAGCGGCAGCGCGCAACCGGACTATCTGTCCGGCCTGTTGATCGGTCATGAGCTGTCGGCGCTGGCCACTGTTCAGCGGCGTCGGCGCAACAGCGTCCATCTGCCGGCAATCATCCTCATCGGTAACTCACAACTGTGTGCCCGCTACAGCCGGGCCCTCGACGCCTGCGGTTTTGCTCGCGTGACGCTGGCCGAACACGCCACCGAACGCGGGCTGTGGCAGTTGGCGCTCGCTGCCGGACTCGTCACCCCACATCCATCCCGTTAAACCTGACTGGAGGTCTGACATGCTCAAGCAAGCCCTGGCGCAAAACGGCCTGATCGCAATCCTGCGCGGCCTGCGCCCGCAGGAAGCGGCGGCTATCGGAGAAGTCCTTTACGCAGCCGGATTTCGCGTCATCGAAGTGCCGCTCAATTCCCCCGAACCGTACGAAAGCATCCGCATCCTGCGCAGTACTTTGCCCGCCGATTGCCTGATCGGTGCCGGCACGGTGCTGACGCCGGAGCAGGTCGAGCAAGTGAAAGCCGCCGGCGGGCAGGTGATCGTCATGCCCCACAGCGATCCCAAGGTGCTTCGTGCAGCGAAAGCGGCGGGGCTGTTCCTGTCGCCGGGCGTTGCGACACCGACCGAAGCTTTCGCCGCACTGGCCGAAGGGGCGGATGTGCTGAAGATGTTTCCGGCCGAGCAAATGGGGCCGGCGGTTGTAAAAGCCTGGCTGGCGGTGTTGCCTGCCGGAACCATTCTGGCGCCGGTGGGCGGGATCACCCCGGAGAATATGCAGGTGTTTATCGACGCCGGCGTCAAAGGCTTCGGTCTCGGGTCCGGGCTGTTCAAACCGGGCATGACGCCGGAGCAGGTGGCGTCCAACGCCAAAGCCTACGTTGCTGCATGGAACGCTCTGCGTTAAGACTTTTTTGGCGCCGAGCGCGCTGCATCTAACAAGAGAGAGAAGAGATGAAAATCACCAAACTCACCACTTTCATCGTTCCGCCGCGCTGGTGCTTCCTCAAGGTCGAAACCGACGAGGGCGTGACCGGTTGGGGCGAGCCCGTGGTCGAAGGCCGTGCCCACACCGTGGCAGCGGCCGTTGAAGAATTATCCGACTACCTGATTGGCAAAGACCCACGCAACATCGAAGACATCTGGACCGTGCTGTACCGCGGCGGCTTCTACCGGGGCGGCGCGATCCACATGAGTGCCCTGGCCGGTATCGATCAGGCGTTGTGGGACATCAAGGGCAAGGCGTTGGGTGTGTCGGTCAGCGATCTGCTCGGTGGTCAGGTGCGGGACAAGATTCGTGTCTATTCGTGGATCGGCGGTGACCGTCCGGCAGACACCGCGCGTGCAGCGAAAGAGGCGGTGGAGCGTGGTTTCACTGCGGTGAAAATGAACGGCACCGAAGAGCTGCAATTCCTCGATTCCTTCGAGAAAGTCGACCTCGCCCTGGCCAACGTCGCAGCCGTGCGTGACGCGGTCGGGCCGAACGTCGGCATCGGCGTGGACTTCCATGGCCGGGTGCACAAGCCTATGGCCAAGGTGCTGATGAAGGAGCTCGATCCGTACAAGCTGATGTTCATCGAAGAACCGGTACTCAGCGAAAACTACGAAGCGCTGAAAGAACTGGCGCCGCTGACCAGCACGCCGATCGCCCTGGGTGAGCGCCTGTTCTCGCGCTGGGATTTCAAGCGCGTGCTCAGCGAAGGTTACGTCGACATCATCCAGCCCGATGCTTCTCACGCTGGCGGCATCACCGAAACCCGCAAGATCGCCAACATGGCCGAAGCCTACGACGTCGCGCTGGCGCTGCATTGCCCGCTGGGCCCGATTGCCCTCGCGGCGTGTCTGCAACTGGATGCGGTTTGCTACAACGCGTTCATCCAGGAGCAGAGCCTGGGCATTCACTACAACGAGAGCAACGACCTGCTGGATTACGTCAAGGATCCGCGGGTGTTCGATTACGACAAAGGCTTCGTGAAGATTCCGAATGGTCCGGGCCTGGGCATCGAGATCAACGAGGAGTATGTGATCGAACGCGCGGCGGTCGGGCACCGCTGGCGCAACCCGATCTGGCGGCATGCCGATGGCAGTTTTGCCGAGTGGTGAGTTCTGTCTGACCCATCGCAAGCCCTGTGGGAGCCAGCCTGCTGGCGATTCGGTCAGCACATCCGGCATGGATGGTGACTGATACACCGCGATCGCCAGCAGGCTGGCTGGCTCCCACAGTTTGATCTCCATGGACACGGAGATCTGCAGTTTCACATCGACCTCAATAAACATAAGAAGAGGCAATCCCCATGCAACCGCAAACCCTCACCGGGCAGGCGTCGTTGGTGGCGCCCAGCCGCAAGCGTTTTTTCATCATGGTCCTGCTGTTCATCACCGTGGTGATCAACTACCTGGACCGCAGCAACCTGTCCATCGCCGCCCCGGCGCTGACCAGCGAACTGGGCATCGACCCGATCCACGTCGGGCTGATTTTCTCGGCGTTCGGCTGGACCTACGCCGCCATGCAGATCCCCGGCGGTTGGCTGGTGGATCGCGTCCCGCCGCGCATTCTCTACAGCGTCGCGTTGCTGCTGTGGTCGATCGCCACGGTGATGCTCGGTTTCGCCGCCAGCTTCATCGCGCTGTTCGTGTTGCGCATGGCAGTCGGTGCCCTGGAAGCCCCGGCGTATCCGATCAATAGCCGCGTGGTCACTACCTGGTTTCCCGAACGCGAACGCGCCACAGCCATTGGTTTCTACACCTCCGGCCAGTTCGTTGGCCTGGCGTTCCTTACCCCGGTACTCGCGTGGTTGCAGCATGAGTTTGGCTGGCACATGGTGTTTGTCAGCACCGGCGCGGTGGGCATTCTTTGGGCGGTGATCTGGTACTTGGTGTATCGCGAACCACGGGATTTCAAAGGTGCCAATGACGCTGAAATCGAGCTGATTCGCGAAGGCGGCGGGCTGGTGGATATCCAGGCTGAGCAAGCGAAGGTCAAGGCTAAATTCAGCTGGACTGACCTTGGCATCGTGCTGACCAAGCGCAAGTTGTGGGGCATCTACCTCGGTCAGTTCTGCCTCAACTCGACGTTGTGGTTTTTCCTGACGTGGTTCCCGACCTACCTGGTGAAATACCGCGGCATGGACTTCATCAAGTCCGGCCTGTTGGCGTCGCTGCCGTTTCTCGCGGCTTTCGTCGGCGTGCTCTGTTCCGGGTTTTTCTCCGACTTCCTGATCCGCCGCGGGTACACGGTGGGTTTCGCTCGCAAGTTGCCGATCATTGGCGGCTTGCTGATTTCCACCTCGATCATTGGCGCCAACTTCGTCGAGTCGACGCCGCTGGTAATTGCCTTCCTCGCACTGGCCTTCTTCGGCAATGGTCTGGCTTCGATCACTTGGTCGCTGGTCTCAACGCTGGCACCGGCACGGTTGTTGGGGCTGACCGGCGGCGTGTTTAATTTCATCGGCAACCTGTCGGCGATCACCACACCGATTGTCATCGGTTTCCTCGCCACCGGTGATTCGTTCGCCCCGGCGATCACCTACATCTCGGTTCTGGCGTTGATCGGTGCGCTTTCCTACATTCTGCTGGTCGGGAAGGTCGAGCGTATCAAGTTGTAGTCGCAGCCGTCGGGCGACCATAATGCCGCCCGTTCCCTCGCTCAACGGTAAAGGCTGGATATGCAGGAAGACGCCCCAAAAATCGCCAAGGACGCCGCCCCGACCGGCACCCAGACACTGCTTCGCGGTCTGGGTGTGGTTCAGGCCGTGGCCAGTGGCGCCCGCGATCTCAAGGAAATCGCCCGGCTGATCGGCACGACGCGCAGCACCACCCATCGTCTGGCCAGTTGCCTGGTGGACGAGCGTTATCTGCGCGTGGTGCCGCAAGTCGGGTATCTGTTGGGGCCGAAGTTGATTGAGTTGGGTTTTCAGGCTCGCGAGGAATTGCCGCTGGTGACGTTGGCCGGGCCATATCTGGATGAGTTGTCGGCGTTGACCGGCGACACCATCCACCTGGCGATTCGCGAGGGCGACGAGGTCCTGTACCTGCACAAGAATCCGGGGCGCAATGGCCCGGAAATGCGCTCGCGGGTCGGCCATCGCATGCCGTTGGCGCGCACCGGGATTGGCAAGGCCCTGATGCTCGATGACACGCAGGAAGAATGGCAACGGCTGTACGAAGTCAGTTTGCCTGCGGGTGGGAAAAATCAGTTCTGGCCGCAGCACCCGGAGCAGTCCTGGGAGCAATTTCAGCAGCGCATGGTCGAGTACGTGGCGGGCGGCTACGCCTTCGATCTGGAAGATAACGAACCGTCGATCCGCTGCGTGGCGGCACCGATTCGTGATGCCAGCAAGCGCATCGTTGCCGGCATCAGCATCGCCAGCACCGTGCCGTACATGCCGCTGGAAAAAATGGCCGAGCTGATTCCCCTGATCAAAGGGGTCACGGCCCGGCTCTCGGCAGAACTGGGTGCGAAGGTTTAGACCTTCAGCGTCGCCATGTCGATGACGAAACGGTACTTCACGTCACCGGCAATCATGCGGGCGTAAGCCTCGTTGATCTGGCGGATGTCGAGCATTTCGATGTCGCAGGTGATGTTGTGCTCTGCGCAGAAATCCAGCACTTCCTGGGTTTCGGCGATGCCGCCGATCAGCGAGCCGGCCAGTACGCGACGGCTCATCACCAGTTTGCCGGCGTGGACCGCTGGATCGACCGGTTCGATCAGCCCGACCAGAATGTGCACGCCGTCGAAACGTAGCGTGTCGAGGTAGGGATTGAGGTCGTGCTGCACCGGAATGGTGTCCAGCAGAAAGTCGAAATGGCCTGCTGCTGCCTTCATCTGCCCGGCGTCGGTGGACACGATCACATGGTCCGCACCCTGGCGACGACCTTCTTCAGCCTTGCTTGCCGAACGGGTGAACAGCGTCACTTCCGCGCCCATCGCCTTGGCAAACTTGATACCCATGTGGCCGAGGCCGCCCATGCCGAGAATCCCGACCTTGTCGCCGGCCTTGACGCCGTAGTGTTTGAGCGGCGAGTAGGTGGTGATGCCGGCGCAGAGAATCGGCGCGGCGCTGGCCAGATCGAGCTTTTCCGGAATGCGCACGACGAAGTGTTCACTGACGACGATGCTGTCGGAATAGCCGCCCATGGTGTTGCTGCCATCCACTCGGTCGGGTGTGGCGTAGGTCATGGTCGGACCTTCGAGGCAATATTGCTCGAGGTTGGCCTGGCAAGCTTCGCAGCTGCGGCAGGAATCGACCATGCAGCCGACGCCGACCAAGTCGCCGACTTTATGTCGGGTTACGTTCGCACCGATGGCGGTCACTTTGCCTACGATCTCGTGACCGGGCATCAGCGGGTAAACGGCAATGCCCCACTCGTTGCGTGCCTGGTGGATGTCGGAATGGCAGACGCCGCAATAGAGAATGTCGATCGCAACGTCGTCGGCGCGGGGGCTGCGGCGCTCGAATTTCATGGGGGCGAGGGGAGTGGTGGCTGATTGAGCGGCGTATCCGATGGCGGTGTACATGATGAACCTCGCAAAAGCGGTGACAGGTGAGGCGGCGCATTCTGGGCGCGGTGCCGGTCACCGGCCATGGCGATTCCTCCGGGTGTCATGCCTATTCCTCCGGCATCAGCGTTCGATGGATCAAATGCGCGATCAGACCTGCGATGATGTTTTCATCCCGATTTCCGCGACTTTTTTGTGAAGAGCTCCCATGTTGTTGACCCGTCATCTCGATGCCAATGCCACGCTGGTTTCGCTGATCCAGCCTTTGACCACTCGCGATGGTTTTGCGCCGACAGCATTGCCGGGCGTGCAGGTTTTGCGCGCCAGCTGTGATGTGGCACGCGGTCCGCAGATCTATGAACCGAGTCTGGTCATCATCGCCCAGGGCAGCAAACTGGCGTATCTGGGGGCTCGTACGCTGGAGTACGGTGCCGGGCATTACCTGATTCAGGCATTGCCGGTGCCTTTTGAGTGCGAGACTTTCTCGGCGCCTGATGGGCCGATGCTTGGGGTTTCGATTGCCATCGATCGGGTGCTGCTCGGTGAGTTGGTGTTGGCCATGGGGCTGGCACCGGGGCGCAATATTCCTGCGCAGACACCCGAGTCGATGACCTCGGCGGTGCTCGACGATGCGATGCGTGGTTGTGTGGAACGGCTGTTGCGTTGCCTGCACGATCCGCTGGAATGCCAGATCATGGGGCCGGCGCGGTTGCGGGAATTGTTGTTCGTCGCGTTGCGTGGTCCGCAAGCGGATGTGTTGCGCGCGCTGGTGGAACAACAGGGCCAATTCGCTCGGGTTGCCGCTTCGCTCAGTCATCTGCACGCGCATTACACCGAGCCATTGAACGTCGAGACCCTGGCCAGTTGCGCGAACATGAGTGCGTCGACCTTTCATGAGCATTTCAAGCGCAGCACCTTGTTGTCGCCGGTGCAGTACTTGAAGCGATTGCGTTTGCTGAAGGCGCAACAGTTGTTGCTCACCGAAGGGTTGGGTGTGGCGCAGGTGGCGCATCGAGTCGGGTATCAGAGCACGTCGCAGTTCAGTCGCGAGTACAAGCGCTACTTTGAGCGCAATCCCGGGGATGAGCGCGCCGCCTGATAAATCGTGGGCAACAAAAAAGGCCCCCATTTAGGGAGCCTTGTTGTTCACTTAAGAGTGTCTTGAATCAAAGGAAACTTGTGGCGAGGGAGCTTGCTCCCGCTTGAGTGCGTAGCACTCACAAAACTCGGCAATAGTTGTCAGATTTTTGGGGCCGCTACGCAGCCCAGCGCGAGCAAGCTCGCTCGCCACAAAGGTATGCACGATCCAAGAGCGCGCTTAAGTGAACAGCATTGCCCATTTAGGGAGCCTTGTTGTTCAGCGATTCGACTTACATGTTCGGGTAAGTCGGTCCGCCAGCACCTTCCGGTGCCACCCACGTGATGTTCTGTGCAGGGTCCTTGATGTCGCAGGTCTTGCAGTGAACGCAGTTCTGGGCGTTGATCTGGAAGCGCTTCTCGCCGTCTTCCTTGGTCACCACTTCGTACACGCCGGCCGGGCAGTAGCGCTGGGCAGGTTCATCGTACATCGGCAGGTTCTTGCTGATCGGGATGCTTGGATCGGTCAGCTTCAAGTGGCAAGGCTGTTCTTCTTCGTGGTTGGTCCCCGAGATGAACACCGAGCTGAGTTTGTCGAAGCTGATCTTGCCGTCCGGTTTCGGGTAGTCGATCTTCTTGCAGTCGGCCGCCAGCTTCAGGCAAGCGTAATCAGGCTTGGTGTCGTGCAAGGTGAACGGCAGTTTGCCGCCGAAGATGTTCTGGTCCAGCCAGTTGAAACCACCGCCGACGATGGCGCCGAATTTGTGGATCGCCGGGCCGAAGTTGCGGCTGGCGAACAGTTCGTCGTAGAGCCAGCTCTTCTTGAATGCGTCGACGTAAGTGGTCAGCTCTTCGGTGCCGTCTTTTTCGGCGAACAGTGCCTCGGCGACGGATTCAGCGGCGAGCATGCCGGACTTCATCGCGGTGTGGCTGCCTTTGATCTTGGCGAAGTTCAGGGTGCCGAGGTCGCAACCGATCAGTGCGCCGCCCTTGAAGACCATTTTCGGCAGCGAATTCAGGCCGCCTTTGCAGATGGCGCGGGCGCCGTAGCTGATGCGCTTGCCGCCTTCCAGGTACTGCTTGAGCACCGGGTGATGCTTGAGGCGCTGGAACTCGTCGAACGGCGACAGGTAGGTGTTGCTGTAGGAAAGATCGACGATCAGACCGACCACCACCTGGTTGTTTTCCAAGTGATAGAGGAAGGAGCCGCCGGTGTTCTCGGTGCCCATGATGTCCAGCGGCCAGCCGGCGGTGTGCACCACCAGGCCTGGCTGATGCTTGGCCGGGTCGATTTCCCAGATTTCCTTCAGGCCGATGCCGTAGTGCTGGGCGTCGGCTTCGCTGTCGAGGTTGAAGCGCTTGATCAACTGCTTGCCGATGTGGCCGCGGCAACCTTCGGCGAACAGCGTGTACTTGCCACGCAGTTCCATGCCCGGGGTGTACAGGCCTTCTTTCGGATGACCTTCGCGGTCAACGCCCAGGTCGCCGGTGATGATCCCGCGAACTACGCCGTTCTCGTCGAACAGCGCTTCTTGTGCGGCGAAGCCCGGGTAGATTTCCACGCCCAGGTTTTCGGCCTGCTGAGCCAGCCAGCGGCACAGGTTGCCCAGGGAGATGATGTAGTTGCCTTCGTTGTGCATGGTCTTGGGCACAAAGAGGTCAGGAATTTTCTGCGCACTGTCGGCGTTCTTGAGAACGAAGATGTCGTCGCGTGTCACCGGCGTGTTCAGCGGGGCGCCGAGTTCTTTCCAGTCCGGGAACAATTCGTTCAGGGCGCGTGGTTCGAACACGGCACCGGACAGGATGTGAGCACCGACTTCGGAGCCTTTTTCGACCACGCAGACGCTGATTTCCTTACCGGCTTCAGCAGCCTTCTGCTTCAAGCGGCAGGCGGCGGAAAGACCAGCGGGGCCGGCACCGACGATGACCACGTCGAATTCCATGTATTCGCGTTCCACAGGTTATCTCCTACTCAAGGCTCAACAGTTTTTTTTCTAATTGGAGGTTTGGTGTCGCATCCATGAATTCCTGCGTAATGCAGGAAGAGGACAATCGATGAACCACCTTTCTCTTTGGGTGGCGCATTATATCTACACCACTCCTAGCGTCCAATACAAACGTTTGTTTGAATCGGCTCAAAGCCAGAGAAATCAAAGTCACGCGGCTTATGACTGGCCATTTTGCCGTATTGACCGGAATAGGCGTTCCGGTCAAGATACGGTCGGTTTTGCGCTCGCCGTAGGCTGACTGTTGGTTTCAAGAGCACCTCTAAAGACAGGGCGATGGCAGTACAAGGTGATGCGCGGTGCAATGTTGGCGCGCAGTTTACACGCCGCGATATTGAATGACTTGTTGGTCACCACTGACGAACGGTCATCAACTTCATGAGCGATGGTCACTTGACACGTATGCCGGCGTTTTTAGAGGTGCCCTTGCGCCCGATGAGCATCAACCGCCAGGTTCGCCTAGGCGACTTTCTTTTCACCGGAGAGTAACGAGGAATCCATGAAGGTTCTTGTAGCTGTCAAACGCGTTGTGGATTACAACGTCAAGGTTCGCGTCAAGGCGGACAATTCCGGCGTCGACCTCGCTAACGTGAAGATGTCGATGAACCCATTCTGCGAAATCGCCGTGGAAGAAGCCGTACGCCTGAAAGAGAAAGGTGTTGCGACTGAAATCGTCGTCGTTTCCGTCGGCCCGTCCACCGCTCAAGAGCAGCTGCGCACCGCGCTGGCTCTGGGTGCCGACCGCGCCATCCTCGTCGAATCCGCTGAAGATCTGACTTCCCTGGCCGTTGCCAAATTGTTGAAAGCGGTTGTCGACAAGGAACAGCCTCAGCTGGTGATCCTTGGCAAACAGGCCATCGACAGCGACAACAACCAGACTGGCCAGATGCTCGCTGCACTGAGCGGTTACGGTCAGGGCACCTTCGCTTCGAAAGTCGAAGTGTCCGGCGACAGCGTTGCCGTGACCCGGGAAATCGACGGCGGCGCGCAGACCGTTTCCCTGAAACTGCCGGCCATCGTCACCACCGACCTGCGTTTGAACGAGCCGCGCTACGCGTCCCTGCCAAACATCATGAAAGCCAAGAAGAAGCCTCTGGAAGTGCTGACTCCGGACGCTTTGGGCGTTTCCACCGCCTCCACCAACAAGACCGTGAAAGTCGAAGCGCCGGCTGCACGCAGCGCGGGCATCAAGGTCAAGTCGGTGGCTGAACTGGTCGAGAAACTGAAAAACGAAGCGAAGGTAATCTAATCATGACTATCTTGGTAATCGCTGAACACGACAACAAAGTGCTGGCCCCGGCCACGCTGAACACCGTGGCCGCTGCTGCCAAAATCGGCGGCGACATCCACGTGCTGGTTGCCGGTCAAGGCGCTGGCGCCGTGGCTGAAGCCGCTGCGAAAATCGCTGGCGTGGCAAAAGTGCTGGTGGCCGACAACGCCGCCTACGCTCACCAACTGCCGGAAAACGTTGCGCCGCTGGTAGCCGAATTGGGCGCTGGCTACAGCCACATCCTGGCTGCCGCGACTTCCAACGGCAAAAACATCCTGCCGCGCGTTGCCGCCCAGCTGGACGTTGACCAGATCTCCGAGATCATCTCGGTCGAAAGCGCTGACACCTTCAAGCGCCCGATCTACGCCGGTAACGCCATCGCGACCGTTCAGTCGAACGCTGCGGTCAAAGTCATCACCGTTCGCGCCACCGGTTTCGATCCGGTCGCGGCTGAAGGTGGTTCGGCTGCCGTTGAAGCGGTTGCTGCTGCGCACAACGCCGGCACTTCCAGCTTCGTTGGTGAAGAACTGGCCAAGTCCGATCGTCCGGAGCTGACCGCTGCCAAAATCGTCGTTTCCGGCGGTCGCGGCATGCAGAACGGCGACAACTTCAAACACCTGTACGCCCTGGCCGACAAGCTGGGCGCTGCCGTTGGTGCTTCCCGCGCCGCGGTCGACGCAGGTTTCGTACCCAACGACATGCAGGTCGGTCAGACCGGCAAGATCGTTGCTCCACAGCTGTACATCGCCGTCGGTATCTCCGGCGCGATCCAGCACCTGGCCGGCATGAAAGACTCCAAAGTGATCGTTGCGATCAACAAGGATGAAGAAGCGCCGATCTTCCAGGTGGCCGATTACGGCCTGGTGGCGGACCTGTTCGAAGCCATCCCTGAGTTCGAGAAGCTGGTCTAATCCAGCGGCTTGACCTATAAAGAGCCCGACCTTTTGGTCGGGCTTTTTTTTGTTCCGGATTTGAGTGGGAGAGTGTCGCCATGGATTTGCGCCGAGTGTTCGGTTGGTCATTGCTGTTGGGCCTGACGGTGTTGCCAACACTGTCTGTCGCCGCGGGCAAGTGCGAACGCCTGGTGGTCACCGGCAGCCCGGATGCGCCGCCGTACCTGTGGCAAGACCCGCAAAATCCCAAGCACCTGATCGGCGCCAGTGCCGATTTGTTGCAGCACGTGGCAGGGGAGTTGGGCATCAAGGTCGAGTTGCTGTACGCCGGCAAACGCTCCCAGGCCCTCGATGAAGTGCGCAGCGGGCGCATGGACATGCTGGCGGATGCGCCGTTGACGGTCAGCGAACTGGAAACCCTGGATTACATTCATCCGCCGTTGCTGGAAAACGATTACCTGGTCTGGACCCGAAAGGATTCGCCACTGGTCTACAACGAAGCCCAGGACCTCCACGGTCATCCCGGCGCAGTGTCGGAAAAGTTTCGGATGACCACGGCATTTGGGACGTTCGCCGAGCAGCAATTGACCCTCATCCGTACACCAAACCTCACCCAAGCCCTTCAGAAACTGCTGTTGGGCGAGGTGGAATTTGTTCTCGCCGGACGCTACTCCGGCATGGCGGCCGCGCAGGCACTGAGCATGGCCAACGATCTGGTGGCGCGTCCACAACCGGTCGACAAACCCGGCCTGTACCTCGCGGTTTCCCATAACTCCGCCTGCAACGATCCGTGGTTGCGCGGACAGCTGGCCAAAAAGATGACAGAATTGCCCGCGTCCGGACTGACGGAAGCCGCGCTGCAACGCAACATCGAGCGTTGGAAAGCGCAGCAACAACAACCCGCCAGTACCCCAAAACAGTAGGGATTTTTAGTGAGTATTCGACCTCTTTTCGCAGCCCTGGCCGTTCTGGCTCTGGCGGGTTGTGCAGCCGATCCGGCGCCGAATGAACAAATTCGCCTGACCGAACAGGCCTTGATACAAGCCAAAGCCGTGGGTGCCACTGCCGACGAGGTGCCGGAACTGAAACTGGCCGAAGACAAGTTCAGCCGTGCCCAGGGCGACATGGCGGACGAGTCCTACAAGCATGCGCGGATGCGCGCTGAACAGGCCGAGCTGGATGCGCGTTTGGCCGAAGCCAAGGTCCTGACCCTTAAAAGCGAGGAGCAGTTGAACGTGCTCAATACCCGTATCACCCGTCTGCGCAAGCAAGTGGGAGATGCCCAATGAGCCTCAAGTCCCGCGCCATCGGCGGATTGATCCTGGCGGGTTGCGCCAGCCTGTATGGCTGCGCCGGCCAGCACAGCGAAACCGCATTGCAAAACGCCGGTGCCGACTTCCAGAAGGTCAAGGAAGATTCCAACGTGCTGCGAATCGCGCCGAAAGACGTGATTCGCGCCGGAGAGTCCCTGGCCCGCGCCGACCGCCTGTCCAGCTACTGGGGTAGCGGTTCGGACGTGGTCCATTACGCTTACCTGAGCCGGCGCTACAGCGAAATCGCCCGAGAGCACACCAATCAGGTGCTCAATGAGGAGCGCGCGGCGAAGCTCGAACTGGAGCGTCAACGCCTGCAACTGGCCTTGCGCGAGTCCAAGTTGCTCAGCGTGCAGCAACAGGGCAAGTGGCTCGAAGAACAGATTGTCGCGCTCGCCACGACCCAGACCGACCGTGGCCTGGTGATGACCCTGGGCGACGTGCTGTTCGATACCGGCGAAGCGGAGTTGAAAAACTCGGCGAACCGCGTGGTGTTGAAAATCGTGCAGTTCCTGCAGCTCAACCCCAAGCGCGTCGTACGCATCGAAGGCTACGCCGACAGTACCGGTGGCAAGCAGGAAAACCTCAAGTTGTCCCGTGACCGCGCGCAATCGGTGGCCGATGTGCTGATGGACCTGGGCATCGACGATAAACGCATCCAGGTCGAAGGGTATGGTGACGAATACCCGGTGGACGTGAACGCCTCCGAACGGGGCCGTGCGCAGAACCGGCGGGTGGAAATTGTGTTCTCCGACGAAAAAGGCCAGCTCGGCGCCACCCGGTAGGCGCTGGCAGCCCCTGCGATCTTTTGATCTTGCTCTTGATACTCAAGTGGGCCTGGAAAGATCGCAGCCTCGTTTCACTCGACAACACCTACAACCCGGCCTGCCCGTCAGCGCCGGTTTTTTTTTGCGTGCCGATTGCCGCACGCTTTCAGTAAAAAACAGTACAGTTTTTGCTGACACTGCACTGTACCGTCGACTATTGTGGCAACTGTCCCCGTACACTTCTAAACTGTTCCGGTATTGTTTCACACAAGAATAAAATGCCCGTGAAATCGAGTGCTGCGTCATGACCAATCTCTTGCTCTACCAACGTATTGCTCAGCAACTGGCCGAAGACATCCGTCGTGGTGTCTATCAACCGGGGGAGCGCGTGCCTTCGGTGCGCAAGATGAGCTCGCAGCTCAACGTCAGCCATGCCACGGTGTTGCAGGCCTACGCCAATCTCGAAGATCAGGGGCTGATCCGCGCCCGGCCGCAGTCGGGTTACTACGTGCACCAGACACCGGCCCTGACTGCGCCGACCCCGGACATCGCTCGGGTAGAGCGCCCCGGTCTGGTCACCCGCAGCAGCATCATTCAACAAGTATTGGTCGAGTCCCGCCGCGAGGGCGTGTTCCCCTTGGGCGCGGCCGTGCCGAGCGTCGATTACCTGCCGGTGCGGGCGTTGCATCAGCAACTGGCCAAGGTCACCCGTTTCCATAGCCCGCGCGCTTTCAGCTACATGTTCAGCCCCGGTTTCGAGCCGCTGCGCCGCCAGGTGGCCATTCGCATGCGCGACGCAGGTGTGGTGGTCGATCCGTCCGAAGTGGTGATCACCCACGGCTGTGTCGATGCCTTGCAGATGTCCCTGCGCGTGCTGACCCGGCCGGGGGACTTGATCGCCGCCGAGTCGCCGACCTATTACGGTTTGTTGCAACTGGCTGACCTGCTGGGCCTCAAAGTCATCGAGATCCCCAGCGATCCGGCCACTGGCATGAGCCTTGAAGCGCTGCAACTGGCAGCCAATCAATGGTCGATCAAGGCGCTGGTGCTGACCACACGCCTGAGCAACCCGCTCGGCGGCACCATGCCCGAAGAGCGGCAGAAACAACTGCTGCGCCTGGCCTCGGATTTCGACATCCAGGTGGTTGAGGACGATATCTACGGCGAACTGATGTTCGAACAGGGCCGCACCAAGTCACTCAAGGCTTACGACCGGCTGGATCGGGTGATCTATTGCTCAAGCTTCTCCAAGACCCTGTCGCCAGGCGTGCGGATCGGCTGGATGATCGCCGGCAAGTACCAGCAGGAAATCCAGCGCCTGCAGACCTTCAGTACGCATTCCGCTTGCAGCGTCACGCAGATGGGCATTGCGGCGTATCTGGAAAATGGTGGTTACGACCGACATCTGCGCTACATCCGGCAGGAATATCGCAAGAACCTCAGCGCTTTCCAGCTCGCGGTGCAGCAGTATTTCCCGGAAGGCACGCAGATGACCCGGCCGACCGGCGGTTTCATTCTGTGGGTGAGCCTGCCAGGCCGGGTCAACACGCAAGAACTGCATGTACGGGCTTTGCAGCAAGGCATCAGCATTGCGCCGGGGCTGATTTTCAGTAACACCGAGCAGTTCAATCACTGCATCCGGCTCAATTGCGGTACGCCGTGGAACCGCGAAGCCGAGCGTGCCTTGATGACTCTGGGGATGCTCGCCACGCAACTTTGCCAGGAGATGGCGGGCGGCATTTGAGGGTGCGTTTCCCACCCGAGCTTGTCATGTTGCGTCCAACAAGCGAGCATATGGCACTGCCGATAGTGCCGCTCGCTCCGTTGGGTCCATGAAACCGATTTTTTCCGCCGTCTGGCTTTCGATCTGCCTGTTGATGACCTTCCAAGCGGAAAGCATCATGGCGGCTTCCGTTCCGGAAAAAAACGCCGCAAGCACGGCTTCGAAAAAAGCCGCACCGGTCAAGAAAGCTGCTCCGGCCAAAAAGAACGTGGCCAAGGTGAAGAAGCGTCCGCCCATTGCGTCCAAGTCCAAGGCTGCCAGCGAGGTCGTGAAAACCCGACTGCCTTCGGCTGACCTGGATTTGAGTCTGCCCGAAGAGATGGCCGAAGAGTTAAAGCCGATCGGTACAGTTCCATTGCCCCGGCACGACGCCGTGTTGCCGCAAATGTTCGGTGACAAGGCCGGCAGCTCCCCCTTTCAGCTCAACGGGCGACTGATCAGCAACGAAATGAAGTTGCAACTGCGTAACGAAGAACGTCGTGACGTTGATGGTGCCGCGCTGGAGTTCGAGTTCAAACGATAATTTCTTTGCTCTGTGACCCATTCGCCAGACGCTTTGTCGGAGACTGGTCAGTCACGTTCGATCAAGCGTAAAAACCCTGCCTCCGGCAATTTAAAACAACTGTTTTAGCGGTTACTCTGTGCCCCGTCCTTTAACACATCGCCCTTCGCGAGGAGCTCGTCGTCATGAAATGCCGTGAAGGCTGTGGCGCCTGTTGCATTGCCCCTTCCATCAGTTCGCCGATTCCCGGCATGCCCAACGGCAAAGCCGCCGGAGAACGTTGCGTACAACTCTCTGTCGAAAACCTGTGCAGTATTTTCGGCCAACCGGAACGTCCTGCCGTGTGTTCGGCGTTCGAAGCCGACGTCGAAGTCTGCGGAAGCAGCAGTGACGAAGCGATCAGATTGCTGGGCTGGTGGGAGCAGATGACGGCTGCGTGATGTGTTCTACGAACGGAACTTCAACAACAAGGAATAAGACTATGGGTTCGCTGCATCGTATGGCTGTGTTGTGTGGTTTGACGGTGGTGTTGGCGACTTCCGCCGCACAGGCCGAAGACTGGAAGGTGGCCAAGAATGAAGACGGCATCAAGGTGTCCTTGAGCGAAGTGGCCGGCTCCGACTACAAGGCTTATCAGGGCGTTACCCTGATGAAAACCACCATGGCCAAACTGCGCGCACTCCAGGAAGACGTGGCAGGCGCCTGTACCTGGATTCACGAGTGCAAAATGCAGAAGCTGCTCAAGCACGAAGGTGACCAGAGCTGGACCTACACCCAGTTCAATACCCCATGGCCGGTGACTGCGCGTGATTCGGTGCTGCATATCACGACCACCGAAGGCCCCGATGGCAGCCTGACGCGCAAGCTCGAAGGGGTGCCGAAGTACATTCCCGAAGAGAAAGGTTTTGTGCGGGTTACCAAGGTTGAGGGGTTCTGGAGGTTGGTGCCCAAGGGGGATCAGGTCGAAGTGACTTATCAGGTTCACACTGAACCGGGTGGGAGCATTCCGTCGATGGTGGCCAACAAGTTTGTGGTTGATGCGCCGTTCAATACTTTGAAGGCGCTGAAGGAGCGGGCTGAGAAGTAATTGCCTTGGGGGGTGGGTGTACATATCCATTGCTGCGGCGGCGGCTATTGGTTCCGCCGTCACCAAAAAAACGGATATGCCCAAGGTAGAAAACACCTCCCAAGACAGCTACTCGCTGATCTTTTTTATGTTTCCGAATATGCGTTGCACGAAATTTTCACAAAGCCTCCAAGACAATTCGCCCGCGCCAGTCGTGCTGGTCAGTAATCAATGGCAATGCCGCGATTGATCGTGCAACATTTGCGCACCGCGCAAACCCCGGGGCCGATAACTGGCCGACAGAGGGCAGGGCGCAGCTTTATTTTGAAACTTCAACTTCCAATGGGTCCTAAAACGAAATGGCAATCCCGGACGCCCTGAGTCAGCAGCGAGCTTCTAGTCGCCTGCTGCAACCGACCGTCAAATCGCATCTGGCCTACACGTTGCTGTGTGCCCTGGTCATGATGGTCATGTTCAGCCTGCTGCGCGTGGCGCTGCTGCTCTACAACCGCGAGATGATCCTCGACACCCCGGCCTCGACCTTTTTGGAAGCGTTCGCCAACGGTCTGCGCTTCGACCTGCGCCTGGTGGTCTACCTCAGCATCCCGCTGTTGTTGGCTCTGTTCAGCGCCCGTGCCATGGCGGCCCGAGGGTTCTTCCGTTTCTGGCTGACCATCGCTTCGAGCATCGCGTTGTTCCTCGGCCTGATGGAGATGGACTTCTACCGCGAGTTCCACCAGCGCCTCAACGGCCTGGTCTTCCAGTATGTGAAGGAAGACCCGAAAACCGTGATGAGCATGCTCTGGTACGGTTTTCCGGTAGTTCGCTACCTGCTGGCCTGGGCCGTGGGCACCTTGATCCTGACCCTGGCGTTCAAGGGGGCCGACCGTGCAACCCGTCCTCGCGGCCCGTTCAGCGGCGGCAGCATCGGCACTCGCCAGATCGCCCCGTGGTACGCGCGCATTACAGTGTTTGTGGTGTGTTTGCTGGTCTGCGTGGTCGCGGCTCGCGGCACCCTGCGCCAGGGTCCGCCACTGCGCTGGGGTGACGTCTACACCACCGACTCGAACTTCGCCAACCAGTTGGGCCTGAACGGCACGCTCTCGCTGATTGCGGCAGCCAAGAGCCGGATGTCCGAAGAACGCGACAACATCTGGAAAGCCACACTGGAGCAGCCACTGGCCCAGCAGACTGTGCGTGACATGTTGCTGACGCCCAGCGATAAACTGGTCGATCCGGAAACGGCCGCTGTCCGCCGCAACTACACCCCGAATGCCGACAAGACCCTGCCGATCAAAAACGTCGTCGTGATCCTGATGGAAAGCTTCGCCGGTCACTCGGTGGGCGCGCTGGGGCGTCCGGGCAACGTCACGCCATACTTCGACAACCTGTCGAAAGAAGGCCTGTTGTTCGACCGCTTCTTCTCCAACGGCACGCACACCCACCAGGGTATGTTCGCCACCATGGCCTGCTTCCCGAACCTGCCGGGTTTCGAATACCTGATGCAAACGCCGGAAGGCAGCCACAAGCTGTCTGGCCTGCCGCAATTGCTCAGTGCCCGTGACTACGACGACGTGTATGTCTACAACGGCGACTTCGCCTGGGACAACCAGTCGGGCTTTTTCAGCAACCAGGGCATGACCAACTTCATCGGACGTAACGACTTCGTTAACCCGGTGTTCTCCGACCCGACCTGGGGCGTGTCCGACCAGGACATGTTCAACCGTGGCCTGGAAGAGTTGAAGGCCCGCGACGGCAAGGACAAAAAGCCCTTCTATGCCTTGCTGCAAACCTTGTCCAACCACACGCCATACGCTTTGCCGACTCCGTTGCCGGTCGAGCGCGTGACCGACCGTGGCAGCCTCAATGAACATTTGACCGCCATGCGTTACTCCGACTGGGCGCTCGGTCAGTTCTTCGAGAAGGCGCGCAAGGAGCCTTATTTCAAGGAAACCCTGTTCGTGATCGTCGGCGACCACGGCTTCGGCAATGAGCAGCAGATCACGGAAATGGACCTCGGCCGTTTCAACGTGCCGATGTTGCTGATCGGGCCGGGCGTGCAGGACAAGTTCGGCCAGGTCGACCACACCGTCGGCACCCAGATCGACATCGTGCCGACCATCATGGGCCGTATCGGTGGCGACGTGATCCACCAGTGCTGGGGCCGTGACTTGCTGAACCTGCCGGAAGGCGACAAGGGTTTCGGCGTGATCAAACCGTCGGGTAGCGATCAGACCGTAGCGTTGTTGACCGCAGACCGCGTGTTGGTACTGCCCAAAGAGATGCCGCCGAAGCTGTATCAATACGAACTCGGCGCCAATCCGAAAGGCGAATTGATCCCGGCGTCCGCTGACGAAGCGGCCCTTAAACAGAAACTCGAGTCGTTCATCCAGACGGCGACCAAAAGCCTGATCGACAACACCGCCGGTGTGGTTGACGGCAAGCCGGACTAAGTTTTCGGCGCAATAAAAAAGAGGCCCTTGAAGGGCCTCTTTTTTTTTGCCTGTTAACTTCTTATATCTTGCCGAGTAACAGCAGGATCAACAGCACCACCAATACCACGCCGATGATACCCGACGGGCCATAACCCCAACTTCTGGAGTGTGGGAATACCGGCAGGCCACCTACCAGCAGGAGGATCAGAATAATGATTAAAATTGTGCCCATGTCGATTTCCTTGTTGGAAGTGTTCTGGAATTACCTGGCTATAAACGTTCAGCTGGACTGCAATAAACCCAGGCTGCTTACAAAGTCCGACTGCCGTAGATGAAAGAAAATTCCAAGTTTTTTTAATGTTTTTCGAAGATAGGCTTATTTCGTTTGAGAGAGATTAAGTTGATCCGCCCGCTTGCACGGTTTGCTCAGGCCATTCAGCAATCTGATGGAGCGTGGGTTGGGCGATGTCCTTCGCTACACTCGACGCATCTTCCCCGGAACAACAAGGCTGTTTGCTATGCAAAATCGCATGATGATCACTGGCGCGGGCTCGGGCCTGGGTCGCGAAATCGCGCTGCGCTGGGCGCGTGAAGGCTGGCAACTGGCCTTGTCGGATGTCAGCGAGCCTGGTCTGCAGGAAACCCTGAAGCTGGTTCGCGAAGCCGGTGGCGACGGTTTCATCCAGCGCTGCGATGTGCGCGATTACAGTCAGCTCACCGCTTTCGCCCAGGCCTGTGAAGTCAAACTCGGTGGCATCGATGTCATCGTCAACAACGCTGGCGTTGCCTCGGGCGGGTTCTTCAGCGAACTGTCCCTGGAGGACTGGGACTGGCAGATCGCAATCAACCTGATGGGCGTGGTCAAGGGCTGCAAGGCGTTCCTGCCGCTGCTGGAAAAAAGCAAAGGCAAGATCATCAACATCGCGTCGATGGCTGCGTTGATGCAAGGCCCGGCCATGAGCAACTACAACGTGGCCAAGGCCGGCGTGGTGGCATTGTCGGAAAGCCTGCTGATCGAACTGGCGCAGCAGGAAATCGGTGTGCACGTGGTGTGTCCGTCCTTCTTCCAGACCAACCTGCTGGACTCCTTCCGCGGCCCGACGCCGGCCATGAAAGCCCAGGTCGGCAAATTGCTGGAAAGCTCGCCGATCACCGCGACCGACATTGCCGACTACATCTATCAGCATGTGGCCGCCGGCGAATTCATGATCCTGCCCCACGAACAGGGGCGCATGGCGTGGGCGCTCAAGCAGAAGAATCCGCAGCTGCTCTACGATGAGATGACCATCATGGCCGATAAAATGCGCGCCAAGGCCAAACAGACCGCAGGCTGAACTTGCCCGTTGGCACCGTGATCGCTAGGGTGGCCGCCATCGGTCATCCTCGCGGGACGCTTTGCATGCTCAATTACCTGTGGTTTTTTCTCGCCGCCCTGTTTGAAATCGCCGGCTGCTTTGCCTTCTGGATGTGGTTGCGCCAGGGTAAAAGCGTCTGGTGGGTTGTGCCGGCGTTGCTGAGCCTGACATTGTTCGCGCTGCTGCTGACCCGTGTCGAGGCGACTTACGCCGGACGCGCCTATGCCGCCTACGGTGGCATCTACATCATTGCGTCGATTGGCTGGCTGGCGGTGGTCGAACGGATTCGTCCGCTGGGTTCGGACTGGATTGGCGTGGCGCTGTGTGTGATCGGTGCGAGCGTCATCCTGTTCGGTCCGCGTTTCTCCGCAACCTGACGCAAACCCACAGTGTGTAAGACGTTTCCTTAAGGGGGTTCGTCTTGTGCTGTAGGGCAGGACTGTTTTGCGCTCGTCGCATTGAAGGCCTGTGGCGCGCCGGGCATCTTCAGGGTTCGATAACCTTGAAGGACGAATGCCATGCTTGTACTCAGCCGCGTTGTAGGCGAAATGATTTCCATCGGTGACGACATTTCAGTGCGTATTGTCGGCGTCAACGGCAACACGGTGCGCTTTGGCGTCGAAGCGCCGCAGAGCGTCAATGTGCACCGTGCCGAAGTCTACAAGCGCATCCAGGCCCAACTGGAAAAAAGCAAAGGACGATGAAACATCAATCGAACAGATGTTTGGGCACGTCGTGCTTGAGCATCAACTGGCACTGCTCGCTTTCCGGGTCGAAGACAATCAGCGCCTGGCCCTTGGTCAACGCCTGACGAACCCGCAATACGCGGGTCTCCAGCGGCGTGTCATCGCCGTTGTCGGTGCCGTCACGGGTCACGAAATCCTCGATCAGGCGGGTCAGGGTGTCGACTTCAAGTTGGTCGTGGGGAATCAGCATAGGCACCTCGGCTAAACAATGGGCGCGATGCTACGGCGAATGGACGGTTGCGGCTAGTCTGTGGTTATAGCGTCGCCTGGCGATCCACCAGGCGACCTGCAATCCGTATCAGCTCTCGGACCGCTGCCCCACCAGACTGTCCACCGAAGGCACCCTCGTATCGCTTTCCATCTGCGTGTCATGTTCGATTTGATGGCTGAACCGGTCCAACGAGCCCTTGGCCGGCTGCGCATCGCTGGCGAACACTGGCGGGCTGAGAATGTAGGCGCCGAGCAGGCGACTGAGTGCCGCGAGGCTGTCGATGTGCGTGCGTTCATAGCCATGAGTCGCGTCGCAGCCGAAGGCGAGCAGGGCGGTGCGGATGTCATGGCCGGCGGTGACCGCCGAATGCGCGTCGCTGAAGTAATAGCGGAACAGATCGCGGCGCACCGGCAACTCGTTATCGCTGGCCAGTCGCAGCAAGTGCCGGGACAAGTGATAGTCATAAGGCCCGCCGGAATCCTGCATCGCCACGCTGACCGCGTGTTCGCTGGAATGCTGGCCGGGCGCGACCGGCGCGATGTCGATGCCGACGAATTCGCTGACGTCCCAGGGTAACGCCGCCGCCGCGCCGCTGCCGGTTTCCTCGGTGATGGTGAACAGCGGATGGCAGTCGATCATCAGTTCTTCGCCGCTGTCGATGATAGCCTTCAAGGCCGCCAGCAAGGCGGCAACGCCGGCCTTGTCGTCAAGATGACGGGCGCTGATGTGGCCGCTTTCGGTGAATTCCGGCAAGGGGTCGAAAGCCACGAAATCGCCGACGCTGATCCCCAGGGAATCGCAATCGGCACGGGTGGCGCAATAGGCGTCCAGGCGCAGTTCGATGTGATCCCAACTGATTGGCATTTCATCCACCGCAGTGTTGAACGCGTGTCCGGAGGCCATCAGCGGCAACACACTGCCCCGAATGACGCCGTTGTCGGTAAACAGGCTGACGCGGCTGCCCTCGGCGAAACGGCTGGACCAGCAGCCGACCGGCGCCAGCGTCAGGCGGCCATTGTCTTTGATGGCGCGAACGGCCGCGCCGATGGTGTCGAGGTGGGCGGAAACGGCGCGGTCCGGGCTGTTTTTCTTGCCCTTGAGCGTGGCGCGGATCGTGCCGCGGCGGGTCATCTCGAACGGAATGCCCAGCTCTTCAAGCCGCTCGGCGACATAGCGCACGATGGTATCGGTGAATCCGGTGGGGCTGGGAATGGCGAGCATTTCCAACAGGACTTTTTGCAGGTAATTGAGATCTGGTTCGGGGATTTTGCTAGTCATGGAAACTCCTGATGAGTTGAGCGCATCGATGGTTTCGATGAGGAAGATTTGTGTCGACTGAACTGACGCCTTGGCGAGCAGGCTCGCTCCCACATTTGACCGCGTACCCCTGTGGGAGCGGGCTTGCCCGCGAAAGCGTCAGCCCAGATAACACATGATTAGGAAATGGCTGGCTGACTGTGCGGAAACAACAAATCCACAAACCGCTCGGCCGTCGGCTGCGGTTCATGGTTGGCCAGCCCGGCGCGTTCATTGGCTTCGATAAACACGTATTGCGCTTGATCCGCCGCGAGCACCATCAGGTCGAGCCCGACCATCGGAATGTCCAGCGCTCGCGCCGCGCGCACGGCTGCATCCACCAGTGTCGGATGCAGGATCGCCGTGACATCTTCAAGCACACCGCCGGTATGAAGATTGGCCGTACGCCGTACAAACAAATGTTCGCCCGCCGGCAGAATGCTGGTGTAGTCGTAACCCGCTGTCTGCACAGTGCGTTCGGTTTCGTGGTCCAGCGGGATTTTGCTTTCACCGCTGGTGGCCGCCTGACGTCTGCGACTCTGGGCTTCGATCAGCGCGCCGATGGAGTGCTGCCCATCGCCCACCACTTCCGCCGGCCGGCGAATCGCCGCGGCGACCACTTCAAAACCGATGACCAGAATCCGCAGGTCGAGGCCTTCGTGGAAGCTTTCCAGCAACACGCGGCTGTCGAACTGGCGGGCGGATTCGATGGCTTGCTGCACCTCTTCAATGGTCCGCAAATCCACCGCCACCCCTTGACCCTGCTCGCCATCCAGCGGTTTGACCACGACCCGTTCGTGCTCGTCGAGAAATGCCAGGTTGTCGTCGGCGTTGCCTGCAAGCAGTTGCGCCGGCAGGTTCAGGCCGGCATTTTTCAAGACCTTGTGGGTCAGGCTCTTGTCCTGGCACAACGTCATGCTGATGGCGCTGGTCAGGTCGCTCAGTGACTCACGGCAACGGACCCGCCGACTGCCATGGATCAGAGTGAACAGGCCCGATTCGGCATCATCGACCTGGACTTCGATGCCGCGCCGATGGGCTTCATCAACGATGATTCGCGCATAAGGATTGAACGCGGCTTCTGGACCAGGGCCCAGGAACAAAGGCTGATTGATCCCGTTCTTGCGCTTGATCGCAAAGGTCGACAGGTTGCGAAAGCCGAGTTTGGCGTAAAGACTTTTCGCCTGGCGGTTGTCATGCAGCACTGAGAGATCGAGGTAACTCAGTCCACGGCTCATGAAGTGTTCGATCAAATGCCGCACCAACACTTCACCGACGCCGGGTCGCGAACAGTGCGGATCGACCGCCAGGCACCAGAGGCTGCTGCCGTTTTCCGGATCGTTGAATGCCTTGTGATGATTGAGGCCCATGACGCTGCCGATGATCGCGCCGCTGTCCTCGTCTTCGGCAAGCCAATACACCGGGCCGCCCAAATGACGCGGAGTCAGCAGGCTGGCATCGATCGGCAACATACCGCGGGCCTGATACAACTGATTGATCGCCTGCCAGTCCGCATCGCTTTGTGCGCGACGAATGCGAAAACCGCGGAACACTCGGGTTGCCTGACGGTAATCGCTGAACCACAAGCGCAAGGTATCCGACGGATCAAGAAACAACTGTGCCGGCTCGAGCCCTAGTACTTGCTGGGGGGCGGCGACATACAGGGCGATGTCTCGCTCGCCCGGCTGCTCATTGAGCAATTCCTGGGCGAGGCTCGACGGATCGGGGAATGTATGGCCGATCAGCAACCGGCCCCAGCCGCAATGCACGGCAATCGGTGCGGCGCCCAGTTCACTGCCGTCTTCGGCCAGGCGCGCCTGCAAGCGTTCGTACGAGGGCGCCTGACCGCGCAACAGGCGTTGGCTGTACGCCGTGGCGTGAGGTTTCATCGATCAGATTCCTTGTTCACTGAGCCACAGGTTCAGTGCCGCCAATTGCCACAGCTTGGAGCCGCGCAAAGGGGTCAACTGGCCTTGTGGATCGGTTAGCAGGCGGTCCAGCATCGCCGGGTTGAACAGGCCGCGATCCTGGCTTGGATCCAGCAGCAATTCGCGCACCCAGTTCAGCGTGTCGCCTTGCAGATGCTTGAGGCCCGGCACCGGGAAGTAACCTTTCTTGCGGTCAATGACTTCGCTTGGAATCACCAGTCGTGCGGCTTCTTTCAGCACTTGCTTGCCGCCGTCCGGCAGTTTGAATTTGCCCGGCACCCGCGCTGACAACTCCACCAGGCGATAGTCGAGAAACGGCGTGCGGGCCTCCAGGCCCCAGGCCATGGTCATGTTGTCGACACGTTTGACCGGGTCGTCCACCAGCATCACCGTGCTGTCCAGACGCAACGCTTTATCCACCGCCGCATCGGCGCCAGGTTGTGCAAAATGCTCCTTCACAAAGTCGCCGGCGGCGTCATTCGCGGTCAGCCATTTCGGCTGTACGGTGGCGGCATAGTCCTCGTAGCTGCGGTCGAAAAACGCCTCGCGGTATGCCGCATACGGATCGGCCGCACCATCGACCTGCGGATACCAGTGATAACCGGCAAACAGTTCGTCGGCACCCTGGCCGCTTTGCACCACTTTGCAGTGCTTGGCCACTTCGCGGGACAGCAGGTAAAACGCAATGCAGTCATGGCTGACCATCGGCTCGCTCATGGCGCGGAATGCCGCCGGCAGTTGCTCGATGATCTCTTTTTCGTCAATGCGCAGTTGATGGTGCTGCGTGTTGTAGTGTTTGGCGATGAGGTCCGAATACTGGAACTCGTCACCGCGTTCGCCGCCGGCATCCTGGAAACCGATGGAGAAGGTCGAGAGGTTTTCCACGCCGACTTCACGCAACAGACCGACCAGCAGGCTCGAGTCGACACCGCCCGACAGCAGCACGCCGACATCCACCGCCGCCCGTTGACGGATCGCCACGGCGTCGCGGGTGCTGTCGAGGACACGGTCGCGCCAGTCTTCGAGGGTCAGGTTCATCTCATCGGCGCGTGGGCCGTAGGGCAGGGTCCACCAGGTTTTCTGCTCGGTACGGCCATCCGCTTCGATGCGCATCCAGGTGGCCGGTGGCAGCTTTTCAATGCCGGCCAGCAAGGTGCGCGGCGCCGGGACCACCGCGTGGAAGTTCAGGTAATGATTGAGCGCCACCGGATCGAGGATCGGGTTGATGTCGCCGCCCTTGAGCAATGCCGGCAAAGCGGAAGCGAAGCGCAGGCGTTGGCCGGTGCGCGACAGGTACAGCGGCTTCACGCCGAGACGGTCACGGGCGATGAACAGGCGCTTGGCGTCGCGCTCCCAGATGGCGAAGGCGAACATGCCATTGAGCTTGGGCAACAGCGCTTCGCCCCAGGCGTGATAGCCCTTGAGCAGCACTTCGGTGTCGCCGCCGGAGTAGAAGGCGTAACCGAGGCTTTCGAGCTCGGTGCGCAGTTCCGGAAAGTTGTAGATCGCGCCGTTGAAGGCCAGGGACAGGCCCAGTTGATTGTCGACCATCGGCTGCGCCGAGCCGTCCGACAGGTCCATGATTTTCAGGCGACGATGGCCCAGGGCAATCGGCCCCTGGCTGTGAAAGCCCCACGCGTCAGGGCCGCGAGGTGCCAGGTGATGGGTGATTCGTTCAACGGCTGCAAGGTCCGCAGGTTGATGATCAAAGCGTAACTCGCCAGCTAATCCGCACATAAAGTCCTTACCGGTTTTTCCGTTGGGGAGGGTCAATCGATACCCGGCCAAAACGACGGGTACTCAGAAACTGACCCGCTGGGATGGTGGGAGTTTTAGATCGATAAGTAATAAGCATCTGTGGCTGGGAACGACAGCCCTGGCAGAAATGCGCATTGCTGTGGTGGTAATTATTGAAGTGATGCATAGAAGTTGCTGTTGGGATGCACGCTCATTCGACCCGGTATTCGAATTATCAAATGCCTGTCGAGCTTCATAGACTGAAGGCCTCTCAACGCAATAAGGATATTGCTCATGCTGGCTACGACTTCCAAAACCGCCCCCGTGGCGGTGCCCATGACATCGGCACAGCGTCTCGAAGCGTTGTTGGAGCACACAGGCGACCTGGACAAGGCGCAAGTG
The DNA here is from genome assembly GCF_949767185.1 of Pseudomonas sp. IT-P100. NCBI lineage: Bacteria > Pseudomonadati > Pseudomonadota > Gammaproteobacteria > Pseudomonadales > Pseudomonadaceae > Pseudomonas > Pseudomonas sp. IT-P100. The sequence continues at coordinate 84,670 of NZ_CATKQK010000004.1, forward strand.
CTGCAGGCGTCTATCCCACAATGGCTGGCGACGGCGGATCTGAATGAAGTGCAGGCGCTGAAGGCTGCGTTCGAACAGTCATTTGCTGCCCAAGGCAAGGTCATGGAGGTGCTCAAAAAACTCAAGCCGCTGGACGAGTTCTGCAAAGAGCAACTGACCGGGTTTCTCAAGGGCAAATGGACGATCGATTTCGACGTCGAGCGCGACACGCTGGACATCACCAAAATAATCTACACCTCAACGGGTGTGCTCCCGGTCCTTGGCGGCAAGAATAAAGAAACGACCACCTCACGCAGCCTGCTCCAGGCGGCCATGGAAAACTTCACTTCTGCGGAAGCGGCGGGCGGCGGCATTCCGCACTCGGTCGTACGAATCAATAGACAGGCGCAATCAGGCGCTGAAGCAACCCCTGAAAAGTTCGCTGCACTCTGTCGTGAACTCGACCTTGGCGCCCGCTATCAGCGCCATATCGAGCAGGTCCTGGCATTGCCGCCCAGACTCGCACGTGGTGTGCCTGTCGATGATCAGGCCTCCGCGGCGGACATCCGGCGGTTGAAGGTGTTGGACATGCAAGTCGCCCTCCACATGGCCTCCCTGAAAAAGAACATCACGCCCGCGGTCTACACGATGCTGCTGAGTGTGATCGATCAGGATCTCCCGGCTGCTCAAACCAGAGGCGCGCTGTTTGATGGCGGGCCGGTGCATTGGCAGGGCTTGATGATTCATGACGCCTGCATCTGTGGGGCACTGGTATTTACCAAAGTCTCCATCGATACCGAGCCGAAGGCCCGGTGTGTGGTTTATATGCCGAACGAACCCAGACGACCGCTGTATGAATACGCCTCGCTGGATGAATTCAAGGTCTACCTGACCCTCCATTTGCAAAGCAGACGCTACCGGAAGTCTTTCGCCGAGCAGTACCTGCACGGACACGATAAAACCGGGTTTTTTAGCCAGTTTGACAAGGGCAAGACCTTGGGCCCGCTCGCTGCCGCTCCGGCCGATACCTGCCTTGGCGATTTTTTCTTCAGTACTTTTGTCAGTACCACGCAAAAAGACGCACGAGTGCTTGCCGTGCCGACTGAAGATGTCGATGAACAACAGCGGGAAACAACCATTCAGGCAGTGCTCGATGGGGGGCTTCTGCTGTTGAACGTAGCTGCTTTTTTCGTCCCGGTGATCGGCCAATTCATGCTGACTGCGGCAGTCGTCGACATCGTCAGTGAGGTCTATGAAGGTGTGGAGGACTGGACGCACGGCGAACGGGCCCAGGCGCTGTCCCATTTGCTGAGTGTTGTGGAAAACGTCGCGCAGTTGGCAGCGTTTGCCGTCGGCGGAAAAATCATCGCGACAGCAATGGGCAAGGGCGCGAAGGAGCAGGAGGCATTTTTCGACGGTTTCGAAGCCATCACTCGCGCTGATGGCAAAGCAAGGTTATGGAAACCCGACCTCGAACCCTATAAACAGACCACAGCGTTGCCAGGCGACATGCAGCCTGATTCGCAAGGGCTTTACCGACATGGCGGACGGACGTCGATCGTCATGGCAGGAACACCCTATCGCACCACCCGTAACGCCGCAGGGTCGGCATGGACCCTCAATCATCCTGTGCGCACTGACGCCTTTGCGCCTGCCGTCGAGCGAAGTGTGGAAGGTGGCTGGCGGCATGCCTATGAGCATGCGCACGAGTGGCGCGACGGTGCTTACGCGCTGGGGCGCACGGATCCGCGCCTCGGCGATCTCGGCACTGATCTGGAAGCGATTGCCCGCATCACCGACATGACGCCTGACACGTTGCACCTGCTCCATGAAAGCAACCTCAAGCTACCGCAGCGACTGAATGATTGTGTCGAGCGCTTCAGGATTGACCGGCGCATCACCGCGATGGTCGCGGCAATGGAACGGGGAGAGACCGCGAACAAGGACTTCATTCAGGAGCAACTGCATACACTGCCGAGGCTGCCCGGCTGGCCGGCCGATCGCTTCATTGAAGTCCACGACGGGGCGGACCAGGTCGTCTCGCGCTTCCCCGAAACCGCCCCTCACGATGATGACGTGAGCAGCGTGCACGTCCTTCAGTCGGATCTGGACTCGGGGAAATTGCTCGATACCGTCATCAGTGGCCTCTATCCGGCAGAAGTGGAGGGCATCGTTGGTCGCGCGACGACTGAATCGAAATCGCAGCTGCTGGCAAAGAAGATCGCGACAACGCTCAAGAGCAATCGCCAGCCGCTGTTTCAGTGGCTCTATAAATCGTGGGACGGCACCGCCACCGGTGACGTTGCGACGCTGGGCGAACACGCCGCGGACCTTCCTGTCCGCGTGCGACAGGAATTGCTGGATAACGCTTCTGGCAGGGATCGCCGTTTTCTGCGTGAGCGCAAAATCCTTGGGATGGATCTCGCTCGGCAGGTCAGTGAGGCACAGGCGCTGATCAGGCAGGACCGTGCGCTCACCGGGTTGCATCTCCCGCACCTGGCCAATGCCGACACCGACAGACTGACGCTCGGGTTGATGGACAGGGTGCAAGGCTGGGATGACAGCTGCCGACTGGAAGTGCGACAGGGCTCAGTGACCGGCACCTTGCTGGACAGCGTGGGCGAAGCGGAAGCGCTGTCGCGCGGGGTGATTGTCAAGACATCCACCGGGTATCAGGTCACCCAAACCAACGGCAATGTGTCTTCCACGCTGACGAGCGAGACGCTGCTTCCATCGATAGTGGATGCCTTGCCTGACAGCGCCCGTACCCGTCTCACCGACGACGATACGCTGGATGTCCCGACGCTACGATCTCGGCTGTTGAGGGCCGCCGCCGGCGATCCGGCACGTACCGCGCGGGTGTTGCGGGGGGAAATCAGTGAAACACCCAAGCACCTTTTTGCCTGTGTCCAGGCCGATCCCCCCGCAGCGGGCACTTATGCCAGAGGCTTGATCCGTAAAGTCAGAAAGCTCTATCCACTGTTCACGGATGCCCAGGTTTCGTCGTTTCTCGACAACGCCGGCAGCACCCAGATGCAGCGGGTGAATCGAATCAAGGAGCTGCAGCAACAACTGAAAAAACTGCTCGGCGTGTTGCACACCTGGCGTGACGATGAAGTGCAAATGAAGAAGTTACCGGGGCAGATCGACGATATCCGCGCCGGCCGTCGTCAGGTGGCCGAAGCCATCGAAAACTGCTGGCGCCGGGTAGAACTGCGAAATCAGCCTTCTACATCGCTCGTGCTGGAGTGCAACCCCGTCGGTCCATTGCCATCGCTGACCGAACCGGATGTCGCCCATGTGCGCAGCCTTTCAATCAGAGACATGCAGGCCGGTGATGAACTGGCGTATTTCCTCGCGCCGTTCAAAGGGCTGGTCACTCTGGAGCTGGACCGCAATCAACTCACACGATTGCCTGAGGCGTTGTCGCATATGCCCGACCTCCAGCACTTGAGGCTGGAGGGTAATCAGCTTCAACTGACTGAATACACCCTGCGCAAACTGGCTGATATGCGCACTTTGCGCACGTTGGGGCTGAGCGGCAATCGCTTGGGAGCCACGATTGATGTCAGCAAAATGCGGGATCTGAAAGAACTGCTACTGCGCGATACTTACGCGACGGAACTGCCTGTCGGGCTGTCCCGCTTGCCGTATCTGGACTTCGTGGACTTGCGAGGAAATCAGATTAGGGAGTTGCCGCAATGGCTGTTCCAACTTCCTCAGCGATTCGCTTTGGCGATCAACCTGCGTCATAACCCCATATCCGAGACGAGTCGAACTGCGCTGGAGGCCTATCGGAGCCGTACGGGCATCGGGATGGGGCTGCTGCAGAATGAAACGGCGGTGCTCAATGATCAAAGGGCTCGAGACCTGTGGATGCCAAAACCGGTTGAAGAGACCTATGCCAGTCGTAATCGTGCATGGCTGGCGCTGAAGAACGAACCCCGGGCGAAAGAGTTCTTTGAACTGCTGGCGGAAGTCGGGAGCTCGGCGGATAGCCGTTTTGTGAACGAAGACATGACCCGGCGCGTCTGGAGTGTCATTGAGGCGACACGGACGGACTCGGCGTTATGCACTCAATTGCTGTCGATGGCAGTGAAAGCCAATTGCGCTGATGATGCGGCGACGATCTTCAGTAACCTCGAGGTCGCCGTCGAGATCGGCAGGGTGGTTCGACAGTCCGCCAATGCCCATGATCAGGCCGCTCGGTTGTTGAAACTGGGGCGAAGCCTGTTCCGTCTGGATTATCTTGGCAGAATTGCTCGGGAACAGGCCCAGGCCAATCCTGCGCTCGATGCGGTGGAAGTGGAGCTGGCTTATCGCACCGGCCTGGCTGACCGGCTCGAACTGATCGGCCAGCCCCGGCACATGCGTTATGCGTCGCTCAGTGGCGTAAAGGCTATTGATCTGGACGTTGCCTACAACAAGGTCATTGCCGCAGAAATCTCATCTGAACTTTCGACTTACATCAGTGGCCGCACGTTCTGGAGCGACTTTTTGCGACAGCATCATGGCCAACAGTTCACCGACCTGACGGCACCCTTTCACGTGCGGATGGAAACAGCCTTCGAAAATGAGGCGACGCTGGGCTCGGACTATCGTCCGCAGGTTGACGGCATCGCCGATGAGTTGAAGCAAGCCGAGACTGCGTTGCTGAAGCGTCTGACCGAGGCGGCCTTGATGGCTGACGAGTCAAGGACTTGCTTTGCGCTGGATTGAGCGCCTCAGGCCTTGCCCCGGATCAATCGGCGCAAGGCAAACCGGTTCGGATGGCACGCCTCGGCCACGGCTCTGGGCACTGGCAACGGTTCGTTATCCAGCCACGCCGCCAGCAACTCGCCTGACAACGGAGCGGTGATCAAGCCTCGGGAACCGTGGCCGCTGTTGACGTAAAAACCGTCCAGCCATGGACAAGGGATGTCCGGGGTTTGCCGGGCATCCTTGCTCAAGGCGCTGTAGGCGTCGACGAACGCCTGGCCGTCGGCCAATGGACCGACAATCGGCAAGTAATCCAGGCTGGTGCAGCGAAACGCTACGCGCCCTTCAAGTGCTTCAGGCTGCAATCCATTCGCGCCGAGCCGAGCGACCAGGTCTACGGAGATTTCTTCGAGCATCTGCAGATTGCCTGCATGTTCGGCAGCGGTCGGCGTCAGGTCGTCGGAGTTGAAATCAAAACTGGCGCCGAGGGTGTGTTCACCCAAACGAGCCGGCGCGACGTAACCTTCGGCGCAGACGACGGTGCTCAGCGCCTGGCTTTCAGAGGTCTGTGGCAGGCGAGTGATTTGCCCGCGAATGCGTTTGAGTGGCAGCTCGCTGCTGTAGGAGAAACGCTTGATCTCGGCAGCGCCGGCCAGTACCACCACCGGGGCTTCGGCCAGCAGGGTTTCGCCATCCAGGGCTTGCCAGTGTCCCTGCACTCGGCGCAACTCCAGCACATCGTGATGGGGCAGGATCTGTATGTTCGGGTGCGCAGCTTGCCATTGGCACAGGGCGGGCGGGTGCACCCAGCCGCCTTCGGGGTAGAACAGGCCACCCGATTGCAGCGCGATGCCGGCACGGATTTCGGCCTGCGTTTGATCGAGCGTGTGCAGCAAGTCCTCGGGAAACGCCGCGGCCAATTGCGCCTGACGCTCGGCTTCCTTGGCGTTGAAGGCCAGTTGCAGCACGCCACAATCGTCCCAGTCGAGACCTCGATGCAAATGCTCAAGCAAGCGTCGGGTGTGGCCGAACCCGCTGACGATCAATTGCGACAACGCGGTGCCATGTGCGGATAGCTTGAGGTACAAAACCCCTTGAGGATTGCCCGAGGCTTCCTGCGCCAGTGCTGCATGACGCTCCAGCAGACTGACCTGCCAACCCCGGGCCGCCAGGCTGGCGGCTGTCGCGCAACCGGCGAGACCGGCACCGATCACCAGGGCACGACGTTCGCTGGTCAAGGAGGCCGGACGGGCAAACCACGGTTTCGCCATGGCGGGCTTCGCGGCCTCCTCAGGCCAACCGAGAAACACCCCGCGCAGGATTTCCCATTTGTGGCCGATGCCGGGCGTGCGCTTCATCTTGAAGCCTGCAGCATTCAACAGACGACGCACCCACCCGGTGCTGGTGAAGGTGCTGATCGTCGAGCCGGGCGCCGCCAGTCGGGCCAGCTCGGCAAACAGTTCGGCGGTCCACATGTCGGGGTTTTTCGCCGGGGCGAAACCGTCGAGAAACCAGGCATCAATCTGCGCATCCAGTTGCGGTAACTGTTCCAGCGCATCGCCGATCAACAGCGTCAGGGTAATGCGTCCCTGGTCCAGAATCAGGCGCTGAAAGCCTTGATGGATTGCCACGTATTGCGCCAACAGTTGATCGGCAAACGGTTTGAGCTCTGGCCACAAGGCCAGCGCCCGCTGCAGATCGGGCAGGCTCAGCGGGTACTTTTCGACACTGACAAAATGCAATCGCGCACCGGCCACCGCGTGCTGCTCGAACAACTGCCAGGCGCACAGGAAATTCAGCCCGGTACCAAAGCCGGTCTCGCCAATCACCAGCCTCCCGCCCACCGGCAATGCGGCAAAGCGTTCACGCAGCGCGTTCTGTTCGAGGAAGACGTAACGGGTTTCGTCCAGCCCGGACAGGTCGGAAAAATACACGTCATCGAACACCCGCGAACGCGGGAGCCCTTGGTCGTCCCAGTCGAGCTGGGCGTGGGGCAATACAGGTTTCATGGCAGGCTCGGCAACGGCAAGGCGGCCATTCTAGCCGATCGCCGCCGACGTGCTTGATCCATGGCAAGGCTTGCCGATCTGGATCAGCGAAACTTCCAGGCCGGGAGGGGCGCTTTGTGGTGAGGGAGCTTGCTCCCGCTCGGCTGCGAAGCAGCTGTAAGCTGGATCTGCGTGTGCGTTTACTGATGTCGGGACGGCTTCGCCGTCCAGCGGGAGCAAGCTCCCTCGCCACAGTTTTCATCTCGGCCAACAAAGATGGATTTCTGCCACGCAGCAGAGGTCAATCCGCTAGTCTTGTTCAATCCTGGAAGGAGCCGTCCCATGTTCGAATCTGCTGAAATCGGTCACGTTATCGACAAAGAAACCTATGATGCCGAAGTGCCGGCTCTGCGTGAGGCACTGCTCGATGCGCAGTTCGAACTTCAGCAGCAAAAGCGTTTTCCGGTGATCATTCTGATCAACGGCATCGAAGGTGCCGGCAAGGGCGAGACGGTGAAACTGCTCAATGAGTGGATGGACCCGCGGCTGATCGAGGTCCGTACCTTCGATCAGCAGACCGACGAAGAACTGGCGAGGCCACCGGCCTGGCGTTACTGGCGGATGCTCCCGGCCAAGGGCCGCATGGGGGTTTTTTTCGGCAACTGGTACAGCCAGATGTTGCAGGCTCGGGTTCACGGCGTGATCAGGAGTCCCAGGCTCGATCAAAGCATCAACGGTGCTGAACGCCTGGAAAAGATGTTGTGCGATGAAGGTGCGCTGATCTTCAAGTTCTGGTTCCACCTCTCCAAGAAACAAATGAAAGACCGCCTCAAGGCCCTCGCCGACGACCCGCTGCACAGCTGGCGCATCAGCCCGCTGGACTGGCAGCAATCGGAGACTTACGACAGGTTCGTCAAGTATGGCGAACGCATTCTGCGTCGCACCAGTCGCGATTATGCACCGTGGCATGTCATCGCCGGGATGGACCCGCGCTATCGAAGCCTGGCGGTTGGCAAGATTTTGCTCGAGGGCCTGCAAGGTGCCTTGAAAAGACCGAAGATTCACCCGGACAAAGTCAGTGCCGCGCCCTTGGCCAGCAGCGTCGATCACGTCAACCTGCTCGACAGCCTCGACCTGTCCCTGCATCTGGACAAGGGCGATTACGAAGAGCAGCTGATCACCGAGCAGGCGCGGTTATCGGGATTGATGCGCGACAAACGCATGCGCCGCCACGCCTTGATTGCGGTATTCGAAGGCAACGACGCAGCCGGCAAGGGCGGGGCGATCCGCCGGGTTGCCGCAGCACTCGATCCCCGGCAATACAGCATCGTGCCGATTGCGGCTCCCACCGAGGAGGAGCGGGCACACCCGTACATGTGGCGTTTCTGGCGGCATATTCCGGCGCGGTCGAAATTCACCGTGTTCGACCGTTCCTGGTATGGCCGGGTGCTGGTGGAGCGCATCGAAGGCTTTTGCAGCCCGGCGGACTGGCTGCGCGCCTACAGTGAGATCAACGACTTCGAAGAGCAGATCGCCGATGCCGGGGTGATCGTGGTCAAGTTCTGGCTGGCCATCGATAAAGAAACGCAAATGGAGCGCTTCGAAGAGCGCGAGCAGATTCCTTTCAAACGCTTCAAGATCACCGAAGATGACTGGCGCAATCGCGAAAAGTGGGATGCCTACCGGGCTGCGGTCGGCGACATGGTCGACCGTACCAGCACTGAAATTTCACCTTGGACGCTGGTGGAAGCCAACGACAAGCGCTGGGCGCGGGTCAAGGTTTTGCGCACGCTCAACCTGGCGCTGGAAGCGGCGTTCGAAAAGTCCGACAAGCATGAGAAAAAGCTGAAAAAGCTGAAGACTTGAGCCGATGGCTGCGCATACGCGGGGTGAATGATTGTCGCGACCGGTCACGGGTGGACTTATGCTCGGTCCACTCTTCTCAACCGATAACAACAATGAGGTATGCCATGCGTGAAGTGGTGATCGTCGACAGCGTGCGGACCGGCCTGGCCAAGTCCTTTCGCGGCAAGTTCAACCAGACCCGTCCGGACGACATGGCGGCTCATTGCGTCAATGCACTGCTGACACGCTCGGGCATCGACCCGGCCAGCGTCGAGGATTGCATCGTCGGCGCCGGCTCCAACGAAGGTGCCCAGGGCTACAACATCGGCCGTAACGTCGCGGTGCTGTCGCGCCTGGGCACCGGCACCGCCGGAATGACCCTCAACCGCTTCTGCTCGTCGGGCTTGCAGGCGATTGCCATTGCGGCCAACCAGATTGCTTCGGGTTGCAGCGACATCATTGTCGCCGGTGGTGTCGAGTCCATCAGCCTGACGATGAAAAGCGTCAACACCGACAACCTGATCAACCCGCTGCTGAAAGAGCAGGTGCCGGGCATCTACTTCCCCATGGGCCAGACCGCCGAAATCGTCGCCCGTCGTTACAACGTCAGCCGCGAAGAACAGGACCTGTACGCCCTGCAAAGCCAGCAGCGTACCGCTCAGGCGCAGGCCGCCGGTTTGTTCGACGATGAAATTGTGCCGATGGCGGTGAAGTACCGCGTTGAAGACAAGGCCACCGGGCAGGTGCAGATCCTCGACGGTATCGTCGATCGTGACGACTGCAATCGTCCGGACACAACGCTGGAAAGCCTGGCGGGATTGAAACCGGTGTTTGCCGAAGACGGGTCGGTCACGGCGGGCAACTCGTCGCAGCTGTCCGACGGTGCTTCGATGACGCTGGTGATGAGTCTGGAAAAAGCGCTGGAACTGGGGCTGAAACCGAAAGCGTTCTTCCGTGGTTTCACCGTGGCAGGGTGTGAACCGGATGAAATGGGCATCGGCCCGGTGTTCTCGGTGCCAAAGTTGCTCAAGGCCAAGGGGTTGCAGGTGGCCGACATTGATCTGTGGGAGCTCAACGAAGCGTTCGCGTCGCAATGCCTGTACAGCCGCAACCGGCTGGGAATCGATAACGAGAAGTACAACGTCAATGGTGGGTCGATTTCCATCGGCCACCCGTTCGGCATGACGGGCTCGCGTCAGGTTGGGCATCTCGTGCGGGAATTGCAGCGGCGGAACTTGCGTTACGGCGTTGTGACCATGTGCGTTGGGGGCGGGATGGGGGCCACGGGGTTGTTTGAAGCGGTGCAGTAATTGCCTTGGTATTTGTAGGGACAGTTACATAGTCATCGTGGGCAAGTCGGATCGTCGTACCGCCGCTCCGACTTGCCCACGATGCAGGCGCCTCGGTCTATCGGCTGGCGCTCAAAAGCTGCATCCGCGCGACATAAGCCTCAATCTCCCGCGCCGCCGCCTCCGGGTTTTCAAACGGCCCCTCTTGCGTGTTTTCCCGGGTGCTGAAATACAATTCCCCGTTTACCCGACACATCCGGTCGCTGCGAAAGTGTGTGGCGGGGGCGTTGTCCTGGGCGCGCATGCCATACATGGCGGTCTCCTGAAGGTGGGTGGATCCAATGAGCTTATGCATGAACCGCTTACCGCGCCTGGCCAACCGATCGACGGCAAATCGCCAATTTATTGCTGCGACCCGCACAGTTTCATTTGCGTCTGCTTGCCAACTGTCCCTGTGTGCCAGGCGCCGCTGAGCCTAGAATGACGATTCTTGCCATCTGGCCTTGGGGTACGCATGCACATTTCATCCGGTCGCTGGGTTTACGGTCTGTTCCTGGCCTTGTTGACCGCGTTGTTGTGGGGAATCCTGCCGATCAAACTCAAGCAAGTGCTGCTGGTGATGGACCCGGTCACGGTGACCTGGTTTCGGCTGATGGTGTCCGGCGGATGCCTGTTCATTTACCTGGCCGCCACCAGGCGCCTGCCGAGCCGCAAAGTGCTCGGGCCGCGCGGTGGTTGGCTGGTGCTGATGGCGGTGCTCGGCCTGGTCGGCAACTACGTGTTGTATTTGATGGGACTGAACCTGCTCAGCCCCGGCACCGCGCAACTGGTGGTGCAGATGGGCCCGATCATGTTGCTGATCGCCAGCCTGTTTGTGTTCAAGGAACGCTTCAGCGTGGGGCAGGGGATTGGCCTGGTGGTGTTGCTGATTGGTTTCGGGCTGTTTTTCAATCAGCGCCTGGCCGAGTTGCTCACCTCGTTGACTGACTACACGGCGGGTGTGCTGCTGGTGTTGCTGGCGTCCACGGTCTGGACGTTCTACGCCCTGGGGCAGAAACAACTGCTGACGGTGTGGAATTCATTGCAGGTGATGATGGTGATCTATCTGTTCTGCGGGCTGTTGCTGACGCCGTGGGTGCATCCACTGGAAGCGTTGCAACTGACTCCGCTACAGGGCTGGCTGTTGCTGGCGTGCTGCATGAACACGCTGATTGCGTATGGCGCGTTTGCCGAAGCGCTGGCGCACTGGGAAGCCTCGCGGGTGAGTGCGACGCTGGCGATCACGCCGTTGGTGACGTTCGCTGCGGTGGCGACGGCGGCGTGGTTGTGGCCGGACTATGTGCAGGCCGAGACGATCAATGGTCTTGGGTATGGCGGGGCGGTGCTGGTGGTGCTGGGATCGGCGCTGGTGGCGTTGGGGCCGTCGTTGATTGCGGGGCTCAAGGCCCGGAAGGTTCGGATGGCGGCAGGGTAATCCGCGTCATCGTTCTTCGCGAGCAGGCTCGCTCCCACAGGAGTACTCGGTCAACTGTGGGAGCGAGCCTGCTCGCGATGACTGACTAAAGGCCGCCCAAAATCTTAACCCTTCGCCCCGGCCTCCAGCATATTCTCCGGCCTTACCCACGCATCAAACTGTTCATCCGTCAGGTACCCCAGCTGCAACGCCGCCTCCCGCAACGTCAGGCCCTCGGCGTAGGCTTTCTTGGCAATCTCCGCCGACTTGTCATACCCGATATGCGGGTTCAGCGCCGTCACCAGCATCAAACCACGCTCCAGATGTTCAGCCATCTTCTCGGCATCCGGTTCCAGTCCTGCGATGCAATGCTGCTGGAAGTTGCTGCAGCCGTCGGCCAGCAATCGGATTGATTGCAGCAGGTTGTGGATGATCACCGGTTTGAACACATTCAATTGCAAGTGCCCCTGACTGGCGGCGAAACCGATGGCAACGTCGTTGCCCAGCACCTGACACGCCAGCATCGACAGCGCTTCGCACTGGGTCGGGTTGACCTTGCCGGGCATGATCGAGCTGCCGGGTTCGTTGGCCGGCAATTTCACTTCGGCAAAACCGGCACGCGGCCCGGAGCCCAGCAGGCGCAGGTCGTTGGCGATTTTCATCAGGGTCACGGCCAGGGTTTTCAGCGCGCCGGACAAAGTGGTCAGTGGTTCATGGCCCGCCAGTGCGGCGAACTTGTTGGGGGCGGTGACAAACGGCAGACCGGAGAGCGCAGCCAGCTCGGAGGCGATCGCTTCGCCAAAACCGTGCGGTGAATTCAGCCCGGTGCCGACCGCGGTGCCGCCCTGGGCCAGTTCACACACGGCAGGCAGGGCGCTGCGGATCGCCCGTTCGGCGTAATCCAGTTGCGCGATGAACGCCGAGAGTTCCTGACCGAAGGTGATCGGCGTGGCATCCATCATGTGCGTCCGACCGGTCTTCACCAGTTTCATGTGACGTGCGGACAACTCGGCCAAACCTCCCGACAGCTCGCTGATCGCCGGTAGCAAATGGTGCTGCACCGCCTGCATGGCGGCGATGTGCATCGCAGTGGGGAAGCAGTCGTTGGAGCTCTGGGAGCGGTTGACGTGATCGTTGGGATGCACCGGCAACTTGCCGCCTCGCGGGTTGCCAGCCAGTTCGTTGGCGCGCCCGGCGATCACTTCGTTGACGTTCATGTTGCTCTGGGTGCCGCTGCCGGTCTGCCAGACCACCAACGGGAACTGGTCATCGTGGCTGCCGTCGAGCACTTCGTCGGCGGCCTGTTCGATCAGACGGGCGATGTCGGCGGGCAGATCCCCATTGCGGTCATTGACCCGCGCCGCGGCCTTCTTGATCAACGCCAGTCCATGCAGCACCGCCAGCGGCATACGCTCGTTGCCGATGGCGAAGTTAATCAGCGAGCGTTGCGTCTGAGCACCCCAGTAGGCCTCATCCGGCACTTCCACCTCGCCAAGGCTGTCGGTCTCGATACGGCTCATCATGCACACTCCTGTCAGTCTGATAGCGCAGTTTAGGCCGTGATCGCCGGCCGTGGTTCCATCGGTCTGGATTATGACCATTCAACCCCTCTAAATCAGGCCCGACAAGGCTTGGGGTTGAGCGACACACTTTTTTAGGCGCAGAATGGATGCCCTTGGGGTTTGACCTCGCCTGCTAGAAAAGGAAACTCGATGACTCGTCTTCGTGCCATCTGTACCGCGGTTGCACTGGTTTGCGCCAGCGGCCCTGTTTTTGCCGATACCGCCAGCCACAACGCCAGTGCCGAAGCTTTCCTGACCCTGGCGCACGCTGACAAATTGGGCACTCCGGTGTACATGCAAGTGCAGCAAATGTTCGCTCAGCGCTTTGAACAGACCAAAGCCCCTGAATCGAAAAAAGCCTTGCTGGAAACCTACCAGGCCAAGGCCAACGCCGCCCTGGACGCAGCCATTGGCTGGAAAAAGCTGAAGCCGGACATGGTCAAGCTCTACACCACCAACTTCAGCGAATCCGAGCTCAAGGACCTGGTCGCGTTCTACCAGTCGCCACTGGGCAAGAAAGTCCTGGAAAAAATGCCGCAGCTGACCCAGCAATCGGCCCAGATGACCCAGGCCAAGCTGGAAAGCGCGGTGCCTGTGGTCAACAAATTGCTGGCTGACATGACCAACGAGCTGGACCCTAAAGCCGGTGCTGCTGCTCCTGCTGTCAAGAAAAAGCCTTAAGCGGAGCCCGGTATGACCATGCAACAACGCATCGAATCGACGCTGGGCCTGTTACAGCCCGAGCACCTGCAAGTGCTGGATGAAAGCCATATGCACAGTCGTGGGTTGCAAACCCATTACAAGGCCGTGGTGGTCAGCCAGCAGTTCGAGGGGCTCAACCGCGTCAAGCGTCACCAGAAAGTCTACGGCACGCTCGGTGAGCTGATGGGCGAGTTCCATGCGTTGGCGCTGCATACCTACACGCCAGAGGAATGGGCACAGATCGACGCGGCCCCGGCCTCGCCGACCTGTGCTGGCGGTAGCAAACATTGATGTGAAAGGTTGATGGGCTGAAAACCTGAAGGTCAGAAGCGCAGAAGCGCAGAAGGGCAGAAGGGCAGAAGGGCTGTTGTGGCGAGGGAGCTTGCTCCCGTTCGGCTGCGCAGCAGTCGTAATGCTGGCGACTCCACTCTTTCAGACAGAACCCTGTTGCAGGTTTTGGGACTGCTTCGCAGTCCAGCGGGAGCAAGCTCCCTCGCCACAAGGCAACTTGCAGTCCTAAAACCACACCGTTTTTGCTAGAATCCGCAACGCGCCGCTTACCCGGCGCGTTTTTTTTCGCATCCGGTTCACCCCTTACGAGGGTAGCCACCTGGAGAATCACCCATGACACAACAGATTGTCGTGGCGGCACTGTATAAGTTCGTCACCCTGGAAAATTACGTCGACCTGCGCGAGCCACTGTTGCAGGCGATGGTCGACAACGGCATCAAAGGCACGTTGCTGATCGCCGAAGAAGGCATCAACGGCACCGTCTCCGGCAGCCGCGAAGGCATCGACGGGCTGATGGCGTGGCTCAAGAACGACCCGCGCATGGACGACATCGACCACAAAGAGTCGTATTGCGACGAGCAGCCGTTCTATCGCACCAAAGTCAAACTCAAGAAAGAAATCGTCACCCTCGGCGTCGAAGGCGTGGACCCGAACAAAAAGGTCGGCACCTACGTTGATCCAGAGAACTGGAACGCGCTGATCAGCGATCCGGAAGTGCTGTTGATCGACACGCGTAACGACTACGAAGTCTCGATCGGCACTTTCGAAGGCGCCATCGATCCGAAGACCACCAGCTTTCGTGAATTCCCCGATTACATCAAAGCCAATTTCGACCCGGCCGTGCACAAGAAAGTCGCGATGTTCTGCACCGGTGGCATTCGCTGCGAAAAGGCCTCGAGCTACATGCTCAGCCAGGGTTTCGACGAGGTCTATCACCTCAAGGGCGGCATTCTGAAATACCTCGAAGAGGTGCCGCAGGAAGAAACCAAGTGGCAGGGCGACTGCTTCGTCTTCGATAACCGCGTGACCGTGCGCCATGACCTGAGCGAAGGCGACTACGATCAGTGCCACGCCTGTCGTACGCCGGTGAGTGTCGAAGACCGCGCGTCCGAGCACTACGTGGCTGGCATCAGCTGTCCGCATTGCTGGGATAAGCTGAGCGAGAAGACCCGTCGCAGCGCCATCGATCGGCAAAAACAGATCGAACTGGCCAAGGCTCGCAACATGCCGCACCCGATCGGCTACAACTACAAGCAAACCCCTTCCGAGGCTTGAACCATGTCTGCTCGCCGCCTGCTCTATGTGATGGACCCGATGTGTTCCTGGTGCTGGGGTTTTGCGCCAGTGGCCAATGCGCTGGTCGAACAGGCGCAGGCGGCGGGTGTGGACGTGCATTTGGTGGTGGGTGGCTTGCGCACTGGCAGTGGTTCGGCGCTGGAGCCGACCACCCGGCGTTACATTCTTGAACACTGGCAAGCCGTCACCGAGGCCACCGGCCAACCCTTCAAGACCGAAGGCGCGCTGCCCGAAGGCTTTGTGTACGACACCGAACCCGCCTGTCGGGCGTTGGTGACGGCGCGCAGCCTGGCACCGGATTGCGCATGGAAACTGCTCGGTCTGATCCAGCATGCGTTTTATGCAGAAGGCCGCGATGTCACCCACGCCAGTGTACTGGTGGAACTGGCGGAGCAGGCCGGTTTGCCACGCATCGAGTTCGCGGCCGCGTTTGACCGCGCCGATCAACATGCCGCGACAGCGGCCGATTTCACTTGGGTGCAGGACCTCGGCATCGCCGGTTTCCCCACCTTGCTGGCGGAGCGTGATGGTCAATTGGCGTTGTTGACCAATGGCTATCAGCCTCTAAGCGTTCTGTCACCGCTGCTCGGCCGTTGGCTGGAGCGCGCTGCCTGTGCATGACCAGCCTGACGACACCGCAACCGCTACACGTGTCGACCGTCTGAGCTGGGCGGAAATCCGCCGACTGGCCCTGCATCACAAGAAAGCCCTGTGGATCGCCAACGGCGTGGCCGTACTGGCAACGTTGTGCAGCGTGCCGATTCCCTTGCTCTTGCCGTTGCTGGTCGATGAAGTGCTGCTGGGGCATGGCGACTCTGCGCTGAAGATCATGAACCACGCGCTGCCCGAAGGCTGGCAGAAAGCGGCGGGGTACATCGGCCTGATGCTGCTGGTGACCTTGTTGCTGCGCTGTGGTGCCTTGCTGTTCAACGTGGTGCAGGCAAAGTTGTTTGCGGCACTGGCCAAAGACATCGTCTACCGCATCCGCATAAGGCTGATCGAACGGCTCAAGCGCATCTCGCTGGGCGAGTACGAAAGCCTGGGCAGCGGCACGGTCACCACGCACCTGGTCACTGACCTGGATACCGTGGACAAATTCGTCGGTGAAACCCTCAGCCGTTTCCTCGTCGCCATGCTGACCCTGGTCGGTACGGCGAGCATCCTGATCTGGATGCACTGGAAACTGGCGCTGCTGATCATGCTGTTCAACCCGTTGGTGATCTACGCCACGGTGCTACTGGGCAAGCGGGTCAAACACCTGAAGAAACTCGAGAACGACAGTACCTCGCGCTTCACCCAGGCGCTCACCGAAACCCTCGATTCCATCCAGGAAGTGCGCGCTGGCAACCGTCAGGGCTTCTTCCTCGGGCGCCTCGGCCAGAGAGCTCGCGAAGTACGTGATTACGCGGTGACTTCGCAGTGGAAAACCGATGCCTCGAACCGGGCCAGCGGTTTGCTGTTCCAGTTCGGCATCGATATTTTTCGCGCCGCGGCGATGCTTACGGTGTTGTTTTCCGACCTGTCCATCGGCCAGATGCTCGCGGTGTTCAGCTACCTGTGGTTCATGATCGGTCCGGTGGAACAGCTGTTGAATCTGCAATACGCCTACTACGCCGCCGGTGGCGCGTTGTCGCGGATCAACGAACTGTTGGCCCGTGCCGATGAGCCGGAATACCCGGGCGGGGTCGACCCGTTCAACGGTCGTGAAACCGTGGGTATCGAAGTCACGGGATTGAGTTTCGGTTACGGCGACGAGCTGGTGCTGAACCAGATGAACCTGTCCATCGCTCCCGGTGAAAAAGTCGCGATTGTCGGCGCCAGCGGGGGCGGCAAAAGTACGTTGGTGCAGTTGCTGCTGGGTCTTTATACGCCACAGGCAGGAACCATCCGCTTCGGTGGTTCGACCCAGCAGGAGATCGGACTGGAAACGGTTCGCGAGAATGTCGCGGTGGTCCTGCAACATCCGGCGCTGTTCAACGACACCATCCGCGCCAACCTGACCATGGGCCGTGAGCGCAGTGACGAAGCCTGCTGGCAAGCACTGGAAATTGCACAACTGCACAACACGGTTCGGGAATTGCCCAACGGCCTGGACAGTATCGTCGGGCGTTCCGGCGTGCGCTTGTCCGGCGGCCAGCGCCAACGCCTGGCGATTGCACGGATGGTGCTGGCCGAACCGAAAGTGGTGATCCTCGACGAGGCCACTTCAGCGCTGGATGCCGCCACCGAATACAACCTGCACCAGGCATTGGCGCGGTTCCTCAGCCACCGCACCACCCTGATCATTGCGCACCGCTTGTCAGCCGTGAAGCAGGCCGACCGAGTGCTGGTGTTCGACGGCGGGCAGATTGCCGAAGATGGCGACCATCAGCAACTGATTGCCGAGGGTGGTTTGTACGCCAAGCTGTATGGGCATTTGCAACAACATTAGATCAGTGCCACAGGACGTTCAGCGCATTTTCACCGCCGTCGAAACCGAATTCCTTGATAACAACCGAACAGGATTCGCAGGGTGGCATGGTCGTGGCGACGTTAACCGTTTCGATCGATCCGGGATCGGGGTACTTTTCGCGAATCACGCTGATCAGCTTGCTTTCACTGTCCAGTGAGGTGGGTTTGTGAGTCAGTATCGGGGTATAGCTTTCAATATCTTTTATTGTCGCCGGCACCGCGAGTAATTTGCCTTCATCCGATACTCGGAGTGATGTGCTGGGAAAAACTTCGTTCATATCAACATTGAAGTAGGTCGCTGCACCCACCTTGACCTGAGAGGCGCCAAGATTACTTCTGAACAAAGGCAGATATCCCGTCGTTCCCTGTGCTCCCGAAACGCTTACATAAACTTCCCGCGTCCCGGTGGCGGTGACGACTTCGGCATAAGCGATGTTTCTGGGGCTGAACGAGCGCTGGTGACGAGGGATAAGCTTGTGAAGCTTTTTCATCGTGCCGTCGATCCTCAATGCGTTGTCGGCATTTTTCAGCACGATGCTCGGCTCAAGGAACAATGTATCGAAAATTTCCACTGTTCTTTGACGCAGGGCTTCTGATGCGACCTTGCTGCGCGACCAGCTTGTTGCACCTTTGGGCAGCTGGGTGACGATCATTCGCGTCGAGTGATCGAACAGGACCGCCTCGCCTGGGCTGGTATCGACCTTGATCAATCTGAGCGTATCGGGTGGATTGGCATGGCCGCCTATGGGTATGGCGATCTCTTCCATCGTTTTTAGCGCGCGCTCAACCCGATCCACACCATAAATATTCGCTATGTTGTTGGCATTCAACGAGCCGGTGTACACCACCATCAACTCGCGCCGCAGTTCGGCGGACAAGGTTGACGCCTGCTTGAAGACCAATGCCTCACGCAGGTTTTGCCCTTTCGCCAGCTCGGCAACGTAAAAATCCCCTGCATCGAGACGTGTGAAAACATACTGTTTCGATCCGTCGACCGAGTCGGCGATGACGGCTCCGGAGTGGAAGGTATCGGTCACACCCTTTTCAGTGAGGTTGACTTTGACCCGTCCGTACATGCCTTTGCGGAATTCCATCGTCGCGTCGAGTGTTGTGTGAGTGGCCAACGAAACCCTTGTCAGGGGCGCGTCGGCAGCGCCCGGTGTGTAAATGCTGTCGCCGAACCAGGTGGCCCAGCCCCTGGTTTCATCGAACGTGCCCTCCGCGGGTATCGGGGCCGGGTCTCGCATGACATAACGGGTTGTGCACACGTCTCCCGGGGCGCGTCGCGGTCGGCAAGGGATCGATTTCAGCCAATCGCTCGGGTCAATCAAGTCAGCACGATACAGCGTGTCGCCTTTCAGTCGATACGGTACGTCATCGATGAACAGCGTGGTTCGGCCGTCCACTTCAAGTACTTCGCGTACGTGGCGAGTGTTGGCTAGCTCCACAACCGATTGCTGATTGCCGCTTTCCAGGGGGCTGTAGTGCGATTGTCCTGGCGAGAAATCACTGGCGCGGGTGTTTAACGAAGGGCCGTAGGGCTTTGAGGACAATGGATCGACCAAGCGCATGTCCGTCTTGCCAGAGGCGCCGATGTTGCGTATTGGCACATCGTGCAGGCCTTTAATGCTGGCTAACTGATCAACCCGCGTTGCAGGCATCCAGCGTCCGGCGTCGCTCAACTGAGGCAAGCTGCGCACGTACTCGTAGTAGCGGATTTTTCCCGCAAGTTGGTTGAATCTGAACGTGACGCCTTTGTAAGTGTACTGCGCCGTTTTTCCCAAACCTTTGAGCAGCGCGGGAACAATCTCAAGCGGGTTCAACGCTCGTAGCGTCGATACCAACAGCGTTTTTGTCAGCGTGGTGAATGAAGGAAGCGTTGCTCGAGTGGCCAGCTGGCCCGCGTTGCTGATCAGTCTTATCGATCCCGTGGCGAATTTGCCAATGGGGATCACAAACGAAATCACGTCGAAAAACAGGCCGACTATTCCCAACGCGATGCGGTTCTTATCGTCTGACATCAAGTCTTCGACTGGCCCCCAGAACGGCACAAACATCTTTGCGATCATCAATATCTTTCTGCGTTGAGCGTCTTCCCGTTCAAACTTGGTCTGACCCTTCGCAAACGTGCGCAACGCTTGCGGGTCAACGAACAGGAGTTCGGTGGCTATATGTCGGCTGATTGCCGCTGAGCGGCTGGAAGACAGGGTCAACGGGGCGCGTTGATGATTCTCGGTGACCTCGGAAACTGCGCTGAGCGCCGGTGGCAGTTGATCGATTATGGCCTCGCAGAAGGCCGATGCCTTAGGCTGGGTGCCGTTTGAGTGCGCGTCCCAGTCGAAGGGTAAATGCCTGTCGCGGATGACATCCATATAGGCACCACTGGAGGTGGTTGCCATTGCCCCGATCCGGGGAGTCAACAACGTCGCATCAAAGTTTTCGAGACGACGTATCACACCGGCTTTTGGGAGAAGCTCGTAAAAAGTGGTCGCGCCAACCGCGGCTTCGTCCCCGATGGGTTCTTTTATTTGGGTCGCTTGCAGTATCACGCCGTTGCGCGCTCTGAGCGGCAAGGTTATTTCGGGCGTCTCGTCCTTGGCGGCGACTTTCCTGGTTTCCTTGCGCAGGCTGTAAATCTTCACTTCGCCCACCTCCAGGGCCAGGCGGTCGGCATATGGAAGTGAGGTTAACAGCGTTCTAATCAATGTTTGATAGGCCGCCGTGATTGTTTCCAGATGCTGCTTGAAGGCTTCGTCAAACAGCGCAGGAACATCGGGAATTTTGCTCCACGGTGACAGAACTGGCCGAAGGCGGTTTTCCCAGTTGCGACCGGGAACCGGCCACGGCCCCTCGGTTTTTACATACCGG
Source organism: Pseudomonas sp. IT-P100 (assembly GCF_949767185.1). Taxonomy (NCBI): domain Bacteria; kingdom Pseudomonadati; phylum Pseudomonadota; class Gammaproteobacteria; order Pseudomonadales; family Pseudomonadaceae; genus Pseudomonas; species Pseudomonas sp. IT-P100. Next base: position 105,092 of record NZ_CATKQK010000004.1, read on the forward strand.
TCCCCGTCCATCCTGATCCATTGTTTGCTTAAGGTCACGCCGTCGGCCTTAGTCACAAACCAACGTTGCCGATCGTCGAACATGCCGGACGCCAACACATCGGCGAACGAGTAATATTTGTATTCCTTGCCCCTGAGTGGCGGTGGGTCGCGAAAGCCGATCGAAGCCAACTCGTCATACCTGGCCAGTTTGCGTCCATCGGTAGTGAAGGCTTCGTTTCCGAACAGCGTTTGTATTTCAGCCTTGGCAATGGACAGGCGTTTGGGTGGCTCCTCATTGATGCGCAGAACCGCTTGATTGACCTCTTTCGAGTGTTTTTCCAGTTCGGAGCAGGCTCGTTCGATGTCGGCTTGCGTGTAGTCCTTGAGGGGCTTTTGCGCAATGAAACCGAGGGTGGTGGCCCAATCCAGCGTGGGAGGCAGCCTCGTGAGACTGATGAGATTCAATTCTTCCGTCGTTGCCACTTCGGTCCGGTGCATGGGCACGTTGACCAACTGCTGGAAGCTCAGCCTGTCCAGTAATTCAGGTGAGACGGCGTTTACGAAATTGACTCCATTGACGAAGTTGACCCAGACGGCCGAACTCCGATATGCAAGATCTTCCGGAATATCCCTGACGCGAAACTCGATCGGAAACCGGGGTAAAAAAAGTTGGGCCATGACGATTGTTTCTTTTACCGTGGCTGCCAATTTTGCAGTGCGCAAATGGGTTTCAAATTCGTTGCGGATAGCCTTGTATCCCTTTCCCCAATTGGCGCGGGACTGCAGGTCATAACCGGCGATCAAAGCGGGGTTGTCCTGGGTCTGTGCAGAAAGCCAATACTGCAGCGCGTTGGCGACCAGTCTGGTCCGGATGAATGGAGAGGTCTGCTCGTCCGCTTCTCCGCCGTACCACTTCATTGTGCTCAGTAAGATGTCGGCCAGCTTTTCAGCCTCAGGGCTTCGCAGGATTTTTTCCAGATAAACAGTCGGTGTCGCGCGGACTTGCCCGATCGTTTCCGAGGAAAGAATGCTTTTGGCTAAATAGTGCAGTAGTAACGGTTCGTTCTCAGGAAGAAACAGATTAACTGCGTCAATTATTTCGGCGCGAACCTGATCGTTATGGAGTAGTTGCACATCGAGTGGAGTGTCAGGAGACGCTTGCTGGAGAAGCTGAAATTTTTCCCGATCCTGTACCGTGAGCGGGCGCTTTAGATCGAGCGCGTCGAAATCGTATTCCAGCCTCAAGCGGTGGATGGCGATTTTTTCTTCAAGGGCTGCGATAGCAGCGGGATGTTCCTGCGGATGTAGCCGCCTCCACGGGGTAAGCCCGTAAAACTGGCATATCCTCTCCATAGTGATATAGCGGTTAGAGTGTATCGCTCCTCCCAGTAACGTCGCGGCCCGTTCGATCCGGACCTTCAGCGCCTGCCATTTTGAAAACTCCGTCAATGCCAAAGAAACTCGGTTGCCATCGGTATCCCAGGCTTGATAGATAAAGTTGCCATCATTGAAGCTAGCGTAAAGATCAGAGTGCTGAAGCTTGAGCTTTATACACATAGCTATGTAGTCGTTATCGCGCAGTAATTGCCACAACGCGTTGTACCCGTCCTCGCTCACTCTATGTAGCGGTGAAAAACGCCGAATCGGTATTGAGTTGTGCAGATTGACGTCACGCATCGCCGTCAGCATGAGTTCGTAATCTTCTAACTGGCCTTTATGCATTTGAGCATGTGAGGGTGAGGAGGGATGTGTCGCGCTTGGAGTGGCTGTTGGCATTAGTGGGCTTTCTCTTGATTATTAGTGGGGCGGTGCATCGCTCGACAGCGATGTAGACGTGGTCCGATTTCAAGAGAAAATGAGCAAGAGGGAGCGGTACATAGTTATGTGATGGCGTTTTTTTTCGGGGAACTGGTGCGCGTGGTGTGTCTGCATCTCACTGAAAACAGTTATTTACTGACAGTTGCCCATAGAAAGGGCTGCCCGCTTGCCGGGATCGAAAACGCACCCTAGTCTAGCTGTAGCGATCACGTTGGATGATGATCGGGCAGTGCTAAAACAAGGGACCTCATGAATCGAACGCGGACTCTCGGAACGCCCCGGTTGTTGGGCATTGTCTGGCCATTTATCGCCGTCGTGCTGTTTCAGGCCTTGCTGGGCGGCGTCAGCCTTTATGTACTTTCGGCGGTGCGCGGCTACGTCGCTGGCGAAAGCCTCTGGTCCAAGGGCCAGAAAGACGCCATCTATTACCTGAACCTCTACGCGGACAGCCGCGACGAGAGGATATTCCTCAAATACCAGAACTCCATCGCCGTGCCTCAGGGCGGCCACGAGTTGCGTCTGGCGCTGGACCATCAGCCTCCGGACATTGAAGCGGCACGCCAGGGGGTTCTCAAGGGTGGGAACCACCCGGACGACGTGTCCAGCGTGATCTGGCTGTACCTCAATTTCCGGCACTTCAGTTACCACGAGAAAGCCATTGACCTCTGGAGGGTAGGCGACGCGTATCTGGTGCAACTCGATGACATTGCGCGGGAAATGCATCAGCGCATCACTACCGGACGGGCCACCGATGCCGATATCAAGCGCTGGAAAGATCAGATATTCGTCATCAACGAAAGTGTGACACCGGCGGCGAAGGCCTTCAGCGATGCCTTGGGTGAAGGCTCGCGGATGATCCTGCGGCTGTTGCTGGTGACCAACCTTGCTACGGCGCTGGGCTTGATTGTCCTGGCCCTGATGCGCACGCACAAACTGCTAAAGCAGCGCCATGCCTTCGCCGACGCGCTGCAGCTGGAAAAAGAACGCGCGCAGATCACTCTGCAATCGATTGGCGATGGCGTGATCACCACCAATGTCGACGGCGCAATTGCCTACATGAACCCGGCCGCCGAAGCGTTGACGCACTGGAAGGCCGAGCAGGCGACAGGGTTGCCCTTGGCAGCGCTGTTCAATCTGCTGGACGAAAACGCCCAGGCCGACGGCTTTACGCTGATCGAACACATCCTGAGCGGCCAGCTCAGCGGCGGCAGCGAACACTCCAAACTGATTCAACGCCTGGATGGCAGCACAGTGTCGGTCACGCTGGTTGGCGCGCCGATCCGTAATGCCGGCAAGGTCAGCGGAACCGTGCTGGTCTTGCACGACATGACCCAGGAGCGGCAGTACATTGCCAATCTGTCCTGGCAGGCGACCCATGATGCCCTGACCGGTCTCGCCAACCGCCGCGAATTCGAGTATCGGCTGGAGCAGGTGCTGCATAACCTGACGCGGCAGGTGGGGCGCCATGCCCTGATGTTCCTCGACCTGGATCAGTTCAAACTGGTCAACGACACCTGCGGCCACGCGGCGGGAGACGAGTTGTTGCGGCATATCTGCGCGTTGCTGCAATCGGGGCTGCGCGAAGGCGATACCCTGGCCCGCCTGGGCGGCGACGAGTTTGGCATCCTGCTGGAGAGTTGTGCGCCGGAAGCCGCAGAGAAAATCGCCGAGGGCCTGCGCCAGACCGTGCAGAACCTGCACTTCGTCTGGAAAGGCCGGCCGTTCGTGACCACCGTGAGCATCGGGCTGGTGCATATCAATCAGCACCCGACCACCCTCGAAACGTCGCTGCGCGCCGCCGACATGGCCTGCTACATGGCCAAGGAAAAGGGCCGCAACCGGGTCCAGGTCTATCACGCCGATGACTCTGAACTGTCCCTGCGCTTTGGCGAAATGGCCTGGGTGCAGCGCTTGCACATGGCGCTGGAAGAGAACCGCTTTTGTCTGTATGCCCAGGAAATCGCCACATTGGGTCATGTCGAACAGGGTGGCGGTCATATCGAAATCCTGTTGCGCCTGCATGATGAAGCCGGGCGCATGATATTGCCCGACAGCTTTATTCCGGCGGCGGAACGTTATGGCCTGATGACTTCGCTTGATCGTTGGGTTGTGCAGAATGTTTTCAAGATCATTGCCCAATGTATAGCGGAGAAACATAAAGGGCCGTTGGCGATGTGTGCGATTAATCTGTCAGGCACAACTATCGGAGATGAGGCATTCCTGGACTTCCTGCGTCAACAGTTCATTACTTACTCCATACCGCCTGAAATGATTTGTTTTGAAATTACTGAAACCAGCGCTATTTCCAATCTTGGAAGTGCAATTAGATTTATTAATGAACTCAAAGGCTTAGGTTGTCTCTTTTCGTTGGACGACTTTTGCGCCGGTATGTCCTCATTCGCCTACTTGAAACATTTGCCTGTAGACTTCCTGAAGATCGACGGGAGTTTCGTAAAGGATATGCTGGACGACCCGATTAACCGCGCCATGGTCGAAGTGATCAATCACATCGGGCATGTCATGGGTAAGCGTACGATTGCCGAGTTTGTTGAAACACCCCAGATCGAGCAGGCATTGCTTGAGATCGGGGTGGATTACGCTCAAGGGTATGTGATTGAGCGCCCGCATCTGTTTACCTGCGATAGTTTGCAAAGTCGTCCTGCCAGGCGACAGCCGTTGTTATTCAAGGCGCCTGGCACGTTCCGTTGAAATCTCTTGCTGATCCTTACAATCACAATCAAAAGGAACCCGACAGTGATCGACACATTCAACAGAACCGGCCCCCTCATGGAAGCTGCAAGTTACCCCGCCTGGGCTCAGCAACTGATCCAGGATTGCAGCGAGAGTAAACGCCGGGTTGTCGAACACGAACTGTACAGGCGCATGCGAGACAATAAACTCAGCGCCAAAACCATGCGTCACTACCTGATTGGTGGTTGGCCGGTGGTCGAACAGTTCGCGTTATATATGGCCCAGAACCTGACCAAGACCCGTTTTGCCCGCCACCCCGGCGAGGATATGGCGCGCCGCTGGTTGATGCGCAACATCCGTGTGGAATTGAACCACGCCGATTACTGGGTGCACTGGAGCCGCGCTCACGGTGTCAGCCTGGAAGATCTGCAGGCGCAACAGGTTGCCCCGGAACTTCATGCCTTGAGCCACTGGTGCTGGCACACCAGTTCGGCAGATTCGCTGATCGTTGCCATTGCTGCCACCAACTACGCCATTGAAGGCGCGACAGGTGAGTGGTCGGCGCTCGTCTGCTCCAGTGGTGTCTATGCGGCAGCGTTCCCCGAGGAAGATCGCAAGCGGGCCATGAAGTGGCTGAAGATGCATGCCCAGTACGACGACGCCCATCCATGGGAGGCGCTGGAAATCATCTGCACGCTGGCAGGATTGAATCCGAGCAAGTCCTTGCAGGCGGAGTTGCGTCAGGCGGTGTGCAAAAGCTACGACTACATGTTCCTGTTCCTGGAACGCTGCATGCAGCTTGAACCTGTGGAGAAGGCTCCGGTCGCGGCGCGTGAGCGCAGGGTGCTGGCTGAAAGCTGATCGGTTTTTCATGTCGGTGAAAAAGCCCGCTCCCCCGGTATTGCCGGGGGAGCGGGCTTTTTATGAGCCGGCAATGGCTAGGTGCTGACTTTCAATCCAATCAACCCGGCAATGATCAACGCCACACTGGCGAGCCGGAACAGCGCCATGGACTCACCAAACAGAATGATCCCGGCGATGACCGTGCCGACCGCACCCACGCCGGTCCAGATCGCATAAGCGGTGCCCAGCGGCAGTTCCTTCATGGCAAGGCCGAGCAGGCCAAGGCTGATGGCCATGGCGGCAACGGTCAATGCGGTGGGAAGAGGGCGGCTGAAACCATCGGTGTATTTCAGGCCGACAGCCCAGCCTACTTCGAACAGTCCGGCGAAAAACAGAATGACCCAGGACATGAGAGACCTCCATCGATTGACGGGGTCGTCCCCAGATTAATGACTCGATCGAGCCGCGAGGTCGTCCTCGCGTTGCGCAATATAGTGCCCATCATTAAACCGGGGATCAAGCTGGTCGCTTATTCGGTTGCTTGTCGAGCTGCTGTCTCTCGATCTTCTTTCTCGCTCATCCGGCGGAAATACGTCGAGAGAAGTGCTCCGGAAATGTTGTGCCACACACTGAACAACGCACTCGGCACCGCCGCCAGCGGTGAGAAATGCGCGCTGGCCAGCGCGGCGCCCAAACCGGAGTTCTGCATGCCGACCTCCAGTGCCAGGGATTTGCGCTGGGCCAAGGGCAGCTTGAACAGACGCCCGGTGAAGTACCCGAGCAAGTAACCAAAGCTGTTGTGCAGCATGACCACGGCCATGATCAGCAGGCCGGACTCTGCGATTTTCGCCTGGCTGGCAGCGACGACAGCGGTGACGATGATCACGATGCTGACCACGGAAACCAGCGGCAACACTTCCACCGCGTGGCGAACCCGAGCGCCGAGCAGGCGCTGAGCGACCACGCCGAGCACGATGGGCAACAACACCACTTGCAGGATCGACCAGAACAGCTCCATGAACGACACCGGCAACCAGGCCGAAGCCAGCAGCCAGATCAATGCAGGGGTCAGCAGCGGAGCGAGGAGGGTGGTCACGGCGGCGATGGCAACCGACAATGCCAGATCTCCACGCGCCAGCCAGGTCATCACGTTCGACGAGGTGCCGCTCGGGCAGCAGCCGACGAGAATCACGCCAACGGCGATTTCCGGCGGCAAGTGGAAAACCTGGCAGAGCAACCATGCCACACCGGGCATGATCACGAAATGTGCAACGACGCCCAGGGCCACACGCCACGGATGGCGGGCGACTTCAGCGAAGTCTTCGAGTTTGAGGGTCAGGCCCATGCCGAACATCACCAGCCCCAGCAACGGGACGATGGCGCCTTTCAGGCCGATGAACCACGTCGGTTGCAAGAAGGCCACGACGGCGAAAATCAGAACCCAGTAAGCGAAGGTGTTGCCGACAAAACGACTCAATGCAGCCAGTGCACGCATGGCCTGATCCTTATTGTAAGAAAGCGTTAGGGAGCTAAGCATACGCCGCTGGCAAAAAAAGATCGCAGCCTGCAGCAGCGCCTACAGGGAAACGCATTCCCATGTAGGCGCTGCTGCAGGCTGCGATCTTTTACAGGCGCCGCCGATTTGTAGAATCAGATGCCTTGAGGTGTCTCTTCCCCACCCAACGCCTCAACCAGCGCCGGCAGGAAATCACCAAAGGTCAGCATCATCAAGGTGAAGCTGGCATCCAGTTGGCCGAGGGCTTCTTCGCCGCCGTCCTGTTCCGCCTGATCCTGCAGCAGATCCTCGAACTTCAGGCGCTTGACCACCATCTTGTCGTCGAGGACGAAAGACAGTTTGTCTTGCCACGCCAGCGACAGCTGGGTGACCACTTTGCCAGTGCTCAAGTGCAACTGGATTTCTTCGCTGGTCAGGTCCTGACGCTTGCAGCGCACGATGCCGCCGTCTTCGTGGGTGTCGCGCAGTTCGCATTCGTCCAGCACGAAGAAATCGTCCGCGGCTTTCTGGGTTGTGACCCATTCAGTCATGGTGGCGGTCGGGGACATTTTCACGGTCAGTGGACGCACCGGCAGTGTGCCAATGACTTCGCGCAGGGTGGACAGCAGGTCCTCGGCGCGTTTCGGGCTGGCCGAGTTGACCAGAATCAGACCTTGTTTCGGTGCGATGGCTGCGAAGGTCGACGAACGGCGGATAAAGGCGCGAGGCAGGAAGGCCTGGATGATTTCATCCTTGATCTGGTCGCGTTCCTTTTTGTAGACCTTGCGCATTTGTTCGGCTTCGATCTCTTCGACCTTTTCCTTCACGGCGTCGCGCACGACGCTGCCCGGCAGGATGCGCTCTTCTTTACGCGCGGAGATCAGCAGGAAGTCGCCGCTGACGTGCACCAGAGGTGCATCTTCGCCCTTGCCGAATGGCGCGACGAAACCGTAGGTGGTCAACTCCTGGCTTGCACAAGGACGCGCCAGTTTGGTGGCCAGTGCAGTTTCCAACGCCTCGGCATCAAAAGGCAGATCTTGGGTCAGGCGATAGATAAGCAGGTTTTTGAACCACATGGGGCGAGTCTCTCCTTTATACAAAGTGGGGCATTATTCTCTTCGTGGCGCCATAGGCCAACCCTTCTCTAAGCCTTTGGAAGGCCTGAAAAAATTATTTAAAAAAGTGCTTGCCAGAGGTGAGGTCGCTCCGTAGAATGCGCGCCACACCGAAAGTGAAGGGTGATTAGCTCAGCTGGGAGAGCGTCTGCCTTACAAGCAGAATGTCGGCGGTTCGATCCCGTCATCACCCACCATTCGCTTCAAGTGTTACGCGCAGCGGTAGTTCAGTCGGTTAGAATACCGGCCTGTCACGCCGGGGGTCGCGGGTTCGAGTCCCGTCCGCTGCGCCATATTCGGTAACCTGGAACGCTGAACGCCAGGTCACCACGGAAAAGCCCGCTAACGCGGGTTTTTTTCTGCCTGAAGTTCCTGCAGGATGCGTCGTTTCACCGGTTTTCAGATTTTTTTGAGTTATTTATCAATTAAATCAACACGTTATGAAAATCTGTGGCACAATGCGCCCCGCAACGAAGGTAAAGGGTGATTAGCTCAGCTGGGAGAGCGTCTGCCTTACAAGCAGAATGTCGGCGGTTCGATCCCGTCATCACCCACCACTTACTTTCAACGCTACGCGCAGCGGTAGTTCAGTCGGTTAGAATACCGGCCTGTCACGCCGGGGGTCGCGGGTTCGAGTCCCGTCCGCTGCGCCATATTCGGTAATCTGGAACGCTGAACGCCAGGTCACCACGGAAAGCCCGCTCAATGCGGGCTTTTTGCTGTCTGGAGTTTGGCTTTGCTGGCTTCCATTGAAAAAGCGACCCGCGGGTCGCTTTTTTCGTTTCTGCTTACTGCTCGGCGTTTCGACTGTGCCGGTAGTCGCTGACCGCTTCGTACACGGCTTTGCGCAGCCGGTTGATACCGCCAATCGGACGATGAGCCTCCAGGCCGAACCATGGATTGAATGACAGGTTGTCGCATTGCAGATTTTGCGCCGGGGTGTCGAAGTCCTGAGGGGGCAGGGTGATCCGGGCCACGGTTTCGAACGGCGCATCCTGCTCGCGCCACTCGATGCTGGTGTCTTCGATCGGCATGAACCTGTTCGCATCCTGGCGCTGGATCTGCAAGACAAAACACGCCGGCACCCGGTCCGTGGACAACTGTTGAGTCAGGGCGCTGCGCAGGAAGTTCGGCAGATCCTGGTTCTGCTTGGGCAAGGTGTAGGCCGGGCAGTTGTCCGAATCCGGCATCACCCGGAACTTGGCGTTGGCCTCGCCGAATTTATACGGCGATACCGAAAAATAAGTGGTGCGTGTCGGGCTTTCCGGCGGCGGGGACAGTGTCGCCAGGGCGATGAACAAATGACGGACCTGCCAGGTGCGCGGATCCCAGCCAGGAAAAAACGCCATGATCTTTTTTCCGTCAGCCTGAGCCGCGACATTCTGACGGTACTCGGCGACATCGCTGACAAAGAAGTTCGGATGGCTGAACATCACAAAGTCCTGCTCGTGTTGCCCTTGGCGATCGCCCAGCAGTGGCTTGCCCGGCACATCCAACAATTTGATCGCCATGCCCCGGGCATCCCGAATGCTGTCGAACTGCGGATAAGCGTTGCCGTTGGACAGGCGCATGGTCGCCTGCCAGCGCTTGCCCGGTTCGCTGAAGACGCCGCGGCGCAGGTCCTGCGCCAGTTCCGGCAACACCTGTACCTCGGCTTTCACGCAGCCATGGGCCTTGGCGTGGGCGTCGCGCAGGTAGCGGGTGCTTTCACGGTGCTGGTCGACAATGCGCACGGCAGTCTGAATCACATCCCGGGTCATGGCGGCTTCGCCCTCCGGAATCTGCTCCAGTGCCGAGACCGGGCCGCGGTGCTGCCAGGCATACCAGGCAGTGACCAGCGCCCATCCGAGCAGGCCGACGCACAGCAGAATCAGCAGGGTTTTGCCGAGCAGGCGGCCCAGCCACAACCAGAATCGGGCGAGCATCGGCAAATCCTTTTTGAAGGTGGTCATGATCATGGCAGTTGCGCCTCCAGCGGGCCGCCCAACACTTTCAGGTACTCCAACAGCGCCCAGCGCTCCTCGGGTTGCAACAACCGGCCGATCACTCCGTTGCCACGCTCACCGGCGCGGAATTCGTGGCCACTGTTGTGGTTGCCGGTCAAGCGCGTGTCGAAGAGGAATGCGTTGGTGAAGGCTTCGGTGCGATAGCCCAGGTGTCGCGGGTCGTAGTCGAACGTGCCTTTGTAGAAAGTGGTCGCGCGTTCATCCTGGGGCGATAGCAGTTGGTAAATGCTCGGCACCGAACCGTTATGCAGAAACGGCGCCGTCGCCCACACGCCCGCCAGTGGCCGCGCCTTGTAGGCCACTTTTTCTCGAACGCCGATCGGCAGGCCGAAACCGTCGAGCTTGGGTTTCTCCTCCGCTGTGACCTTGGCCTCACGGTAAGCGCGGTTTTCTACGAACGCAGTGACGTAGGCCAGGCCCTTGGCCACTGACAGCTGGCTCAGATCCAGCGGTTCCTTGGGTTCGGGGTGCAACTTGACGTCCATTTGCGCAAGCTCCGCCGGGTCCCATTGCAGAGCCGTCAGATCGAAACGGTGGTTGGCGATGTTGTTCGCGGCAGTCGGATCGGTGCCGATGACGTCGACGGGCAGCATGTGCAAATGCTGTACCCAGCGTTCGCCTTCCTGGGTCGCCCGCGGAACGTGGCAACCGGCGCAGTTCTCTGCAAACAGCGCACGCCCCTTGGCCGCCAGCGGTTTGTCGATGGCACCCAGCAGGGCTTCCGGCCAGGCCGGCGGCTTGAGTCGCTGCAGGGTTTCTTCGATCTGGTGTAAATCGCGCACCCGGACGCTGGACGGGTAGCGATTGTCGCCCTTGAGGGGCTGCCCGTTGCTGTCGAAGAAGTTCAGCGTGGCGCCTACCCCCAGGGCCTCACCGATATTGCGCGCCATAGGCTGCTGTGCCGAGCCGTTCCACTGGACCCAGTCAAAGGTCCACATGTCCCACAGTTGTGGATAGTCGACCGGCGCGTTGGCTACCCGATAGTTGGTGGGTGATATCGCGTCACCGAAACTGGCGTTGGCAATGCGTCCGAACGCGTCGGTACGGCCAGGGCCTTCCTCGGTCGGGTAGAGCCCGCGGTGGGTGTCGTTCCAGGCGACTTTCAGGAAGGTGTCGAGAGAGGTCTTGAAGTCTTTACGCAGTTGTTGATGCCGGGCGTCGTAGTCCTGGCCCAGCACGTTGCGAGCGAAACGTTCGAATTTCCATGGGTTGTAGTATGTCGAAGCGAGACTGGCGACCAGTGCCTGTCCGAAACTGCCACCGCGCAGTGTCGGAACGCTGGAAGGCAAGACGTGCTGTGCCGAACCACCATCGATGCGGATAGCCTGGCCGTTGAAACGCAACTCGCCGGTGTGGCAGGCGGCACAGGTAATGTCCAGAAACTGATCCGGGCTGCCTGGGTTTTGATGACGGGCAAAGCCCACGGGCAGGTTGCCGGGGTTATTGGGCGTGGCTTTCTGCGCGGGATCGACCAGAAAACCGAAGCGTGCGAGGTATTCCGGAGCGGCAAAGCGCTGTTGCGAAAAAGGCAGTTCGAGCGCGTTGAACCAGTCGTAGCGCAAGCCTTTGACTTGGGTGCCTTGAGGCGTGAAGTAGTAGGTCTGGCGGTCCGTCGCGCTCCACTGCTCGAGATAATGCACCTGCTGCGCAGGTGTCCAGGTCGGCAATTTCGGGTTGGCGACGTAATACAGAATCACGGCCAGGCACACGCCCAGCAACAGTACGATCAGAACCAGCAAGCGATAAAAGAGGCGCAAGATAAACATCCTTGTCGATTTGTCGCTCTCTTATGCCTCAGCTACAGGCGTGCGGCAAGTGGCCATTACGCCAGATGTTGTGGGACTGCTCAGTTGTGTCTGTGAGGCGAAGATGACAGAGGCTTCATCATCTGATTCCGGAAATGCGTTAAAACACCTGAACTTATCAGAAGTTTCCTGCTCTCATGCCGGTAGCCATTGGTCGTGGCCGCCTGATAAGCTCGCGGCTTTACTCGATTGCCCTTTAGGCGCATGAACAAGGAAATAGCATGAAACAGCATCGGTTGGCGGCGGCGGTGGCCCTGGTTAGCCTGGTACTTGCGGGTTGTGATTCGCAGACCAGCGTAGAGCTGAAAACCCCGGCGCAAAAAGCTTCCTACGGGATTGGCCTGAACATGGGCAAGAGCCTGGCTCAGGAAGGCATGGATGACCTGGATTCCAAAGCCGTAGCCCAGGGCATCGAAGATGCCGTCGGCAAGAAAGAACAGAAGCTGAAGGACGAAGAACTCGTCGAAGCCTTCGCCGCGCTGCAAAAGCGCGCTGAAGAGCGCATGGCCAAAATGAGTGAAGAGTCGGCAGCCGCCGGCAAGAAATTCCTCGAAGACAACGCCAAGAAAGCCGGTGTCACCACCACTGCTTCGGGCCTGCAATACGAAGTGATCAAAAAAGCGGATGGCCCACAGCCTAAGCCGACTGACGTGGTGACTGTTCACTACACCGGCACCCTGACCAACGGCACCGTCTTCGACAGCTCCGTCGAGCGCGGCAGTCCGATCGATCTGCCGGTTAGCGGCGTGATTCCGGGTTGGGTCGAAGGCCTGCAACTGATGCACGTTGGCGAGAAGTACAAACTGTACATCCCTAGCGAACTGGCTTACGGCGCCCAAAGCCCAAGCCCGGCGATTCCAGCCAACTCGGTGCTGGTATTCGACCTGGAACTGCTGGCGATCAAGGATCCAGCCAAGCAAGACGACGCCGCGAAGTAATCAGCGTCTGCTCTGACAACAACGCCTCGCTTATGCGGGGCGTTGTTGCATCTGGCGGTTGGTGAGGGTAAACAAAGCGAACGGACGCGGTACGCTGGAGTCATAGCCATTGAGGACGCCCGCGCTAACCGCGTCAGAGCGCCAAGTCAATGAAATCTTGGGTTTTTTTATGTGAGTAAAAAACGCCCGATCTGAGCAAAGCCCTTATGAAACGGGGCTTTCAGCCGTGAAATGCAGGTCTGTTCACAAGGTTATCCACAATTTGTGTGGATAACATTTCAGTGGGAGGAATGATGAAAGCACCCTGGAATTTCGCTCGTTTCCTGCCATTGGCCGGCCGCCTGCTCGCCCGCGGACGATTGCCGACGCTGTTGTTCGCGGTGGCCAGCAAAGGCGCCAGCCAGGGCAACCGATTGGGCAAGCTCAAAGACGACCTGCGCCTGCTGCAGGCGCTGTGCCTGGCGTACTGGCGTGGCGAGTACCGCGCCATCAGCCCGAAAGCGCTGATCTCGGTGGTGGCAGGCCTGATGTACTTCCTGAGCCCGGTGGATGCGATTCCGGATTTCATCCCGGTGTTCGGCATGCTCGATGACATCGCCGTGCTCGCCTGGCTGATGAAAGTCCTCGATGACGAACTCAATGCTTTCCGTGCATGGCGCAACCGCCAGTTGCCGGAAAAACTCGCGGTGGTCGAGCGACTGCCCGACACCCCGGAGCAACTTCAGCTTCAGGGACCGAAAAAAAACTGAGCCGATTCAGGATCATCCCTATATTCATACCCCCCGCGACCTTGGCCGCTGTTAGGATTACACTTCTAGGGAAAAGCGCCGACTCGCTAAGTGTCGTTGTCCTACGGGGAAGTCATGGATATTCAGATAATCACACGCGAAGGCGAGCCCGAATATGCGGTTCTGCCGTGGGCTCAGTATCAGGCTCTACTGAAAGCAGCAGGCATCAATGAACAACCGGCACCTGACGCGCCAGTGCGTCACGCCGCAGCACCAGACCAGATTCTTCCAGGTCTGGATCAACTACGCAGTTTGCGCGAAGGGAAGGGCATCGCCATTGAGGCGCTCGCCCGCACGGTAGGCATCAGCCCGTCTTATCTGGCCTTGATCGAAAGTGGTGAGCGTCAACCCGACGCTGCGATTCGCCGCAGCCTGGCCTGGGAATTGACGGTGCCAGGGTGGAGGGAAGAATCGTGAGCGTACGCATCAGTCGTCAACATTGGGACGGGTTGCTGGGCGAGCTGGATCAGGCGCGCCGCCAGCGCCATTTATTGACCTATCGAGCGCTGCTCGAGCGTTTGCAATTGCCCACGCCGGCAATGCAAACCCTGACCGCCGCCCTTGAACACCTGGCCGCACTGGACGCCAAGGCCGAGCAGCCATTGCGCAGCTCGCTGGTGATCAGTCAGGGCGCCAGTCGCCTGCCGCGCACTGGGTTCTTCGAATGTGTCGAGCGCCTGGGGCGTTTCTCCGGGCCGTCCGATGGTGTTGCTGCCGCCTCGTGGCATGCCTCGGAAGTGGTGCGAGTCTTCGAATACGAATACCCCGAATCGGCGGAAGCCTGAGTGTTTTTAAAGCTCAAGGCGCGAGCCGGTTACTGGTTGGCCCGCAGGTTGTTTCATTGGACATGGTTCGTGCGCCAGCCCCGTGGCTGGCGCTGGCTCGAAGGCCAGTTCGCACGCATGGCCAATCTGGGTGACGTCAGTGCTCAAAGCTTCTATGGCCACATCCTGGCCTTTCGCGGCGTTGGCCTGGGGGCTCGTGAGGAAGGCGTTCGCTTGCTGCGCCTGGCGGCGTTGGCGGGGGATGGCAAGGCGGCGTATCAGGTGGGCGTGATCTGCCTGGCCGGGACGGCGAGCAAGGCGCCGGATCCGGTTGAAGCGGCGCGATTTTGGGAAATGGCCGCGAAGGCCGGGCATCCGTTGGCTGAGATGAAGCTGAAAGAGTTGGCGTCTCGCGGTTAAGGGTGAACCTCTTGATCTGAGTCGGCCGGTCTGACGCCTTCGCGGGCAAGCCACGCTCCCACAGTTCTTGTGTCGATGGTGAATGTTGCGTTCGACACCAAACCCTGTGGGAGCGAGCTTGCCCGCGAAGGCTTACGCCCAGTCATCGCTGCCCCATCAGCACTTCATCCTCTCGCGCAGGCAGCGCCAAACTGTCAATCACATGCACGCTGTACCCCGGCACATTCTTCGCGTGATGCTTGGCCTGCGACGCCATTTCCGCCAACTGGCTCGCATCGAGTTGTCCACAGGCCTGTGGATGTAAATGCACCACGCCGATCGACAGTGACAGCAGCGCAAATTCCTGCCGTACTCCCTGGCGGTTCGGGGCGATGAAGCAGCCTGCCTCCAGATGTTCACTGCGGTAGAAGCGCCGGCACTGGCTCTGGAAATCGTCTAGCAACTGGTTCAAGCGTTTACGCCAGTCTTCCGGGCCGAGCACCAGCAGGAAATCATCGCCGCCGATATGGCCGACAAAGTCGCGGGAAGGGTCGACGCGATCATTCAGGCATTGCGCCAGGCACAGCAGGACTTCATCCCCACGACCGTAGCCGTAGATGTCGTTGAAGGGCTTGAAACTGTCAATGTCCACATAGCAGATCACCGATTCCCGTTGCTGTTGCAGCAGGCGCGTCAGGCACTGCTGGATCGGTACGTTGCCCGGTAGCAGGGTCAGCGGATTGGCGTAGCGGGCCTGCTGGATCTTCAGTTCGGTAATCAGCTTCAGTACGTCGATCACCCGACCCAACCCCAGATACCCGCCGTTCAGGGTAATGATGAAGTCTTCTTCAATGCGTTGTCGGGCGCGGCTGGTGATCAGGCGGCTGACCTGTTGCAGCGACTGGCTCATCTCGACGGCGAGAAAGTCATCGTTCATCAAGCGGCTGATGGGCTTGCGGGCGAACAGGTCGGTGGCAAAGGGTTTGAGCAGGGCGTCCGAGAGCGAATGCCTGTGAACGATGCCACAGGGATGGCCGTGTTCGTCGAGCACCGCCAGCGAGTTCAGGTTGGCCTGGCGACGGAAGGCTTCCAGTACCGTCGCGGTCGGCGTATCCCGCGCGACCGCTGGCTGATCCTTCAAAAGGGCACTGAGGTCACTGCCTTCGTCATTCAGCGCCACGGCGGAGCTGTCCTGCTTGGGCATCAGGCTTCGAGCATCCCGGGGCGGATGTTCCTGGGGCCGACAGAGCAAATAGCCCTGGACCAGATCGACGCCCATATCGGTCAATATGGCCAGTTCCTCAGGCAGTTCGATACCTTCGGCAATCACTTGCGCCCGGGAGGCTTTGGCGATTTGCATGATTGATCCGACAAATTCGCGCTTGAGTGCATCCTGATGAATACCGTCGATGAAGTGCCGATCGATCTTCACATAGTCAGGCCGCAGCTCGGACCACAGGCGCAAGCTCGAATAACCCGCCCCCAAATCATCCAGTGCAATGGAGAAACCCATTGCCCGATAGTGGTGCAGCGCGTTTTGCAGCAGCTGGAAATCATCGATCGGGGTCTGTTCGGTGAGTTCGATAATCACCTGGCTGGGCGGTATGCCGAAATCCTGTAGCAGTTGCAGGGTTCGACCCGGCTGGTGGGCGGCTTCGAGCAGGGATTCCGGCGATACGTTGAGAAACAGTTTGCCGGGCAGTTGCTGTTCATTGAACCGTCGGCAAGCGCTCTCGCGACAGGCAATTTCCAGCTCGTTCAAACGGCCGGCCTGGCGGGCGACGGCGAACAAGGCGACAGGCGAGTGCAACGGGCTGTTGGAGGGGCCGCGGCTGAGGGCTTCGTAGCCGATAATTCGTCGTTCAGAGAGCGAAATGATTGGCTGGAACAGGCTGTGCAAACCGCTTTGAGTCAGTATTGAACTCAACGCACCCAGCTGTTCGGTAGTGGTCATGGCGATCTCTGGCGATAAAAAAAGGACTGGGAGCGCTCTTGGATAAAAAGAGGCTCCCAGTCCTTTATTTCACGACAGAATGATGACTGTTTGATGACGCTACGGGAGCGTCAGCATTAAATTGCCATCATCTTGCTTGTCACCACTCAGTGCTTGGCGACCGCGGTATTGAGTTTCAGGTAGTCCAACAGAATCCGACCCGTCTCGCTCAGGTAGGCATCGTCTTCTGGTTTGGTCTTGTCCGGCTCGGCCGCGAGTGCGTCTTCGTCCTCTTTCTTCAGCTCTTTGAGCGGCTCTTCGCCTTTGGCCTTGCGACGGATATTTTCCATCACCAGCTGCTTGGCTTCGATATCGGTATGTTGTGCACGACGATCGGCTTCATTGAGGCTGACGGTTTTTTCCGCCATCAGTTTCTGCGCCAGGGCGAGTTTGTCGCGGATGAACACGAACTCCGCATCCTTGGCCGTGCGCACGTCATGCTCGGATTTGAGCTGGGTGATGTACGGTTTGAACGGATCGCTCGCCGGCTTGATCGCCGCGCGGATGGTGTCCCACGGCATGGCTTCCGGCAGGGCGCTTTCGCCGATTTCCTTGGTGTCGATGATCGACGGGTAATCGATGTCCGGCAGAACGCCTTGATGCTGTGTGCTCTGACCGGAAACCCGATAGAACTTGGCCAGGGTCAGTTTCAGTTCGCCATGGTTCAGCGGCTGAATGGTCTGCACGGTGCCTTTGCCGAAGGTCTGGCCGCCAATGATCAGCGCGCGGTGGTAGTCCTGCATGGCGCCGGCAAAAATCTCCGAAGCCGAGGCGGACAAGCGGTTGACCAGCAACGCCATCGGGCCTTTGTAGAACGCGCCCGGGTTTTCATCTTCCAGCACATCGACCCGGCCGTCGGCGTTACGCACGAGAACGGTCGGACCTTTGTCGATGAACAGGCTGGTCAGCTCGGTGGCTTCCTGCAGGGAACCGCCGCCGTTGTTGCGCAGGTCGATGACCACGCCGTCGACTTTGTCCTTCTGCAGCTCGGTCAGCAGTTTCTTGACGTCGCGCGTGGTGCTCTTGTAGTCAGGATCGCCGGCACGGAAGGCCTTGAAGTCCAGGTAGAAGGCCGGTATCTCGATGACGCCGAGCTTGTAGTCCTTGCCGTCCTGTTTCAGGTTGAGGACCGACTTCTTGACAGCCTGGTCTTCAAGCTTCACCGCTTCGCGGGTGATCGGCACGATCTTGGAGGTCTGGTCGTTCGGCGCATTGCTGGCCGGGATGACTTCCAGTCGCACCACGGTGCCTTTCGGACCACGGATCAGCTTGACCACTTCGTCGAGGCGCCAGCCAACCACGTCGACCATCTCTTTGTTGCCCTGGGCAACGCCGATGATCTTGTCGGCCGGTGCGACCTGCTTGGTCTTGTCGGCCGGGCCCGCAGGCACCAGGCGCACGACTTTCACCTGATCGTTGTCGCTCTGCAACACGGCGCCGATGCCCTCGAGGGACAGGCTCATGTTGATGTCGAAGTTTTCCGCGTTATCCGGCGACAGATAATTGGTGTGCGGGTCGTAGGACATGGCGAAAGTGTTGATGTAGGCCTGGAAGATGTCTTCCGCGCGGGTCTGGTCCAGACGTGCCAATTGGTTCTTGTAGCGCTTGGTCAGGGTTTCCTGGATCTGCTTGGAGTCCTTGCCCGCGATCTTCTGCCGCAAAACCTCGTCCTTGACGCGTTTGCGCCACAGGTCGTCGAGCTCTGCGGTGGACTTGAGCCAAGGAGCGTCCTTGCGGTCGATCAGCAAGGTTTCCTTGGCGGTGAAGTCGATCTTGTCGACGCCCTTGTTCAGCTCTGCAAGGGCAAAGTCCAGACGCGCTTTTACGCGGTCCAGGTAGCGCTTGTAGATGGTGAAACCGGCATTGAGGTCGCCGCTTTTGAGGAAGTCGTCAAACTGGGTTTTCCATTTGTCGAATTCGGCAATGTCGCTGGCCATGAAGTAGCTGCGCGACGGATCCAGCAGCTTGAGGTAGCTGTCGTAGATGATCACGGAGCGTGCGTCATCGAGCGGGGGCTTGCTGTAGTGGTGGCGCTTGAGCAACTCGACGACATTCAGGCTGGCGATCACTTCGTCACGATCAGGCTGAAGCTTGTCCCAACTATTGGCTGCGAACGTATTGCTCGACATCGGCATCAGGCCGATACCAATAAATAGGGCGAGGGCGGTGCTGGGGAACAGATGCTTCATGCTGATTCGACGCGGGGACAATTGATAACGCATATTAGGCCGTCTTTGAAGTCGCCGGTTCCACAAGGGCCGGTCGCATAATGCAAAAAGCCCGGCGATACAGCTTCGGGCTCAGTCCAGACTCACTATGGAGGCACTGTGAAAGCATTGCAAGGCGTGGAAGGTCAAGTGGAGTGGCTTGATGAGCCCAGTCCTACATGTGATGTAGGGCAAGTTCGCATTCGGGTGGCGGCAGCGGGCCTCAATCGCGCCGATTTGTTACAGAAGGCGGGACTTTACCCGCCACCGCCGGGGGCCAGTCAGGTACTGGGTCTGGAGTGTTCCGGGGTGATCAGCGAGGTCGGCCCGGGGTCGTCATGGCAGGTGGGTGATCGGGTCTGCGCCTTGCTGGCCGGGGGTGGGATGGCCGAAGAGGTGGTTGTCGACGGACGGCATGTGCTGGCAGTGCCCGAAGGATTGTCCTTGGTAGAGGCGGCAGCGCTAC
Source organism: Pseudomonas sp. IT-P100 (assembly GCF_949767185.1). Taxonomy (NCBI): domain Bacteria; kingdom Pseudomonadati; phylum Pseudomonadota; class Gammaproteobacteria; order Pseudomonadales; family Pseudomonadaceae; genus Pseudomonas; species Pseudomonas sp. IT-P100. Next base: position 124,401 of record NZ_CATKQK010000004.1, read on the forward strand.
CCGAAGTCTATGCGACCGTTTGGTTAAATTTATTTCATCTGGCGGGGCTCAAGCCCGGTGAGAAAGTTCTGCTGCACGCCGGAGCAAGTGGAATCGGTTCAGCCGCCATTCAGTTGTGCAAGGCGTTCGGTAGCCCGTGCTGGGTCAGCGTCGGTTCTGCCGAGCGGCTGGCTTACTGTGAAGCGCTGGGTGCCCAAGGGGGCGCGGTACGCACCGACGAACTTGAAAGCTTGAGCGACCTGGGGCCGTTCGATGTGATTCTCGACCCGGTCGGCGGTAACTACGCCGCACTGAACCTGAAACTGCTGGCCCGCGATGGCCGTTGGGTGCTGATCGGCTTGATGGGTGGCCGTGAAGCGAAGCTGGATCTGGCGCAGGTGCTGGCCAAGCGTGTGCAGCTGCTGGGTTCGACTTTGCGCAGTCGTGACGATCAGTTCAAGGCGGATCTGTTCAGCGATTTGAGCCAGCATGTCTGGCCGCTGTTTGCCGAAGGGCGGTTGAGTCCGCAGTTGGCGAAGACTTTTCCGATCAAGGATGCGGAAGCGGCGTTTGCCGAGTTGGCGACCAATCAGGTGGCGGGGAAGTTGGTGCTGGTGATCGACGAAAGCCTGACCTGAGATCGGGGATGCTTTGAAAAGATCGCAGCCTTCGGCAGCTCCTACAGGATGTTCGTCATTCAAGTGTAGGCGCTGCTGCGGGCTGCGATCTTTTGCTTTTATTTCCAGGTATGGATCGGCCAGCCAGCCTTTTCAGCGTGCTCAAGCAACACCGGATCGGGGTTCACCACGTGTGGGAATTCTACTTTCAGCAACAACGGCAAATCATTGCGTGAATCCGAATAGAAACTCGCGCCTTCCAGGTTTTCCTCTTCCGCATCCAGCCATTCCAGCAAGCGCGTGATCTTGCCTTCGCGGTAGGTCAGCGTGCCAACGGTGTGGCCGCTGTAAACCCCATGCAGCACCTCCAGTTCGATACCCAGAATCTCGTCGATGCCCAAGCGATCGGCAATCGGCCTGACCAGGTGCGTACCCGACGCCGAGATCACCAGAATCCGGTCACCCGCCTTACGGTGCGCAGCGATGGCCTTGGTGGCGTCGCTGAAGATGATCGGTTCGATGAAGTCTTCCACCCACGGCCCCACCAGATGGTCGATCTCTTCCGGCGTGCGTCCGATCATCGGCTCGAGGCTGAAGGTCATGTATTCCTCCATGCGCAGCTTGCCGTGGCTGTAAGCGTCCATCAATTCGTTGTTCTGCCGCATGAACGACTCGGGATCGACCCAGCCCAGGCGGCCCATTTGCTCGCTCCAGAGGGTGGCGCAGTCGCCGTGGATCAGGGTTTCGTCCAGATCAAAAATTGCCAGGGCCATCAGTGCAGTTCTCTCTTCAACATCAGCAAAGGCATCAGGCTACCTTACACAGGGCCGTCGGATCGATGGAAAGCGCCAGACGCTGACCATCGGGATGCAGATCGGCCGCCGAGCGGTTGAGCACATCCACCACCAGTTCCACGCCACGGGCCTCGACCCGGTAGCGGATCACGTTCCCCAGCAGGCTGTGGCTGCGTATTTGTGCATCGAGTTCGCCATTCAGGCTCAGTTCGATGGCTTCCGGGCGAATCGCGATGCGATGCGCGATCGGTCGTTGCAGCAGTTTCGTGGCGCTGTCGGCGTCCAGCAGGTTGTAGTTACCGATGAAACCGGCGGCAAAAACATCCACGGGCGCGGTGTACAGGGTTTCGGCGTCGCCGCTCTGTACGATCTTTCCCTGATTCATCAGGAAAATCCGGTCAGACATGGTCAGCGCTTCTTCCTGATCGTGTGTGACGAAGATCGTGGTCAGGCCGAGTTCGCGCTGGATCTGACGGATCTGTTCGCGCAAGTGCTTGCGAATTCGCGCATCGAGCGCTGACAGCGGTTCATCGAGCAACAACAGACGTGGGCGAGTCACCAATGAGCGGGCGAGGGCGACACGCTGGCATTGCCCCCCCGACAACTGATGGGGATAACGCGCAGCAAAGTCATTCAGCTCCACCAGTTTCAACACGTCGGCAACGCGCTTCTGGCTGTCGTCGCTGTTGACCTTTTGCATGCGCAAACCGAAGGCGACGTTTTGCTCAACGGTCATGTTGGGGAACAGGGCATAGCTCTGGAATACCATGCCGATCCCGCGCTTCTGCGGGCTCAGCGGTACGAGATCGTGTCCATCGAGCAGGATCTTGCCGCCATCCACCGATGTCAGGCCGGCGATGCAACGCAGAAGCGTGGATTTGCCACAACCGGACGGGCCGAGGAGGGTGACGAATTCACCCTTCTGGATTTCGCAGTTGATGTCGCTGAACACCGTGGTGCCGGCGTAGTTTTTCTGCAGATGTTGGACGCTGACATAGCTCATTCGCTTTTGTCCTTGTTCAAGATATTGGCCGCCCAGGTCAGAACCAGCACAAAGAAGAAGTAGGAAATCACCACCGCACTGGTGAAGTGGCCGCTGCTGTTACGCATGTTGTTGAGGTAGACCTGCAGGGTTTCGTAGCGGGTGCCGACGAGGATGTTGGCGAACACGAACTCACCGAACAGGAACGAGAACGACAGCAGCAACGCCACCATCAAACCCTTGCGCAGGTTCGGCAATACGACCAGGAACGCTGCTTGCCAGGTGCTGGCACCGAGCAGTTGGGCAGCGTCCATCAGGTCGTGCAGGTTGATGGCTTGCAGGTTGTTGGTAATGGCCCGGTACATGAACGGCAGCGCCACAGTGAAATAGCAGCCGATCAGAATCCAGGGCGTGCCGACCATCGCGAACGGCCCCGACCCGTAAAGCTGCAATAACCCCACCGACGACACCACCGGCGGCACCGCGAAGGGCAGCAGGATCAGGATGTTCATCCACGCGTCGAGTTTCGGGAAGTGGTAATGCACCACGAATAGCAGCGGCAAAATCAGCACCACCGCCAGGATCAGCGAACCGACGCAGACCAGCAGCGATTGACCGAAAGCACTCAGGAAACGCGGATCGCTCCACAACTGCACGTACCATTTGAAGCTGAAACCGCTGGGCAGAATGGTTGCCGACCAACTGCTGGAAATCGAGTAGATAAAGGTGCCGACCAGCGGCAGTAACAGAATGGCAAACAGCAGGTACACCACGACGCGGTGATAAACACCGGCCGGGCCCAATTCAGCGCGAGACATGGTAGCTCCTCTTCAACAGCAACTGATGCACGACGGTCACCAGCGTCATCAACGCCACCAGTACCACGGCCAGAGCGCTGGCCAGGTTCGGGTCCAGGGAAATGTCGCCCGAGACCATCGCCGCAATACGGATCGTCATCACGTTGAAGTTGCCGGTGGTGAGGGCGTACACGGTGGCGTAGGCGCCGAGGGCGTTCGCCAGCAGGATCACGAACGTGCCGAGCAGCGCAGGCGTCAGCACCGGCAAACCGATGTGTCGCCAGAATTGCCAGCCGTTGGCGCCAAGCAGTTCGGCGGACTCGCGCCAGTCTTCACGCAGGGCGTCGAAGGCCGGGTAAAGCAGCAGCACCCCCAGGGGAATCTGGAAGTAGGTGTAAAGAATGATCAGCCCGGTTTTCGAGTACAGGTTGAAGTCCTGAATGATCCCGGCCTGCTTGAGCATGAGGGTGATGCTGCCGTTGAAACCCAGCAGGATAATGAACGCGAAAGCCAGGGGCACGCCGGAGAAATTACTGGTCATGTTGGCGAAGGCGTTGACGAAGTTGCGCAGTTTCGAGTCGACCCGACGCAGGGAATACGCACCAAGCACCGCGATGATGATCCCGAACACGCTGGACCAGAAGCTGATCTCGAGGCTGTACTGGATCGCCTGCAAGTAGAACTTCGAGCTGAAGATCCGGGTGAAGTTGGCCAGGCCCCAGCCGGACTCTTCCGATTCAAGGCTGTTGATCATCACCCAGACGAGCGGGGCGATCTCGAACACGATAAAGAACAGTGCGAAAGGCACCAGGCACAAGGCTGCCAGCCATTTGCCGCGAGTCATGGCGTTCACTTGAGCAGCTCCCGGCACACAGGTTTGTCGTGGGTCACACCCAGCAGTTCGCAGACGGTGCCGCAGATCTCGGTTTGCCTGGGCGCAGCGCTGGTGTTGAAACTGAACGCATCACCGAGCACGAACAGCGGTACTTCGCGTTCTTCGGGCAGCAGGCCGTTGTGGGAGCGATCGTTGTTCATGCCGTGGTCGGCGGTGACCAGCACCTGGTAACCGGCGTCGAGCCAGCCTTGCAGGTAGTCCGCGAGGAGGATGTCCGCCGAACGGGCACTGTTACGGTATTGCTGGGTGTCGAGGCCGTGCTTGTGCCCGGCGTCGTCGATGTTCATGGGGTGTACCAGGAGGAAATTCGGTGCATGCCGCAGGCGCAGGTTTTCCGCGTCGGCGAACAGGTGCGAATCCGGGTAATGGTCGTTCCAGTAGAAATGTCCGTGCTGGATCGGCATTTCGGGATCGTCGGTGTGACGGTCCCGGGCGGCTACGAACGGCGAACGGTTATACAGCTCGCTCACCCAGTGATAGGCCGCGGCGGCAGTTTTAAGACCGGCATCGGTGGCGTAGTGATAGATGCTGCGCTGACTGGACAGGCGCGAGACGTTGTTGTGGACGATGCCACTGTCGATCGGCGTGACGCCGGTCAGGATGCATTCATACAGTGGGCGGGACAGGGCCGGCAGTTCGCACTCCAGTTTGTAGAGCGCCGCGCGTCCTGCGCCAACGTAAGCCTGCAAGTGCCCCATGGCGTGGCGCGCAACCTCGTAATTGAGGCCGTCGAGCACGACAAGGATGACGTTGTGCTTCATAGGGCGGAACTCCGCGAAACAGGTGGATCGATAAAATGTGTAGCAGCCGGCTTGCTGGCGATCCATACGCCGCGGTCTGACGGAGCACCGCAGTGATGCAATCGCCGGCAAGCCGGCTCCTGCAGCTTTATTTCATCTCGACGATGACTTCTTCGTTCCACTTCTGCGGCAGGGCCTTGGAGGTCTTCTCCCACGCGTCCGCGTCCTTGATCGGAGTCACTTTTTTGTACTGCTCGTTAGGCAGCAACTGAGCCTGAACATCGGCCGGCAATGTCAGGTGTTCGGCACGGATCGGACGAGCGTTGCCGCGCGCCAGGTTGATCTGGCCGGCGTCGCTGAAGATGTATTCGCGGGCCAGTTTGGCGGCGTTCGGGTGCTTGGCGTATTTGTTGATGATGGTGGTGTAACCGGAAATCACCGAGCCGTCGGATGGAATCAGTACGGTGTAGTCATCCGGATTCGCCATCTTCGCCTTGTAGCTCAGACCGTTGAAGTCCCAGACCACACCAACTTCGATTTCGCCCTTTTCCATCGTGGCGATGGTCGGGTTGGACATGGACAGACGACCTTGCTTGGCGATGTCGGCGAACAGCAACAGTGCGGGCTGGAGGTTTTTCTCGTCGCCGCCGTTGGCCAGAGCAGCAGCCAGCACACCGTTGGCAGCTTGGGCCGCAGTGCTCACGTCGCCGATGGAGACCTTGTACTTACCGTCTTTCAAGTCAGCCCATTTGGTTGGCGCATCGGAGCCGTGCAACAATTTTTTGTTGATGATGAAGGCGATGGTGCCGGTGTAGGCCAGTGCCCAGTTACCATCCTTGTCCTTCGCCCAGTCAGGAACCTGAGCCCATGTGCTTGGCTTGTACGGTTGGACCACGCCTTGCTTGACTGCAATCGGGCCGAATGCTGCACCGACGTCGCCGATGTCGGCGCTGGCGTTGTCTTTTTCAGCGGCGAACTTGGCGATTTCCTGGGCCGAGCTCATGTCGGTGTCGATGTGTTTCAGGCCGTAGTTCTTGGCCAGGTCATCCCAGGTGCCTTTCCAGTTGGCCCAGTTGTCGGGCATGCCGACGCTGTTGACCTCACCTTCCGCTTTCGCAGCGGCTTCCAGGGTTTTCAGATCGGTATCAGCCGCCATGGCGGCGGTGCACAGGGCAATGGTCGAGCCTAACAGTGATGCCAGGAAAAGCTGTTTCATTCCGAAGCTCCTTTGGTCGTTATCAACGCTGCGATTGCGGTGGTGTTGGTCTAGGTCAGCAATACCTGAGCCAATTTAGGCGCCTCTGATGACATTTTGATGTCGATCAGCGGTCCGCCTCCATTTTTTGTGCAACAGCGCTCAGGCTTCGGGATAAGCGTAGACCATGGCTAAAGAGCTGATATGAAAGGACTTGGCCATGAAATTGCAGGCACCTGACAGCACCGTTCAGCGCCTTTGTCATCTGTCAGTCATCTGGAGTGCCTAGGCTTGCTGATAGTTGAAGGAGCCGTTTCCAATGACGGTTTCGCCCCGAAACAGTGCTGGTCTAGTCCAGATAGGTAACGTTGATGCGCATCGAGACAACCAAAGCGGTGACAGCTATCGGGCAGGTTCTTCAGGAACAACTCGATCACGGGCTGCTGGCGCCCGGCAGCAAGTTACCGGCGGAGCGCAAGCTCAGTGAGTTATTCGGCACCACACGCATAACCGTGCGCGAAGCATTGTTGCAGTTGGAAGCCCAAGGGCAGATTTATCGCGAGGAGCGTCGGGGCTGGTTCGTGTCGCCGCCGCGCCTGGCTTATAACCTGATGCAGCGCAGTCACTTTCACGCGATGGTCAGCGCTCAGGGGCGGGTGCCGTCCACCGAAGTGATTTCGGCACGGCTGCAACCGGCGTCGGCAGCGGTCTGTGCCTGGCTGCAGTTGCCGGCGTTGTCGAGTGTGATTCAGGTCTGCCGGGCTCGGCGGATTGATGAGCGGCTGGTGCTGTATGTGGAGCACTACCTCAATCCGCAGTATTTTCCGGGGATCCTGGAGTTTGATTTGAATCAGTCGATTACCGAGTTGTACGCGCGGCATTACGACTTGCACTACGGGCGGGTGCGTTTCGAGATCGTGCCGACGGCGCTGTCGGCGGATGCCGCTGCGGCGCTACGGGTGTCGGTCGGGAGTCCGGGATTGCGCATCGCCCGGGTCAATTACGACCAGCATGAGCGGCTGATCGATTGTGACCTGGAGTTTTGGCGGCACGATGCGATTCATGTCGGCGTTGATGTGGTCTGAGCCTGGCCGCCGCAGGTTCTTTCATTATCCGAAGCGGTAAATGTCCATGCCCAGGGCACCCATGGTGAACCCCTTATGGCTGACGCTGAAAGTCCCGCCAGCACCACGGGCGAAGTACAGCGGCAACAAATGCTCATCACTCGGGTGGTTGCGCACAGCGTTTGGTGCTTGCTGACGATAGTCATGCAACGCGGCTTCATCGTTCGCTTCGAGTTTTTCGATCATCCAGTCGCGGAATTCCCTGGCCCACGGTTCGACGCTTTCGGGACCCGCATGCCAGTCCAGTTCGCGCAGGTTATGGGTGATGCTGCCGGAGCCGATCAACAGAACGCCCTGTTCGCGCAGGCTGGCCAGTGCGTGCCCGACGCGGGTTTGCAGGGCAGGGCCGCCGCGTGTAGGCAGCGAGACTTGCACCACCGGAATGTCGGCTTGCGGGTACATCAACGACAAAGGCACCCATACGCCATGGTCGAAAGGTCGTTCGGTGTCGATGCGGGCGGGCAAGTCACTGCGCTTCAGCAACTGGACAACCTCTGCGGCCAACTGTGGATCGCCGGGTGCCGGGTATTGCACCTCGAACAATGCCTTGGGAAAGCCACCAAAGTCATGCCAGGTTTCAGGTTGCGGATTGCCGCTGACCAACAGTTCATTGTTTTCCCAGTGGGCGGAAACAATCACGATGGCCCTGGGTTTTGGCAACTCGCCAGCCAGGCGCGCGAGAGCCGGCCCACTAGCGCCGGGTTCCAGGGCCAGCATGGGTGAGCCATGGGATATATACAGGCTGGGCAACATGAATGAGCTCCTGAGAGTTAAGATGGGCGTCATCTTCAGTCAGATCATTGATCTAAATCTAATATAAGTTTTAGGGTGTTTTGATCGAATTTTCGGAGATATTTATGCAGCCGGAGTTTTGGCACAAGCGGTGGACGTCGAATCAGATCGGCTTTCATCTGCCGGAAGTGAATCCATATCTGCAACGGTACTGGCCTCAGTTGGGCCTGGAGGACGGGACGCGCGTACTGGTGCCGTTATGTGGGAAAAGCCTGGATTTGCTATGGCTGGCGAAATGCGGTCACGAAGTGTTGGGTGTCGAGTTGTCGGAAAAAGCGGTGGAAGACTTTTTCCACGAGCACCAATTTGATCCGGATGTCAGCGATCAAGGGCCTTTTACGGTGTATCGGGCGGGGTCGATCGAGATCTGGTGTGGTGATTTCTTCGCCCTGACTGCCGGCGATGTTGCCGATTGCAGCGCTCTGTACGACCGCGCAGCGTTGATAGCCTTGCCACCGAAGATGCGAGAGCAATATGCGGCTCATCTGAACCGGATTCTGCCGAAAGACACTTTGGGGCTTTTGATCACGCTGGATTACGACCAGGCGCAAAAAGACGGGCCGCCGTTTGCCGTGCCTGATGATGAAGTGCAACGGTTGTTCGGCGCGGTGTGGTCGCTGAAGATTCTGGAAGACCAGGATGTCCTGGGTGAGAGCTGGAAGTTCATCGAGAGCGGCGTGACGCGGCTTGAGGAACGGGTTTATCGGGTTTCCAGTCATTAAGTTGTGTTGATTGTGCTTGCCGGCGATGAGGCCAGTGTCAGCACCACACAATTCAGACAGACAAAAAAGGCCCGCATCACTGCGGGCCTTTTCTTTATTGCGGAACCGCTCAGCCCCGACGACGCAGTGCGTCGATACGCTCTTCAAGCGGCGGGTGGCTCATGAACATGCGAGCCAACCCTTGTTTGATGCCACCGTTGATACCAAACGCGCTCAGGGTGTCCGGCATATGCACCGGCAGGCCTTGTTCAGCGCGCAGGCGTTGCAGCGCGCCGATCATCGCGTTGGTGCCCGCCAGGCGAGCACCGGCTTCATCTGCACGGAATTCACGTTTACGCGAGAACCACATGACGATGGCGCTGGCGAGAATGCCCAAGACCAGTTCGGCGAAAATGGTCGCCACGTAGTAGGCGATGCCCTGGCCTTCTTCGTTCTTGAAGATCACCTTGTCGACAAAGTTGCCGATGATCCGTGCGAAGAACATGACGAAGGTGTTCACCACGCCCTGAATCAGTGCCAGGGTGACCATGTCACCGTTGGCCACGTGACCGATTTCGTGGGCCAGAACGGCTTTCACCTCATCCGGCGAGAATCGTTCGAGCAAGCCCTGGCTGACCGCGACCAGTGCGTCGTTCTTGTTCCAGCCAGTGGCGAAGGCGTTCGCCTCGTAGGCCGGGAAAATCCCGACTTCCGGCATCTTGATCCCGGCTTCGCGGGACAGTTGCTCGACCGTTTGCAGCAGCCATTGCTCATGACGTGTGCGCGGCTGGGTAATGATCTGGGTGCTGGTACTCATTTTCGCCATCCACTTGGAGATGAACAGCGAGAACAACGAACCGGCGAAACCAAAGACCGCACAGAAAATCAGCAGCTGATTGAGGTTGAGATCAACCCCATTGGCCGCCATGAACCCGTTGAAGCCGAAAAGGCTCAGGGTGATGCTGGCAATCAGCACGACCGCCAGGTTAGTGGCCAAAAACAGCAGGATGCGCATCATGGTTGTAGAAATCTCCTTTTGCTAAAGATGTAGCGTACTGCGGGGTATATAAGGTGCTGCACCGGGCTATTCAACCGGGTGACTATTTCAAACTGTGTCCTACAGCAAGAGTCTAGCCGCTTGCAGGACATTTCCGACGTGGATACGGGAAGCGATTGTCAGCCGATTCGCATCGCAAGCCCCGCCATTGTTGGACACAGCCACGAAACATGAAGTCGGTGAACAATTGAAGCGGGGATGCCCGGCAAGGGGTAAAGATATGTTGCTGAATTGATCCTCGTGCGACTTTCGTTAAAAAGTCGCACGCGGCCAGTCCGATTACTGGCGATAGGATTTGAGGAAGTTGCCAATCCGTCCGATGGCCATGTCCAGGTCGTCGACGCGCGGCAAGGTCACCACGCGGAAGTGGTCCGGCCATGGCCAGTTGAAGGCGGTGCCCTGTACGACCAGCAGCTTTTCCGACAGCAGCAGGTCGAGCACGAATTTTTCGTCGTTGTGGATCGGGCAGACTTTCGGGTCAATGCGCGGGAACGCATACAGTGCACCCATCGGCTTGACGCAGCTCACGCCGGGAATGTCATTGAGCAATTCCCAGGTTCGATTGCGTTGTTCCAGCAGGCGCCCTTGCGGCAGCACCAGGTCATTGATGCTCTGGTAGCCGCCGAGGGCGGTCTGGATCGCGTGCTGGCTCGGCACGTTGGCGCAAAGACGCATGTTCGCCAGCATGTCGATGCCTTCGATGTAGCTTTGTGCGTGATGTTTCGGCCCGGAGATGGCAATCCAGCCGGAACGGAAACCGGCGACGCGATAGGACTTGGACAGGCCGTTGAAGGTCAGGCACAGCAAGTCCGGCGCCAGCGAAGCGGTGCAGATGTGCACGGCGTCGTCGTACAGGATCTTGTCGTAGATCTCATCGGAGAACACCACCAGATTGTGCTGACGGGCCAGCTCCAGCATGCCCAGCAGCACTTCCTTGGAATACACCGCGCCGGTCGGGTTGTTCGGGTTGATGATCACCAGCGCCTTGGTATTCGGGGTGATCTTGGCCTTGATGTCGGCCAGGTCCGGCCACCAGTTGGCCTGTTCGTCACACAGGTAATGCACCGGGTTGCCGCCGGACAGGCTCACGGCGGCAGTCCACAGCGGATAGTCGGGAGCCGGCACCAGCACTTCGTCGCCGTTGTTGAGCAGGGCCTGCATCGACATCACGATCAGTTCGGAAACGCCGTTGCCCAGGTAGATGTCTTCAATGCCGACGCCTTCTACCTGCTTCTGCTGGTAGTACTGCATGACGGCTTTACGCGCACTGAACAGGCCCTTGGAGTCGCTGTAGCCCTGGGCCGTCGGCAGGTTGCGGATCACGTCCTGGAGGATTTCGTCCGGCGCTTCGAAACCAAAAGGCGCCGGGTTGCCGATGTTCAGCTTGAGGATGCGATGGCCTTCCTCTTCCAGGCGTTTGGCGTGCTTGAGCACTGGGCCGCGAATGTCGTAGCAGACGTTGGCGAGCTTGTTCGATTTGCTGACCTGCATGGCGATGTGTTCCCGAAAATGAACGATCCAGGCGGCGTCTGAACCACCGTACTGGGAATCCTGCGTATTCACACAGGCTGACGCCTTGAGAGGCAGCACTCATAAATCCGTTTGAATGCGCGTGGTCTGGCTGCCAGACTGGCGTTTGACGAGGCGCAATCATACGTGCCGCCCGATCCGTGGAAAAGGTACAGATCGGGCTTTTTCAGCTGCCGAGGTGTGATGATGGAAAAGTTGGAAAAAACCCTGGAAGAATGGCGGGCGATGCTCGATCCGGAGCAATACAACGTTTGCCGCCTCAAGGGCACCGAACGCCCGTTTTCCGGCAAATACAATGACAGCAAGATCGACGGTATTTACCACTGCATCTGCTGCAACGAGCCGCTTTTCGACTCCAAGACCAAATTTGATTCCGGTTGCGGCTGGCCGAGCTTCTATGCCCCGATCGGCGACAGCGCCATGGTCGAGATCCGTGACGTCAGCCACGGCATGATCCGCACCGAAGTGGTCTGCGCCAAATGCGATGCGCACCTGGGGCACGTATTCCCGGACGGTCCGCCGCCGACAGGCTTGCGTTATTGCATCAACTCGGTGTGCCTGGACCTGGTGCCGCGCTCGTAATGCGACCCCTGTAGGAGCTGCCGAAGGCTGCGATCTCCTGATCTTGGTTTTCTCGCGATTGCCGAAGATCAAGATCAAAAGATCGCAGCCTTCGGCAGCTCCTGCGCCAACTGTCGTTCAGTGATCCGTCATACCTATTAATTAAATTGCACACAATTCAATTGCTCGCTATGTTTGCCTCATATTCCTTCACATCAGAGCGCACATCATGAGCGACAACCTGCTGAGCATCCCGTGCACCACCATCAAGGGTGAGCAAAAGACCCTGGCTGACTTCGCCGGCAAAGCGGTGCTGGTGGTCAACACCGCGAGCAAATGCGGCTTTACTCCGCAATACAAAGGCCTCGAGGAGCTGTGGCAGACCTACAAGGACCAGGGCCTGGTGGTGCTCGGTTTTCCCTGCAACCAGTTCGGCAAGCAGGAGCCGGGTAACGAAGGGGCGATCTCCGAGTTCTGCGAGCTGAACTACGGTGTCAGTTTCCCGTTGTTCAAAAAGATCGACGTTAACGGCACCGACGCCCATCCACTGTTCGTGCAGTTGAAAAAACGTGCGCCGGGTGTGCTGGGTTCCCAAGGCATCAAGTGGAACTTCACCAAGTTCCTGATCGGCAAGGACGGCCAGCTGGTCAAGCGTTTCGCTCCGGCGACCAAGCCGCAGGACCTGAGCCGCGAGATCGAAGCCCTGCTCAAATGAACACCTTGTCCGTCGATTCCCTGAAGCTCGACAGCCAACTCTGCTTCAAACTGTACGCCGCCTCGCGGGCGGTGATCCGTGCCTACAAGCCAATGCTTGATCAGCTCGGCCTGACCTATCCGCAATACCTGGCGATGCTGGTGTTGTGGGAATGGCAGGAGGCAGCACCTGATCAACCTACGGTAAAGGCGCTGGGCGAGCGTTTGGCGCTGGACTCCGGCACGTTGACGCCGCTGCTCAAGCGACTTGAGCAGTTGCAACTGGTTCAGCGCCAACGTTCGGCGCGGGATGAGCGCGAGGTGCACCTGAGCCTGTCGCCAACCGGCAAGGCATTGCGTGATCAGGTCGGACCGCTCAAGGCCCGCTTGCTGTGCGACAGCGGCGTCGATCTGGACCGGCTCAATGACTTGCGCGATGGTCTCGATCACCTGCTGGGGCAGATCAGGTCGTTGTCGTAGTCGGCATCCATAAATCCAGTAGCGCAGCCAGTTCTTCGCGCCGGAAGGGTTTGGCCAGGTAATCGCTCATGCCCGCCGCACGGCAGCGTTCGCGCTCTTCGGACATGGCGTTGGCGGTCAGGGCGACGATGGGCAACTGCGGCCAGCGCCCGCTGCGACGGATTTGCCGACTGGCTTCGTAGCCATCCATCACCGGCATGTTGCAGTCCATCAGCACCAGATCGAACTCACTGTGTTCCAGTTGATCCAGCGCTTCACCGCCGTGAGCCGCGACAATCACCTCGCAGCCGAGTTTTCCGAGCATGCCCTTGGCCACCAACTGATTCACCGGATTGTCCTCCACGAGCAGTACCCGACCGCGTCGCTGAGGTGAGAGGGCTTCCAGGCGTGCATCGTTGAGGATGTTGACTTCCGGTTGCAGGATTCGCCGCAGTGTCTGGTAAAGCGCATTACGTGCCAACGGCCGCGCCTGTTGTTGCAGGGGGGCCAGGGCGCTGGCCTGTTCGCTGGGCATGAAACTGCCATAAGCGGTCACCAGCAAAATGGGCGCGGTGCAGTTGGGGCGCAGGCCAAACAGGCATTCCGGACAATCGGTGATCACCATGTCGGGCTTCAGACCAATCATTGAGTCATCGATCGAGCGTTGCTGGTAATCGAGTCCCCATCCCGGCAACAGGCTTTTCAACAGCTCTGCCAGGCCGCTGCTGGCAGCGGTAATCGCGATGACCTTGCCGCGCAGTGTCGCCGGTGGCAGGGCGCGGGTGTGGCAGGGCAGTGGCAGATCGGCGCAGAACTGGCTGCCGAAACCCGCTTCCGAGCTGATGGTGAGGCGCCCCTCCATGGCTTCGCAAAGGTTGTAGGTCAACGCCAGCCCCAGCCCGGTGCCGCCGAATTGTCGGGTAATACCCGCCCCGGCCTGGGTAAAGGGCTGGAAGATCTTCACCTGAGCGTCCTGGGCGATACCGATGCCGGTATCGCAGACTTCGATTCTGACGCCTTCTTCGAAGGTCGACAGGCGCACATCGACCCGACCGAACCGGGTGAACTTGAGCGCGTTGGACAAGAGATTGCTGACGATCTGCCGCACGCGAGTCGGATCGCCGAGCACCAGCGCCGGAAAAGCCGGATCGATCAGGCACGTCAGCTCGACGCTGGGCGCCGCGTTCTGCGACAGCAGGTTGGCGGTGTCCTCGATCATTGAGCCGAGGTCGAACGGAATGTGTTCGAGCTCGAGCTGGCCGGCATCGAATTTCGACAGGTCGAGAATATCGTTGAGCAATTCCACCAGCACTTTGCCCGAGTCATGGGCGATGGACAGTTGTTGCTGTTGCTCGGCATTCAGCGGGCCGTCGAGGGAAAGGGCGATCATCCCCAGCAATCCATTGAGGGGCGTGCGGATTTCGTGGCTCATGTTGGCGAGGAACACCGAGCGTGCTTCCGCCATGTCCAGGGCCGTGCTGCGTGCGACTTCCAGTTCCTGATTGGACTGGCTGAGCCGGGTGTTGATCGCCTTGAGTTCTGCGGTGCGCGCAGACACGATGTTTTCCAGTTGCCCAAGGTAGTCGGTCAGGCGGTTTTCGGCGTTACGTCGCTGCTGGATTTCGGTAGCGATGTTTTCAAACTGCTGGTTTGCAACTTTGACCAGCACACCGATCTCATCGTTTTCATGGCCCGCCGGGTACTCCAGCCAGGTCGGTTCGACGCTGCGCGGATCGCGGCTGCTGAGTTCGCGGATGACTCGCACCAGCGGTTTGGTCAGCATCACGTAGAACAACGCCAGCAGGATGCCGGTCAGGAGCAGGCTGCGGGCGAACCCATTGAGCAGGGTGATTTCGGCCCGGCGCAGGAACCGGTTGCCAAATGAATAGGTGTCGACATCCAGACGCAGTGTGCCGAGGGATTCGCTCGGCAAGTGATCCAGATACAGACGGTCTTCGAACGCGCGGTCGGCTCCGAACAGGAAGTCACTGATCACCCGATAGCCGCTCTGCACGCCAGGCCGCTTGACGCTGGCCAGCACGGTGCCGTTGTTGTCGGTCAGTTGCGCGCCGATGATCGCCGGTGAGCGCAGCAGGCCCAAGGTCAGTTCCTGGGCGAGTTCGGCGTCGATGTTGTAGGCAATGCGCGAGGCGGGGTTATGGCTGATTTCCAGTAAAGACAGTATTTCCCGGTTGATGGAGGCGTCTTCACTGGCATAATCGATGCCTATTTGCAGCAGGCTGAGCAGCGTGCCCAGAATGAAACCGACCAGCACGGTAAGCCGGGCTTGTTTGTAGGACAGCCGGTTGGTGAACTTGATATCCATGGGGTGTTGAACCACTTCCGTTTCCCTTCGCTGCTCAAGCATAGTCGATCATGCATGGATACCGATGTTCTCGCGAGCCCTTGTGCAACAAGGGATGACCCGGGCACCGACCGCCGTGTTTCGTCGCTGTAGCGCCATCATTACTGTGAACGTGCCCGAGGAGAAGACGTGGATTCCCGATTGAATGCTTTTCTTGAACGCGCCGATGCCGTTCTGGCTCGAATCGAACCGTTGCTGCCTGCACCTCGACAATCCATCGACTGGACGCAATGCCTGGCTGCACGTTGGCAACGCGAGGGTCGCAGCGGTTTTCTGTTGCCGCTGCACGTCAGCCTCGACATGCGTTTGTCCGACCTGATCGGCGTCGACCGGCAACTGGAACAGCTGGGGCGCAATACCCAACAGTTCATCGACGGCATGCCGGCCAACCACGCCTTGCTCTGGGGCTCGCGTGGCACCGGTAAATCGTCGCTGGTGCGTGCCTTGCTGGCCGAGCATGCCAAGGCCGGTTTGCGGCTGATCGAAATCGAGCGCGACCACCTGGCGGACCTGCCACGGGTGGTCGAACAGATTGCCAGGTTGCCCCAGCGCTTCGTGCTGTTCTGCGATGACCTGTCGTTCGAATCGGGCGAAGGTGATTATCGCGTGCTCAAGAGCGTGCTCGACGGTTCCCTCGAGCAGGCACCGGATAACGTTTTGTTGTACGCCACCTCCAACCGTCGCCATCTGGTGCCGGAAAAGGAAAGCGACAACGAGAACTGGAAACGGGTCGACGGCGAGCTGCATCCCAGCGAAGCCGTGGAAGACAAGATCGCCCTGTCGGACCGTTTCGGCCTGTGGCTGTCGTTCTATCCGTTTACCCAGGAACACTTCCTCAATGTGGTCGAGCACTGGATCGGTCAGTTGGCCGACAAGGCCGGCCTGAAATGGCAGCGTGACGAAGAGCTGGACATCCTCGCGGTGCGTTGGGCTACCGGCCGGGGCAATCGCAACGGACGTTGCGCCTATCAATTTGCCCGCTATTGGGTCGGGCTCAAGCTGTTGGAGCACAAGGCATGATCGATTTACAACAAAGCGGCCAGGGCCTCGAAGGCTACGGCATGCTGCACGCTCAGCTGGAATCCTTGCTGGCGGACGAGCGGGACTTCATCGCCAACGCCGCCCAGTTTTCCGCGTTTCTGTATAACCAACTGGATGACCTGAACTGGGCCGGTTTCTACCTCAATCGCAACGAAGAGCTGGTGCTCGGTCCGTTCCAGGGGCAAATCGCCTGTGTGCGCATCCCGTTCGGTCGCGGTGTGTGTGGCACGGCGGCGGCGACATTGCAGACGCAGTTGGTCGAAGACGTGCACGCTTTCCCCGGACATATCGCCTGCGACAGCGCGTCGAACAGCGAGCTGGTCGTGCCGCTGGTCAAGGACGGTCGCCTGATCGGCGTGCTGGACCTCGACAGCCCGAAGCTCGCGCGGTTTACCGCTGACGATCAAGCCGGCATTGAAAAACTGGCGGCCATTTTCCTGCGCCTGACCGATTGCTGATCATGCCTTGAGGCCAGCCTTGGCCAGCAGGCCTTCCGGATCCACGGCGTCGATCTGCTGTGGATCAAGGAATCGGTCGGCGTACTGCTGATAGATCCCGGCGTTGATGAACAGCCCGAACAATTCAGGGTCAATGTGGGCATCCCGGCACATGGTGGCCATGATGCCCAGCGCTTCGCTCAAGGATTTGGCTTTCTTGTAGGGGCGATCAGCGGCGGTCAGCGCTTCGAAGATATCGGCAATCGCCATCATCCGCGCCGGCAGGCTCATTTCTTCACGCTTCAGCTGCTTGGGATAACCGGTGCCGTCCATTTTTTCGTGGTGGCCGCCAGCGATTTCCGCAACGTTGTTGAGGTGGGCGGGGAAGGGCAGGTGGCTGAGCATCAGGATCGTCTGCACCATGTGGTGGTTTATGATGTAACGTTCCTCGCGAGTCAAGGTGCCCCGGGCAATGCTCAGGTTGTAGAGTTCGCCCCGGTTGTACTTGTAGCGCGGCACGTCGAGTTTGAAACCCCACGGATTGTCTTCCGGAATCAGTTCGGCCTCGGCGCGTTCGAACAGGTGCTCGGGTTTGTCCGCCAGCAACGGCTCGCTGGCCGGCAGCGTCGGTGCCGGTGTTTGCGCCTGGCGCCGATTCTCTTCCCAGGAAACACCCAATCGGTCATCCAGGGTTCGGGTCCAGGTCCGTTGAGCCAGGCTGCGCAGACGTTGCAGATCGGCATCGGCCATCGCCTCGCCGCCCAGATTGCAACGGGCTATAAACGCGAAGTCATCGTCGAGCCCTACCAGAGTTGCGTCGCGCAGTTCAGCCAGGTGCTGCTCGTTACCGCCCAGGGCAATGGCCTGCCAGTAACTGACCCAGGCATCGCGCTTGAGCACTTCGAAACGGGTGCGGATTTCGTGAATGCGATCGTTCAGGGTTTCCAGCTTCGTGGCTTTATCGACGACGTATTCCGGCGTCGTGACCTTGCCGCAGTCATGCAGCCATGCAGCGATGTGCAGCGCCTCCCACTCGTCTTCGGTGGGTTGATAACCGCTGAAGGCGGGGTCCTGACTGGTCGCGGCAGCCTGGGCGAGCATCAAGGTCAGCGCCGGGACGCGCTGGCAGTGACCGCCAGTGTAGGGGCTTTTGGCATCAATCGCGCCGGCCAGCAGTTGAATGAAGGCGTCCAGCAACTGTTTCTGTTTGGCTTGCAGGCGTTGACTTTCGATACTCACGGCAGCCGCGCCGGACACGGCCTGAAGGAACGCAATGCGGTCCGGACGAAGCTTCTCGAGATCGCTTTGGTGGCCGCTATCCTCGAGCAACAGGATCAGCAGGCCCACGGTTTCGTTATGACGATTGTGCAGACGGATACCGATCAGGTGCACCCGCGGACACCCCATCGCCAGCAGCACTTTCTGCAAATCCCCCGCCTGTTCGAAACCGAGATTGATCACCACATTGTCGGCATTCGACAGTTGCAGCATCCAAGCGGGGCTTTGCGGGCCGCCAGGCTCGTGGCCGCGAATGTTGAACGCCGGCAATGCCTGTGAAATATCGTCGATGACCAGGCCGTGAGGCTCCATGCGATCACCGTCATTTTCCCGGAGGTAGATCAGACCGGCCTGGGCCTGGCCGATTTTCACGGTTTCGAACAAAACCCGCTCCAGCAAGGGCGCAAACCGGGTCTCGGCGCTCAGGCTGTCGGTGATCTGGAAAAAACTTGCCAGGGTATCTTTCATGCGGGTCATCGATACGCTCAGTTGGTCGACTTCGAGCACCGGCGAGCGACGGGAGACCGGAAAATTGAAATTGAAACTGCGAATGGCATCGGCTTCCTGCACCAATTTGCGCAGGGGTTTGACCAGGATTCTCGAGGTCAGCCAGCCCAGCGGCAGGCACAACAGCAATGTGGTCAACGTAATCAACGCCCCTTGCCAGCGCATGCGGTAGGCATCGGCGAGCAATTCGTCTTCCGGCACCAGCAGCGCCAGTTGCAATCCCTGGGGACCACCCTCCTGCATGCGGCTGCGGGCAACGATCCATTGACGGCCAGCGGCTTTCAGCCGATTGCCTGTTGGCGGATTGCTCAGCAGTGCGCCGAGGCTGGGGCTCAGGTCGGCGGCCTTGCTCAGGCGGGCGGTCTGGTCGTCGACGATCAGCTTGCTGCT
This sequence comes from Pseudomonas sp. IT-P100, assembly GCF_949767185.1. Classification (NCBI taxonomy): domain Bacteria; kingdom Pseudomonadati; phylum Pseudomonadota; class Gammaproteobacteria; order Pseudomonadales; family Pseudomonadaceae; genus Pseudomonas; species Pseudomonas sp. IT-P100. Next base: position 143,335 of record NZ_CATKQK010000004.1, read on the forward strand.
GTCGGGGTAAGCGATGGCATTGCCTTCGGCATCGAACAGGACGATTTCGGTACTGGGGGTGACGACATGTTTGGCCAGCGTCGCGGACAGTTCTGCCAGCGTCAGGTCCGCGCCCAGGATTGCGTGAGCACCGCTGCGGCGGGCCAGGGTGGTGCCGACGTTATGAGTGGAGAAAAAGAGGTAGGGTTCGGTGATGATCTGATCGCTGTCGCGGCGGGCATTGGAAAACCAGTTACGTGTTCGCGGATCGTAGGTGTCGTCGGGGTTGTCCTGCCGACTGACGAGGTTCAGGTCCTGATCGAAAAACAGTGACTGGGAATGCACCGGGCCGCCGTTTCGCTCGATGCTCCACACTTGATACACCGCATTGCCCGGGGCGTTGAGCAGGGTTTTCAGGGCGGCGGTTCGCAAGGGGCGAACCATGAAGAAATCCCCGTTATCGTAGCCCAGGTACAGCGAGGCCAGGTCAGGGTTGTCCTTGAGCGACTGGCTGAAAGGGCCGAGCAGCGCCAGGCGTTGTTCCAGGCTCGTAGCCTGCGCCGCCGGGTTGTATACCAGCAGGCTCAACAGATGATGGATGGGCTCATAGGTGGCGTGCAGGTCCAGCCGGACGTCCTGCTCGATGCGCTCGAAGAGCTTTTCACTGCTGGAAAGAATGATCTGCGTGGTTTGCCGATAGTTGAAAATGCCCAGCACCACGCCGGTCAGGAGCAACAGCAGGGTAAACATCACACTGATATGCACGTGCAACGGAAACCGGCGTTGGTCCGGGCGCAGTGGGCTGGGCATTGCAGGTCACTCCATGCGGTTTAACACACTGCTCAGCGACAAAGCATAGTTAAGGCTCCATCATTCTGCTTTTGTCGTTTTGACCAATTTGTTGCAGTAATGCCTGCTCCAGTTCGAGCATCGCGCCTTCGACGGCCTTCCTGCATTCGGCGACGTTGTCATGATGAAAAACTTCATGGCAGACCCGTTCGAGCGCTTCGCAGCGGTCGATCAAGCGGGTGGCCTGGACAATTCGGGCTGCTCCCTTGATTTTGTGAGCGATATCAAGAAACGACTGCGGGTCATTTGACCGGGATAACGCCTGCAGCGCCTGTCGGTCCAGACGGTTGCTGCTGAGCAGTTCGGTCAACAGTCGCAGGTCCATTGCCGGGTTACCTCCCGTCAACAAGTGCAGCCCTTTCAGGCTGAAAGCGGGAGAGCGATCGGTCGGTTCGATGTCTGCGATCCATTGACTCAACGCGGACAGCGTCAGCGGCTTGAACAGGCAGTCATCCATTCCTGCTTGTTTGCAGCGCTGTCGCTCTTCCGGTTGTGCGTTGGCGGTAAAACCCAGAACGGTGCACGGGGAACGATCGGATTGCTGTTCATGGTCGCGGATGGCGTGAGTGAGTTCATAGCCATTCATGACCGGCATGTTGCAGTCGACGATCACCAGATCGAACAGCCCTGATTTCCACGCTTCGAACCCTGCTTCGCCATCCTCGGCAACGCTGAATCGATGCCCCAGAAACTCCAGCTGTTGGCACATCAACAAGCGATTGGCCGGGTGATCGTCAATCACCAGCACGTTCAAGGGTGCCGTGGACGTGTGGATCGGTGTTTCGGTGGTTTTCGACATCTGCTCGAGTGGCAGGGTGGACAGCAGCAGAGAAACCTGGACCTGCGTGCCGACTCCCGGTTGGCTATCCAATCGCAGGCTGCCGCCCATCATTTCGCACAGGCTCCGACTGATCACCAGACCCAGGCCGGCGCCGCCTCTGCCTGACTGCCCAGTGCCATTGGCCTGGGCGAAGGGTTCGAACAGTCGCCGTTGATCCTGTTCGCTGATCCCGATGCCGCTGTCCTCAACCTGCAACAGCATCCGGACTTGCTCGGGTTCAGGCGTCGCAAGCAATTCGACGGTGATCCTGACCTGGCCCTGTTCCGTGAATTTGATAGCGTTGCTGACCAGGTTCGACAACACCTGTTTGAAACGCATCGGGTCCAGCAGGACATCGATCGCCGGATTGGCCGGGTTGAGTTCCAGCAGCAGTTCAAGGTTTTTCTGACGAGCCAGACCCTCGAAGATCCGCACGACCGACCCCACGATTTCACTTGGATTCACTCTTTCCGGGCTCAGGCTCAGACGCCCGGACTCGATCCGGGCAATGTCGAGAATGTCGCCGATCAGTTCCAGCAGGTCCCTGGCCGAGTTGTAGGCCACGTCAATGGCCGGACGATCTGGATGGTTGCTCTCAATGCGCTTCAGCGTCAGTTCGAGCATGCCGATGACCGCATTCATCGGCGTGCGGATCTCATGGCTCATGGTCGCCAGGAATGTGCTTTTGGCGCGGTTGGCTTCATCGGCGCGCTCCTTCGCGCAGCGCAGCTCCTCGAACAGTTGGCGCCGCTCGATCAATTGATCGTTCAGCGCGCGCTCGGCCGCCTGACGCTGTTTGATCTGGCGACGCATATAAGCATTCCAGGCAGCGGAAAGCAGGAGCAGCACGCCGGCCCCGATCACGATCTGATAGAACAATCGCTGGTAATTGCGCCAGGTGCTTTGCGAGGACGCCGAATAGCCACGCCAGCGGCTGTTGATGATGCCCAGTTCTTCCGGGGCGATGCTCAGGAGTGCCTTGTTGAGGATGGCGTTCAGCTCTTTGGCCTCTCGTCCGGTCGCCAGGGAAAATGCGGCCTGCCGGGTGCCAATGGTGGTCCGGATCTGAAGTGTGTGCTCGAAAAGCCGTGATGAAATGAAGTAGTTGGCGATGACCAGTGAGTTCACCGCACCTTCTGCCTTGCCTTCGGCGAGCAATTCCACCGCGCTGAACGTGTCCGGGGTTTCAATCAACCTGATTCGCGGGAACTCGCGGCGCAGGTAATCCACCAGTGGGCTGCCCTGGGCGATGGTCAGGCGTTTGCCCGCCAGCTGCTCAAGGTTTGCCGGGCTGTCGGCGGCTTTGCGAGTCAGAAGGACAAAGGAGTTTTGCAGATAGGGGCGGGTGAAATTCAGTGCTGTATCACGTTCGGCGCTGGGGAGCAGGGCGGCGATTACATCGGCTTTATTGTCCTTGATCTGTTCGATCATCTCGTCGTCGTTTCGGCTTCGACGGATGTCGAAACGCAGGCCGGTGCGCAATCTGATCAGTTCAAGCAGGTCTGCGGTGACACCGCGAAAATTGCCATTGCTGTCGAAAAACGACAGCGGCGCAAGCGCCTCGTTGACCACCACGCGCACGATCGGATGTTGCGCCAGCCACTGTTCTTCGGGGTCGGTGAGTTGTAACTTCTGGTCGGTAAGAAGAATGTCACTGCCGGCACTCCAGCGCTCGGCGATGTTCTGCCGTTCGCTGGCGGGGATGGCCATGAGCATGGCATTGATGATCCCGAGCAATTCCGGGTTGTGCCTGTGCACGGCAAAGCTGAAACCGTGGGCTTCGTGTTTGCCGAAGTTAGCCATGCGGATGTTGTTCAGGTAACCCTTGTTGATCATGTAATGGGTCGAGATGGTGTCGCCCAGGAAGACATCGGCCTGATCGAATGCCACCGCATTAATCGCATTCTGGTAGGACGGATAGGACGTAATGGTTGCCTTGGGATACAAGGCCCTGACTTCCTCCAGTGGCAAGTAGTGATACACCATGCTCAGCCGCAAGCCGGCGAGGCCTTCGGTCAGGGATCGGGTTTCTCCTTCCCGTGTCACCAGGACCGGCTGGTCCACGGCATAGGGCGTGGAAAGCGCGATATCGGCATTGTGAGCCTCGAACCCATTGGCTGTGCCGAGCAGATCGACCTCGCCTTTTTCAAGTGCCTTGATGGCAGCTCCGCGGGACGCAAAGCGTTGGACCTTGACTGGTAAACCGAGGGTTTTGCCGAGGATGCCAGCGTAATCGGCGGTGAAACCTTCGTAGTCCTTGCCGCTGACGGTCAGGTCGAAAGGAGGATAGTCCGGGGCCGACGTACCCAGGATCAGTTCGCGCTTACTTGTTATCCATTGCCGTTGTGATGGATCCAGTTGGACGTCCAGATGCCGGAGGGTCGATCGACTGAGCAGGGTGAAGTGTTCGCTGGCAATCTGCGAGGCAGGTACTGAAGTGCTCAGGCATAAACCTGCAGCCACTGAAATCAGATAATCCTTAATGCGACGGGGCATCCTGTGTCTCACACTAATGCGTTACGTTTTGCCATCTCGATGAGTTCAACCAGGGATTTGGCTTTGAGTTTCTGCATCAGTCGTTTTTTATAGGTGCTGACAGTCTTGTTGCTTAGAAACATGCCTTTGGCAATTTCCTTGTTGGTACGGCCTTGTGCAAAAAGTTGCAGTACCATCAATTCTCTATCATTGACTGACTTGAACAGTTCCAGCTCGGCGCAACGCACGTCATCACCACGGACAGGATTCAAGGCCTCACTGGGGAAGTAGTTGTAACCTGACAATACCGCTTTTATGGCGCTGACCAGTTCACTCAGATCCTCCTGTTTGCAGACATAACCTGATGCGCCGGATTGCATGCAGCGAATACCGAACAGTGTCGGGCACTGCGCAGTCAATACCAGTGTTTTCAGCGGTGTACTCATTGCGTTGAAACGCGCGAGAACTTCAAGGCCATCCAGTTTTGGAATGCTTATATCGAGAATGACCAGGTCTGGCATGCATTCACGCACCATCTGCATGGCATCGACCCCATTATCGGATTCGCCGACAACTTTGTAACCTTCGTGCTCCAGTAACATTCGGACGGCAAGGCGGATAACAGGGTGATCGTCGACAATAAAAACGGAGTTCATAATCAAATCCCATGCGAGCTCAGATAAAGCGCGCACCTTAGCTCAGATAGTTGATGGGACGCATGAACTGACGGACCTCAAGCAGCAATATAGGAATAGTCCTACAAACGAACAGGAAAGGGGCTACGAATCAACTAGGTTTCGCATGAGGACGGGCAGAGTTGTTGGGGGCGGTATTTCAAGGTTTTTAAGCGTAAGTTACAAGTAGTGCCTGGCTGGATCGTGTCGAAATTCATTTTTTATAATTGAATTGAACTCAACAGGTTTCTGAATTCGAATTGTTTCAATGGTTTTATCAAGTAGCCAAGTAGAGGCAGTCCGTGTGCATTTGCGGTTTTTTCAAGTCCATCAAGTTCTGTGCGCGTCAGGCTGCTTAATAGTATTGCCTGTTTTATCATCCCGCGATGACTGGCGAATTTGACCAGATCCAGCCCGGGAAGATCGGGTAAACATTGGTCGCATAACAGGATGTCAAATGGTCGCACCGCCGCCAGCATTTGCTGCAAGGCATCTTGGGCACTGTCGGAGGTCGTCAGTTGGGTGAAACCATAACTTTCAAGCAGGTACTGAGTCGCCCTTAGTTGGAAGGGATGATCTTCCACCAACAGGATGCGCAATTCGTCTTCGAACTTGGGATTACTCACGCTTTCTCTCTCATACAGAGGGGCCTTTCATTATTTCGCGAGAAGGGCGAGCAATCGATCAGTTTGCTCGGTGTGAGGTGTAGGGGAATTCGGCGAATGCTGAACGCACTTGGGCTTTCAGTGGCTGATCAGCCATTCCTGATGGCGTAATGGCTGATCAGACGGGTTTCGTCAGTGGCTCGAACGGCCAGTCATCTCCAGCGCCATGTCGCTGGCATAGCTGTCGGTCATGCCGGCGATGAAATCAATCATGCGCAGGAACGAAGTGTGTAGCGGGCCGTGAGGGTCGGGCGCATTGTTGCCCAGCAGATCAAGGATGCGACGGCTCTTGAAGGACGGTGTCCGACCGTTGTGCTGTTCCAGCGCTGCGCCGCAGAACGCGTTCAGCAGGATTTCCAGCGTGGTATAGGCGCCGATCTCGTGCAGGGTCTTGCGCTTGTCCTGGAAGATCTTTTTGCGTGCCATGTCTTTGGCATTCAATACGCAGCGTTTGGCGGGACCGTGCATGTGTTCCACCAGATCGCCAGGCAGCGTGCCGGCCAGCAACGCGTCCTGTTGCTCGACAAAGGCGCGGGCCGCGGCGTTGGTCAGATGCTCGATGGCTTTGCCCCGCAGGATTGCCAGTTTGCGCCGACGTGAATCCCGCGGGCCGAGCTGACGATAGGTCTCCGGCAAATCGTCGCCCACCAGGTCCAGCAACAGGGACTCGACTTCGGCGTACTCCAGCAGCTCCATTTCCAGGCCATCTTCGAGGTCGATCAGCGCATAGCAGATGTCATCCGCGGCCTCCATCAAATACACCAGGGGATGGCGTGCCCAGCGTTGTTCTTCAAGTTGCGGCAGGCCGAGTTTATGAGCGATCTGCTCCAGCAGCGGGAGTTCGCTCTGATAACAGCCGAACTTGTGTTTCTTGTAACCCAGTGAGTCGGCGTGCTTGGCCGTCCATGGATATTTCAGGTAGGTGCCCAGCGTCGCGTAGGTCAGCCGGGTGCCGCCATCGAACTGGTGATATTCGAGCTGGGTGAGCACCCGGAAGCCCTGGGCATTGCCTTCGAAGTTGAGGAAGTCATTACGTTCGACTTCGCTCATTGCCTCCAGCCATCCACGGCCGGCGGCTTGCTGGAACCAGTGACGGATCGCGTCTTCACCGGAGTGACCGAAGGGTGGATTGCCAATGTCGTGAGCCAGGCAAGCCGATTGCACCACCATGCCCAGGTCGCTGGGTTCGCACCAGTCAGGCAGCGCGCTGCGGATGGTTTCGCCGACGCGCATACCCAGCGAACGGCCAACGCAGCTGACCTCCAGTGAGTGGGTCAGGCGCGTGTGGATATGATCGTTGCTCGTGACGGGATGGACTTGGGTCTTGCGCCCGAGGCGGCGAAAGGCGCCTGAGAAAATGATGCGGTCGTGGTCTTTGTGGAAAGGGCTGCGGCCGAGTTCTTCCGGGCTGTGCAGAGGCTTTCCGAGGCGTTCGCGGGTGAGCAGGGTTTGCCAATCCAAGGCTGGTTCTCTCCGTCAGGTGACTGAGCGCCTAGCTTCCCGTTTCACACCGACACCTGCAAGCGGAACTACAGCCCGGCGGCATCGATATCGATGAGCAGCAGTCGCTCGCCGTTGTTGAAAAACTGTCCGGCCGTGAGGCAGTACTGGTTGCTGGTGGCGTCACGGTAGGTGTTGGAAAGCGTCAGCCGGCGCTCATCCCAACCCTCTGCCAACAAATGATAGAAGTACGGACGCCATGACCAGTTGTGTCCCAGGTAGCGATCGTCGGCTACCCAGCCATTGTTGCGCCATTCAAGGTTTGGCGTCAGTTGCGTGCCGTGACGGTCGCATTGATAGAAGCGCAGCAGCCAGGGAAAGGCGTCCAGCTGTGGCAGGGCACTGAGCGGCGCGCATGCCTGGGCCCACGTTTGCAGAATCGCCATCAGCTCGCAGAGTTGCTGACGCATGATCATCAGTCGGCCGCGCTCAGCGAGTTTTTGTTGGACATAGCGCTGACGCAATTGGGCAAAGCGCTCCACAAAAGCATCGGTGGCAAAGAAGTCGGCTTGCGCGCGAGCGAACAGGAAACCCTGCACGTAGCGTGAACCACACTCCAGGGCAAAATTCAGCTGCGCTTCGGTTTCAACGCCTTCGGCAATGATCCAGCACCCGGTTTTTTCCGCCATTTGCGCAAGGGCCTTGACCACATCACTGCTGGGTCCGCCCAACGCAGCGGCCTGGAACAACCGCATATCCAGCTTTAGGATGTCCGGTTGCAGAGCGAGCACACGATCGAGTTGTGAGTAACCGGCACCGAAATCATCGATGGCGATCCGCGCACCGACTTGCCGATATCGCGCAACCACGTCTGCCAGGCGCTGGATGTCGCCGCCCAGTTCGGTGATTTCGAAAACGATGCGCTGTGGGTCGACGCCATGCCGGTTCAATTGCTTGAGGCTGGGCAGCGCCTGGTCCGCGCGCAAACGACTGATCCAGCGAGGCGACATGTTCAGACTGAGGAACCAGTCGGCGGGCGCTTCGTGCAAACGGCTCAGGGCGTTATCACGAATCTGGCGATCCAGGCGGCGGAGTGCGATGGCCGGAGTGCGCGGGTCGGCAAACAGCGGCCCCACGGAGGCCAGTTGACCGTCGGTCTGTCGCAGTCGACCCAATGCCTCTACGCCGGCGATACGGCCGGTGGCGGTATCGATGAACGGTTGAAAGCAGGCAAGCGGTTGCCCGTCGATCACGAGGCCTCCTTAGTAGGTCTTGTTTTTGGATGACACCCGATGGCTGGGTAGGCACGCAGGTCTGAACCTCTCGATAAAGAGGCTCATCCCGGTGATGTTGCAAGAATGCAGCCAGATAGTGGCCTAGTGTTTAGGCGCAGAGCCTTGCATGACCAACTTGATCAAAGGCCCCAGCGTAGTGCCCAGGCGTACCAGCCGAGTCAGGCTGCTCACGCCGCCGCTCCTGGTGCCCTTGCCGGTCAAAAAACCCAACAGGGTCACGGCCGCCACGCCCCAGAGCGGGGCATGCTTGATGCCGAAACCGTCATGCAGGTTTTGCGTCAATCCGCGCACCCGCTGCAAGGGTTGCAGCAGTTGCGCGGATTCGTGGCGAATTTCCTGGCGATGCATTTCCATACGCAGGCGAATCAGCGCCTTGCGCATTTCCGTGCGCGAGCTGTTGTGAGGCAGTTCAGGCAGGTTCATGGCAGCAGGCGCTCCCTATCATTGGCCAATTCTTCCAGGGTGCCGTGGAAGGGTGAGGATTCATCAAAAATCGCCGCCCTCAGACGCATCCCGCAGAAGATGCACGCAAGGGTGTAGAACACGCAGAGCCCGATGATGGCAGGCAGGCGATAAGTGTCCCAGAACAGGATCAGCACCAGCGTCGATAACCCCACCAGCAACAGCAAGGCAAACACCAGCGCCAGGCCTGCGAACAGCAACAGGCTGACGGTGCGGGCTTTTTGTTCCTGCAATTCGATGCCGAACAATTCGACATGGCTGTGCAGCAATCCAAGGAATGCGGCACCCAGGCGCCGCGGTGAAGAGCTTGGGCCCGTCGCGGACGAGCCGGATTCGCCGATCGTCATAATCAGCGCCGGGTTGCCAGCAGGCCGATCAGGAAGCCCACACCGGCCGCGATCCCGACCGATTGCCATGGGTTGGCCTGAACATAGTCTTCGGTGGCGGTAACGGCGGCTTTACTGCGTTCGCGCAGGGAGTCTTCGGTCAGTTTCAAGGTTTCGCGTGCACGCAGCAGACTGTCGTGGATTTGCTCGCGCAGCTCGTCAGCCTGATCGCCAGCCAATGTCGCGGTATGTTCCAGCAACCGTTCAGTGTCGCTGACCAGTGTCTGAAAGTCGTTCATCAGGATTTCTTGAGCAGTCTTTGCCTTGATGCTGGCCATTGGTGATCTCCGTAAGTGGCTTCTGTTGCGTTCGAGTATGAGCCTTGGGTGAAGGTTCAGTGCAAATCACTGGTACAACTTTTGCTGTGTCGTGGTGCGCCGGCCCGTGTGACTGCGCTGTTGCCGGGCAGGAATCGAGCAAAACCTTATCTCAAATAATGAAAACCCGCGCAAAGCTTCCCGCCTTATGCGCCAAAGCGGCACATCAGGATCAATGTGTAGATCCTGGAAGGTTGCAATTTGGTGCATGAATTGTCTGCGCGAACTGCTTTGGTGCTTTTTTAGCCTTCAGGTCTGCCAACATCATGGAAAATCTGCAAAGCGCTGTGGACAGTCTGGTCCATAGCTCCAACACGTTGTTCATCCTGATTGGTGCTGTCATGGTTTTGGCCATGCATGCCGGTTTTGCCTTTCTCGAAGTCGGTACGGTTCGACAGAAGAACCAGGTCAACGCGTTGTCGAAGATCCTCAGCGACTTCGCCATTTCGACCCTGGCCTACTTCTTTATAGGCTATTGGATTTCCTATGGGGTGACCTTTCTGCAACCGGCGGCAGTGATCAATGCCGATCATGGTTATGGCCTGGTGAAGTTTTTCTTTCTGCTGACGTTCGCGGCAGCGATACCTGCGATCATTTCCGGCGGCATCGCCGAGCGCGCGCGGTTCGTACCACAGTTGTGTGCGACGGCGCTGATCGTGGCGTTCATCTATCCGTTTTTCGAAGGCATGATCTGGAACGGTAACTTTGGCCTGCAAGCCTGGTTGCTGGAACGCTTTGGCGCAGGTTTCCACGATTTCGCCGGCTCGGTGGTGGTTCACGCCATGGGCGGCTGGCTGGCGCTGGCGGCGGTGTTGTTGCTCGGGCCAAGACAAGGTCGCTATCGCGACGGAAAGCTGGTGGCGTTTGCACCCTCGAGCATCCCGTTCCTGGCGTTGGGGTCGTGGATCCTGATCGTTGGCTGGTTCGGTTTCAACGTGATGAGTGCGCAAACCTTGCAAGGGGTCAGCGGGCTGGTGGCGGTGAACTCGCTGATGGCCATGGTCGGCGGCACCGTGGCGGCGCTGATTGTCGGGCGCAATGACCCGGGCTTTCTGCATAACGGCCCGCTGGCCGGGCTGGTGGCAATCTGCGCCGGTTCCGATCTGATGCATCCGGTAGGGGCGCTGGCCACAGGCGCCATCGCCGGGGCGCTGTTTGTCTGGTGCTTTACTGCTGCCCAAGGCAAATGGCACATCGATGACGTATTGGGGGTCTGGCCGTTGCATGGCCTGTGCGGGGTCTGGGGTGGAGTCGCTTGCGGTATCTTTGGCCAAAGTGCATTGGGTGGTCTGGGCGGTGTGAGCCTGATCAGCCAGTTGATCGGAACCACGCTGGGCGTGGTCGTGGCGCTGGCCGGTGGCTTCGCGGTGTATGGTGTGATCAAGGCGCTTCATGGCCTGCGTCTGAGCCAGGAAGAAGAGTATTACGGCGCAGACCTGTCGGTGCACAAGATCGGCGCCGTGAGCCAGGATTGAGTCAGTTCTCTTCATCGTTGGCGCCGGGATACAAACCGTGCAACAGGCGATAGCGGTCATGTCGTATCTGGTCGGCCCGCTCCTGGACCTGATGCGCGGGTAAACCCAGCATGATCAACGCGTGGGAGGCTAGCATCAGGCTCGACTCCAGTAATTCGGGTACGACTTCGCTGGCGCCGGCAGCTTTCAACTCGGCCAGTTGGCTGTCGTCGCGAGTACGTACCAGGATGGGAACGGTCGAGTTTAATCGGCGCGCCTCCTTGAGAATCAGCAACGCGATATCGGCCTGGTCCACGGCTATCACCAGCAGCCTCGCGCGGGCCAGCCCTACCGCCAGTAGCAGTTCACCGCGCCGTGAGTCGCCATAGTGCACACAGGTTTCACCCACGGCGGCTTCCTGGACACGCACCGGATCGGTGTCCAGCGCGATATAGGGCTGCATCGCGTTACGCAGCGCTCGCCCGATGGACTGGCCTACGCGACCGTAGCCACAGATCACCACATGGCTGTGCAATCCGGCGTTAAGCGTGCTTATTTCCTCGAGTTTGGCTTCTTCGTTGGGCTTGCGGTGCAGGCGTGTGGCGATGTGAGGCGCCGCGCGCAGCAACAGTGGCGTTAGCAGCATCGAGCAGAAGGTCGCGGCCAGCAACAGCCCGCCGAGGTCGGCGGGCATCATCTTGTTCTGTTGCATCTGAGCCATCAATGCGAAGCAGAACTCGCCACCCTGGGCCAGTGCCAGACCGCTGCGCCAGGCCGTTTCAACATCGTTTCCGCGCCATTTGACCAGCAAGGCGACCACGCAACCCTTGATCAGCAGCAACCCCAGGGTCAGCCCGAGGATCAGCAAGCCGTGGCTGAGGAACAACTGCAAATCGATGAGCATGCCAATGCTGACGAAGAACACCCCGAGCAGAATGTCGCGGAACGGCCGGATATCGGCTTCGATCTGATGGCGGTAGTGGCTTTCTCCGAGCAACATTCCGGCGAGAAAGGCGCCCAGGGCAGGGGAGAGCCCGAGCAAGTGAGTGAGCCAGGCCGTGAGCAGAACAATCACCAGTGCCAACAGTACAAACAGTTCCGCGGAACGGGCGGCCGCCACTTCATGAAACAGCCGTGGCAACAACCAGCGACTGGCCATCAGCAGGCCGACGAAGAGCAAAACGGTCTTGCCGAGCGTCACAGGTAACGCCCAGTACCAGGCCTGATCGCTGTTGCCGGCGAACACCGGCACGAGAGTCAGCAGCAACACTGCCACGATGTCCTGGAACAGCAATACGGCGATGGCATTTTGTCCGTGGCTGCTGAAAATCTCGCCCAGACTGCCCAGTTCCTTGCTGACAATGGCCGTGGAAGACAGCGACAGGCCGGCTCCGAGCAGCATCGCAGGTGTCGCCGACATGCCGAACAGCATCAGCAACCCCCCCAGCAGTACCGCAGTTATCAGTACTTGCTGGCTGCCGAGCCTGAACACGACTTTGCGCAAGGCGAGCATTTTCGACAGGGAAAATTCCAGCCCGAGGGAGAACAGCAGGAACACCACCCCGAGCTCGGCGAGGTCGGGCAGGTCTTCGCTTTCATTGACCCAGTTGAACGCCGTCGGGCCGATCATCAGCCCCACGCACAGGTAACCCAGCACCGGTGGCAGGCGCAGGCGCTGGAACAGTGCAATCACCACCAGGGAGGAGGCGAGAATGATCAGAAGGTTGGCGAACACGAAAACTCCAATGACAAGCGCTGGCTACTCAAGCGTAGAGGCAAAAAAGCGGCAAGGGTCGCGTAAATGACATCCAGTCCGAATGATTTGAGTCAGGAGTTTGCCGAAATTCTTTGAATTCAACCTTCTCCGGTCGCGTTGGGCAGTGACTCGACTGCTTTTGATCGCAGGCCTAGAATGTACGTCTACTTTGCCGGGTCCTGTGCTCATGCCTCCTGAATGTCAGCTTTTCGGCACCATTGGGTGCCATCTTTGTGAAGTGGCCGAAGCCATGCTGATGGCATTTGTCGAGCACGGTCTGCTGGTTGAACTGGTGGATATTGCTGAGGACGAATCATGGTTCGAAGCCTACAGTTTGCGCATTCCGGTGCTGCGACGTTGCGATAACGGCGCCGAACTTGCCTGGCCCTTTGATTCCGAGCAGGTTGTGGCATTCCTGCGCTGAGCTGGACACCTTTTGCGAGCCCCATCCGTCGCGGTCTTCGTTCCGGTCATTGGCGAAATTCAGGTTATTCGGTTACTGTATGTTCATACAGTTGCTCGGATTGCCTGTCATGTCTGCCCTGTTGGGGATTGGGCAGGTGATCCCGGAAGTCAGAGGGAAGAATCGTGGTCAATGTCGAACAATTGAAGAACAGCGTGAACCGGATGTCGGTGGACGTGGTGCGTGAAGCCGTCCTCGAGTTGCAACTGGATGGTCTGGTCACGGAAGGGAAAACTCCGTTCAACAAGCTGCATTTCAATACCTGTTTCGCCGAAATCGAGGCACTTTTCCAGCGTGCGGGTTATCACCGCCAACTGGATGTCGTGGGCTATCAGGGGTTGTTGTACGCACTTTATGATCCGGGGCGCTGGGAAGCGGTCGATGTGTTGCGCTGGCTCAAGGAGTTCACTGAAGCGGCGGCACGCTCGCAGTCGATTCCGGCCTGAGGATTCTCTTCTAGGTTCGTTCCGGCCACTGCTGGATAATGCCGCCCTGTATCGAGAGTCAGAGCGTTCGTATGTCCACTTCATCTTTTTCTGCTGCACACAACCAGGCCAGCACACTCTACTTGCCGCCTGGGCCGTGGCAGACCGTGCTCGATTGCCTGAGTGAACACTTCAGCGCCATCGGTCGTGAACAATGGCTGGACAGAATTGCTCGTGGCCGCGTCCTTGACGGGGATGGCGCGCCAATCGCCGCCGATCTTGCCTACAAGGAAGGTCTGCGAATTCACTATTTTCGGGAAGTACCGGACGAAAAGCCGATCCCTGTGATCGAGTCGATCCTGTATGCCGACGAGCATCTGGTGGTGGCAGACAAGCCACATTTTTTGCCGGTGACGCCGGCGGGCGAATACGTCGAGCAGACGCTACTACGGAGGCTGATTCGCCGACTCGATAACCCGCACCTCGTGCCTTTGCATCGGATTGACCGGCATACGGCAGGGCTGGTGCTGTTTTCAGCCAATCCTCAGAGCCGTTCCGCCTACCAGTCGTTGTTTCCCACGCGGCAAATCGAAAAACGTTATGAAGCCATTGCCAGGGCATTGCCCGAACGGGCCTTCCCCCTGGTCCACAAGAGTCGGCTCATCGATGGCGAGCCTTTCTTCCGCATGCAGGAAGGACCGGGCGTCAGCAACACCGAGACGGCTGTCGAAGTCAGGGAGAAGAACGGTGATCTCTGGCGCTACGGGCTTTACCCGGTGACGGGCAAGAAGCACCAGCTGCGGGTACACATGACGGCACTGGGCGCCAGCATCTGCAATGACCCGTTCTATCCGCACGTGCTCAAGGATGTCGTAGACGACTATGCCAACCCGTTGAAGCTTCTGGCACAGGGATTGCGGTTTGTGGACCCGGTTACCGGTGAGCGAAGAGACTTTGAAAGTGCCATCACCCTGCAATGGTGATAGCCGTTTTTCAGCCACGAAAAAGCCCGCTTAAAGCGGGCTTTTCTGTATCCGGTATCGCCGCAAGAATTACAACTCTTTAACGGTACGAACCTGATCCTTGTTCACGCGGGTTTGCTTGCCGTCCAACTGTTCGAACTCGTAGAAACCTGCTTCGTCGTCATACTTTGGCGTGTCGACGGCCTGGATTTCGCGACCGTCATTCAAGGTGATCACAGTAGGCGATGCGCAACCGGCAAGGGTCGCGAGGCCCAAGGCGAGCATGAAAGTGGCGAGGGTCCGTTGTGTCATGAGTGTGTCTCCGAATAGGAATTCTTTTAGTTACTGAGCGTGAGACGTATACAACGCGTGCAAGTTCCTTGGCTAGTGTCAATCTGACACGTTGTTGTGAGCGCTCAGCAACTCCGGGGTATTAAGGTTGGCCAGGCGAGGATCGTTTTCAGGGCATTGCAGAGCAATCGCGCCCAGTTTTCGCATCAGGCGGCCCGGGCTGCGTTCGCCTTCCTGCCAGGCCTTTTCGAATGCTTCGCCCAGGGCTACGGGGATGATGCACAGCAAGGGTTCCCAGTGCTCTCCATGACGCAACATCAGGGGGGTGTCCGGATGCTGGCTGGCCGCTTCGCGCATGCTGTGGAGCAGGGCGGCATCGATGCGTGGTACATCGCACGGCAAAACCATCAGAGATTCATGGCGGGCGGCCTTCAGGCCTGCACGAATACCGGCCAAGGGCCCGGGAAAGTCACCTTCGTCATCATGGACCAACTGGTCGGCGTAGGGCGCGTACTTTTCCAGGTTCCTGTTGCAGGAGATGATCAGGTCGTCACTCAGCGAGCGGGTTATGCGATGAAGATGCGCAATCAGCGGCTCACCGTGCCACTCGATCAAGCCCTTGTCCTGACCGCCCATACGTTGGCCGCGACCACCTGCGAGGAGCAAAATGGAGCAGGATGGCAACTGTGTATTCAAGGTCATGGCAGGGCTCCATGGGGGCAGTAAAAAAAGAGAGCGCTGTGATATAACACCGGGCTGTTTCTCCTACAACTGGACGAGCCTATGAAAGCCAAGGCTGATGTACCTTTCGCGCCGCTCAACATTGCGGTGCTGACGGTCAGCGACACCCGTACCCTGGAAACCGACACGTCAGGCCAGGTCTTTGTTGACCGCTTGAGCGCTGCCGGCCATAACCTGGCCTTCCGGGTTTTGCTCAAAGATGATCTCTACAAAATTCGCGCGCAAGTTGCCAACTGGATTGCCGACGATGTCGTGCAGGTCGTGTTGATCACCGGCGGCACTGGCTTCACGGGGCGAGACAGCACCCCCGAAGCGGTCAGCTGCCTGCTCGACAAGCAGGTCGACGGCTTTGGTGAGCTGTTCCGCCAGATATCGGTGGCGGATATTGGCACCTCCACTGTGCAATCCCGTGCCCTGGCCGGTCTCGCCAACGGCACGTTGGTGTGCTGCTTGCCGGGCTCGACCAACGCCGTGCGCACCGGCTGGGATGGCATTCTTGCCGAACAACTGGACTCCCGGCACCGCCCGTGCAATTTCGTTGCTCATCTGAAACAGGCGGCACCCTGTGAATCCCGCGGGTAAGCCAGGCAAGACAGGCAGCCTGATGGCTGTCGAGGTGGCGCTGGCGCGCTTGCTGGAAATGGCCGAAGCCACGCCGATTGCCGCGCGTGAACGCTTGCCGTTGGCGCAGGTTCAAGGTCGTGTGTTGGCCGCTGACCTAGTCTCGACACTTGATCTGCCGCCGTGGCCCAACAGTGCGATGGACGGATACGCCTTGCGCATGGCCGACTGGACGGGAGAGCCGTTGTCCGTCAGCCAGAAGATTTTTGCAGGTAACGCTCCGGAACCATTGAAGCCCGGCACCTGCGCACGAATTTTCACCGGTGCGCCTGTTCCTGCGGGTGCAGACTGCGTCGAGATGCAGGAAAACGCCGAGGTACTGGCGGATGAGCGAGTACGTTTCCTCGAGGTCCTCACGTCAGGACAAAACATCCGCCCCAAAGGCCAGGAAACCACCGTCGGTGAGTTGATTCTGGCTGCGGGCACACGCCTTGGCCCGATCGAGCAGGGGCTCGCTGCATCACTGGGATGCGCCGAGCTGGATGTGATTCGCAAGGTCCGCGTTGCGGTACTCTCCACCGGCGATGAACTGATTGAACCGGGTCAGGCGCTTGGGCCGGGCCAGATCTACAACAGCAACCGAGTGTTGCTCTGCAGCTGGTTGCAGCGCTTGGGCTGTGAAGTGATCGACGCCGGAATTCTTGCGGATAACCTTGAGACGACGCGTGCTCGCCTTGGCGAGTTGAAGGATGTCGACCTGATACTGTCGACCGGTGGCGTATCGGTAGGTGAAGCCGATTTTCTGGGCATTGCCCTGCGGGAAGAGGGCGAGCTCACGTTGTGGAAGCTCGCAATCAAACCGGGCAAGCCACTGACGTTCGGGCATTTTCGTGGGGTTCCGGTGATCGGGCTACCCGGTAACCCGGCGTCGACTCTGGTGACCTTCGCCCTGTTGGCGAGGCCCTATCTCTTGCGCCGTCAGGGTGTAAAAGACGTTGACCCCTTGAAGGTGCAGGTGCCTGCAGGATTTGTATGGCCCAAGGCAGGCAATCGACGCGAGTATTTGCGAGGACGTCTGGAGAACGGCCGGGCAATCATTTACAAGAATCAGAGTTCGGGTGTGTTGCGCAGCGCAGCGTGGGCCGATGGTCTGGTCGAAGTGCGAGAAGATCGCACATTGGTGGAAGGTGACAGCGTAGGCTTCATTCCGCTGAGCGAAGTCCTGGGCTGATACCTGCCGCATCTGTCATACAAACCCGGTTCATCGAACCGGGTTTTGCGTTCATGGCGTCCTCTTATCGAGCGAGAAGTGCCACCAACTGGTCGAACCGACTGTTGGCGATCCACCCCAGAAGCCCGAGAACCACGGCTGTGCCGCCGGCCGAATAGGCGAGCCTGTGTTTGATGGACCTGACGTCACCCCGGACTTCTTCCATGTCTCTGCGGATGTATTCGAGGTGTGTTTCCAGTTCAACGACTCGAGGTTCCATTTCAACTTCTCCAGTGGTTTTGGCGCACTTATTGAATTCGGTTTGATAGCTGGCCCGCCTTTCTGCGAGCGGTGTGACCGGAGTAACCGGCATCCTGATGTCATGGCTTTGCATGATACGTCCCTGTAGTTCCTGCTGATGACGGATAAACCGTACCGCCAAGTTGTACCAATCAGGGTTGAGGGTCAATTGAGCCGATTCCTCAGGTTTTGTAAGAAAAAATCCCACCTTGTAGGACCTCAATACGGTTCGACTTGAAATAATTCATTTTTTTGCGACTTTTATGGGGCGCAGTGAGGTCACATTTCCCATACGGAATTCAATCATGGGAGTGACCACAATGGGCGAACGCAAGGCACTGTTGATTCTGCACGGCAAGCAGGCGCTCAACGAGGAGGTCCGGGCAGCCGTCGAAGAAAAGCGCTCACAAGGCTGGGAATTGGCTGTCCGACTGACCTGGGAGGCCGGCGACGCACAGCGGTTGGTAGACGAAGCGCTGGCGGCGGGCTACAAGCAGCTCATCGCCGGCGGTGGCGACGGGACGTTGCGCGATATTGCCGAGGCAATGGCCGCGCATTCGACGCAGGCCAGTCTGGTGCTGATGCCATTGGGAACCGCCAACGATTTCGCCCGCGCCGCGGGTGTGCCGCTGGAACCTGATCAAGCCTTGAAACTTCTGGACGCTGAACCCCGTGCCATCGATTTGGGCGAGGTCGGCGGTCAGGTGTTCCTGAACATGGCCACGGGCGGCTTCGGTAGCCAGGTCACGGCGAACACCTCTGAAGACTTGAAAAAAGTACTGGGTGGCGCGGCTTATCTGTTCACCGGTTTATCACGCTTCAGTGAATTGCATGCGGCCTATGGTGAGCTGCATGGCCCGGATTTTCAGTGGAGTGGCGAGTTGCTGGCGTTGGGCATCGGCAATGGCCGTCAGGCGGGCGGCGGTCATATGCTGTGCCCGCACGCACTGGCAGACGACGGTCTGCTGGATATCAGCATTCTGCCTGCACCGCAGGAAGTGGTCGGAACATTGAAAAGCTTGCTTGCCGATGGTTTCGGTATCGACAACATGTTTGTGCGCGCGCGCTTGCCATGGGTCGAGATCAAGGTCTCGGAGGGCCTCTACATCAACCTTGATGGCGAACCGCTGGAAGGCGAAAGCCTGCGCTTCTCGGCGCGCCCGGCGGCACTGCGGGTGCATTTGCCCGAGCATTCGCCACTGCTGAGTGTCCCGGCAGCGATCAATCGTCCAGGCTGATGATTTGCTCACGCACGGCGAAGAGGACCAGGCCCGCCACATCGTAGATCTGCAAGCGCTTCATGATCTGCGAGCGATGGGTTTCAACCGTCTTGATGCTCAGGCCCAGGCCGTTGGCGATTTCCCGGGTGGATTTTCCGCGAACGATCAGTCGCAGGATTTCCAGCTGGCGCGCGGTCAGGTTGTGCGAGTCGGCGGGTTCCGGCTGGTGTTTCTGGTTGCGGGTCAGCGCCTGGTTGATGACGGTATGGGCAATGGCCGGGCTCAGGTAGCGCTCGTTGTTGCGCAGGGCATCCAGCGCATGTTCGAGTTCGGTGGCGGTTGTGTCCTTGAGCAGGTAGCCGTGAGCGCCAGATTCCAGTGCCTGCATGATGAGCGCCGGGTCAGTGTGCATCGACAGGATCAACACTTTGCTTTGCGGGTGTACTCGCTTGAGTCGCTGCAAAGCTTCAAGGCCTCCGGTTTCCTTCATGGAAATATCCAGCAGCACGATGTCCGGGGACAGTCGCTCGACCATCTCGAGCAACTGCGAGCCGTCATTGGCCTCGCCGATTACCGCGTAGCCGGGAATATCCAGCACCAGAGCGCGCACGCCAGCTCTGATCAGCGAGTGGTCATCCACCAAAAGTAAGTTACAAGTCAATGCAAAACCTTATTCGTACTGGCCCGTTCCAGCGCACGTGGCGCCCACGGGAAGAGAGCTTCGATTTGAGTGCCTTTGCCCGGCTCGCTGGTCACGCACAGCGTACCGCCCAACTGGTCGATCCGTTCCGACATCCCGGCCATTCCACGTTGTCCCTCACGGCCGGGATCTGTCGCCGGCGCGAAACCCAGGCCGTCATCGCTGATCAACAGCGTCAGGCCTTGAGGCTGGCGTTGCAGGCGAACCAACAGATTTTTCGCTTCGGCGTGGCGCAATATATTGGTCACCGCTTCCTGGGTGATTCGAAAGGCGGCGACGGCCATTTCTTCCGGGATGCCGGTCAATCGTGAGTGGCATTCCAGGCTCCAGTGCACCTGCGTATTAGCCAGTGTCTTGAGCAAATGTGCACGCAGACTGGCTTCCAGCCCAAGGCTGGTCAGCTGCCTGGGATTGAGAATGGCCGACACGTCACGAACTTTGGTCAGGGTTTCTTCCAGCGTGTCGCAGAGCGTTGAGCATTGATCTTGCAGCTCTTCGGGCATTCGACGTTTCAGCCATTCACTTTGAAGTTTTGCCGCAGTCAGTAACTGGCCGATATCGTCATGCAGTTCCCGACTGAGTCGGTGCCGTTCGTTTTCCTGAACCTTCAATAATCGGTCGGCCAGCTCTTGTGGTTCGAACTTTATAGACTTGCGCGAGAGGCAATGCTGCGCCAGGACGCAAGCCAGCGCCGCCATATTCAGCAGCAGCAGACTGAGTGGCAGGCGAGTGGACAGGCTATAGATCGCCAGACTGCCGAGCGCCGAGCAGGTACACAGCAATAGCGTGAACCGGCGCGCGTTTTCTCGGGAGGGTGGCCACGTGGTGATTGACTTGAGGCTGGCGTACATAGCGGATGGAGCCAATGGATGTTCGCTGCGGGCAGACCGGTCATGTTGACTGACGGGTCTCTGTCTGAGTCACTCTGCCATTAATTGACGTCAACTAATGGTCGGCATAATACCACTTAAGATACCGTTGGTCGCGTTTGTATATATGTCCGTACAGTCAGGAAATAAAGAGTCTGGACTTGAGTTCCACAATGGAAAAAGTTTGCCGGCAGGGAAGGATATTTGTAATGAGCTGTCGTTGACAGATATGAAGTATTCAATTGCGACATGAGCGTGCGCAAGTTACAGAGTGGCCGCATGACAATAAGAATACGTGTGATCGCGTAGTTATCGGGAGAGTTAAGCCTGGCGTTCCGAGAAAGAAACGAGCGTGAACGGTTTTGAATGAGCGGGTGGCTGAAACTGGCTTTGTCCGACCTGGAAGGCAAAGGCCTCGATCAGCGATGCCTGTTCGCTGTCATCCAGGCTGAGCTGGCCGGTTTTCTGATCGATCAGTTCAAGCTGCCACGCCATCAATGTGAAACAGTCTTTCAGCGCGCTCAATGCCTGGTCATGCAGGTCTACATGATTCTGGGCATGATTCAGCAGGCCATGAATGTGCAGCGAAAACTCCGAAACCGCGACCAACGCGAGGGCATCGGCCTTGCTGGCCAGTTTGAGGAGGGTGCTCATCATGCATTCGATGGCATCCTTGTCATTACTGATCAGTTGCAAATGACTCAGACATTCCTCGGATTTGGCCAGGAGCGTTTCAGCCTCGACCAGAAACACCGGAAGCCGTTGGGCCCACTCTTTACGGTTCGGCATGCTTATCTCCACAACGTCATGTCAAATGAGGGAATGTCGTGTGTGTCGGCCAGGACCATCAGGGGCCCGGCGTTGCAGTGCCGTTGTGAGATCGCGCTCCGGCCGGCGCGGATGCAGGCGGGGGGATTCGTGAGGGTGGATGGCCACTGACCTGCGATCGCACACAAAAGCCTGACTCCGTTCATGCAATGAGAATGGCGTCACATTAATGGCTATTGGATATTGCGAATATCAGGTTGGGCCTGATTGTTACTAGGGGAATCCCTTACGCAGGGGAACCTAACGTGCGAACTGTTGTCGCGCCGCCGGGATTGAAGCAGATGAATTGAGGGGTTCAGTAAACCATGATGTTAATGTGACATCAATGCCTGGGCGTGGCATTTTGTATGGGGGTCAAGGTCCGGCAAAAACAGCCGATAACCTTCTTTAGTGAATTCATCAGAACAAGCTCAGGAGTCATTGATGGCCGGCATTCTCGACACGGTAGACCAACGCACGCAACTGGTGGGTGAGAATCGCCTGGAAATTCTCATGTTCCGGCTGGCTGGGCGACAATTGTTCGCGATCAACGTTTTCAAGGTGCAGGAAGTGTTGCAGCTGCCGAAGCTGACCCTCATGCCGCAGCGCCATCCGTTTGTCTGCGGTGTGGTGAACCTGCGTGGCCAGACGCTGCCGGTGATTGACCTGTCCCAGGCCATCGGTATGCGTCCGCTGGTG
The DNA here is from genome assembly GCF_949767185.1 of Pseudomonas sp. IT-P100. Taxonomy (NCBI): domain Bacteria; kingdom Pseudomonadati; phylum Pseudomonadota; class Gammaproteobacteria; order Pseudomonadales; family Pseudomonadaceae; genus Pseudomonas; species Pseudomonas sp. IT-P100. Next base: position 165,155 of record NZ_CATKQK010000004.1, read on the forward strand.
CCAAGTCCGACCAGTACGATCATCGTCACCGAGTACAACCGCTCGGTGCAGGCGTTCCTGGTTGGCGGCGTGGACCGCATTGTCAACATGAACTGGGAAGCCATTCTGCCACCACCGACCAGCGCCGGCCGCCAGCATTACCTGACCGCCATCAGCAAGGTCGACGATCAGTTGGTGGAAATCATTGACGTCGAGAAAGTTCTCGCCGAAATCGTCCCGTACAACGCCAAGGTGTCCCGCGAGAAGCTCGACGATCCGGTCCTGGAACGCGCCCGTGGCCGTGAAGTGCTGCTGGTAGACGACTCCAACGTGGCGCTCTCGCAATTGCGCGACACCCTTGGCCAGTTGGGCGTGAAGATGCACATTGCCAGCGACGGCTTGAAAGCGCTGAACATGCTCAAGGGCTGGGCCGATACGGGCGTGAACATGACCGACAAACTGCTGATGGTCTTCACCGACGCGGAAATGCCGGAAATGGACGGCTATCGCCTGACCACCGAAATCCGTAACGACCCGCGCCTGCGTGGCCTCTACGTGGTGCTGCACACGTCGCTGTCCGGCAGCTTCAACGACTCGATGGTGAAGAAGGTAGGCTGCGACAACTTCCTCTCCAAATTCCAGCCGGACAAACTGGTCGACGTGGTGCGCCAGCGTCTGATGCTCGACGAAGTGCCTGCCTGATACTGCGTCAAAGGCTGCAAACAACCGACCTGTGGGGTGGGCAACGTTCAGCCTTTGATTCAATGAGAAAGCTCGTATAGGGTGGCATTTTTTGCCCACCAGGGAGCTGGCCATGCTGCGTCTGAGCGCGCTTTATCGTTATCCGTTGAAATCCTGCAAGGCCGAGCCCTTGCAACAGGTCGGCCTCGACAGACTGGGACTGGACGGGGATCGTCGCTGGATGCTGGTGGACGAGGCCAGCGGGCGCTTCCTGACCCAGCGTGTCGTCGGGCAGATGAGCCAGCTGTCGGCGTTGTGGAATGCTGAAGGTGGCTTGACCCTGAGCGCCCCAGGCCACATGCCAATCAATATCGCCTTGCCTGCCGGCGACGCTGAACTGCGCGGCGTGACCATCTTCAAAGACAGTTTGCGCGTGCCTGATGCCGGTGATGAGGCGGGTGCCTGGGTCAGCGAATTCATTGGCAAACCTACTCGACTGGTGCAAATCCCTCTTGATCGTGCGCGCACCACTCAGGCAGGTTACGGCAAGGATGACGATCAGGTGGCTTTCGCCGATGGTTTCCCGTTGTTGCTGATCGGGCAAGCGTCGTTGGAAGACTTGTCGCAGAAAGTCGGCCGCCCCCTGGAAATGCTGCGCTTTCGACCGAATCTGGTCATCGAGGGCAGCGAGGCGTACGCCGAGGATGGCTGGAAGCGTATCCGCATCGGCGATGTCGAGTTCCGCGTCGTCAAACCGTGTTCACGCTGCATTCTGACCACCATCGATCCGCAAACCGGATTGCGCAGCGATGATCGGGAACCGCTCGCGACCTTGCAGAAATACCGTGCTCAGGAAGAGGGCGCGATGTTCGGCCAGAATCTGGTCAACGATGGCAATGGCCAGCTCGAAGTCGGCATGCCGGTCACGGTGCTGGAATAAACGACCCTGAATGAAAAATGCCCGTGTCCAGTGACACGGGCATTTTTTTTGTACGGTGAAAACCTGGGGGGTTAGCCGCGGTATTCGCACAGGTAAGCGGTGTCGACGGCCACTTTCAGCTGGAACTTGCTGTTGGCTGGCACGTTGAACTGGCTGCCGGCTTCGAAGGTTTCCCAGTCGGTGCTATCCGGCAGTTTGACGGTCAGGGCGCCGGTCACTACGTGCATGATTTCACGCTGGCTGGTGCCGAATTCGTATTCGCCCGGAGCCATGACGCCGATGGTCGCAGGACCTTCAGCGGTGCCAAAGGCGATCGACTTGACGGTGCCGTCGAAGTACTCGTTGACTTTAAACATGGGCGATTCCTCGAAAAGGGCTAAAAAGGGCCGGCCAGTATGCACAAGGCCTTTGGCGGCGTCACCTCTCTAGAGGGGCAGAATCAGCGGTAACAGACGCGCTGTATTGCGCGCATCCTCCAGCGCCCGGTGCTGCTGGCCGGTGAACTGCATGCCCGCCAGTTGCAGCGCACCGTTGAGCCCCAATGGACGATCCAGGCGTCGGGCCTTGGCAAAGCGCTGTTTGAGGTTCATGTGCGGTACTCGGCTGAGTTCGCTGTCGAGTTGCAGCGTCTGCCATTCCTGCAGCAGTTGCTTGCGATCGTAATCGCCCCAACTCGCCCAGCCTTCCAAGCGCGAATGATGTTGGCCGAGCCAGCGCTCGAAGGCTGGCCAGACCTCGGTTAGCGGTTGTGCGCTGTCGATACTGGCCTGGGTGATGCGGGTCAGCTCGCGGCAAAACGGCGTGAGCAGGGGCCGGCGCAACGGGCGCACGAAACGCTGGAAATGATCCAGCTCCCGACCCTGGCGGTCCACCAGCGTGGCACCGATTTCGATGATTTCCATTTCCGTAACCGGCCAACCCCCTTCATCGGTGGTGGCTTCCAGATCAATGACCAGCCAGTGAGGCATTGCAGGGTTCCTGGTATCCGCATCCTGATAGGGTTTGAGCGTAGCCAAACCCGGCGGATCCGCCTAGCGGGTTATTCGACCTCCAACAAAATCTGACGATTTTTCACCTGGTCGCCGACCCTGACCTGCAGCCGCTTGAGCACGCCGTCGATGCCTGATTTCAACGGGTGCTCCATTTTCATGGCTTCCAGCACCACCAGCAGCTGGCCTTTGCTGACCATGCTGCCTTCAGTGACCAGCACATCGACGATGGCGCCGTCCATCGGAGCCTTGAGCGTGCCGGAGCTGGCGCTGGCCTCGCTACTGACCAGCGCCTGTGTGCAATCCATCAGCCGCAGACTCCCGGGACGGGTGAAAAGCCAGAGTTGCCCGGCGTCGAGACGGTAGGCATGACGCCGGCGGATGCCATCGATTTCCAGGCTGGCCCAGCGCCCGTCGCACTGGATGACACTCAGTTCGAAGGCCTGTCCGGCGGCTTGAATCCGATAGGGTTCGCCCGGTACCGTGTTCAATTGCACCGGCCAATCCTGATCCTCCAGACCGATGCGATAGTGCAGCGGCACACTGGCGTTATTGCGCCAACCGGCCAGCACGGCGGGATGAGCCTGGGCTGAAGCCTGATAGAACAGCGCAGCGGCAATCGCCAGTTCTTCGGCGCCGGGTACATAAGGATGCAGGCAGGGATGATCGGAAAAATACGTCGGGATGAACCCGGTGCTGAACTTGCCACTGATGAATTGCGAATGTTCCAACAGGCTGGCAAGCAGGCGCTGATTACTGGCAAGACCGAGCAGCACGCTGTCCTGCACTGCCCGCAGCAACTTGCGCCGGGCTTCCTCGCGAGTAGCGCCGTGGGCGATGATTTTGCCCAGCAGCGGGTCGTAGAACGGGCTGACCTGCTGACCCTCGATCAGACCATGATCGATCCGTACGCCGCCCTGCGATGCCGGTTCCCAGGCGGCGATCCGCCCGGTTTGCGGCAGAAACGTCTGGGTCGGGTCTTCGGCGTACAAGCGCACTTCGATGGCATGGCCGCTGAGTTGCACCTGCTCCTGGCGCAACGGTAACGGCAGCCCTTCGGCGACGTGCAGTTGCCAGGCCACCAGATCCAGGCCAGTGATCAGTTCCGTTACCGGGTGTTCCACCTGCAACCGGGTATTCATTTCCAGAAAATAAAACTGTCCGCGCGCATCCAGCAAAAACTCCACGGTGCCAGCCCCGACGTAATTCACCGCACGACCGGCCTTGAGCGCTGCTTCGCCCATGGCCTGGCGCAGCTCGGCGGTCATGACCGGGCAGGGCGCTTCCTCGATGACTTTCTGGTGGCGACGCTGGATCGAACAGTCGCGCTCGCCGAGGTAGATCAGGTTGCCTTGCTGGTCGCCGAACAGTTGAACCTCGACGTGACGCGGGTCGATCAACGCTTGTTCGAGAATCAGCTCGTCGCTGCCAAACCCATGCAGCGCTTCGGAGCGCGCGGTGCGGATCTGCGCCAGCAACTCGCCGGCCTCGTGCACCAGGCGCATGCCCCGCCCGCCACCGCCTGCACTGGCCTTGATCATCAACGGAAAACCGATGCGTTCGGCTTCGCGGCTCAGCGTCGCATCATCCTGCTCGGCGCCCTGATAGCCTTTGATACACGGCACACCGGCGTCGAGCATGGCGAGTTTCGACAGGCGCTTGCTACCCATCAGTTCGATGGCTTCGGGGCTGGGGCCGATGAAGGTCATGCCTGCGTCTCGGCAGGCGCGGGCGAACCCGGCGTTTTCCGAGAGGAAACCGTAGCCGGGGTGGATCGCGTCGGCGCCGGTGCGGCGGGCGGCGTCGAGAATGGCCGGGATGTTCAGATAGGATTGCTGCACCGGGGCCGCGCCGATGTTGATGGCTTCGTCGGCGATCTGTACGTGCAGCGCGTCTGCATCTGCGTCGCTGAATACGGCGACGGTGCGGTAGCCCAGGGCCTGGGCGGTGCGCTGGATGCGACAGGCGATCTCACCGCGGTTGGCGATCAGGATTTTGCTGAGTCCGGGCATGGGTTGTTCTCTTGTTTTTGCGGTGAATGTGATGGCCTCATCGCGGGCTTGCCCGCGATGCTTTTAAAGGGCCCACCCCGGTTTACGCTTCTGCACGAAAGCCATGGTCCCTTCGACCCCTTCAGCCCCGGTCACCGCTTCGCTGAACCAATCAGCCGCTTCATCCAGCAGCGCATCCGAAGGCTGTCCGGCACTCGCCAGCAACAGCTTTTTGGTCGTCGCATTCGCCCCCGGCGCGCAGCACAGCACATGGGCCAGGACTTCATCGAGACGCTCGGCCAGCGCTTGCGCGTCATGCTCGACAAAATGCACCAGCCCCATGCGGCGGGCGTGGGTTCCATCAAATCGCGCTGCAGTCAGTGCCAACCGTCGAGCCTGGGTCAAACCGATACGCTGCACCACGAACGGTGCAATCTGCGCGGGCAGCAAGCCGAGGCTGGTTTCCGGCAAACCGAATTGCGCCTGATGATCCGCCAGGGCGACATCGCTGACGCATGCCAGCCCCAGACCACCGCCGAGCACCGCGCCTTGCAGCACCGTGATCACCACTTGTGGCGCGTGTTGCACTTCCTGCAGCAGCGCGCCAAACGCCCGGTTCAAATCGCGGTACGCCGATGGTCCCTGAGCACGGGCATTGGCCATGTCCTTGATGTCGCCACCGGCGCAGAAGTGCCCGCCGGCACCGCCGATCACCAGGGCCCGAATCTCGCGATCATCGCGAACTGCCGATAGCACCGAACGCAACTCGGCGACCATCTGCAAGCTCATGGCATTGCGGCTTTCCGGGCGGTTGAGGGTGATGTGCAGCACACCGTTATGCAATTCGAGCAATAACGTCTGGCAAACCGGCAGGGTGCTCATTTCTTTTTCCCCGGCAGGATGCCCATGAGTTTGCAGATGATCCCCAGCATGATTTCGTCGGCGCCGCCGCCAATCGATACCAGCCGCACGTCGCGGTAGGCGCGGGCCACCGGGTTGTCCCACATGAAGCCCATGCCGCCCCAGTATTGCAGGCAACTGTCGCTGACTTCGCGGCCCAGTCGCCCGGCCTTGAGTTTGGCCATCGAGGCCAGGCGCGTGACGTCCTGACCTTTGATGTATTGCTCAGTGGCCTGATAGACCAGCGCGCGCAGGCATTCGACTTCGGTTTGCAGCTCGGCGAGGCGGAAGTGGATGACCTGATTGTCGATCAAGGCATTGCCGAAGGTTTTGCGTTCCTTGCAGTACTCGATGGTGCTGTCGATGCAGTATTCCAGGCCCTTGATCATGTTCGCGGCGCCGAACAGACGTTCCTCCTGGAATTGCAGCATCTGCATCATGAATCCCGCACCTTCATGCCCGATGCGGTTGCGTTGCGGTACGCGCACGTTGTCGAAAAACACCTGGGCGGTTTCCGAGCTGCGCATGCCGAGCTTGTCCAGGTGCGAACTGAGGCTGATGCCAGGGGTGTTCATCGGCACCATGATCAGCGATTTGTTGATGTGCGGCTTGTCGTCCGAGGTGTTGGCCAGCAGGCAAATGAAATCGGCGCTCGGCGAGTTGGTGATCCACATCTTGCTGCCGTTGATCACGTAGTCGTCACCGTCCTTGCGAGCGGTGGTTTTCAAGCCGGCCACGTCGGAGCCGGCACCGACTTCCGACACGCCAATGCAACCGACCTGTTCGCCGGTAATCGCCGGCCGCAGGAACTCTTCACGCAGTTCATCGGAGCCGAAGCGTGCCAGCGCCGGCGTGCACATGTCGGTCTGAACGCCGATGGACATCGGGATCCCGCCGCAATGGATGGTGCCGAACTCTTCGGCGGCGACGATCGAATAGCTGTAGTCGAGCCCCATGCCGCCGAATTTTTCCGGTTTGGAAATCCCCAGCAGGCCGAGCTCACCCGCCTTGCGAAAAATGTCGTGGATCGGAAAACGCCCGGCCTTTTCCCACTCATCGACGTGCGGGTTGATTTCGTGCTCGACGAATTGGCGAACGGTGCGGCGCAGTGCTTCGTGTTCCTGGGTGAAGATCATTTTTATTGTTCTCCTCTGGCCGGTTCAGAACCGGGCGACGCCAAAACTGTTGGTTTGCAGCGGCCGCAGGTCGGCCTCATGGCAGATGTCCAGCAAATAGCCGAGCAACGTGCGGGTATCCCGGGGATCAATCAGCCCGTCGTCCCACAGGTTGGCACTGCCGTACAGCGCGGTGGACTGGCTGTCGAGTTTCTGCGCGGTGACCTGCTCCAGCATGTCGAGCATCTTCGGGTCAGGCACCAGACCGTCCTTGAGCTGTTTGGCCTCGGTGACGATCCGCAGGACCTTGCCGGCCTGAGCACCGCCCATCACCGCCGTGCGGCTGTTGGGCCAGGCGAAGATGAAGCGCGGGTCGAGGCCGCGGCCGCACATTGCATAGTTGCCAGCGCCATAGGAGCCACCGACAACGATCGTCAGTTTTGGCACCCGGGCGTTGGCCACTGCCTGGATCATTTTGGCGCCGTGCTTGATCACGCCTTGTTGCTCGGACTCGGTGCCGACCATGAACCCGGTGGTGTTGTGGAAGAACAGCAGCGGCGTGCGGCTCTGATCGCACAGCTGAATGAACTGCGCAGCCTTGCTCGCGCCTTTGGGCGTGATCGGGCCGTTGTTGCCGATGAAGCCGCAGGCGCGACCCTGAATCTGCAGATGACCGCAGACGGTCTGTTGATCGAACTCACCCTTGAACTCGAGGAAGTTAGAACCGTCGGCGATTCGCGCGACGATTTCGCGCACGTCATAGGGTTTTTTCGGGTCGTCGGGGATCAGCCCGAGCAGTTCGTCGATGGGGTAGAGCGGTTGCTGGTAGTGACGTTCGGGGACCCACTGCAATTGATCGTTCCACGACAGCAGGCTGACAATCTCCCGGACCTGACGTACGCCATCGGCATCGTTCTCGGCCAGGTATTCAGCGGTGCCGGCGGTTTGCGCGTGCATCTCGGCGCCGCCCAGCTCTTCATCGGTGGCGACTTCGCCGGTGGCCGCCTTGAGCAGGGGCGGTCCGGCGAGAAACAGCTTGGCTTTGCCGCGCACCACCACCACGTAATCCGACAGCCCCGGCTGATACGCGCCGCCTGCCGTGGCGGAGCCATGGACCACCGTGATCTGTGGCAACCCCATGGCCGACATCCGCGCCTGGTTGGCAAAACTGCGCGCGCCTTCGACGAAAATCTCCGCAGCGTAATTAAGGTTGGCGCCGCCGCTTTCGGCGAGGGTGATCACCGGCAATTTGTTTTCCATGGCGATCTGTTGCAGGCGCAGGGATTTCTTCAAACCGCTGGGGGAGATGGTTCCGCCCTTGATCGCGCTGTTGTTCGCCACGACCAAAACACGAACACCCGACACGTAGCCGATCCCGGCGATCAAGCCGCCGCCCGCCGAGCTGCCGTCCTTGTCGTCGTGCAACTTGTAACCGGCCAGGCTTGCCAGTTCGAGGAACGGCGCACCGGGGTCGAGCAACAGGTTGAGGCGCTCACGGGGCAGCAATTGCCCGCGCTTGTCGAACTTCGGTTTGGCTTCGGCTGCTTTGTTCAGCAGGTTTTGTTCGAGCTGACGGACCTGCTCGATACCTGCCAGCATCGCGGCACGGTTCCGGGCGAACTGTTCGCTGTTCGGGTCGATTTGCGACTGAATCACCGGCATGACTTATTCCTTGTCCTTGAGCACTTCTGGTAAGTACGCGCGGTGGAAACCGTTGTACGACTTGCTGTTGGTCGCCTTGTGAATCGGCCACGCCCGGCCGCCCAGGCTCGCGGCGCCGTCGATACGCAAGGTGCTGCCACTGACGAACGCCGCGGCCGGGCTGAGCAGGAATACGATCGCCGCACTGACTTCCGATTCGGTGCCGATGCGTTTCAGCGGCACGTGTTCGCGCAAGGTCGGAATCACCGCTTTGAACGCGCCTTCGTAAGTGTCCATGCCGCTGGAGGCGATCCAGCCCGGCGCCACCGCGTTGACCCGCACCCCGGCATAACCCCATTCGAACGCAGCGGTCTTGGTCAGGTTGTCCATGCCCGAGCGCGCCGCGCCCGAGTGGCCCATGCCGGGCATGCCGCCCCACATGTCGGCGAGCATGTTGACGATGGCGCCGCCGTGTTTGCTCATGGATTGATTGAACACTTCCCGGGCCATCAGGAAACCGCCCACCAGGTTGGTGCGCATCACGGTTTCGAAGCCCTTCTGATTGATCGAGGCCAGCGGCGAAGGGAACTGGCCTCCGGCATTGTTGACCAGTCCGTGGATCGGCCCGTGCTTGCGGATCAGTTCGCTGACCAGATGCTTGACCGCTTCTTCCTCGCGAATATCGCAGGTCTGCCAGTCAGCCTTGCCGCCATCCTCGATAATTTCGGCGGTCACGGATTTCAGTTTGTCGGCATTGCGCCCGATCAACAGCACATGGGCACCGAGCGCCGCCAGTTCATGAGCGGTGCAGCGGCCGATGCCGCTGCCGCCACCGGTGACGATGATGTTTTGGCCGGCAAACAGATCGGCTTTGAAAATCGAATCGTAGGCCACGGCGGCAGTCCTCTAGTTGACCTGGTCGGCGATGCGCTGAGGCACCGGAATCTGGATGTCCAGCAGTTGTTGGGCGAAGGCTTTGCCCTGGGGATCGATCCGCAGGCTGGCCACGCCGCCCCCACCCAGCGCGTTCTCCAGTAGAAAGTTAAGGCTGTGGGTCGCGGGCAGGTACCAGCGCTCGACACGCCCGTGAACCGGGTCGAGCACGTGGCTCATCCAGTCGACGATCACGGCCGGGGTCAAGGCTTCGGCAATCCAGGGCAGGTATTCCGGCTCGCGGGCCATGACGCCGATGTTGCTGTGATTGCCCTTGTCGCCGGAACGTGCGACCGCAAGCTTGATCAGCGCCACGCTGGCATCGGCGCGACCCATGGGCTTCGGCGGTTCGAACGGCACCGGCAGGTCCGCGGTGGTGAGCACGTCGAGAGCGGGCAGGGCACACGGGTGACGCTGACCGTTGAGATCAATGTCCAGCGTGCAGGCGCTTTTGTCGATGAGGAACGAGAACAGCCGGATCAGCGGATACACCGTCGGCCGCCCGCCGACAATCCCGGTCAGCCCCGGCGCCATGCCGGTGGCAGCCTGGGCAATTTCCCGGGAGAACACGATCAACGCCTGTTTGCTCGGGTGACGCACGGCGAGTTTGATCACCACTTCGCGGCTGTCCTGTCGCTGGCCATGGGGCCCGTAGGTCGCTTCGCTGCCCAGGAGCTCGATGTTCACTTCGCTGTAGGGCGCCCAGCCGCGCTGGCTGAAGATTTCCGAGGTCTTGTTGATGATCGCTTCGCTGACACGCCGGGCCTTGTCCACTGCATCGATGCCGGCAATCAGGCAACTGGCAGTGCAGCGGAAACCATCCGGATAAGTCGCGCTGACCTTGTATTGGTCCGTTGGAGGCAAACCCTTTGCACCATGCACCTGAACCGCATTTTTGCCTTGTTGCTGAAGTTTGACCTGGGTGAAATCGCAGACTACATCGGGCAAGAGATAAGCCTGCGGGTTGCCGATTTCATAGAGCATTTGCTCGCCGACGGTAAGGGGCGTCACCAGGCCGCCGGAGCCTTCGGGTTTGCTGACAATGAACTGGCTGTCGGCGCTGACTTCGACGATGGGGAAACCGATGTGTTCGTAATCGGGCACGTCGCGCCAATCGGTGAAGTTGCCGCCGGTGCACTGGGCGCCGCATTCGATGATGTGGCCGGCGAGGGCGGCTTGGGCGAGTTTGTCGTAGTCGTGCCAGGACCAGCCGAATTCATGCACCAGCGCCGCGCTGACCACGGCACTGTCGACCACACGCCCGGTGATCACGATGTCCGCGCCCAGACGCAAGGCTTCGACAATGCCCGGCGCGCCGAGGTAGGCGTTGGTGGAAACGCACATCGGTGGCAAGGGGGCGCCGCTGAACATTTCATGGAGGCCGCGGCTGCTCAGCTGTTTGAACTGCGGTTGCAGGTCATCACCCAGCAGCACCGCGATTTTCAGCGCCACGCCAGCCTTGTCGCAGGCCGCTTGCAACGCAGCCGCGCAGGCGTGTGGATTGACGCCGCCGGCGTTGCTGATGACGCGGATTTTCTGTTCGGCGAGTGGCCCCAGCAGAGGGCTGAGGACTTCGATGAAGTCACTGGCGTAGCCGGCCTGTGGATCTTTCATCCGCGCACCGGCCATGATCGACATTGTGATCTCGGCCAGATAATCGAACACCAGATAGTCCAGGCGCCCGCCTTCCACCAGTTGCGCGGCGGCGGTCGAGGTGTCGCCCCAGAAGGCGCTGGCGCAACCGATGCGTATCGTTTCAGGCACAGCCCTTTCCATAGCCACCTCCGACAATCGTGAATCGAGACTACCAAGCAAGCGCTTGGTTTGTAAACGACTGAAATATCTTAGGGCCGAGCGCTTGCTTGGTTGCCTGCGTCAGCTTAAATTGCCCGCGCAACCCCGCTGTTTTAGCGGTGAATACGACTGTAGGAGAGAACGGGTGGACGAGCAAAAAGCCCTGAGGGTCATGCGCGAACTGGTCGACAGCGGCCAGTTGACCGACCCGGACAGCGCCCGTGGCAAACTGCTGCAAGTGGCGGCTCACCTGTTCCGCAATAAAGGCTTTGAACGCACCACGGTGCGCGATCTGGCCGGTGCCGTGGGCATTCAGTCGGGGAGTATTTTTCATCACTTCAAAAGCAAGGACGAGATCCTGCGGGCGGTGATGGAGGAAACCATTCGCTACAACACCGCGTTGATGCATGCCGCGATCGCTGAAGCCGACAACGTGCGCGAGCGGGTGCTGGCGCTGATTCGCTGCGAATTGCAGTCGATCATGGGCGGCAGCGGCGAGGCCATGGCGGTGTTGGTGTATGAATGGCGTTCGCTGTCCGAAGACGGCCAGGCGAAGGTCCTGGCGCTGCGTGACATCTATGAGGACCTCTGGCTGCAAGTGCTGGGTGAGGCCAAAAACGCGGGTTTCATCCGTGGGGACGTGTTCATCACCCGCCGTTTCCTGACCGGCGCGCTGTCCTGGACCACGACCTGGTATCGCGCGGGTGGCAGCATGAACCTCGATCAATTGGCCGATGAAGCGTTGATACTGGTGCTGAAAGAACAACAATAATTTCGTTCAGGGCCGCAGGAAGCTGGCTAAGTGGCCGAAACCGCCTAGCTTGAATGGATTGATGCGTATTTTTTGGGGAGTGGGAAGTTTTGATGTCTTCGCCAATTCGGACGGCCTCGCGGCTTTTGCTGGCGGCGCTTGCGGCGTTGTGGGTATTGCCGTCCCCGGCTGCACAACTAGTGCGGGTCGGTGCAGCGCATTTTCCGCCTTATACCGTGCGCCCGGAATCCGGTGCCGACACCGGTCTGTTGCCACAGTTGGTCGAAGCGCTCAATGCAGTACAAAGCGACTATCAGTTCGTGCTGGTGCCGACGTCCATTCCGCGACGCTTCGGTGACTTCAAGCAGGGCCGGGTGGACATGGCTATTTTCGAGAACCCGGGCTGGGGCTGGAAGGACATCCCCCACACCAGCGTCGACATGGGACTGGAGGACGCGGAGATTTTTGTCGCGCAACGAATACCGAATCGTCAGCAGAACTACTTTTCCGATCTCGCCGGCAAGCGTCTGGCGCTGTTCAGCGGTTATCACTACGAGTTCGCCAACTTCAATGCCGACCCGAAAGTCCTCGCGCAAAACTACAACGCCACGCTGACCTATTCCCACGACAGCAACCTGCTGATGGTACTGCGCGGGCGGGCCGACGTTGCCCTGGTGACGCGCTCTTACCTGAGCGATTACCTGCTGCGCAACGAGAAGGTCGCCGATCAGTTGCTGGTGTCCGAGCGCATCGATCAGGTCTATCACCACTACGCCATTCTTCGTCCTTCAGCGCCCATCAGCGGCGAGGCATTTGGCAAGTTGTTGCAAGGATTGCGCGACAACGGCCAGATGCTGAAGATTTTCGATCCGTACAAGATCGCGGTGGTGCCGGTTCCGGGCAATTGAATACGCGTCAACCGTCGCGTGTTTGCCTGAGTCGCTTAAATTTTCCCCGCTGGCTGACGTCACATCGTTGAACTGTCGACGATTACCGTGAGCCCGACCCATGTCCAATCTGAATAATCTGACTGCCCTGGCCTTGCCGACGGGCAGTCGTCTTGTCGCTGAAGAAAGTGAAAACCGACTGAGTCTTAGCCAGGACGCGCAACCGCTGATTACCTTGCGCCTGGCACGCGAGCCCGAATTGCAGGTGAAAGTCGAGGCGCATCCCGACATTCAGGCATTGTGGGCCGCCTGTTATTGGTTGTTTGCCCGTGATCCCGTGTGTCAGCACCTGACCTGGCACCTCGATGAAGCCCCCGCTGAAGCCTTGCTCACTGGACTGCTGATCCCGACCGGGACCGCCGGCCAGTATCGCTGCGAGCGCACGCTCTTCTGGCAATTGCCGCAACCTTGGTTGTGCACCTCGCAGACCAACAGCTACCCACAGCAAATGGTGATCAGCGACGGCAAGCGTCATCCGTTGCGGCCAGTGAAGCCTCGCGGTGAGGTCTATCGGCGTTTCGATGCACGGCTGGGGGCGTGGATTTCCCTGCGAACGGTGGATATCGACCTGGATCTTGCGCGGTTCAACCGCTGGCAGAACAGTGCGCGGGTGGCGAGTTTCTGGCAGGAAGAGGGCAGCCTTGAACAGCATCGCGAGTACCTGGGCAAACTCGAAGCCGATCCACACACCGTGACGCTGATCGGCTGTTTCGATGACCAGCCGTTTGCCTATTTCGAAGCCTACTGGGCCAAGGAAGACCGCATCGCGCCGTTTTATGAGGCGGGTGATTACGACCGAGGCATTCACATGCTGGTCGGCGAAGAAAATCATCGCGGCCCACACAAGGTGGCGAGCTGGTTATCGGCGTTGACGCATTACCTGTTTCTCGACGATCCACGCACCCAACGGGTGGTCGCCGAGCCGCGCGCCGATAACGCGAAGATGATCGGGTATATGCAGGGGCAGCGTTTTCACTGCGAGAAAGAGTTCGACTTCCCGCACAAGCGTGCAGCGTTGATGGTGTTGGGGCGGGAGTGGTTTTTTGAGCGGTGTGTGTTGGCCTGATTTAGCGTTAAACCTGAAAGATCGCAGCCTTCGGCAGCTCCTGCAGGGTTATGCATTCCATGTAGGAGCTGCCGAAGGCTGCGATCTTTTGATCTGACGTTGCCAGTCAACGACGGGCAAACGTATCCGCGCGACTGCCCGACACCTTGCGGCAATGCACCAGCGCATCGCGAATCATGAAGTTCACCAGGGTCGGCGACACGCCGAGCTCCTTGGCGATGTCCTTTTGCGGCACACCGTGCAGACGGTACATCTCGAAAGCGTAACGGGTACGGCTCGGCAGCTCCGTCAACGCGTCGGCGATGTTTTCCAGGGTCGAGAAGTTGATGTGCGAGGTTTCCGGCGAAGCACCTTGGATCACCACGTTCAGCCCTTCCTCTTCAGGCCCCGAATACTTCTGTTCCAGTGCCTGTTTGCGGTAGTGATCGATCGCCAGGTTGCGCACGATCTGGAACAGGTAACTGAGCTGAGCCTTGATCGAGGAGGTGATCTGCGGCGCCGATTGCAGGCGGAAGAACGCATCCTGAACCACATCTTCGGCACGTGACCGGCAGCCGGTGATACGGGCAGCAATCTTGACCAGAATCAGTCGATTGTCGACGAATGCCTGAAGTAGCGGTGAATCGCACCTGCTTGTGGATACTTGTTCCGTCATGGAAATCACCTTGCTGCAAATAGGGTCGTGGGACAGCAAGGGAATCGGAGCCGTCCTACACATCGAGCGACAAATTATTCTGAATGATAATGATTGTCAATTGAGAAAGAGAAGTAATGCTCTTAAAAGGTGCGCAGTGAGAACTGCGACACGCTGTCGCGCCCGCTTGCGGCAGCCGCGCTCCCGTTGACGATCAAACCTGCGGACTAATTATTTCAAGACGCCATCCGTTCTCATTGGTGAATGGCTCCGGGCGTACGCCCCCGGCCAAAACAGCATTCCCAATGCCTTGCGCGGTCGGCGAAGACCGCGTCCTGCATGCCCCTGAAGGGGCGTGACGTCAGAAAACCGATTCCATTTGCAAGCCGAATTCAGGCAGGAAACCTCATGACCGACGCGTTCGAAATACCTGGCACACTGGTCCAAGCCCTTCAGCGCCGCGCGGCCCTGACGCCGGATCGGGTGGCCTTGCGTTTTCTCGCCGAAACCCCGGATCAGGCCGTAGTGCTCAGTTATCGCGAGCTGGATCAACGGGCGCGCACCATTGCCGGTGCGTTGCAGGCCGAGACGGATTTCGGTGATCGCGCGGTACTGTTGTTTCCCAGCGGGCCGGATTACGTCGCGGCGTTTTTTGGTTGCTTGTATGCGGGTGTGATTGCGGTGCCGGCTTATCCACCGGAGTCGGCCAAGCGTCATCATCAGGAACGCCTGCTGTCGATCATCAGCGACGCCGAACCGCGCCTGCTGTTGACCAGTGCCGACCTGCGCCAAGCGTTGCAGCACATCGATGGCGCGCCGCCGCTGCTGTGCGTCGACACCCTTGATGTCGCACTGGCGCAGCGTTGGGCCGAGCCGAACCTTGACGGCGATCACATCGCGTTCCTGCAATACACCTCCGGCTCCACCGCGTTGCCTAAAGGTGTGCAAGTCAGTCACGGCAATCTGGTGGCCAATGAATTGCTGATTCGCCAGGGTTTCGGCATCGACCTGAACCCGGATGACGTGATTGTCAGCTGGCTGCCGCTGTACCACGACATGGGCTTGATCGGCGGTCTGTTGCAACCGATTTTCAGTGGTGTGCCGTGTGTGTTGATGTCGCCGGCGTACTTCCTCGGCCGGCCGTTGCGCTGGCTGGAAGCGATCAGCGAATACGGCGGCACCATCAGCGGCGGGCCGGATTTTGCCTATCGACTGTGCAGCGAGCGGGTCAGCGAATCGGCGCTGGAACGCCTCGACCTGAGCGGCTGGCGCGTGGCGTATTCCGGTTCCGAGCCGATTCGTCTCGACACCCTGGACCGTTTCGCCGAGAAGTTCGCGAGTTGCGGTTTCACCCCGGACAGTTTCATGGCGTCCTATGGATTGGCGGAAGCCACCTTGTTCGTCGCTGGCACAGCGCGTGGCGAAGGCATCGGCAATCTGCGGGTGGACGATCAGGCGTTGGCACAAAACCGTGCCGAACCGGGCGAAGGCAGCGCGATCATGAGTTGCGGCATCAGCCAGCCAGATCACGCGGTACTGATTGTCGAGCCATTGGCGCTCAACGAACTGGCCGACAACGCGATCGGCGAAGTCTGGGCCACCGGGCCGAGCATCGCCCATGGCTACTGGCGCAACCCCGAGGCCAGCGCCAAGACCTTCGTCCAGCTTGCCGGAAAAACCTGGCTGCGCACCGGTGACCTGGGTTTCATGCGCGACGGTGAATTGTTCATCACCGGGCGCCTGAAGGACATGCTGATCGTTCGTGGGCACAACCTGTACCCGCAAGACCTCGAGCAGACCGTCGAGCGTGAAGTGGAAGTGGTGCGTAAAGGTCGCGTCGCCGCGTTCGCGGTGAACATCGACGGTCAGGAAGGTATCGGCATCGCTGCGGAAATCAGCCGCAGCGTGCAGAAAATCCTCCCGCCCGAAGCGCTGATCAAAGCCATTCGCCAGGCGGTGGCCGAGGCGTATCAGGAAGCACCGAGCGTGGTGGTGTTGCTCAATCCGGGCGCCTTGCCCAAGACCTCCAGCGGCAAACTGCAACGCTCGGCGTGCCGCAATCGCCTGGCGGAGGGCAGCCTCGACAGCTACGCGGTGTTCCCGTCGGCGAGCACTGAAAACGAGGCCACAACCGAGTCGGATTCCGAGCTGCAAACCCTGATCGGCCAGATCTGGTCCGAGCAATTGCAGGTCAAGCAGGTCGATGCCGATGACCACTTCTTCCTGCTCGGCGGCAACTCCATCGCCGCCACTCAAGTGGTGGCGCGCCTGCGCGAAGCGCTCGGTCTGGAGCTGAACCTGCGCTTGCTGTTCGAAGCGCCGACCCTCGGCGCATTCACCGTCGCGGTCGTGCAGCAACAACAGGACGGCGGCCTGGCCCAAGGCGCGATCAGCACGCTGTCGCGCAGCGAAGCGCTGCCGCAATCCCTCGCGCAAAACCGCCTGTGGATCACCTGGCAGCTCGACCCGCACAGCAGCGCCTACAACATTCCCGGCGCCTTGCGTTTGCGCGGTGAGCTGGACGAAGACGCCTTGCGCGCCAGTTTCCAGCAACTGATCGAACGCCACGAATCCCTGCGCACACGTTTCTTCGAGCGTGACGGTGTGGCGCTACAGCAGGTCGATGCCGCTGTCGAATTCAACCTGCAACGGATCGACATCAGCGATTTGCCCGTCGCCGAGCGTGAAGCCCGTGCGCAACAAATCCGCGAGGACGAAGCGCGTACCCAGTTCGATCTGGAAAAAGGTCCGTTGCTGTGGGTGACGCTGGTGCGCCTCGATGATGAAGATCACCAGTTGCTGGTGACGCTGCATCACATCATCGCCGATGGCTGGTCGCTGAACGTGCTGATCGACGAATTCTCGCGCCTGTATGCCGCTGCGTCCCAAGGGC
Organism: Pseudomonas sp. IT-P100; assembly: GCF_949767185.1. Taxonomy (NCBI): domain Bacteria; kingdom Pseudomonadati; phylum Pseudomonadota; class Gammaproteobacteria; order Pseudomonadales; family Pseudomonadaceae; genus Pseudomonas; species Pseudomonas sp. IT-P100. The sequence goes on from NZ_CATKQK010000004.1 coordinate 182,409, forward strand.
AAACGGCAACGCTCGCGCCATTGCCGACGGAGTACGCCGACTACGGCAGTTGGCAGCGTCAATGGCTGGCGCAAGGTGAGGGCGAGCGGCAACTGGCCTACTGGAAAACGCAGTTGGGCGAGGAGCATCCGCCCCTGAGCCTGGCCACCGATCACCCGCGTTCGGCGCAACACCTGCACAGCGCCGCGCGCCACACCGTCCGGTTGAGCGCGACCCTCTGCGATGCGATTGGCCAGACCGCCCAGGCCCACGATTCCACCCCATTCATGCTATTGCTCGCGGCGTTCCAGAGCCTGCTGCATCGCTACAGCGGCCAGACCGACATCCGCGTCGGCGTGCCAAACGCCAACCGTCCACGCCTGGAAACCCAGGGCTTGATCGGCTTCTTCATCAACACCCAGGTGCTGCGTGCCGAAGTGGATTCACGGTTGCCGTTTGTTGAGTTGCTGGCGCAAACCCGACAGAGCGCGTTGGGCGCACAAGCGCATCAGGACCTGCCGTTCGAACAACTGCTCGAAGCCTTCCCGCAGGCCCGCGAACAGGGCTTGTTCCAGGTCATGTTCAACCACCAGCAACGGGACCTGAGCGCACTGCGTCGCTTGCCCGGCCTGCTCGCCGACGAACTGCCGTGGCACAGCCGCGAAGCCAAGTTCGACTTGCAACTGCACAGCGAAGAAGACCGTAACGGTCGCCTGAGCCTGTCCTTCGACTACGCCAGCGAACTGTTCGACGCCACCACCATCGAGCGACTGGCCGAGCATTTCAGCAACCTGCTGCGCGCCATCTGCGATCAACCGAAAACCGCCATCGGCGACCTGCAATTGTTGGCGCCCAGCGAACACGATCAGCAGGAAAACTGGAGCGCCGCACCGTGCACACCGGCCAGCCAATGGCTGCCGGAACTGCTCGGCGAACAGGCCCGCCTGACCCCGGAGCGTACCGCGCTGATGTGGGACGGCGGCAGCCTGGACTTCGCTGAACTGCACGCCCAGGCCAACCGCCTCGCGCATTACCTGCGCGACAAAGGCGTCGGCCCGGACGTGTGCGTGGCCATCGCTGCCGAGCGCTCGCCGCAGTTGCTGATCGGCCTGCTGGCGATCATCAAGGCCGGCGGTGCCTACGTGCCGCTGGACCCGGATTACCCCGCCGAACGCCTGGCCTACATGCTCAGGGACAGCGGCGTGGAATTGCTGCTGACGCAAACCCAATTGCTTGATCGCTTGCCGGCCACCGATGGCGTCAGCGTGATTGCCATGGATGCGCTGCACCTGGAGAACTGGCCGAGCCAGGCACCGGGTCTGCATCTGCACGGCGACAACCTCGCTTACGTGATTTACACCTCCGGTTCCACCGGCCAACCGAAGGGCGTCGGCAACACCCACGCGGCCCTTGCCGAACGCCTGCAATGGATGCAGAACACCTATCGCCTGAACGACTCCGACCTGCTGATGCAAAAAGCGCCGATCAGTTTCGACGTGTCGGTGTGGGAATGCTTCTGGCCGCTGATCACCGGTGCACGCTTGCTGATCGCCGGTCCCGGTGAACACCGCGATCCGCACCGCATCGCGCAGCTTGTTCGGCAATACGGCGTGACCACGCTGCACTTTGTGCCGCCACTGCTTTCGTTGTTCATCGACGAGCCGCTCACCGCCGAATGCACCAGCCTTCGCCGTGTGTTCTCTGGTGGTGAAGCCTTGCCGGCGGAACTGCGCAACCGCGTTTTGGAACAGCTGCCGGCGGTACAACTGCACAACCGCTATGGCCCGACCGAAACGGCGATCAACGTCACCCATTGGCAGTGCAGCGCGGCCGATGGTGAGCGCTCGCCGATTGGCCGTCCGTTGGGCAACGTGATCTGCCGGGTGCTCGACAGCGACCTCAACCCGGTGCCGGCCGGTGTGCCGGGTGAACTGTGCATCAGCGGCATTGGCCTGGCCCGAGGTTATCTGGGCCGTCCGGGCCTGACCGCCGAACGCTTTGTCGTCGATCCATTGAGCGAGCAGGGCGCACGTTTGTACCGCACCGGCGACCGCGCACGCTGGACCGCCGAGGGCGTGATCGAATACCTCGGCCGTCTCGACCAGCAGGTCAAAGTGCGCGGCTTTCGCGTTGAGCCGGAAGAAATCGAAGCGCGTCTGCTGGCTCAGAACGGCGTCGCTCAAGCGGTGGTGCAGGTGCGCGAAACAGCGGCCGGGGCTCAACTGATCGGTTACTACACCGCCACTGCAAACAGCGAAGCCGAAGACACGCAAACCGCACGCCTGAAAACTGCGCTGGCGGCCGAGCTGCCGGAATACATGGTCCCGGCGCAACTGATGCGCCTGGGCGAAATGCCCCTCAGCCCCAGCGGCAAGCTCGACCGTCGCGCCTTGCCCGAACCCCGGTGGCAAGTGCGCGAACACGTTGAGCCGGTCACTGAGCTTGAACAGCAGATCGCCGCGATCTGGCGTGAAGTGCTGGGCTTGAAGCAGATCGGTCTGCGCGATGACTTCTTCGCCCTCGGCGGCCACTCGCTGCTGGCCACGCAAATCATCTCCCGCACCCGTCAGGCGTGCGACGTCGAGTTGCCGCTGCGAGTCTTGTTCGAAAACAGTGAACTGGGCGCATTCGCCGGGCAGGTCCGACAGATCCAGGCCAGCGGCAATACCAACAAGCAACCACCGATCGAGATAGTCGATCGCAGCCAGCCGGTGCCGCTGGCCTATTCTCAGCAGCGCATGTGGTTCCTCTGGCAGATGGAGCCGGACAGCCCGGCCTACAACGTCGGTGGCATGGCGCGGTTGCGCGGGGTGCTGGATGTCGGGCGCTTCGAGGCGGCTTTGCAAGCGCTGATCATGCGTCACGAAACCCTGCGCACCACGTTCCCGAGCATTGACGGCGTGGCCCAGCAACGGGTGCACCCGGAAACCGGGATGCGCATGCAGTGGAAAGATTTCTCCGCGCTGGACACCGACTTGCGCGAACAGCGGGTTCAGGCTCTGGCCGACAGCGAAGCTCATCAGCCCTTCGATCTGGAAACCGGGCCGCTGCTGCGCGCCTGTCTGGTCAAGACCGGCGAACAGGAACATTACCTGGTGCTGACCCTGCACCACATCGTCACCGAAGGTTGGGCGATGGACATTTTTGCCCGGGAACTCAGTGCGCTTTACGAAGCGTTCGTCGATGATCGCGAGTCGCCCCTGGCGCCGCTGCCGGTGCAATACCTCGATTACAGCGTGTGGCAGCGTCAGTGGCTGGAGTCCGGCGAACGTCAGCGTCAGCTCGACTACTGGATGGCCCAACTGGGCCGCGAACATCCACTGCTGGAATTGCCCGCCGACCGCCCGCGTCCAGCCGTGCAAAGCCATCAGGGCGAGTTGTTCCGTTTCGACCTGAGCGACGACCTCGCCGCACGGGTTCGTGCGTTCAATGCGCAAAACGGTCTGACCCTGTTCATGACCATGACCGCTACGCTGGCGGTGCTGCTTTACCGCTACAGCGGCCAGGCAGACCTGCGCATCGGCGCGCCGGTGGCCAACCGTATTCGCCCCGAAAGCGAAGGGTTGATCGGTGCATTCCTCAACACCCAGGTGCTGCGTTGTCAGCTCGACGGGCAGATGTCGGTCGGCGAATTGTTCGAGCACGTGCGTCATACCGTGATCGAAGGCCAGTCCCATCAGGACCTGCCGTTCGATCATCTGGTGGAGGCGTTGCAGCCACCGCGCAGCGCTGCGTATAACCCGCTGTTCCAGGTGATGTGCAACGTGCAGCGCTGGGAATTCCAGCAAAGCCGCACGCTCGCCGGCATGACCGTCGAGTACCTGGCCAACGATGCGCGGGCGACCAAGTTCGACCTCAACCTGGAAGTCACCGACCTCGATCATCGTCTCGGTTGCTGCCTGACCTACAGCACCGATCTGTTCGATGAACCGCGCATTGCGCGCATGGCCGGGCACTGGCGCAATCTGCTGGAAGCGCTGCTGGCCGATCCGCGACAGCGTCTCAGTGAGCTGCCGTTGCTCGAAGCCACGGAACAGCAAAACCTGCTCGACAGCCTTGGCGTCGAGCCGGGCGAACACCGACTGGATCAGTGCATCCATCACCTGTTCAGCGAGCAGGCCCTGGCGCGCAAGGATGCGCCGGCGCTGACGTTCGCCGGCGAGACCCTGAGCTACGCCGAACTCGACAGCCGCGCCAATCGCCTGGCCTGGATGCTTCGCGAACGCGGTGTCGGCCCGCAGGTTCGCGTCGGGCTTGCACTTGAGCGGTCGCTGGAAATGGTCATTGGCCTGCTGGCGATCCTCAAGGCGGGCGGCGCTTATGTGCCACTGGACCCGGAATACCCGCTCGATCGCCTGCATTACATGATCGAAGACAGCGGCGTCGGTTTGCTGCTCAGCGATGCGGCGATGTTCAACGCCCTCGGCGAGCTGCCATCCACCGTCGCCCGTTGGTGCCTGGAGGACGATGCTGGGGAACTGGCCAATTACCCGACCACCGAACTGCCGTTCATCAGCCTGCCGCAACACCAGGCGTACCTGATTTACACCTCGGGCTCCACCGGCAAGCCCAAAGGCGTGGTGGTGTCCCACGGTGAAATCGCCATGCACTGCCGCGCCGTGATCGAGCGTTTCGGCATGCGCCCGGACGACTGCGAGCTGCACTTCTATTCGATCAACTTCGACGCCGCGACCGAGCGTTTGCTGGTGCCGTTGCTGAGCGGTGCTCAAGTGGTTTTGCGTGCTCAGGGTCAGTGGGACGCGGAAGAGATCTGCGGGTTGATCCGTCGCCATCACATCAACATCCTCGGTTTCACCCCGAGCTACGGCAGCCAACTGGCGCAGTGGCTGGCGACACAAGGCGAAACCCTGCCGGTGCGCATGTGCATCACCGGCGGTGAAGCGCTGACCGGCGAACATCTGCAGCGGATTCGCGCAGCGTTCAAGCCGAGTCTGTTCTTCAACGCCTACGGCCCGACGGAAACCGTGGTCATGCCGTTGGCCAGTCTCGCGCCCGAGCAGCTTGAAGAGGGCATGGGCAGCGTGCCGATCGGCAGCGTGATCGGTGCTCGCGTTGCGTACATTCTCGATGCCGATCTGGCGTTGGTGCCGCAAGGCGCGACCGGCGAGTTGTACGTCGGCGGTGCCGGCCTGGCGCAGGGTTATCACGACCGTCCGGGCATCACCGCGGAGCGATTCGTGGCCAACCCGTTCGTGGCCGATGGCGGGCGGATCTATCGAACCGGCGACCTGGTGCGTCAGCGCGCCGACGGGTTGGTGGAATACCTTGGGCGCATCGACCATCAAGTGAAAATTCGCGGTTTCCGCATTGAACTGGGCGAGATTGAAACCCGTCTGCTGGAACATGAATCGATCCGTGAAGCTGTGGTTTTGGCACTGGACGCGCCGAGCGGCAAACAACTGGTTGGCTATCTGGTGACGGAGGTCGCAGATCAGGACGAAGCACCGCAGAACGAACTGCGCGAAGCCCTCAAGGCTCATCTGAAATCGCAACTGCCGGACTACATGGTGCCCCCGCACCTGATCCTGCTGGCCAGCATGCCGCTGACCGCCAACGGCAAACTCGACCGTCGTGCATTGCCGGCGCCGGACCCTGAGCTGAATCGTCAGGACTATGTGGCGCCGAGCAATGAACTGGAGCTGACGCTGGCGCAGATCTGGTGCGACGTGCTGAACGTGGCGCAGGTCGGTCTCAACGACAACTTCTTCGAACTGGGCGGCGACTCGATCCTGTCGATCCAGGTGGTCAGCCGCGCGCGGCAGCAGGGCATTCACTTCAGCCCGCGTGACCTGTTCCAGCACCAGACCGTACAGACACTCGCCGCTGTGGCGAGCCGCACCGAACAGGTCACGGCCGAGCAAGGTTTACTCACCGGCGAATCGCGTCTGACGCCGATCCAGCACTGGTTCTTCGACACCGACATGCCCGAGCGTCATCACTGGAACCAGGCGTTGCTGCTGGAACCGACCGTTGCGCTGGAACCTCATCGTCTCGAGCAAGCGTTGCTGGCGGTGATCGAACAGCACGATGCCTTGCGCCTGCGTTTCACTGAAACGGCGGGCGAATGGACGGCGGCGCACCAGAAGGTGGGCGGCGCGCCGGTGCTGTGGCAGGTGCGTGTCTCGGCGATGGATGAATGTGCGGCACTGTTCGCCGATGCCCAGCGCAGCCTCGACCTTGAACAGGGGCCGTTGATGCGTGCGCTGCTGGTCGATGGTCCCGAAGGCCGGCAACGGCTGTTCCTCGCGATCCATCACTTGGTGGTGGACGGCGTTTCCTGGCGCGTATTGCTCGACGATCTGCAAACGGTGTATCGCCAACTGGCGGCTGAACAGTCGGTCAAACTGCCGGCGAAAACCAGCGCCTTCAAGGATTGGGCTGCACGTTTGCAGGCGTATGCCGGCAGCGAATCCCTGCGTGAAGAGCTGAGCTGGTGGCAGTCGCAACTGGCCGGGCCGAGCGTCGAATTGCCGTGCGATCGGCCTGAAGGCGGCCGGCAGAATCGTCACGCCGACACCGTCAGCGTGCGCCTCGATAGCGAGTACACCCGGCAACTGTTGCAACAGGCACCGAGCGCCTATCGCACCCAGGTCAACGACCTGTTGCTGACGGCGCTGGCCCGGGTGCTGTGCCGCTGGAGCGGTCATGAGTCGGCGTTGATTCAACTCGAAGGCCACGGTCGCGAGACGCTGTTCGACGAGATCGACCTGACCCGTACCGTTGGCTGGTTCACCAGCGCTTATCCGTTGCGCCTGACACCGCTGAACATTGAAGAGGCCGCCGGGCAGGGCGCTTCGATCAAGGCGATCAAGGAGCAACTGCGTGGCGTGCCGCACAAAGGACTGGGTTTTGGCGTGCTGCGCTACCTCGCCGATGAACCGAGCCGTGAGGCCATGGCTGCGTTGCCAGTGGCGCCGGTCACCTTCAACTACCTCGGCCAGTTCGACCAGAGCTTCGGCGCGGACGCGTTGTTCCGTCCGCTCGATGAAGCCGTCGGCGCCGCCCACGATCCGAAAGCACCGCTGCCCAACGAGCTGAGCGTCGACAGTCAGGTCTATGGTGGTGAGTTGGTGCTGCGCTGGACCTTCAGTGCCGAACGCCACGACGCGCAAACCATCTGCGAACTGGCGGACGCCTACCTCGGTGAATTGCAGAGCCTGATCGACCATTGCCTGCGTGACGAGGCGGGCGGCCTGACGCCGTCGGACTTCCCGCTGGCGAAGCTGACCCAGGCGCAACTCGACGCACTGCCGATCCCGGCCGCTGCCATCGAAGACGTTTACCCGCTGACCCCGATGCAGGAAGGCATGTTGCTGCACACCTTGCTGGAACCGGGCACCGGCCTCTACTACATGCAGGACCGTTATCGCATCAATAGCGAACTCGATCCGCAACGTTTCGCCGCGGCCTGGCAAGCGGTGATCGCCCGGCACGAAGCCTTGCGTGCGTCGTTCTGCTGGAACATCGGCGAAGACATGCTGCAAGTTATCCACAAGCCGGGCAGCACGCCGATCGAGTACCTCGACTGGAGCGCCATCGCCGAGGCGGAGCAAGAACCGAAACTGCAAGCCTTGCTGAAAAGCGAGCGCGAAGCCGGCTTCGATCTGCTCAACCAGGCACCGTTCCACCTGCGTTTGATCAAGGTTGGCGAAGCACGCTACTGGTTCATGATGAGCAACCACCACATCCTCATCGATGCCTGGTGCCGGTCGTTGCTGATGGCGGATTTCTTTGAGATCTATACCGCGCTGGGTGACGGACGCGAAGCCAAACTGGCCGTGCCGCCACGTTATCGCGACTATATCGGCTGGCTGCAACGGCAGAGCCTGGCGCAAGCGCGGCAGTGGTGGAAAACCAACCTGCAAGGCTTCGAACGCACCACGCCGATCCCGAGTGACCGGCCGTTCCTGCGTGAACATGCGGGCGACAGCGGCGGCATGATCGTCGGCGACCGCTACACCCGTCTCGATGCCCGTGACGGTGCACACCTCCGTGAACTGGCGCAGGCCCATCAGCTGACCATCAACACTTTCGCACAAGCGGCGTGGGCCCTGGTGCTGCGGCGTTTGAGCGGTGATCGCGATGTGCTGTTCGGCGTCACCGTGGCCGGCCGTCCGGTGGACATGCCCGAGATGCAACGCACCGTCGGGCTGTTCATCAACAGCATCGCGCTGCGGGTGAAAATGCCCGAGGACGATCAGCGTTGCAGTGTTCGCCAGTGGCTCAGCGGCTTGCTCGACAGCAACATGCAACTGCGCGAGTACGAATACCTGCCGTTGGTGAGCATTCAGGAAAACAGCGAGTTGCCCAAAGGCCAGCCGCTGTTCGACAGCCTGTTCGTGTTCGAAAACGCCCCGGTGGACGTCTCGGTACTGGACCGCGCGCAGAGCCTCAACGCGACCTCGGATTCGGGCCGCACCCACACCAACTTCCCGCTGACGGCTGTGTGTTATCCGGGTGATGACCTGGGCTTGCACCTGTCTTACGACCAGCGCTATTTCGACGAGTCGACCGTCGAGCGCATGCTGGGTGAGTTCAAGCGTTTGTTGCTGGCGCTGGTCGACGGTTTCCATGGCGACATGGCGGACTTGCCGCTGCTGGGGGCCGAGGAACAGGATTTCCTGATCCATGGCTGCAACCAGAGCGAACACGATTACCCGCTGGAGCAGAGCTACGTCGCGTTGTTCGAAGCGCAGGTCGCGCGGCATCCACAACGGATCGCCGCCAGTTGCCTCGACCGGCAACACACTTACGCTGAGCTGAACCAGCGCAGTAACCGCCTCGGCCATGGGTTGATGGCGGCGGGTGTCGGGCTGGATCAACCGGTGGCGTTGCTGGCCGAACGTAACCTCGACCTGCTCGGGATGATCATCGGCAGCTTCAAGGCGGGCGCCGGTTATCTGCCGCTGGACCCGGGGCTGCCGAGTCAGCGTCTGAGCCGCATCATCGACCTGAGCCGTACGCCGTTGCTGGTCTGCACGCAGGCCTGCCGTGAACAGGCTGTCGCGCTGCTGGAGGCATTCGGTTGCGCCAATCGGCCACGGTTGCTGGTGTGGGAAGAGGTTCAGGCGAGCGATGTTTCGGTGGCGAATCCGGGCCTCTACAGCGGTCCGGACAACCTCGCTTATGTGATCTACACCTCGGGTTCCACCGGTCTGCCCAAAGGTGTGATGGTCGAACAGCGCGGCATGCTCAACAATCAGTTGAGCAAGGTCCCGTACCTCAATCTCAGTGACACTGATGTGATCGCCCAGACCGCTTCGCAAAGCTTCGACATTTCGGTCTGGCAGTTCCTTGCCGCGCCGTTGTTTGGCGCGCGGGTGGACATCGTGCCGAACACCATCGCCCACGATCCGCAGGGCTTGCTGGCGCACGTGTCGGCCCAGGGCATCACCGTGCTTGAAAGCGTGCCGTCGCTGATTCAGGGCATGCTCGCCCAGGAACGCAGGCGCCTGGACGGCCTGCGCTGGATGTTGCCGACGGGCGAAGCGATGCCGCCGGAACTGGCGCATCAATGGTTGCTGCGCTACCCGGACATCGGTCTGGTGAATGCTTACGGACCGGCGGAATGCTCCGACGACGTGGCGTTCTTCCGCGTCGACATGGCCTCGACCCGCGGCAGCTATTTGCCGATCGGTACGCCGACCGACAACAACCGTTTGTACCTGCTCGGCGGCGCACTGGACCTGGTGCCGCTGGGGGCGGTGGGCGAGTTGTGCGTGGCCGGCACCGGTGTCGGGCGCGGTTATGTCAGCGATCCGTTGCGCACGGCGCAGGTGTTTGTGCCGAACCCGTTTGGCGAGCCGGGGGATCGTCTGTATCGCACCGGCGACCTGGCCCGGCGTCGCAGTGACGGCGTGCTGGAATACGTCGGGCGCATCGACCATCAGGTGAAGATTCGCGGTTACCGCATCGAACTGGGTGAAATCGAAGCGCGTCTGCACGAACAACCGGAAGTGCGCGAAGCGGCGGTCGGGGTGCAGGAAGGCGTCAATGGAAAGCATCTGGTCGGTTACCTTGTGGCGGCCGAATCGGCGCTCAATCCAGGCGAACGCCTGGAGCGCATCAAGCAACGCCTGCGCGCCGAACTGCCGGAATACATGGTGCCGCTGCACTGGTTGTGGCTGGAGCGGATGCCGCTCAACGCCAATGGCAAACTGGATCGCAAGGCACTGCCGGCGCTGGAGATCGGCCAGTTGCAGAGCCAGGATTACCAGGCACCGCGCAATGAACTGGAGCAGACATTGGCGGGCATCTGGGCCGAGGTATTGAAGGTCGAGAAGGTCGGTGTGCGCGACAACTTCTTCGAGCTGGGCGGGCATTCGCTGCTGGCGACGCAGATTGCCTCGCGGGTGCAGAAATCGCTGCAACGGGATGTGCCGCTGCGGGCGATGTTCGAGTGCAGCACGGTCGAGGAGCTGGCGGAGTACATCGACGGGTTGGCGGCGAGCGATATTACCGAGGAGAAGGTGGATCGGTTGAATGATCTGATGGCGGAGTTGGAGGGGCTGTAATTCTCTAGCGTCTGTGAGGCCTCATCGCTAGCAGGCTAGCTCCCACAGGGTCAATGCTGACCTGTGGGAGCTAGCCTGCTAGCGATGGCGTGGTCATTTTCGACACGATTTGTGCGTTGACTGTAGATCCGACCCGTCGCAGTCTGCCTCTTCCCTTTTCGGCAGAGGAAACAGTCAATGCCCTTCGTTACGATTGACGGACAACCCCTTCACTACATCGATCAAGGCACCGGCCCCGCAGTGCTGCTCGCCGGAAGCTACCTCTGGGACCAGGCCATGTGGGCGCCGCAGATCGCCGCGCTGTCGCGGCAATACCGGGTCATCGCCCTGGACCTGTGGGGTCACGGTGAATCAGGCCCGCTACCGGAAGGCACGCAATCGCTGGATGACATTGCCCGTCAGGCACGGGGGTTGCTCGATCATCTGGACATCGACCGTGTCACGCTGGTCGGTCTGTCGGTAGGCGGCATGTGGGGCGTACGCCTGGCACTGTCAGCCCCGCAACGAATCAACGGCCTGGTGCTGATGGACACCTACGTCGGTGTCGAACCGGAACCGACCCGCCAGTACTATTTCTCGCTGTTCAAGCAGATCGAAGACAGCGGGGTGATTGCACCGCAATTGCTCGACATCGTCGTGCCGATCTTCTTCCGTCCGGGCATCGATCCGCAGTCGGCGCTGTATCAGGATTTTCGCGCGAAACTGGCTGCGCTGCCGCCGGAGCGCCTGCGTCAAAGCATCGTGCCGATGGGCCGGATTACGTTTGGTCGGGATGATCTGTTGCCGCGTCTGGGCGAGTTGAATGCTGGCGCCACGCTGGTGATGTGTGGCGATCAGGACAAGCCGCGACCGCCGTCGGAGGCGAAGGAAATGGCCGAGTTGATCGGTTGCCCGTGTGTGCTGGTACCGGAGGCGGGGCATATCTCCAATCTGGAGAATCCGTCGTTTGTGACCGAGGCCTTGCTGAAGTTTCTGGCTGAGAGAAATTAGTCGATCGTACTGACGTCATCGCGGGCGAGCCCGCGATGACGTTACTGCTGCCACCACGAATCAAACGGCCCTTACTTAGGCCCGAGAATCTTCACCAGCTTGTCCGGTGACGGCGCGCCTTGCTGTTGTTGCAGTTCACCCTTGTCGTCCATGTAGAAAATCGCCGGTGTCGCCTGCAACTCCAGGTCTTCCATCAACTGCATGTTCGCCGCCAGTTTCGCCTGAATCGCCGGCGGTACGTCTTTCAGGGCCTTGAGCGAACTGGCCTTGCCGGCACCTTCGTGGTCTTGCAGGGCTTTTTGCGGGTCCTTGGCCGCGAGCAGCGCCGCGGATTTGCCCGGACTGTCCTCACGAATGATGCCGACCATGATGTGCCGCAATTGCACCTTGCCGGCCTTCACCCACGGCCGCGCCTGTTCCCAGAACATGTTGCAGTAAGGGCAGTTCGGGTCGCTGAACAGGTACACCACGCGGGGGGCGTCCTTGTTGCCGTCACCGATCCAGTTGCTGGTTTCCAGCTTGCCCCAGATTTCCTTGGCCATCGGCGCGTAAACCAGCTTCTGCAAGGGCGCGCTGCTCAGGTCGTTGCCCTCGGCGTCGTACAAACTGCCCAGCAACACATGTTTGCCATCGGGCGTCAGGTACAGCGCCATGCCGCGGTTCTGGTACTGCGCGGCATAACCGCGCAGGCCGTCGGGTGCGTCGAACTGGCCAACGATTTTGGCGCCCTTGGCTTCGATCTTCTTGATCGCTTCGGGCAGTTCTTCAGCGGCCTGTACCGACGGCAAGTGCAGCAGGGCGGCGCCCAGGGTCAGCGTCAACAGGTGGCGGAGGCGGGGCATGGCAGTTTCCTTGAAGAGGTGGCCGGTACGGCGGGATTCGGGGTATCGAAGTTTTCCAGGGCGCGAGCCAGGCTGGCTTCCGACAGTTCGCCCAGGTGGCTGCCCAACAGACGACCGTCAGGGCTATAGAACAGCGTAGTCGGCAACGCCATCGAGCCGACGGCCTGGCCCAATCGGCCACTGCCGTCGAACAGCACGTTGGACAGGCTCAGGCCCTGGGTTTCCAGGAACGTGCTGACGCTTTGCATGCTTTCGGCCTGATTGACGAACAGGAAAGTCAGGTCCGGGCGGTGTTGCTGGGCATTTTCCAGGACCGGCATTTCCCGACGGCACGGCGGGCACCAGGTGGCCCAGAGATTGATCACCAGCGGCCCGCCCTTGTAGTCCGCCAGTTGCACGGTTTCACCGGCGGCATTGCGCAGGGTAATGTCCGGCAGGCGCGTGCCCTGTTCGTAAATTGTCAGCGAGAAGGTGGCCAGCACCCAGAACGCCAGGCCGCTGGCCACGCCGAAGCCCAACGGGCGGCGCAAGCCTGGCCGACGCCAGCCGCGATACAACGCGGCGAGCAACAGCACGATCACCCCGGGCAGCGCGAGAAAACCGCCGTCGCGCAAGTCGATGACTTGCCACGGATCATTGCGATAGTGCGCCCAGTAGAGCGCCACGAAGCTGATCCGGGCGGCCAGCATGCCGATCAGGAACAGGCTGAACAGCACCGACTCGGGGTTCTCGCCGCCACGTTTGGCCGCCCGCCAGCCGACAAACGTCGCCAGCGCCAGGGCACTGATCAGCAGCAGGTGGTTAAGCGCGATGGCAAAGGTGCCGAGGGTAAAAGTCAGCATTAACGGGCGTCTCGGGTGGTGGTCCAGCGTTGCAGGAAGGTGTCGGCATCGACCTCGCCGGTGATGCGCTGGCTGCGACGCTCGATGCCGTCGGCGCCGATCCACAGAAAACTCGGCGGCCCCGGCACTTTATAACGGCCGAGCAGTTCGCGGCTGGCGGCATTGTCGGCGGTGACGTCCAGCCGTAGCAAGCGCACATCGCTCAAGGCGTCGAGGACGCGGGTTTGGCTGAAAACCTGTTTTTCCATGACTTTGCACGACACGCACCAGTCGGCGTAGTAGTCCAGCAGCACCCACTGGCCCTGAGCCTGAGCCGCGTCGAGTTCCCGTTGCAGCACGGCCGGGTCCTTGATCGTGGTGAAGGCGTCGTGGCCGACCGGGCGGGTGACATTGCTCGCATTGGCGGTGCTAAAGACCTGTAGCGGTTTCAACAGGTCATCACTGCCGCCCGCCGCACCGATCATCAACAGGCTGCCCCAGACGCCGAGCAACAATGAGCTGGCACCGAACAGATGCGCGACGCGTCCGAAACCTTCCGACTGTTTCCAGGCACTGTAGGCGGCGATCAGCAACAGCGCACCGCACAGACCGACCCACAACGATTGATCCAGCACCGGCCGCAGCATCAGCAACGCGGTGGCGAGGAACAGGAAGCCGAATACGCCTTTGAGCAGGTTCATCCAGGCGCCGGGTTTGGGCAGGAAGCGATTGCCGACCGTCACCAGCAACAGCAGCGGCACACCGATGCCGATGCCCATGGCGAACAGAATCAACCCGCCGTGCAGCGCATTGCCGCTTTGCGCGATGTAGAGCAGGGCGCCCGCCAGTGGAGCGGTCATGCACGGGCCGACCAGCAAACCGGACAACGCGCCCAGCACGCCCGCGCCGAGCAGGTTGCCACCACGCTGATTGCGCGACACGTTTTCCAGCCGATCACGCACGGCCACCGGCAGTTGCAGTTCGAAGAACCCGAACATCGGCAGTGCCAGCAACACGAACACCGCAGCAAAACTGCCCAGCAGCCAAGGGTTTTGCAGCAGCGCCTGAAGGTTCGCACCCAGCGACGCGGCTAGAACGCCCATCGCCGCATACACCAGCGCCATGCTCACGACATAACTGGTCGCCAGCGCAAAACCACGTTTGGGCGTGGCGCCACTGCCCACGATCAAACCGGCCAGAATCGGCAGCATCGGCAACGAACAAGGGGTGAAGGCCAGCAGCAGGCCCAGACCGAAGAACACCAGCAGGCTCCAGCCCAGCGCCCGTTGTTGCAGGCTGCTGGCCAGGGCTTGATCCGGGGCTTCGGTCGTCGTGGAAGTGGCAGCGCTGCCGCCCAGATCCACCACCTGGGTTTGCGGTGGATAACACAAACCGGCATCGGCACACCCCTGGAAGCCAACCTTGATCGTGCCCGTCGCACCGGCCGGAATCTTCAGTTCCAGGCCCTGGCGATAAACCGGCTGTTCGCCGAAGAATTCATCACTGTGAGACTCGCCTTCGGGTAGCACAGGATGCAGCTCGGCGGGTAACCCATCGAACTTCAGGCGTTTCTGATAAAGGTAGTAACCGTCGGAGACCTGCCAATAGAGCTGTGTTTCCCCTGAGTCGAGGCGCTCGGAGGTGAAGACAAACGCCTTTTCCACCGGCAGGAATTCAGGTTTGGTTTCGAACGGATTGGTCCCTGCCTGGGCCACACCCGAGATCAAGAGAAGAAAAAACAAAAACAGTCGACGCATGGGTAAGCCTTATCCCTTTGCAAGTGAGGTGCACAATGGGAGGCGGCGATTAACCGATGATTAACCGCGATAACCTTGTGGACGTGGCGCTTGCGGCATAATGTCCGCTTAATCGGCCACCGGCCTAATCAGCTTTTTTCAACAGGGTTGACCATGCACGTACTGGTTTGCGAAGACGACGAGCTGATCGCCAGCGGCATTGTCGCCGGTCTCACCGCTCAAGGCCTGACGGTCGAGCACGTGGCGACGGCCTCGGCTGCGCGCGCCATGCTCAAGGTCGCCGAGTTCGACGTCATGGTGCTCGACCTCGGCCTGCCCGACGAGGACGGTCTGAAGCTGTTGCAGCAGTTGCGCCACAACGGTCTGGAAATCCCGGTGCTGATTCTCACCGCGCGGGATTCGGTCACTGACCGCGTCGACGGTTTGCAGGCCGGTGCCGACGATTACCTGCTCAAGCCGTTCGACCTGCGTGAACTCGCCGCACGCCTGCACACGTTGTTGCGGCGGGTCGCGGGGCGCAGCGTCAACCTGATCGAGCACGGCGCCCTGACCTATGACCCGAGCAGCCGCGAAACCACGCTCGCCGGACAACCGGTGGACCTTTCCCGTCGCGAACAGTCGCTGTTGCAAGCTCTGCTGCACAACCGTGGCCGGGTGCTGTCCACCGAGCAGTTGAAGGACAGCGTCTACGGCTTCAACGACGAGCTGGAAAGCAACGCCCTCAACGTGCATATCCATCACCTGCGGCGCAAGCTGGGTAACGGCATTGTTGAGACCGTGCGCGGCCTGGGCTATCGCCTTGGGCCGGCCGATGGTGCAGAGGAACTGAAAAAGTGATGAGCCTGCGTTTGCGCCTGAGCCTGACACTCGGCGCCGCGTTTGCGCTGATCTGGGCCCTGGCGGCAGCCTGGATGCTCAGCGACCTGCGCAACCAGATGATGTTTTCCCTCGACCAGCGGCTGGTGGCGTCGGCGCGTATGGTCGCCGGCCTGATGGAGCAATTGCCCGCCTTGCCGACCAAGGGCGAGGGCACCCATTTCAGCGCGGAACAACTGAACATTCCGGGTGGCATGGCGTGTCAGGTCAGCTCCTTGCGCGGGGAAATCCTGGCCCGCAGTCACACCGATCCGCAACAAACCCTGGAAGCCGAGAAAATGGGCTTCCACGATCAGATGATCGACGGCGCGCCGTGGCGCAGCTTCACCCTGGCCCGTGGCGATCTGCGTATCACCACCGCTGATCGGCAGATCGAGCGTGAAGCGCTGAACATGTCGATTCTGCTGGCCGCCTCGGTGCCGGTGGGCGTGGCATTGCTCGGTTGCCTGTGCCTGCTCTGGCTGGGCATCGGCCAGGGATTGGCGCCGTTGAACCGCATGCGCGATGCCTTGATGCGCCGCAGCGCCGACTCGCTGGAACCTTTGCAGATCCAGCCGCTGCCCAGCGAATTGCAACCGTTGCTGGATACCCAGAACCAGTTGTTCCAGCGCATCGGCAAGACCATCGAGCGCGAACGCCGCCTGACCGGTGATGCGGCGCATGAACTGCGCAGCCCGCTGACGGCGATCAAGACGCACCTGCAAGTGGCACGCATGACCGACGGCGCGGCGCGGGATCAATCCCTGGCCCGGGCCGAGGAGGGCGCCGACCGCCTGCACCGGACCCTTGAGCAACTGTTGTTGCTGGCACGGGTCGAGGGCAGCCTGTCGTTCGACGACGGTGTGCAATGCAGCGCCGAGCAAGTGGCAAAACTGGCGATTCAGGATGCCGCCAGCGGTGATCGTCAGCGGATCACATTCAAGTTGCCGACGAAGATCTCTCACGCTCCGGTGCAAATGCCCGCCGTGCTGTCGATTGCCGCGCTGCGCAACCTGCTGGACAACGCGCTACGCCATACCCCGAATGACGGACCGGTGGAACTGAGCCTGGAGACTACCGGCAGCCGCGTACAGTTCGTAGTACGCGACCATGGCCCGGGCATTGCCGAAGACGATCTGCAACACCTGACCCAGCGCTTCTGGCGCAACGGCCAGAGCACCGGCTGTGGCTTGGGGCTGGCGATTGTCCAGGCCATTGTTCAGCGATGTGGCTGCACGCTGCGTTTCGACAGCCGGCCGGATGGCTTGCGGGTTGAGTTGACCATGCCGTTGCAACCGGTCTGAACACACCACAAAACCCTGTGGGAGCGGGCACGTCGCACCGCCGCTCCCACAGGATTCTGTGTTGCACATCAAATGTAACCTCTCTCCATTGGCATTGCTGGCACCTGCGGGGCTATCGTCCCCGACGGCTTTTTCTCAATGGATTGAGGTCACAGTGCCATGGATGCATCCCTGCACGTCTGCAAGGCAACCCCCGCCGACGCCGGCATCATCAGCCGGATCGTCGAGCGTTCGATCCGCATCGGCTGTGCGCTCGACCACCGCAACGACCCGCGAACCGTCGCCACCTGGACTCACAGCAAAACCACTGAACGCATTCAAACGTGGCTGACCGACCAACGGTTGTACCTGAATATCGCCCTGTTGCAGGACAAACCGGTAGGCGCCGCGATGGCGGCGATCAGCGGCAAGGTTGCGTTCTGTTACGTGCAGCCGGAATGGTTTCGACGCGGTGCCGGGCAGGCACTGGTCCACGACCTCGAACGCTGGCTGATTGAACGCGGTGTGGCCCAGGCCCGACTCAACAGCACCCGAACCAGCGAAGCCTTTTACCGTCATCTGGGTTATCAGCCCTGCGCCGAAACCTTCACCGTCGCCGGGCTCCACGCCATCCCCATGTACAAGGCGCTGACGCCACCTTCATAAAAGCTGATCAAGGGTCTAAATCCTCGGCGCGCTGATGCGTTTCCAGAACAGGAAAACCTATTGAGGGGTCGAGAGATGTCAGTCGCTACCAGCCTTATGGAAGATCAGTCGGCCCGGATCACTCCGGCGCCGGCCGAGACGCTGTATCAGTTCAACGAATCGCCGTTGCTGGCACGCCAGAGTCAGCAGGAATCGAATGCCCGTAGCTATCCGCGACGCATTCCCCTGGCCCTCAAGCGTGCCAAGGGCATTTATGTCGAAGACGTTGAAGGCCGCCGTTTCATTGACTGCCTGGCCGGCGCCGGGACACTGGCCCTGGGGCATAACCACCCGGTGGTGATCGAAGCGATCCAGCAAGTGCTGGCCGATGAACTGCCGCTGCACACCCTCGACCTGACCACGCCGGTCAAGGACCAGTTCGTCCAGGACCTGTTCGGACTGCTGCCGCCGGCGCTCGCCGCTGAAGCAAGGATCCAGTTCTGCGGCCCGACCGGAACCGACGCGGTGGAAGCCGCGCTGAAACTGGTGCGCACCGCCACCGGGCGCAGCACCGTGTTGTCTTTCCAGGGCGCTTATCACGGCATGAGCCAGGGCGCGTTGAGCCTGATGGGCAGCCTGGGTCCGAAAAAGCCCTTGGGCGCATTGCTCAGCAGCGGCGTGCAGTTCATGCCGTATCCCTACGATTACCGTTGCCCGTTCGGCCTCGGTGGCGCCCAAGGCGTGCAGGTCAACCTCAACTATCTCGATAATTTGCTGAACGATCCCGAGGCCGGCGTGCAATTGCCGGCTGCCGTGATTGTGGAAGTCGTCCAGGGCGAAGGTGGGGTGATCCCGGCCGACCTCGACTGGTTGCGCGGCGTGCGGCGCATCACCGAGAAGGCGGGCGTGGCGCTGATCGTCGACGAAATCCAGAGCGGTTTTGCCCGTACCGGCAAGATGTTCGCCTTCGAGCACGCCGGGATCATTCCGGACGTGGTGGTGATGTCCAAGGCCATCGGCGGCAGCCTGCCGCTGGCGGTGGTGGTGTATCGCGACTGGCTCGACACCTGGTTGCCGGGCGCGCATGCCGGGACCTTCCGTGGCAATCAAATGGCGATGGCCGCGGGCTCTGCGGTGATGCGTTATCTGGTTGAGCACAAGGTCTGCGAACACGCTGCGGCCATGGGTGAACGCTTGAGCGAGCACCTGCGCATTCTTCAGCGGGACTTTCCGCAATTGGGCGATATTCGCGGTCGCGGCCTGATGCTTGGCGTCGAACTGGTCGACCCGACAGGCGCGCCGGATGGTCAGGGGCATCCACCGATTTTTGCTCGTCTGGCGCCGCTGGTGCAGCGTGAATGCCTCAAGCGCGGGCTGATTCTTGAGCTGGGGGGCCGTCATGGCGGCGTGGTGCGTTTCCTGCCGCCACTGGTGATTACCGCCGCGGAAATCGATCGGGTCGCGGAGATTTTTGGTCGAGCCATGGCTGCTGCCACCGCCAGCCTCTAAATTTTCCGGGCCCCGGAACGTTCTTTCTACATAACGGCTGCGCACGCAGTGCAGCTCACCTTACAGCGATGGAGAGACACCATGACGTCAGTATTCGACCGCGAGGACATCCTCTTTCAGGTCGTGGTCAACCACGAAGAGCAGTACTCGATCTGGCCCGACTACAAAGCTGTGCCTGAAGGCTGGCGCACCGTGGGCAAGAGCGGGCTGAAGAAGGAATGCCTGGCTTATATCGAAGAAACCTGGACGGACATGCGTCCGCTGAGCTTGCGCAAGAAGATGGAAGAGCAGGCTCTGGCTCACTAGATTTCACGCAAAGAGAAGCCCGCTGGACCGGTAAGGTCAGCGGGCTTTTTTTTGCTTTGGAGTTTGTGTTGTCTGGAGGTGTGTTTCGTGAGCAAGCCTTGATTTGCCTCGCTCCGGTCCTGCTCCGTGGGCCCACTACGCAGAACTGCTCTCGGCTTTCCGATGGGGCAGATCAAGATCAAAAACCAGATCAAAAGCCAAAGCCAAAGCAGAACGCGTTCCCCTGTGGGACCTAGCCTGCTAGCGATGGATGTCCAGGCAACGCGTTCATTCAGACAATACGCGTTATCGTGAGCGTC
>NZ_CATKQK010000005.1:0-186684 GCF_949767185.1 Pseudomonas sp. IT-P100
TCTCCCCGCCAAAAAAGCTCGCTCCCACAGTTTGTTACCGTGATCCTCTACTTGCGGCTTTGCTGCCACGCCGCCGCCAACCCGCTGCAGCAAATCACCGCAATCCCGACCACCGTCGTGAGCGTCGGGGTGTGGGAAAACAGCAACCAGCCCAGCAACCCGGCAAACACAATCTGGCAGTACCCGAACGGCGCCAGCAACGCAGGCGCGGCGTGGCGGAAAGCCTGGGTCAGAAACAGATGCGCCGTCATCCCGCAGGCGCCTAACGCCACCATCATCAATCCATGCCCAATGCTCGGCACTTGCCAGAAAAAGGGCACCAATGCGCTCATCACCAGGGTGTTGCACAGGCCGGCAAAGAAGTTGCTGGTGGTCGGGCTGTCGATCTCACTGAGCTTGCGGGTGAGCAATTGATAGAAGCAGAAAAACAGCGCCGAGCAGAGCGGCAGCAGAACCGCTGGCGTGAACAGATCGCCACCGGGGTGGACGATGATCAACACACCGACAAATCCGCAGATCACCGCGATCCATTGGCCGCGGGTGACGCGCTCACGCAGCAGCGGCACCGACAGTGCAGTCACCAGAACCGGGGCGAGAAAGTTGACCGCCGTGGCTTCGGCCAACGGGATGTACTGCAAGCCGGTGGTGAAAAACAGACTGGTGCCCAGCAGACACAACGCCCTCATCAACTGCAGCGATGGCCGTTTAGTGCGTAGGACGCGCAGCCCGGATTGCGGCAGAAAAATCCCGGCCATCAACAAGGTGTGAACCACGTAACGGGCCCAGACCACCATGACAATCGGGTAGAACCCCGAAAGGTATTTCGACAAGGCATCGTGGCTGGAGAAAAGGAAGGTGGCGACGACGATCAGCAGAATCCCTTTGAAGGGTTGGTTTACGCCGGAGAGCGGGGTGCTGACGGTCATGGGTTGCCCTTGTGCCTCGCGAATTCAATTAAATTTAGAACCTGGTTCCAGATTCTTACATAGCCGCAGCGTAAAACCGGGCGAACAGCGCACACAATTTCAGCAGCGCCGTTAATTGAAGAACTCAGACGCCAGGCTTGCTGCAGACAATTCCTCGGTAAATTTCAGCAAAAGAGGGGCCAACTCATGAAGTCGGGCTCCCGGCATCCGCGCGCTTGGACCGGCAATGCTCAGTACGCCAATCACTCGCCCATCGGTGGGGTGCCGTACCACGGCCGCAATCGCCGAAGTGCCCACCGCCGAACTTTCCTCGACCCAGGCGTAGCCTTGCTCCCGCGCCAGCCGCAGCCGTTCCAGCAGTTCAATGTTGGACCGCGGTGCGTTCGGTCCCAGGTCTTTCGGCCGGTCGCCACCCTGGCGTTCCACCAGCGACAAGGCCTCGGCGTCGCTCATGCAGGCCAGCCACGCATGGCCCGAAGCCGTGTAGAACAACGGCGCATCACGCCCCATGTCCGGGTCGTAACGCAACCCCGAACGTGCGCCCTGGGATTTGGCGATCCAGATCTGCCGCTCACCTTCGATGAGCCCAAGACGCACCAGTTCCCCGGTTTCCTGGGCCAGACGATCCAGCACGGGCTGAACGATATCGGCGCCGCTGCCCGCCAGGTAACGAAAACCCATCGCGACCAGTTTGGTCGACAAGTGATACCGCTGGTTCTCCGGATTCTGCCGCACATAACCCAGCCGAATCAGCTCCGCGAGCAAACGGTGGGTGGCGCTTTTAGGGATGTCCAGTTGCTCCGCGAGCATCTGCATAGGCAAACCGCGAGGGTCACGGGTGAGGCTTTCGAGCACATTGAAGACACGTTCGATCTGACTGCCGGCCATGGGAGGTTCCGAATTCGATTTGCCCTGATTCTAGAAGATGAACCGGGTAATGCGAAATCTGGAACCCGCGGCCCGAGCGACGCAGACACTCGACTGTTTGATAAAAACCCGCCCCCTGAGGGAATTCGATGGGTTATCCATGTTCCTACAGCCTGCAACCTACCGGCCAGCGAGTGAAAGACGGACGACCGGACTGGCGCCGCTCTCACTCACCAGCAACACTCATCCCCACGGACAATCAGAGGATTCCCACATGCTATGGAAAAAAGGCCGACGCAGCGACAACGTGGTCGATGCCCGTGGCGATGATGTCGGCGGTGGCGGCGGGATGCGCTTTGGTGGCGGCAAGGGCCTGAGCCTGACGGCGATCATCCTGATTGTCGGGATCGGCTGGATCACTGGCCAGGACCCGTTGCAGATCCTCGGGCAGCTGACCGGTCAAATGACCGAGCAATCGGCACCGGCCTCGACGCAAACCCGCAAGGCACCGCCGGCCAATGATGAAGGGGCGGAATTCGTACGCTCGATCCTCGGTGACACCGAAGACACCTGGGGCCAGATTTTTCAGCAGGCCGGTCGGCAGTACAAGAACCCGACCCTGGTGCTGTTCAGCAACCGGGTGAATTCGGCGTGCGGCCTGGCGACGTCGGCAACCGGTCCGTTCTATTGCCCGGCAGACCAGAAGGTCTACCTGGACATGGCGTTCTTCCAGGAGATGTCGCAACGCTTTTCCGCCGCGGGTGACTTCGCTCAGGCCTACGTGATCGCTCACGAAGTCGGACACCATGTTCAGACCTTGCTCGGTGTCTCGGCGAAAATTCAGACCGCCCGCCAGCAAGGCCGGCAAATGGAAGGCGACGGTGGTTTGCTGGTGCGTCAGGAACTGCAGGCGGATTGCCTGGCGGGTGTCTGGGCCAACAACGCGCAGCAGCGCCTGAACTGGCTGGAACCGGGCGACATCGAAGAAGCCTTGAATGCCGCCAACGCCATCGGCGACGACCGCTTGCAACAGCAAGGTCAGGGTCGCGTGGTGCCGGACTCGTTTACCCATGGCACGTCGGCGCAAAGGGTGCGCTGGTTCAAAACCGGATTTGCGCAAGGCCAGGTCGGCCAGTGCGATACCTTTGCGGCGAAAACCCTATAGATGAATAAGTGGCTGTTGGTTCTGTTGTTCACCTGTGCAAGTACCCAGGCTGCCGAGCAGGGGGTCAAGGAGATCAGCCCCGGACGGCTATTGTTGAACGAAGGTGAGATGGCGGTGGGCATCGGTCCGGCACCGGCGAAAATCGAACGCGTGCTGATCATCATCCATGGACGGTTGCGCAACGCCGATACCTATCGCCAGAGTGCCGAGCGTGCGGCGGAGCAGGCCGGGCAAAGCGCGAATACGCTGGTGATTGCTCCGCAATTTCTCAATGAGACCGACGTGGCACTCCATCCAGTGGCCGACACCGTGTTGCGCTGGCAGGGCAATGACTGGATGGCCGGCGGTGTATCCACCGCTCCGTTTGCGCTGAGTTCCTACGCTGCTCTCGACCAGATCATCGCCCGGCTCGGTGATCGCCGACAGTTTCCAGACGTGAAAGATGTCGTCATCGCGGGCCACTCGGGCGGGGCCCAGGTGGTTCAGCGTTATGCGTTGCTGAGTCACGAGCAACCGGAGCTCAAGGCCGCTGGCGTGCACGTGCGTTATGTCGTCGCCAACCCGTCTTCTTATGCGTATTTAGACGAGCGACGGCCGGTGGCCTTCAGTCACGCCCGCTGCCCGGGCTTCCATCGCTGGAAGTACGGCTTGAGCGATCTGCCGGCTTATGCTGAAGGACAAACGCCCGCACAGCTGGAGGAAAACTACGTCCAGCGTGACATCGTTTATCTGCTGGGGCAGCAGGACACCGACCCGAATCACCCGGGGCTGGATAAAAGCTGTGAAGCCCAAGCCCAGGGGGCTTATCGATTGGCGCGCGGGCGCAGTTTTTTTGATTTTTTAAAGCGCAGCCATCCGAAAGGATTGAACCAGCAACTGATCGAGGTGCCTGGGGTTGGGCATAACGGGGACGGGATGTTTACGTCGCCGGAGGGGCAGAAAGCGTTGTTTCAGTAAAAAAATTCAAGCTCAAAGCAATTCCCGCAATGCGACACAATCCGCCGCATGCCAATCGGTCAACTCCGGCCACGGGTTGTCCGGCAGATTCACCAACACCGTCCGCGTTCCCGCCGCCCGCCCGCAATCCAGATCAAAGCGGTAATCACCGACCATCACCATCTCGCTCGCCGGCACCTTCCAGGCTTCGGCCAGTTTCAACAAACCGCCGGGATGCGGTTTGGGTGGCGCTTCATCGCGCCCCAGCACATCCTCCACCGCGAAGCAGTCCGCCAGGCCGATGGCCTCCAGTGTCACATGCGCCAGTTCCCGCGCATTGCGCGTGAGAATGCCCAGACGATAACCGCGCCCTGCCAACTCACGCACCAACTCGACGGCACCCGGCGCCGGTTTCGAACCCAGCGCCAGATCCCGTTCATGCTCCAGCAGCCACGCGTGTTTGGCCGCGGCTTCATCGGCTGGCAGCGCCGCGAGGTGGGTCAGAATGTCGTCTTCGGCCGGGATCGCCAATGCCACGCGAATCGCCGCGAAATCATGCACGGCCACCGTCAGGGTGCCGTCCATGTCGAACACCCAGTGCCGCACCTCGGACAGGCTCATGCCCAATCCTTGCGGTGACGAATCAGGCCTTCCTGGGTGACCGAGGCCACCAGTTGCCCGGCGCGGTTGAACACGCTGCCGCGGGTAAAACCACGGGAATTGCCGGCCCATGGGCTGTCCATGGCGTAGAGCAACCAGTCATCGGCACGCAGGTCCGCGTGGAACCACAGGGCGTGATCGAGGCTGGCAACCTGCATGTCTTTCTGCCAGACCGATTTTCCGTGCGGCTGCATGGACGTGGTCAGCAGACCGAAATCCGAGGCGTAGGCCAGCAGGTATTTGTGCAGCGCAGGGGTATCGGCCAGGGCACCGTCGGCACGAAACCAGACGTACTTGATCGGATCGGACGGCTGCGGGTTGTAGGGATCTTTCTCGGTGATCGGTCGGAATTCGATCGGTTTCGGGCACAGCAGTTTTTCACGCATGTGCTCGGGAATCAGGTGGGCGCGCTGCTGAGTCAGTTCCAGCTCCGACGGCAGGTTCTCCGGGCCGACCACCACCGGCATCTCGGCCTGGTGCTCGAAGCCTTTTTCGTCGTACTGGAACGAGGCACTGCACGTGAAGATCGGGTTGCCCTTCTGGATCGCCGTCACCCGGCGCGTGCTGAAACTGCCGCCGTCGCGCACCCGGTCAACCTGATACACCACAGGCAACGCGGAGTCGCCCGGACGCAGGAAATAACCGTGCATCGAATGCACATGGCGCGCGGCTTCGACCGTCTGACTGGCCGCCGACAGGGACTGGCCGATCACCTGACCGCCGAACAACTGACGAAAACCCAGGTCCTGACTGCGGCCACGGAACAGGTTTTCTTCAATCGGTTCCAGGGTCAGCAAGTCGACCAGATCATCCAACACTTGGCTCATTCAGACTCTCCTCACACAACGCTATGCCGCGCAGTCTTGGCTGCGGCGGTCGATTCAGGTTCAGGCCAGGGCCATCATTGTGGCCATTGTAAACGTCCGGGCCGGCTTATCCATGCAAGGTTTGCAGCCATTGTTCACGGGTAATGCGGTACAGCACATGGTGACGCAGGGGATGATCGGCCGCGAGCTTGGGGTGTTCGAAGTCATCGGCTGAATCATGCTGCATGCCGATCGCCTGCATGACTTTCTGCGAAGGCAGATTGGCTTCACTGGTAAAGGACACCACTTCTTTCAGCGCCAGCCGGTCAAACCCGCACCGCAGAGCGGTCCATGCGGCTTCACTGGCATAGCCAAGACCCCAATGCTCGCGAGCCAGACGCCAACCGATTTCGATGGCCG
Organism: Pseudomonas sp. IT-P100; assembly: GCF_949767185.1. Classification (NCBI taxonomy): domain Bacteria; kingdom Pseudomonadati; phylum Pseudomonadota; class Gammaproteobacteria; order Pseudomonadales; family Pseudomonadaceae; genus Pseudomonas; species Pseudomonas sp. IT-P100. The sequence goes on from NZ_CATKQK010000005.1 coordinate 5,781, forward strand.
GCGTAAACGGCGCGTCGAAACCGACCACACCCAAGCCGGTAAAACCGATGAACGCGCCGGTGTCCTTGCGCTCCAGCGCCCACAGGCCGAAACCATGCTCGGCAAAATGCCCGCGAGCGCGTCCGATCAACGAAGCACTGTCCAGCCGACTCAGGGGCGCCGGAAAATAGCGCATCACTTGTGGATCGGCGCACATCGCCGCAAACGCCGGCAAATCTTCATCACGCCACTGCCGCAACAGCAGTCGCGCGCTCTCGAGTTCCAGTATCGGCTCCATCGTTTTTACTCCCCCCTTTCCATGCCGCAAGTCTACATCGCTGGTAGGATCGTTCACTCATTCCTACCGCCGTACTTGATAAAAGCCCGCCATGCCGCTGCCGCTGATCTACCACGAAGACTACAGCCCCGAATTCCCGGCGGATCACCGCTTCCCGATGGACAAGTTTCGCCTGTTGCGCGATCACCTGGTGGACAGCGGGCTGACCCGGGACGCCGACCTGCTGCGCCCGCAACTCTGCCCGCCGGAAATTCTCGCCCTCGCCCATGACGCTGCTTATATCGAACGCTACATGAGCGGCGAGTTGTCCCGCGAAGACCAGCGGCGCCTCGGCCTGCCGTGGAGCGAAGCACTGGCCCGGCGCACGGTGCGCGCGGTCGGCGGCTCGTTGCTGGCGGCGGAACAGGCGCTGGAACATGGATTGGCCTGTCACCTCGCTGGCGGCACGCATCATGCGCATTACGACTACCCGGCGGGGTTCTGCATCTTCAATGACCTGGCGGTGATCAGCCATTACCTGCTGGAAAGCGGTCGTGTGAATAGAGTGCTGATCTTCGATTGCGACGTGCATCAGGGCGACGGGACTGCACGGATCCTGCACAACACCCCGGAAGCGGTAACTGTTTCCCTGCACTGCGAGAAGAACTTTCCTGCACGCAAGGCCGAAAGTGACTGGGACATCCCGTTGCCCAAAGGCATGGGCGATGCCGACTACCTGAAGGTGGTGGACGACGCGCTGAATTACTTGCTGCCGCTCTACCAACCGGACCTGGTGTTGTACGACGCCGGGGTGGATGTGCATAAGGACGACGCGCTCGGTTATCTGAAGCTGACAGACGAAGGCGTGGCGGCTCGGGATGAAAGCGTCATGCGCCACTGCCTCGGGCGGGATATTCCTGTGGTCGGGGTCATTGGCGGCGGTTACAGCAAGGACCGCAAGGCGTTAGCACGGCGGCATGGAATCCTGCATCACAGTGCGCAACGGGTGTGGACGTCATCAGGTTGTCATTGAGGTATGAGTCTTTACCCACAATGCCTGTGGAGCTGCCTGTGGATAACCTGAGTGAAAGGGCCTGCAGGCCCTGCCGGGTATAGGCTTCAGAGCGGTGGTTGTTTTTTGACCAGCCATTGAAAACGCCACCAATCCCTGTGGGAGCGGGCGAGCCCGCTCCCACAGTTATGGTGTACTGCTAGAATGCGCGGCTATTCCGTCAAACCGCAGCGCACTCCCCATGACCCAATCTTCCGCCGCCCTCTCCCCTCACGTCGCCATCATCGGCGGTGGCCCCGCCGGCCTGATGGCCGCCGAAGTGTTGAGCCGGGCCGGAATCAAGGTCGACCTGTACGACGGCATGCCGTCGGTGGGCAGGAAGTTTCTCTTGGCGGGGGTCGGTGGCATGAACATCACCCATTCCGAAGCCTACCCGGCCTTTCTCTCACGCTACGCCGAACGCGCACCGCAGATTGCACCGCTCCTCCGTGCCTTTGGTGCCGAGGCGCTGTGCCAGTGGATTCATGACCTGGGCATCGAAACCTTCGTCGGCAGCTCTGGCCGGGTGTTTCCGACCGACATGAAAGCTGCGCCGCTGTTGCGCGCCTGGCTCAAACGGTTGCGGGATGCCGGCGTAGTTATCCACACCCGCCACCGTTGGCTGGGCTGGGATGACAACGGTGGATTGCGTGTCGAAAGTCCCGACGGCGAAAAAAACATTCGACCCGACGCGACCCTGCTGGCCCTCGGCGGCGGCAGCTGGTCGCGTCTCGGTTCGGACGGCGCGTGGATGTTGCCCCTGGAGCAGCGCGGTGTAGGACTTATGCCGCTGCAGCCAAGTAATTGCGGCTTCGAGGTGCAGGCCTGGAGCGAATTGATGGTCAGCAAATTCGCTGGTGCGCCGCTGAAAAACATCGCCATCGGGCTCAACGACGATGTTCCGCGGCTCGGGGAATGTGTGATTACGGCCACCGGGATTGAAGGCAGCCTGATCTACGCCCTGTCAGCGCCGATCCGCGAAGCCATCAATCAACACGGCTCGGCGACCATTCACCTCGACCTGTTGCCGGGCAGGCCTGTGGATAAAGTTCAGGCGGCGCTGAGCAAACCGCGCGGTTCACGCTCCATGTCCAAGCATCTGCACAGCCAGCTCGGGATTGATGGTGTGAAAGCGGCGTTGCTGCGCGAACTGACGCCGGCAGAATGCTTCGCCGATCCGGCCTCACTGGCCAAAGCGATCAAGGCGTTGCCACTGACGCTGGTAAAAACCCGCCCACTGGACGAAGCCATCAGCAGCGCCGGTGGCGTGATGTTCGAGTCGATGGATGAACGTTTGATGCTCAAGCAACTGCCTGGCGTGTTTTGCGCGGGGGAAATGCTGGATTGGGAAGCGCCGACGGGGGGCTATTTGCTGACCGCGTGTTTCGCCAGTGGGCGAGCGGCCGGGTTGGGGATGGTGGAGTGGCTCAAGCGCAAGGATTGAGACCGCGGCGCGCTCCCTCACTGGATCTTTTGTGAACACATAATTTGTGAACACCAGAGATCAAGTGTGGGAGCGAAGGCGGCCTAGCAGACGCCGCAGCGAATCAAGGCTTACGCTTACGCGGCCCAGTATTAAACACGGGCACTTTTCGCACAGGCTTGATCGAAGGTTCCGGTGCAGAAGCATCCCCGCTCTCGACCCATTTGCCCAAATTGCGTTTACCGCCACTGGACGTCTTTGGCTTCTTCGGCTTTTTCGGCTTCTTGACCACCTGACCGCTGGCATCGGTATCTGGCACACGGTGCTCAGGTTCGAAGTCATGTTCCACCTGACGAGGCAACGTCTGACGCGTCAACGTCTCGATGGCCGACAGCAGATTCACTTCATCGGCACACACCAGCGAAATTGCCTGCCCGGTGGCGCCCGCACGGCCGGTACGACCGATGCGGTGGATGTAGTCCTCTGCCACGATCGGCAGGTCGAAATTGACCACCAACGGCAGGTCTTCGATATCCAGGCCACGGGCCGCGACGTCAGTGGCGACCAGAATCTGCACTTCACTGGCCTTGAATCGGTCCAGCGCACGCTGGCGGGTCGCCTGCGGTTTGTCGCCATGGATGCCGTCGGCGTTGATGCCCAGGCCCTGGAGTTTTTCCACCAACGCGTCCACGCCATTGCGAGTCTTGGCGAACACCAGCACCTGCTTCCACTTGCCCTTGCGCAGCAAGTGGATGAACAGTTCCGGCTTGCGCTTCTTGTCCACCGTCACCACCCACTGTTTCACAGTGTTGGCCGCCACGTTGCGCGGGCTGACTTCGATGCTCAGCGGATCGTTGAGCATTTGCCCGGCCAGCAGGCGAATCGCATCGGAGAAGGTCGCGGAGAACAGCAGCGTCTGACGTTTCTTCGGCAGCACCCGGTAAATGTTCCCCAGCTCCTCGGAAAAGCCCAGGTCGAGCATGCGGTCCGCTTCGTCCAGCACCAGGGTTTGCAGCTGGTTGAACTTCAGCGCGTTCTGGCGGAACAGGTCGAGCAAACGGCCCGGCGTCGCCACCAACAGGTCGACGCCTTTGCGCAACTTCATCATTTGCGGGTTGATGCTGACGCCGCCGTACACCGCGTAAGTGCTCAGCGGCAGGTTCTCGGCGTACTGACGCACGGCTTCGTGAACCTGTTCGGCCAATTCGCGGGTTGGCACCAAAATCAGGGCGCGCACCGAGTTGGCAGTGACTTTCGGCCCTTCCATGGCCAGCAATTGCAGGAGCGGCACAGCGAAACCGGCGGTCTTGCCAGTGCCGGTCTGGGCGGCGGCCATCAGGTCGCGACCGGCCAGCACCGCCGGAATGGCTTGCGCCTGAACCGGCGTCGGGGTCTGGTAGCCGAGCGTCTCGAGAGAGCGCAGCAAGGGTTCGATCAGGCCAAGGGTGGCGAAAGTCATGGGATTACCGTAGGAGAATTCAGCGCGGTTGTGCGAAACAAGTGTGCAATGGCGCGCAGTTTACCCTAATTCACGCTCGATTCTGTCTGCACCACGGCAGCCGGTCGTTGCGGCGCCCGGCGCCACTGCGGCAAACCGATCAACACCACGGCACTGATGATCACCAGCATGGCCAGCGCTTCTTCGATACCGATGGTTTCGCCGACAAACACGATCCCCAGCAACACCGCCACCGCCGGGTTGACGTAGGCGTAACTGGTAGCCGCCGCCGGACGCACGTTTTTCAACAGGTACATGTAAGCGTTGAAGGCGATGATCGAACCGAAGAAGGTCAGATAGGCCAGCGCCGCCCACCCTTCGATCGGCGGCATGGCCTCCAGATGCTCACCGCTCAAGGCACTACCAATCAACAACGCCACGCCCCCCACCAGCATTTCCACGGCACTGGCCATCGCGCCCTGGGGCAGCGGCAAGTGTTTGCTCCACACCGAACCAAACGCCCAGGAAGCTGCCGCGAAGATCAGCAACAGGGCACCCAGCGGGCTCGATTGCAGGTTGGAACCGAGGTTGAGCATGGCGATGCCGATCAGCCCGAGCACAATCCCGGCCCATTCGAGACGGGTATTACGCGCGCCCCAGAAATAGCCGCAGAGCAAGGTAAACAACGGCACCGTCGCCACCGCCAGCGCGGCGACACCGGACGCGACGCCCATGTGCTCCGCCACACTGACCCCGCCGTTACCGCACGCCAACAGCAAAATCCCGATGATCCCCGCCGCTTTCCACTGCACCCAGGTCGGCGCCGGCGCCCCGCGCCAGCGCAGGAACGCGTACATCAAGGTCCCGGCAATGACAAAGCGAATACCGGCGAGCAGCAAGGGCGGCCAATACTCCACGCCGATACGGATCACCAGGTAAGTCGAGCCCCAAATCACGTACAACGCGAAAAAGGCAGCGATCAACGGCAAGGGAAAACGGCGCAGGCCAGGCATGGGGGCAGCTCGCAGGCAAGGACAAATGAACAGCTATTCTAGAAAGGCCAACCGCATAAAATAAGTTACAAAACCTGTTTATAGCGCCGGTACACTTTTCAAATCACGGAGATCAGCGCTATAAACCGTGCTTTCGAAAGTCAGTCATTTTTCAGGAATCCGACCATGGACAAATACGACCGCATGCTCCTCAGCGCCCTGCTGGAAAACGGTCGCGCGTCCTACGCCGACCTCGCGCGCAAGGTCAACCTGTCCGCCCCGGCCGTGGCCGAGCGCGTGGCCAAACTTGAAGCCAGCGGGGTGATTACCGGTTATCAGGCGAAAGTCGACATGGCCAAGCTTGGGCTACCGATCCAGTGCGTCATCGAACTGCGCCTGAACCAGCACGGCAACCAGAAGGCCTATGACGACCTGATCAAAATCCCGCAACTGACCGAATGCCACCGGGTAACGGGGGATCCGTGCGTGATCATGCAAGCGGCGGTGGGCTCGATGCCGGAGCTGGAGGAGTTGATCAACCGGATTGCCAAATTCGGGTTCAGCAAGACGTCGATCGTGTTGTCGAGTGCGATAGAGAAGCGGGTGCCGTTGGGGCAGTTGGAAGGGAATGGAAAAGTTTGATCGAACGCGGACCCTGTGGGAGCGAGCCTGCTCGCGATAGCGATTTACCATTCAACATTGATGTCGACTGATACGCCGCCTTCGCGAGCAGGCTCGCTCCCACAGGTACGATGCCATCCTGTAGGACCGAGGCTTGCCCGCGAAAGCGATATATCAGACGCCGCTGTAACTGGCAGACAACAAACCCGGCATATCACGCAGGCGAACCCAAGGTTCTTTGCGCCAATGCAGCAGCCGCAGCGTCCCGCCGGCCCATTCCATCGCTCGCATATGCGGCGCTTGCGTCGAAACGGGCCCCGCCTCCTCCCGCAACATCGGCACCACATGGTGGGTCAGCCAACGCCGCAAATGGCGGTTTTCCGGGCAGTAGTGATAGACCAGCATCGCGTATACGCCTGACTCACTGAGCATCAGGGTTTCTTGCGCTTCATCGCTGCCGGACAGATGCATCATCCGCCGCTGATCAGCATCGAGCTTGAGCGCATGTCTGCCGTTGATATCCACACCCATTAACCGGCCGATATCGCGGGCGCAGAACCAGGGTTCTGCGTGCAGTAAAAGTGCGCGTAGCTGAATGTGATGACGGATGAAGGTTTTGGGGATGAAGTGCACCTCGTGCGCGACGGGTTGCGCAGAGTCTTCGGGGGGATTGGGGGTAACTTTGATCATGGCGAATAATCCATCGAAAAGTTGGAGATGCCAGCATCACTTGCAGGTGATGGGTGGCAGCTGTGTACGAGTCTGCAAGACCGAGTCGATAGACAACCCCGGCAGACCCGAAGGTCACCCCGTACACAGCCACCATAAATCGATGGGCGCCAAGTAGAGCGACGCGATTATAGGTACGACTGTAGTTATCTATCAAACCTCGACGAGCTTGCAGGCCCGGTCGCTGAATTGTCAGCGACGTTCCAGAGGTTATCGACGCCGCAGAAGGGGGGCAAGACAGACAATCCTTAAGTTTCGGTAGGATCAATCGTCGAGTTTCAGGCGTGTTTAAACACAAGGTTTGAAATTGAACACCGCCCCTGTGGGAGCGAGCCTGCTCGCGATGGCGGTTTATCTTCAACAGTGATGTCGACTGACACTCCGCCATCGCGAGCAGGCTCGCTCCCACAGGGGATTTGCGGTGTTTCAGTCAGAACCCGCGATGGCGCTTGAGATGCTCATTGATCTTCGCCGCCGGCACTTTCTGCAAGCTGACCAGCAGATCATGGGACAACTCGCGCAACCCATGCTTCTGCCGCAGTTCCTGCGCCAGATGCGCCGTCAGGTTGGCGGCCATCTCGGCATCCGCCATGGCCCGGTGAGCCTTGCCAGTGTTGGGCAGGCTGGCGAAGGTGGTGAGCGTCCCGAGCTTGTGATTCGGTGCGGCGGGCATCAGGCGGCGGGCGAGCAACAGCGAGCAGGCGAAGTTCTGCAACCGCGTGCGTTTGATCCGCCCCAGCTCAAAGTCCCAGAACTTCTGGTCGAATGCCGCGTTGTGAGCCAGCAAGGGCGTGATACCGACAAACTCATTGACCTCGTTCATCACCTGCTCGGCCGATGGCGCCGTGCGCAACATGGTGTTGCTGATGCCGGTCAGTTGTTCGATGAAGGCCGGGACGCGCACGCCGGCGTTCATCAGGCTCTGGTAACGCTCGACGATGCGCCCCTGTTCAAGGATCACCACGGCGATTTCCGTGGCCCGGCAGCTGCTGCTCGGGGAGATCCCGGTGGTTTCAAAGTCGATGACTGCTATGCGTTCCAAACCTGTTTCAACTCCGTAAAAATCAATTCTTGAGCAGCAAGGCGCCTTCGATCGGCACGTAGCGGCTGGCGGCGCGGATCAGCGAGTTGGCCGTCAGGCCTGGCACGCCGTAGGCCACGGCTTGCACGCCGTGCTTGGCGATGATGCGCTCCAGCAGCATGTCGAAATCACCGTCGCCAGAAGCCAGCACCACTTCGTCGACGTGGTCGGCGGCGTCCATGATGTCGAGGGTGATGCCCACGTCCCAGTCACCCTTGGCCGAGCCGTCGCTGCGCTGGATGTAGGGTTTGAGCTTCACGGTGAAACCGAGGTTGCGCAGGATCTGCTGGAACTGCTGTTGTTTGCTGTCGCCACGGTCGATCGCGTAGGCGTAGGCCTCGACGATCTGGCCCTGTTTGCTGATATCAGCCCACAACGCGGCGTAGTTGAAGTGGCAACCATAGGCCTGACGCACGGTGTAATAGAGGTTTTGAACATCGGCGAACACTGCAATTTTTTTCACCGGTTTTCCTCAAGGCTGGATCAGGCACCGAGCCCGAAAGGTGCCCAGTATGCCAGCCTCGAGGATTGTTCCGCGAATAATCGACCCGAAGCATCTTGGATGCCTCGGACGAATGGCAACCTGTGGCGAGGGGATTTATCCCCGCTGGGCTGCGAAGCAGCCCCCTGCGTCCGTTCACATAAATGGAGAGGGTCGAATACACGACTGCTGCGCAGCCGAACGGGGATAAATCCCCTCGCCACAGAAAATCAATCAGACGAAGGAGTCGTCGTCGCCGCCGAAGAACGATGAGCTGTCATCGCTGTAATCGGCGTCGGCGTAACCGCCCTGATCAGCGGAGTTGTCAGCCACACGCTGATCGTCGCCCCAACCGTTGCCGCCGCTTTGATCGTTGACCTGAGCCGGCTCTTCCTTGATCACTTCAACCACTTCCGGCTGCTGGTTGTGGTGGAACAGGCTGCTGATGCCCTGTGCCAGCATCACGCCACCCGCCACACCGGCGGCGGTTTTCAGCGCGCCACCGAGGAAACCGCCACCGACAGGCTGCTGTTGCGGCGCGTAGTTTTGCTGCGGTGGCGGCGCACCGAAGTTCTGCTGTGGCGGCGGCGAGTTGAACGACTGCCGCCCCGGCTCACGCCAGCCACCATTGGAGGGCGGAGCACTTTGGGCCGGCGCTTCACGGGAACTGCCGCCGAAAATGCTCGACAGGAAGCCACCGCCGCTCGGCGCCGGAGCCGCCGTCTGCGCCTTGGCCGATTGCAGCTCGGCCTGCAATTGCTGGACTTGCTGAGCCAGTTGCTTGTTCTGCGCGTCGAGGCTCTTGACCGCTGCCTCCTGCACCAGAATGGCCTGGGTCATGAAGTAGCCCGCCGCGGGTTGGCGAGTCAGGTGTTCCTTGATCCGCGCCTCGGCCTGGGCGTCGCGCGGGGCTGAATCCGTTTCGGCCTGTTGCAGCCGGGAAAACAGTCCATCGATCAGGGTTTGTTCTTCGCTGTTCATGGCGACCTCGTAGATTGCCGGGGAAATCGTTGACCTTCTCCAGGGAGGATACGGCGCTCGACCTTAATGGAGGCTGAAACAAGTTGTTTCAATGACCTTTACCGAACGTTTACGTTTGCGCCCCGAAGCGCTGCATCGGTTAAAGTGGGCCACTGCTTTCAACCTGCGATACCGACTGATGAATCCGTTCGATGTACTGCGTGACTCTTTGTATTTCTTCAAACGCAATCTGGGCCAGATCGTGCGGCTGTGCCTGCCGCTGGTGATCGTCGAAGCGCTGCTTCAGCAAGTGGTGGATCACTCGACCGAGCCGGACAGTTTCCCTGGCATCAGCGTGATCGTCGGTTTGCTGGTCTATCCGCTGTACACCGCCGCGCTGATCCTGTTTCTCGATGCGCGCAGCCGTGGCGAATCGCCGCGCAACCGTGACCTGCTGTCGAGGTCCGCGTACCTGTGGCCGCGCTTCGCCCTGCTCACTGCGCTCAATACCTTGCTGATCCTGATCGGCCTGTCGTTGTATTTCCTGCCGGGTATCTGGCTGATGGTGACCCTCGCGTTCGGCGAGTACCTGCTGGTGCTGCGCGGCCTGGCGCCACTGGCCGCGATGAAGGAAAGCCTGCGCCTGACCCGCGGCCATTTCCTGCGCATCCTGGTGTGCATTTTGTGTGTGATGGGGCCGTTGTGGTTGCTCAAGGGCTTGACCCTGGAGGTTTACCCGGAGCCGCAGAACCCGGTGATTTCCTTGCTGATCGACAGCGCTCACAGCTTTTTGCAGTTGTTCACCAGCGTGGTGTTGTTCCGTTTGTTCATGCTGATCAGCGACGTTCCCGAGAGAATCGACCGGCCGCTCTAAGCGTGGGCTTCGGCCCCGCTCTCGGTTATGCTCGGGGCCATCTTTTGTAACGCTAATAAGCCGAGCCATGACCCGTCTACTGCGCTACACCCTGCTGGGCCTGGTGATTGCAATCGGCCTGATTGCCCTGCTGATCTACAACCTGACCTGGCGCCCCGAAGCCAAGGAAGTTTTGCCCGTCGGCTGTAATGCTCAAGCGCCGACACTGGTGCCCGGCCAGGCGTTGAAAGTGATGACCTGGAACGTTCAGTACCTGGCGGGCAAGCGCTATGTGTTCTGGAATGACCTGGCCGCCGGCAGCGATGAAAAACCGACGCCTGCAGACATGGCCTTCAGCCTCGATGAAGTGGCGCGGGTCATTCGCGACGAACAACCGGACATCGTGTTGTTGCAAGAACTCGATGACGGCGCCAAGGCCAGCAATTACCAGAACCAGTTCAAACTGCTCCAGGAACGCCTCGCAGACCTCTATCCATGTAGCACTCATGCCTTCGACTGGAAAGCCGACTTCGTGCCGCAACCGCACATCTTCGGCAGTGTCGGTCGACAACTGGCAACCCTCAGCCGCTACCAGATCGATCACGCCGAACGCCTGCAATTGCCGGTCGCGCCGGCCAACCTCATCAGCCGCCAGTTCCAACCGAAAAATGCGTTGCTGGTCACTTACCTGCCCTTGAGTGACGGCGCTCAGATAGCGGTGCTCAACACCCATCTGGACCGCGCGACCCAACCTGATGAAACGCTACAGACCCAGGTGACGGCGGTGGCCAAAGTCCTCGACAAGTACGAAAGCCGTGGCACGGCATGGCTGATCGGTGGCGACTTCAACCTGTTGCCGCTGGGCCAATATCGACGCCTGACCTCCGAACAACGCGCGCCCTACTCCGCTGACAGCGCGTTGCATGTGTTGTGGGACAAGTACCCGATGATTCCGACCAACAATGACGCGAGCGGCATCGATCGGGCGCGCTGGCTGACGCATTACCCGAATGATCCGGGGCTGAACGGCCCGGACCGGACCGTCGATTACCTGTTTTACAGCCCGCGGATCAAGCGCGTCGAGGCGACGGTGCGGCAGGACGATACCTTGCGGATCTCCGATCATTTGCCGGTGATTGCGCGGTTCCTCCTGCCTGCGGCGCCCTAATTTCGGGCTGAATGCAAAACCTGTGGGAGCGGCGGTGAACTCAATGTTCCTCCAGCTCGTCATGCAGCAACCCGAAAATATTGCGCTTCATCTCGATAAACGAGCGCTCCATGACCATGTCCAGGGTCCGTGGGCGTTCGATCGGCACGTCCAGAATCTGCTTGATCCGCCCAGGCCTGGCGCCCATCACATAGACTCGATCCCCCAATAAAATCGCCTCGTCGATATCGTGGGTCACGAACAGCACGGTCTTCTTGCTATTACCCCAGACCCGCAACAGCAGCTGCTGCATTTGCAGGCGCGTCTGGCTGTCGAGGGCGCCGAAGGGTTCGTCCATCAACAGGATCTGCGGATCGTTGGCCAACGCCCGGGCGATCGCCACGCGCTGCATCATGCCGCCGGACAACTGCTTGGCGTAGTTGTCGGCGAACCCGGCGAGGCCGACTTCATTGACGTAGTAATCGACGATTTCCTTACGCTGGGCCGCTGCCATGCCGCGACGCTTGAGCCCGAACTCGACGTTCTGGCGCACGGTCAGCCACGGGAACAGCGTGTAGCTCTGGAACACCATGCCGCGATCCGCGCCGGGGCCCTGCACTTGCTGGCCGCCAACGTAGATCTCGCCTTCCGTGGGCTCGTTCAGGCCGGCAGTGAGGTACAGCAAACTCGACTTGCCGCAACCCGACGGCCCCACCAGCACCGCGAATTGCTGATCCGGGACTTCGAATGAAACCTGATCCAGCGCGGTGAACATTCCGCCATCGGGCTTTTGATATCGCAGGCTGACCTTGTCCACTTGAAGGCGTGGCGCGGCGTGCGCCGGGGCAGCCATCGGAGTGACGAAACGCGGGTTGACGGCGGTTACTGAGCCCATGCGGCAATCCTCAGACGAAGGAAACGAAACAGTTGATCGGTGACCAGGCCCAACAGGCCGATGATCGCGATGGCGAGGAAAATCACATCCACCTGAAAGCCACGCATGGCCTTGAGGCTCAAGTAACCCAGGCCACTGGAAGCGGCGACCAGCTCGGCGACCACCAGGTAAGTCCAGGCCCAGCCCATGGTCACGCGCAAGGTGTCGAGCACACCCGGCAACGAGGCCGGCGCGATCACATGCAACACGGCATCGCGACGGTTTGAACCCAAGGTGTAAGACGCGTTGATCAGGTCTTTGGAGATGCCTTTGGATACGTCCGCGATCATTACCAATTGCTGGAAAAACACGCCGAAGATGATCACCGAGACACGCTGCTCCAGACCGATGCCGATCCACAGAATGAACAGCGGCACGAACGAGGTCACCGGCAGGTAGCGGATGAAATTCACCATCGGCTCAAGGAACGCCTGAACGATGCGAAAGCTGCCCATCAGCAACCCCAGCGGCACCGCCACCAGCGACGACACAATGAAGCCGACCATCACCACTTCAAGACTGGCCCACACATGCAGGCCAAGCGTGCCGTCGCGGCTCAGGCGCACAGCGGCTTCGACCACCGCGCCGGGTGTCGGCAGGAACATGCCCGGCACCACGCCGCCGTAAGACAAACCGGCCCACAGGCCAACCAACAACACCCAGGCCAGACCGCTCGCGCTCCAGATCACCGACACCGGCAGGCCGGTCTTGGGCGTGATGCAGCGGCTCAGCCATGAATTGCGCTTGAACATGCGAACCTCCTACAGCGGGGTGACGAAGCGGTTGTCGATCAGGTCGTCATTGCTGACGTTGTAGGGTTTGCCCTGCAATTCACTGGCGGTTTCATTGGCCAGTTTGATCAGCGGTTCGCTGTCGCCCGGCTTGCCCGGCGAGCCCAGGAGTTTTTCGCTCATGGCCTGATCGTAGAAGCGCACGCCTTGCGCGGCAGCTTCCAGTTCCTTCGGATCGGCGAGGTAACCACCGACGCCCTTGGCCATGATTTTGTAGGCTTCCTTCGGATGATCCTTGGTGTACTGCACCGCTTTGTACAGACCGGCGACCAAGGCCCTGACGTCTTCCGGTTGCTTCTCGATGACGGTGCAGTTGAGCGCAACCACATCGACGATCACCCCCGGCGTGCTGCTGCTGTCGATCAGCACCTTGCCCTGTTGCTTGCTGCGCACCATCGACAGGTGCGGTTCCCAGGTCACGGCGGCCGGCACGCGACCGGCGATGAACGCGGTGGCGGCGTCGTCGGCCGTCATGTTCTGCACGGTGATGTCGCTCATGCTCATGCCGTGTTTTTTCAGCAAGTACGACAGCCAGAATTGCGAGGTGGAACCTTCGTTGACCGCCACGGCCTTGCCTTTCAGCTCCTGCAGACTCTTGACGTCCTTGCCCACCAGAACACCGTCGCCACCATGGCTGTCATCCAGTGCAGCTACAGCCTTGAAGCAGAATTGCGGGCGGTACTTGAGCACCTCATCGATGGTCGACGCCGAGCCGGACAATTCACCCGACGCTTGCGCGGCCATGTACATCGAGGCTTCTTCGACGACGGGCAATTCAACGGTCAGACCGTTTTCCTTGAAGTAGCCCAGGTCCTGGGCGAGGTAGAGCGTGCCGTAACCGACCCACGTGGTGTGGCCGATGGAGAGGGTGCCGGCCTGGGCGCTGGTAGCGACCGTCGCGGCAATGGCGGTGATCGCCAATGGATGGGCAACGCGGGTAAGCAAGGACTTGATCATGGAGCACTCCCAAAGCTGTTGATTTAGTTTTGTCATGGGCAGTACGGCCAGCGGCGTTTGGAGAAGAGCTGCCACGGGTGGTCTCTGATGGACTTTTTTGTGGGCAGCGTTCGGCTGTCTGGCGAGGTCGATGTTGGCGCAAGGCCGGGAGAAGGAAAATCAGGAAATATGTCGTTGGGAGTGATGAAAAAACTGGGTAGTGCGCACTGAAAATGAGCGCTGTTTGCGGGGGTGCACGGGACGGGTGCAAAAGCTTAGAGATAGGTTGCGGGAGAGAAAGCTATCGCGAGCAGGCTCGCTCCCACAGGGGTTCCATGTCGTCCTCTCTACCGAGGTTGACACCGTCCCAATGAGGGAGCGAGCCTGCTCGCGATAAGGTCCGAAGGACCTTCCTGCGATATCAGAGCCGGCCGTATTCCTGAGCCGTACGGTCAACCGCTTTCAGGGTTTTGCCAACCAGTTCATCAACCTCTTCACGACTGGCAATCAACGCCGGCGCCATGATCATCCGCCCCAGCGTTGAACGAATGATCACCCCTTCTTCAAAGCCAATCGTGCGGCAGCGCCAGGCAATGTCGTTCTCGTTGGCAAAGCGCTTGCGACTGGTTTTATCTTCAGCCAACTGCAACGCCGCCACCATGCCGACGCCCTGAATATCGCCCACCAACGGGTGATTGCCGAACACCTCGCGCAAGCACTGTTGCAGGTACGGCCCGATGTCATTTTTGACCCGCGTCACCACGCCCTCATCACGCAACGCCTTGAGGTTGGCGATGGCCACCGCTGCCGCCACCGGGTGCCCCGAATAGGTCAGGCCGTGGGCAAATACCCCGCCCTGCTCTACCAATACCTGCGCCATTTTCTTCGACAGAATCAGCCCGCCCATGGGGATGTAGCCGGAGGTCAGGCCCTTGGCGATCGACAGCGTGTCCGGCTCGAAACCGAAGTGCTCGTGGGCGAACCATTCGCCGGTGCGACCGAAGCCACCGATCACTTCGTCGGCGCACAACAGCACGTCGTACTTGCGGCAGATCCGCTGAATTTCCGGCCAGTAACTGTCTGGCGGGAAGATCATCCCGCCTGCGCCCTGGAACGGTTCTGCGATGAAACCGGCGACCTTGTCGGCGCCGAGTTCGAGAATCTTCGCTTCCAGTTGCTGCGCCGCCCGCAGGCCGAATTCAGCCGGGGTGAGGTTGCCTTCGTGGGCGAAGAAATACGGCTCGTCGATGTGCTCGATGTCCGGCAGCATGCCGCCCATTTCGTGCATGAACTTCATGCCACCGAGTGCCGTCGCCGCCAGCGTCGAGCCGTGGTAACCGTTCCAGCGCCCGATCATGACTTTCTTCTCGGGCTTGCCGAGGATCGTCCAGTAACGCCGCACGGTGCGGATCAGCACCTCGTTGGCTTCGGAGCCGGAGTTGGTGTAGATCGCGTGGCTGTAGTGCCCCGGCAACAAACTGAACAACAGCTCCGACAGCTCGATCACTTGCGGGTGGGTGGTGTGGAAAAACATGTTGTAGTACGGCAGCTGCTCGAGCTGTCGGGTCGCCGCAGCCGCCAGGTCCTTGCGCCCGTAACCGAGGTTGGTGCACCACAGCCCGGACATGCCGTCGAGGTAACGCCGGCCATCGTTGTCCCACAGGTGCAGGCGCTCGCCACGGACCATCACCCGCGGTCCTTCGTCGTTGAGCGCTTTCTGGTCGACGAATGCGTGAATGTGGTGCGCAGCGTCGGCGGCCTGGTAGTCGCGGGTTTCACGTGGTGTGGTCATCGCCAGTTCTCCGTTTTGTTGTGAGCGGCTGTTATGAGCGCAGCTGAAACCAGGTGGTCTTCAACTGGGTGTATTTGTCGAATGAGTGCAGCGACAGGTCGCGACCGAAGCCGGACTGCTTGCCGCCACCGAACGGCACGGTCACGTCGAGCGCATCGACGCTGTTCACCGACACCGTGCCCGCGCGCAATTGACGCGCCACGCGGTGGGCGCGATTGAGGTCGTCGGTCCACAGCGACGCGGCCAGTCCATAGACGCTGTCGTTGGCCAGTTGCAAGGCGTGTGCCTCGTCGTCGAAGGCGGTGACCGCCAGCACCGGGCCGAACACTTCGTCGCGAAACAGCGGCATGTCCGGGCTCACGCCGGTAAAAATCGTCGGTTGAATGAAGTTGTCGGAACCGTTGAAAATCGACTGCCGACCGCCACACACCTTGGTCGCGCCCAGGCGTTCGGCCTGCTCGATGAACTTCATGATGCGCGCGGTCTGACGGCTGTCGACAATCGCCCCGGCGCTGCTCGACGGGTCCAGCGGATCGCCCGGCAACCAGCGTTCGGCCTGCGCCTTGAGACGCTCGACGAGCTCGTCATGAATCGAACGCTGCACCAGCAACCGCGAGTTGGCCGAACACACTTCGCCCTGATTGAAGAAGATCCCGAACGCGGCTTTCTCGGCCGCCAGATCCAGGTCCTGACAATCGGCGAAGACCAGGTTGGCGCTCTTGCCGCCGCATTCCAGCCACACCTGCTTCAGGTTCGATTGCGCGGAATACTGCATGAAATATTTGCCGACTTCAGTGGAGCCGGTGAAGACCAGACAATCAACGTCCGGGTGTAAGCCGAGGGCTTTGCCGGTTTGTTCGCCGAGGCCAGGCAGCACGTTCAACACGCCCGCCGGTAGCCCGGCTTCCAGCGCCAGCTGAGCCAGACGCAGGGCGGAAAACGGCGACTGCTCGGCGGGCTTGAGGATCACCGAATTGCCTGCCGCCAGCGCTGGCGCGAGTTTCCACGCGGCCATGTCCAGCGGGAAGTTCCACGGCACCACAGCGGCGACAACGCCCAGTGCTTCGCGGGTGATGGTTGCCAACACGTTTTGTGCGCTCGGGGCGATCTGGTCGTAGAGCTTGTCGAGGCTTTCGGCGTACCAGCGAAACACTCCGGCGGCGCCCGGCACGTCGATGTTGTAGGCGTCCATCACCGGTTTGCCCATGTTCAGCGAATCGAGCAGCGCCAGTTCTTCGCGGTGGGTCATGATCAGATCAGCCAGGCGCAGCAGCACGTGTTTGCGCTCTGCCGGCGAACGCGCCGCCCAGGTGCCGGCCTCGAACACCTGCCGCGCATTTCTGACCGCGACGTCGACGTCTTCAGCGCCGCACGCGGTCACGCTGGCCAGACGCTGGCCGGTGGCTGGATTGATCGCGGCGAATGTCTGGCCCGACTGCGCCGAGCGGGGTTGACCATCGATCAGGGCCTGGTCGGGAAACGTCAGCGCAGCGGCTTTGTTTTGCCAGTAGGTAAGCTCGAACACGTTCAGATGCTCCAAGGGCTTTTCTTGTGTCTGGATGGTGGCCCAGGCCCGTGTCGAGGAAAAATAGTAAAAATGTCTTCGCAGACCATGAAAAAACTGGGCAGCCCATCTCCACGGTTGCGCGGTATGTGGTTATTGTTCAGGCACAACAACACCGTCGTCAGAACGGATGCAGTCGGCGCAAAAATTGCCTGGATGTCGAGTCCATCCACCCCGAGGTTTGCCGTGGCTGCCTACAACCTGCGTCAATTGAAGTACTTCATCACCACCGTCGAATGCGGCAGCGTCGCCGAGGCGTCGCGCAAGCTGTACATCGCTCAGCCAGCGATCTCCACGGCGATCAAAGGCCTGGAAGACAGCTTCGGCGTGCAACTGCTGATCCGTCACCATGCGCAAGGCGTGTCCCTGACCCCCAGCGGTGCACGCTTCTACCGCAAGGCCCAGGAACTGTTGCGCATGGCCAAGGAGTTCGAACAAAACGCCCTGGCCGACAACGACGTGGTGGCCGGGCAAATCGACATTGGCTGCTTCGAAACCGTCGCGCCGCTGTACCTGCCGCAATTGATTGCCGGGTTCTCGGCGCTGTATCCGGGGGTGAAAATCCGCATCCGCGACGGCGAGCAGCAAGAGCTGGTGCAAGGGCTGACGTCGGGCACCTTCGACCTGGCGATCCTCTATGAACACGACCTCGACGCCACCATCGAAACCGAACCGCTGATGCCGGCGCAGCGGCCTTATGCACTGCTGCCGGCGGATCATCGCTTTGCGCAGCTCAAGCAAGTATCACTGCGCGACCTGTGCCTGGAGCCGATGATTCTGCTGGACGTGCAACCGAGCCGGACCTACTTCGTCAGCCTGTTCGAAGAGCTTGGCCTTACGCCAAACATTGCCTTCAGCTCACCGTCGATCGAGATGGTCCGGGGCATGGTCGGGCAAGGGTTCGGCTTCTCGATCCTGGTCACCCGCCCGCATTCGGAATGCACCTACGACGGGCAGAAAGTGGTGTGCGTAGACATCGTCGAAGACGTCACCGGCTCGGGGCTGGTGGCGGCGTGGCTGAAGCGCGGGCAACTGACCAAACCGGCGCAGTTGTTTGCGGATTACTGCCGGGAGCAATTGACGGCGAAGGCTGCGACAAGAACCTGAGTCAGATGACCTCGCCACAAGCAAGCTCCCTCGCCACAGGTCTTGTGTTCAGTTTCAGGGATTATTTGCGCGGCTTGATCCGCGCGGTCGCTTCGGCCACCAGCGGATCATCCGGCCAGTAATGCTTCGGATACCGCCCCTTCAAATCCTTCTTCACCTCGGCATAGGTACTGCGCCAGAAGTTCGCCAGATCCTGGGTCACCTGCACCGGCCGCCGCGCCGGGGACAGCAGATGCAACTTCACCACCTGGCGCCCACCGGCGATGCGCGGTGTTTCGGCCAAGCCGAACAACTCCTGCAACCGCACCGCCAGAATCGGCGGCTGCTCGCTGTAATCCAGGCGAATCGACGACCCCGACGGCACGCTCAAATGATGCGGTGCCAGCTCATCCAGCCGCTGCGGCAAGGGCCACGGCAGCAGGTTATGAACGATGTTCGACAAGTCCAGATTGGCAAAATGACTGAGCCGCGAGACTTTCCCCAGATACGGCATCAACCAGTGCTCGAGGCTTTTGAGCAGCGCAGCATCACTGACATCCGGCCACTCAGTCTCATTCTTGCTACCCAGATCCAACTGCCGCAACAACGCCACTCGCGCCTGCCACTGACGCAACTCCGGCGTCCACGGCAACAGCTCCAGCCCCTTGCGTCGCACCAGATTCACCAGCGCCTGACTGCGCGCGGTTTCATCGAGCCCGGTCAACGGTTCACGGCTGAGGATCAACTCCCCGACCTTGCGCTGACGCTCGGCGCGCAATACGCCTTCGCGCTCGTCCCAATCCAGCTGATCGACCACCCGAACTTGCTCGGCCAACACCGAATCGAACAGCGCCGGATCGAAATCCGCGGCCAGATAAATTCGCTCTTCACGCTGGCCCTGACGACTGCCCAGGTCGGCGATCACCAGCCATGGCTGCTTCATCAAACTGTCGGCTTCGGCGAACAACGCGGCGCGACCGTTGGCCAGGCGATATTCCGCGCCGCCCGCTCGACGTTGCTGCGCCACACGATCGGGATAGGCCAGCGCCAACAGTGCACCGAGCCAACGCGGATGATCCGGATCGCCGACCGGCTCCGACGGTTTGCCGCGCAGGTAACCGCGATACTGACGCGCCAGTTGCCGGGCCCGTTGCACGCCGCCCTGAGCACCGCGCGCGGCACGTTCTTCGCCGGACAGCAGCACCAATCGGCTGTGCAAATCGGCGCCGGCACCGCGCAGGATATCGCGCTCGCCGAGCAGTGCCGCGACATCGCTCGCCATGTCCGCCAGGCCCAGCGCCTGACCACGCAGCAACAAATGGGCGATGCGCGGATGCGCCGGCAGTTCGGCCATGGCCTGACCGTGACGGGTCAGCGTTTCACCGTCCAGTGCGCCCAGTCGATCAAGCAAGTCCAGCGCCTGGGCATACGCCGCTGCCGGTGGCACGTCGAGCCACACCAACTGCCCCGGCGACACGCCCCAGCGACCCAGTTGCAACGCCAGCCCGGCGAGGTCCGCCGATAAAATCTCCGCACTGGCGTACGCCGCCAGTTGCTCGTGCTGATCCTGCGACCACAAGCGATAACACACGCCCTGCTCCAGCCGCCCTGCCCGACCGGCGCGCTGGGTGGCGCTGGCGCGGGAGATGCGTTGCGTGTCGAGGCGGGTCATGCCGCTGCCGGGATCGAAACGCGGCACCCGCGCCAACCCGGCATCGATCACCACGCGCACGCCGTCGATGGTCAGGCTGGTCTCGGCGATGTTGGTCGCCAGCACCACTTTGCGCTTGCCTGCCGGCGCCGGCTCGATCGCGGCGCGTTGCGCGGCCAGGTCCAGTTCACCGTGCAACGGGCAGAGCAACACCTGCGTACTCTCGCCCAGCGCATCGGCCAGTTGTTGATGCACCCGGCGGATTTCCGCTTGCCCCGGCAGGAATACCAGGAGGCTGCCGGTTTCGTCGTTCAGGGCTTCGAGAATCGTCTGCACCAGACGCGGCTCGATGAATTCACCGGGCTGGAACGGCCGGCCCCAGCGCATCGCCACCGGGTACATGCGGCCTTCGCTGCGCAGGATCGGCGCGTCGTCGAGCAGCCCGGCCAGGCGTTCGCCTTCCAGCGTTGCCGACATCAACAGGATTTTCAGCGGCTGATCGTCGCGGAACAGTTCCCGGCCATTGAGGCTCAGGGCCAGCGCCAGATCGGCGTCGAGACTGCGTTCATGGAATTCGTCGAAGATCAGCAGACCCACGCCTTCCAGCGCAGGGTCATCCTGCAAGCGGCGGGTGAGGATGCCTTCGGTGACCACTTCGATACGGGTGTTGGGGCCGACTTTGCTGTCCAGCCGAATGCGATAGCCGACGGTTTCCCCGACCTTTTCGCCCAGCTCACTGGCCAGACGCTCCGCTGCCGCACGCGCGGCCAACCGGCGCGGTTCGAGCATCAGAATGGTCTGCCCGGCCAGCCATGGCTCGTTGAGCAGGGCCAAAGGCACGCGGGTGGTTTTACCGGCGCCGGGCGGTGCTTCGAGCACGGCTTCGTGGCGTGTAGCCAAGGCTTCACGCAGGGCGGGTAAAACTTCATCAATCGGCAAATAAATCATGCTGGCTCCCAAACAGAGGCGCGAGTATAACGGCGAACTGCTCGGCGTTTATCAGGGTCCTAATTCATAGAGACGCCCTTTCGTTTCAAGACTACTCAGGAGATTTCCTATGCGTGTTCCCTTTCGCTTGATTGGCGGTGTATTGGTTGCAACCCTGCTGACCCAGGTAACGGCTTGCGGATCGATTTTCTACCCTGATCGTCGCGGGCAGATCGACGGCAAGATCGACCCGGCCATCGCCGCGCTGGATGCCGTGGGCCTGCTGTTCTACATCATTCCCGGCCTGATCGCGTTTGCGGTCGACTTCGCCACCGGCGCGATCTACTACGCACCGGGCGAAACCGCGCAGGTGGCGCCGGAAAAACTCAAGGAAGCCATCGGCGCCGACGGCAAGGTCGACACCCACAAGTTGCAGACTATTCTGGAAACCGAGCTGGGCCGCAGCTTCCCGCTGGATGACCCACGCCTGATCCAGCACAAGGGCAGCACCCAGCAACTGGCCCTGCTCGGCCTGCAACCTGCCGCGTAATCGGTACACATGAAGGAATAGCCGTACCTATGATTTCCAGCTCCGAACACGCCCGCCTGTTGCGGCTGGCGACCCGTGCCTCGGTGGCGGTGGCGTGCACGTTGATCGTCGCCAAAGGCATCGCCTGGTGGCTGAGCGGTTCGGTCAGCATGCTCGCCGGGCTGACCGACTCCGTCCTCGACGGCGTTACCTCGCTGCTCAACCTGCTGGCGGTGCATTACGCCTTGCGCCCTGCCGACGACGATCACCGTTACGGGCATGGCAAGGCCGAGTCACTGGCGGGCATGGCGCAGGCGTTGTTCATTGGCGGCAGTGCAGTGCTGATAGCCCTGCAGGCTTTTGACCGGCTCAAGCATCCGGAACCGGTGGGTGCGCCGTGGATCAGCATCGGCGTGATTGTGTTCTCTCTGGCGCTGACGCTGGCGTTGCTGATGTTGCAGCATCGGGTGGTCAAGGCCACCGGTTCCAACGCCGTGCGCGCCGACTCCCTGCATTACCGTTCGGACCTGCTGCTCAATGGCAGCATTCTGGTCGCGCTAGTGCTGGCCGGGTATGGCTGGCATCAGGTGGATGCGTGGTTTGGATTGGGGATTGCCGCTTACATCCTCTGGAGCGCCATTCAGATCGCCCGGGAAAGTTTTACGGTGTTGATGGATGAGGAGCTGCCGCAGGATGTGAGCCAGCACATGCTCGAACTGGCCTGTAGCGTTCCGGGCGTATTGGGTGCGCATGACCTGCGCACACGGGTTTCCGGCAACCAGTGGTTCGTGCAATTGCATTTGGAATTGCCGGGGGAGCTGACCCTGTCAGTCGCCCACGGCATCAGCGATCAGGCGGCGGATGCGATTCATGCCGCTTACCCGCGAGCCGAAGTACTGGTGCACGCCGACCCGCAGGAAGTGGTGAACGTCGCCGGGGAGAATCAGAAACTCACCTGATACCCGCGGCTGCTCAGGCAGTTACCCTGGGCCTGACGGTAGGCTTGCACCACCGACGGGTCCGGTTGATAGGTGGCCGTGCGCGGATCGAAACCGCTCTGCTGCACCGCATATTGATAGCACTCGTACCCGTCCTGATTGACCTGCTCCGGCGACTGACCGTTGGCCGGATAGGCCACCACGTCATAACCATTGCTGACCGGTTGCGGCTGCGGTTGCACGGGCGGCTCGACCACCACGTAATCCTGAGTCGTTTCCTGGTAGGCGTAATACGAACCGGCCGCGAGGAACAACAGCGCACCACCAATCCACACTTCGCGGGCGTAATCCGGCAGGTAGCCGACGCGAATCCCGCGTGGCGGCTGCACCACCACATAACGCGGGCCCAGCGGCCGGTACCAGTAGCCGCCGGAGTAGAAATAATCCTGGCCCCGATAGGGCACGCGGTAGTCGCGGTCGGGGAAGCGGTCGATCACATGACCGGGACGATACTGCGGCCCTGGCCCCCAACCATTACCGTGCCCGTCCGGGCGACCGGCCCAGCGATGATCATCGGGACGCGGGCCGTTGTTCTGCCAGTGCGGGTTGTTGTCGTTACGCCGCGGCACGTCATTGTAGTAACCACGCTGTGGCGGCTGGGTCTGGCGCACGGTATCGGGCCGCCCCTGGATCGGCAGGTCGTTGGCCGGCAATTGGGGTGGCGGCGGCGGTGGCCGAACCGGGTTGTTGAAGTCGCGAGGCTGATTGTCTCGAGGCTGATTGTTTTGCCACTGGCTGCCATTGCGCGGCTGCCCGTTTTGCTCGAACTGGCGACTGTTGTCGCCGCGAATGATCTCGTTGTTCTGCGGGCGTGGTTGATTGTTGCCGCCATGCCCCTGATTGTTGCCCTGATGGCCGTCGCCGCGTTGCCCATTGTCGGGACCACGGTTCTGCGGCTCATCGGCCAGCGATTGCGCAGTGACACTGACACACAGCAAACCAACACCGGCCAAACGCCAGATGCGCGACTTCATGCTTTTCCTCACTGCGGGTTAGGGCCTGTACGTAAGACTGGGAAAGCACAGGCCGGTTCTGCAACAGGTTATCAGTCGCGAAACTTATTTATTGAGGGAAGCCGGCGATAAATTGCACGCAAAAGAAAAGGGAGACCCGTCGGCCTCCCTTTGAGAACTTCGTCCGTGCTCGACGCTTATGACGTCGGCTCACCTCACGCCGTCTTCTGGACAGTGTGCAGCTCGGGGGCCGGCACATCCCCGGTGGGGGTGGCGGCCGCGGCAGGCCTGATTGGGCGAGCCGCTGTGGACTGTTTGTCCGAGCAGTGATTCTGGTGATAAGAATAGGCCTGCAGCGGCGACAGATGATTGCGAAGATTGCTCAAATAAACATGACTTGCGCAATTTTTAACCCTGGATAGATAATCTGCCGCAATTGATATGACAAAGGCCTGATTGATGAGCAAACTCGACCGATACGACCTGAGCATTTTGGCGGAATTGCAGCGTGACGCGCGCATCTCCAACCAGGAGCTGGCCGAACGCATCGGCCTGTCGCCTTCACCGTGTTCGCGCCGGGTCAAGCAACTGGAGGACGACGGTTACATCACCCGCCAGGTGGCGCTGCTGGACCGCAAGATGCTCGGCTTGAGCCTGACCGCCTATGTGCTGATCGGCATGGACCGACACACACCGGAGCGGTTCGAGAACTTTGAAGCGGCCATTCGCACGTTGCCGCAAGTGCTGGAATGCAGCCTGGTCACGGGCATGGATGCGGACTATCAGCTCAAGGTGGTGGTGCCGGACATGGACCACTACCAGAAATTGCTGTTGGGGCATCTGACCCGGATTGAAGGGGTGACGAGTGTGCGCTCGAGTTTTGTGTTGAATCAGGTGTTGAACAGCACTGAACTGCCGCTGACTCATCTGCGCAGCTAATTGTGGCGAGGGAGCTTGCTCCCGCTCGGCCGCGCAGCGGTCGTAAAACCAGACAACACAGTGTGACAGATAAAATTCGGGGGCCGCTTCGCGCCCCGGCGGGAGCAAGCTCCCTCGCCACCAGTGCGACACACCGCCGCAGCCCACACCTCCACTACTCTCCCATGCCGTATACTCCAGCGCCTTTTAGCCCCGCCCGCGCTGGAGTTGCCTGATGGATCCTGCCGTATTCGAAGAGTGGATGATGACCGGACTGGTCAGCATTCTGATCATTTTCATGGGTTTCATCGTCTGGGATCTGGCGAAAAAATCCAAGGCCGGGCGCTTTGGCTCGTTCATCCTGTTCTTCGTACTCGGCCTGGGCGTGGCCGCGTTCGTGATCAAAAGCGTGGTAATCGGCCTGATCGAATCCGGGACGTTATAAGCGCGCCGGCACTTCTTTCCACTGGCCCTGATCGAGCCCTTCGATCGACCAGTCCCCGATCCTGACCCGCACCAGGCGCAACGTCGGCAAGCCGACCGCCGCGGTCATGCGCCGGACCTGACGGTTACGCCCCTCGCGAATCACCAGTTCCAGCCAACTGGTCGGCACGCTTTTGCGAAAGCGCACCGGCGGGTTGCGTGGCCACAGCTCTGGCTCATCCAGTTGCCGCGCTTCGGCGGGCAAGGTCATGCCGTCATTCAGTTCGACACCCTCGCGCAAACGCTGCAACTGCTCAGCGCTCGGCTCGCCCTCCACTTGCACCCAATAGGTCTTGGCCAGTTTGTGTTTGGGATCGGCAATCCGCGCCTGAAGCTGGCCGTCGTTGGTCAGCAACAGCAAGCCTTCACTGTCACGGTCCAGGCGTCCCGCCGGGTAGATCCCGGGGATCTCGATGTAGTCCTTGAGCGTCGCCCGCCCTTCGCCGTCGCTGAATTGCGTCAGCACATCGAAGGGTTTGTTGAACAGGATCAGCTTCGGCTCGGCCGGTGGCGCTTTGGCGACACGGCGCGGGGCTGATGAAGATGGCGCAGGCTTCACGCCAGGGCGGCGGGAAACGGGACGTTGAGGACGGGACATGGCGAAGAGAACATCTAACGGTCAGGGCTGCTAATGCTAGTGCCCCGACCGCCAAATGACCATGACAACCGTTACCGGAACGGCGGCTCGTCGAAGCTGCGCAGCTTGCGCGAGTGCAACGAGTTGAGTTCGGTGCGCAACAGGTCCACCGCCTCGATACCGATCTTCAAGTGCTGGCTGACCGCGCGCTCATAGAAGGCGTTGGCCGAACCCGGCAGCTTGATTTCGCTGTGCAGCGGTTTGTCCGAGACACAGAGCAACGTGCCGTACGGCACCCGCAAGCGATAACCCTGGGCGGCGATGGTGCCGCTTTCCATGTCCACCGCCACGGCGCGGGACAGGTTGATCAGCGGACGCTCCTGGGCCCAGCGCAACTCCCAGTTACGGTCGTCGTAGGTCAGCACGGTGCCGGTGCGCAGGCGTTTTTTCAGCTCGTCGCCCTTCTCGCCGGTGATGTTGGCGGCCGCTTGCTGCAACGCCATCTGCACTTCGGCCAGGGCAGGAATCGGAATGTTCGGCGGCACGACCCGGTCGAGAATCCCGTCGCGGCGCATGTAGGCGTGAGCCAACACGTAGTCGCCAATGGTCTGCGACTGACGCAAACCACCGCAATGACCGATCATCAGCCAGCAATGCGGACGCAGCACCGCCAAATGGTCGGTGATGTTCTTGGCGTTGGACGGGCCGACGCCGATGTTCACCAGGGTCACACCATGACCGTCACTGGCGATCAGGTGATAGGCCGGCATCTGATAGCGGTGCCAAACCACACCGGCCGCAATCGCCGAGGCTTCACCGTGGTCCATGCTCTTTTCGATGATCACGTTGCCCGGTAACACCATACGCACG
Organism: Pseudomonas sp. IT-P100; assembly: GCF_949767185.1. Classification (NCBI taxonomy): domain Bacteria; kingdom Pseudomonadati; phylum Pseudomonadota; class Gammaproteobacteria; order Pseudomonadales; family Pseudomonadaceae; genus Pseudomonas; species Pseudomonas sp. IT-P100. The sequence goes on from NZ_CATKQK010000005.1 coordinate 31,822, forward strand.
AAACGCGGGTCGCTGCGCAACTGCTCCAGGCCATGAACGATGAACTGGTCAACGTAGCGGTGGTAGTTGGTCAGTAGAATCCACGGTTGCACATGGCGCCAGTCGCTGCCGGTGTAATGCACCAGGCGGCGCAGAGAGAAATCCACCCGCGCCGCATCGAACAGGGCCAGCGGCAGCGGATCGGTGTTTTCCCAATCGTACAGACCGTCAGCGATGCCATCGGTGGCGGCAGACAGGTCGGTGCTCGGGAACACCCGCGCCAGCACGGCAGCGGTCACGCCGGAACCGGCTAGCTCATCGCCCTGCTCGACCACGTAGGGGTAAGGAATGTTCTGCTGGCTGATGCCGACTTCCACGGTCACGGTGAAGTCGTGCATCAACGGTACGAGTTGCTCCAGCAGGTATTTGCGGAAAGCCGCCGGATGGGTGACGGTGACGCTGTAAGTCCCCGGCAATTGCACCTTGGCGTAGGCACGGGTGGTTTGTGGGACTTCGCCTTGGCAATGGTAGGTCAGACGCAGTTCAGGATAACGAAACATCGCACGCTGTTCGGCGTCCGGTTCAACTCGATCCTTGAGATAACGCTTGAGCGCCTGGTTCAGCGCGGTGGTGGCACGATTGTGCAGGTGAGCAAGCCGGTCCACGGCTTCCTCGGCGGTTTGAACGACAACAAAAGCTTCGGTCACGATCAGCATCCTGTGTTCTGACTTGCAGGTCTTCATCTTGCCTGCATCGTCGCGTCACGGGAACAGTGGCGTGTTGATACACAGACACCAGGTTCACCATGCTCCTACATTGAGTCCGTGATGTTTACAAAAGCGGGGTTGACCGGGCGACGATCGCTTCCACATCCAATCCCCGAGGCAACGCACCGTACACTCGGCCGCCGCCATTCAGACGACTGGCGATAAAGGCATCGCTGACCGCCGAGTTGCCCGCCTCCAGCAACAACCTGGCCTGCAGCCCCAAGGCAATGTCTTCGGTGAGCTGGCGGGCACGATACTGAATGTCGCTGGTGTCCTTGAAAGCGGCCTGCAATTGGCTGATGTGCGCCGCCAGGCGTTTGTCGCCATGACCATCGCCCAACTCGCTGAACAGCACGTCGAGCACACCCGGTTCTTTCGACAGCGCCCGCAGGACGTCCAGGCATTGCACGTTGCCGGAACCTTCCCACGTCGAATTGACCGGCGCCTCACGGTACAAACGCGGCAGGATGCTGTCTTCGACATAACCCGCGCCGCCCATGCACTCGGCGGCTTCGTTGATCATGGCGGGCGCGCGTTTGCAGATCCAGTACTTGCCCACCGCTGTCACCAGACGGGCGAATTTCGCTTCATGTTCATCGTCCAGATGATCCAGCGCCTTGCCCATGCGCAGGCTCAACGCCAGGGCTGCTTCGCTTTCCAGCGCGAGATCGGCGAGCACGTTCTGCATCAACGGTTGTTCACTGAGCCGCTTGCCGCCAACCCTGCGATGAGCGCAGTGATGACTGGCCTGGGTCAACGCCTGGCGCATCAACGAGCTGGAACCGACCATGCAATCGAAGCGGGTCATGGCCACCATTTCAATGATGGTCGGAACGCCGCGCCCTTCTTCACCGACCATCCACGCCAGTGCACCGCGGAATTCGACTTCACTGGACGCGTTGGAGCAATTGCCGAGTTTGTTCTTCAGGCGCTGGATGTAGAACTGATTGCGCGTGTCGTCCGGACGATGGCGCGGCAGCAGGAAACAGGTCAAACCCTTGTCGGTCTGCGCCAGGGTCAGGAACGCATCGCACATCGGCGCGGAACAGAACCACTTGTGGCCCACCAGTTCATAGGCCTGCCCCGGACCGCCGGCACCGACCGGATACGCCTTGGTGGTGTTGGCCCGCACATCGGTGCCGCCCTGCTTCTCGGTCATGGCCATGCCGATGGTGACGCCGGCCTTATGCGCCATGCCGACGTTGCGCGGGTCGTATTCGGTGGCGAGGATTTTAGGCAGCCACTGCTCGGCCAGATCCGGTTGCAGGCGCATCGCCGGGACGCTGGCGAACGTCATGGTCAGCGGGCAACCGCTGCCGGCTTCGGCCTGGCTGTGCAGGTAGGTCATGGCGGCGCGGGCAACGTGAGCGCCGGACTGCGGATGCGCCCAGGGCAGCGACGTCAGCCCGTGTTCGATCGCCGTGCGCATCAGTTCGTGATACGCCGGGTGAAACTCCACCAGGTCGATGCGATGACCATAACGGTCGTGACTGCTGAACACCGGCTTGTTCTGGTTGGCCAGAAACCCCGCGTCCATCAGCGGCCCGCCGGCCAGCGCGCCATAGGCGTCGATCCGCGATTCGGCCCAACCGGCCCCGAAACGCCGCGACCACTCCTGCAACGGCAAATCGATGCGATACAGGTTAGTGCCGTCCAGCGACGGTGGCTGGTTGGTGACTTCGTGGGTTTCGGCGAACTGATGCAGGTTCATGACGGGGCTCCTTTGGTCAGCCAAGGGATTCAGTTAATCACTGCCCCGAGGCCGAACAAAGTGGCATATCCGCCTAACTGTCGGCGCTTTCGCCTTGTTCTGGACAGAGCACCCGACGATAAAGGGCAGCCTGCAAGTCTTCGAATTTCACCGGCTTGCTCAGGTGATCAATCAAGGCACCCGTTGGGCAGCGTTCCCGATCAGCGCTCAAGGCAATCATGAACACCGGCAATTGCTCGCAGCCCGGCAGCGCACGGATCTGGCAGCACAGTGACGCGCCATCCAGCGACGGCAATTGGCCATCGATCAGCACGGCATCAAAGGTTTCACGCTGCAAGAGATCCAGCGCGGCCACGCCAATGTCGGCCGTTCGCACCCGGAACCCGAGCTTGAGCAACATGCCGCGCATCACCAGCTGATTAATGCTGTTTTCATCCACCAGCAGCACGGTGCAGTCCTGCGGCAGGCGCAGACGCGGGAACTCCCGCGTCATCATGGGCGTTGAGACTCGCTCTACCACTGGCAACTCAAACTCGACGTCGAGCTGGAAGCGACTGCCACGACCGGGCTCAGAGCGGTGAGTCAGATGCCCGCCAAGCAAGTCGACCAGTTGCCGACAGATCGCCAGGCCGACGCCCAGACCGCCGTATTCCCGGGTCATCGAGCCGTCGAGCTGGAAAAAGCGCTGGTACAGCGTCGCCTCGCCCAAATCGGTGAAGCCGATACCGGTGTCGATCACTGCAAAGGACAGTGCCACCCGGTCGGGGCCTACGGGTTTACCCGTGACCCGCAACGCCACGCCGCCCACACGAGTGAACTTGATGGCGTTGTCCAGCAGGCATTCCAGGCATTGCGCCAACTTGATGTTATCGCCGTGCAAACGGTCCGGCAGGCCTGGCGCGAGGTCAACCTTGAAGTCCAGTGACTTGCCTGACGCATTGCCTTCGAACTGCACCCGCAGGGCATCGACCACACTGCGCAAACTGAAGGGGGACGCATTGGCCTTGAGCTTGCCGGCCTGCAATTCGGTCAGGGTGAGGATGCCGTTGACCATGCGCATCATGTCTCGCGCCGAACCGGCGGCCGTTTGCTGGTATTGCTCCAGTTCCGGGTCCATCTCGACGGTTTGCATCAATTCCAGCGAACCGATCACACCGTTCATGGGTGTGCGCAATTCGTGGGTCAGCGTGGCGAGGAATTCATCCTTGAGCTTGTTGCTGTGCGCCAGTTGCTGGTTGAGCACTTCGAGTTTTTGCCCGGCATCGAACAAGGTCTGCGCCTGTTGCTCGCGCATGGCGTTGATGCGGTCGGCCAGGGCCAGGGACAACAGGGCCACTTCGATGGCCGAGCCGATCTGGCTGGAATACATGGTCAGGAACACGTTCGGCAGGTAACCCAGCACCATCAGCGTGTTGATGATGCCGCCGAGCAAAAACGCCGACCAGGCGATGATGAAATACCGCGCCACCCGCAGGCCGCGCCACCAGGCGAAAAACCCCGCGGCGAAAATCACCACGGTGAACGTCAGGGCCAGCGTCGTCGCCAGACGCAAGGCCAGGGCGTAACTGGTCATCAACGACAACCCGACGACCACCGCCCCGAATGCAATCAACGCCAGCAGCAAGCGATCGAGCCAGCGATTGAGGGTCGCCGTTTGCAGGAAGCTGCGGGCGAACTGACTGCCGAACAGCCCCGCACAACCGATGAAGAACGGCGTCGCGGCGTTGGCCCACCAGGGATTGTTCGGCCAGAAATATTGCACGGCCGCGCCGTTCACTGACAGTTGATACAGCCCGAACGAGGCAATGTAGAAGATGTAATAGAGGTAGCTGGTGTCGCGCACGCTGAGGTAGATGAACAGGTTGTAGACCAGCATCCCCAGCAACACGCCGTAAATCAGGCCCAGCACGTAGAGCCGCACCGGCTGTTCTTCAAGGAATGCCGTGCTCGACCACAACGTGACCGGCGCCTGGATCGACCCTTCGCTCTGCAGGCGCAGGTACAGGGTTTGCGGTTGGTCCGGGGTGAAGTTCAGATCGAACAAATAGTTGTTCTGGCGAATTTCGCGACTGTCGAACGGCAAGGCATCGCCGGTCTGACGGGCCAATCGATAGGCACCGGCAGCATCGGGCAAGTACAGGTCAAGGTGATCGAGGGGAGGATAGGCCAGCTCCAGCAACCACGTCCGTTGGGTCGCGGGGTTGGTCGGGCGGTAATTCAAGTCGATTTTCAGCCAGAACACCGAACGCGAGTAGCCGGCGTTGAGGGTGGCTTTATCGTGGGGCTTGAAGTGTCCGGCCGCCGCTTGCGCACGGATATCGTCGATGGTCGCCTGACCATCGGCATCTTCGAACACTTGCAGGGTTCGGCCCAAGGGCAGGCTTTGAGTGAATTCATCGAATTCGACTGCGCTCGCCATAAGGGGCAAGCAAAACAGCAACATCAGCAAATAGCGCATTTAAGCCCCAGCGTGGCCTGTCCGGTTATCTCAGGAAGCCCCTCATTCCCTTTGAGTAGACGTAAAACCGGTATTACCTGTTATTGGTTTGGATCCACTCTAGCATAGCCGTTGATGGCCATTGAACACCATTGAAATATTTCCTGCAAAGGCTCTAGTACGGGCGTTCCAGCGGAACACATTGAGCCAGAGCTGTTTGCTCGGTCAGATTCTGACAATCCCGGCAAGTGGCATTGCCAGCCCATGACTCTCTATCGGCAGGACTGGCGGGCACTGCACCCGAAAATCGATGTTTGGTGGTAAGCTCGCGCACCATGAATATCTACAGCTCTCGCCCCGTTGTCCTCTGTCTCTCCGGCCACGACCCAAGTGGTGGCGCCGGCTTGCAGGCAGATATCGAAGCCCTGCTTGCCCAGGGTTGTCATGCGGCCCCGGCCGTCACCGCCCTGACCGTGCAAGACACGGTCAATGTCACTGACTTCCGCGTCCTCGACCGAGAGTGGGTGCTGGCTCAGGCCAACGCCGTGCTCAACGATTCCGAAGTCGCTGCCGTCAAACTGGGCATGCTCGGCTCCCTGGAAATGGTCGACACCGTCGTCGAACTGCTGCAGGCGCACCCGCACTTGCCGATGGTCTGTGACCCGGTGCTGCGCGCCGGCGGTGGCGGACGACTGGGCAAGGATGAAGTCGGCTACGCCATGCGCGAACGCCTGCTGCCTTTGGCCATCATCGCCACCCCTAACCTTCCCGAAGCCCGCATCCTCGCCGAACTGCCCGAAGGCACCGCGGACGAGTGCGCTGAAAAACTCCTGCCCTACGTCAAACACCTGCTGATCACCGGCGGCCATGGCGATGAAGATGAAATCCACAATCGCCTGTACAGCCGCGACGGTGGTCGCGAAACTTTCACCTGCCAGCGCTTGCCCGGCAGTTACCACGGTTCCGGTTGCACACTGGCCAGCGCCCTCGCCGGTCGTCTGGCCCAGGGTGAAAACCTCGTCAGCGCCGTGCAGACCGCGCTTAACTACACGTGGCGCACCCTGCGCGATGCAGAGCAGCTGGGCAAAGGTCAGTTCGTGCCGCGCCGCCTGCCACTGGATTTCTGTTCGTAACGCCATGAGGCATGTCCGATGAAACTACGTGGCCTTTACGCCATTACCGATAGCCAGTTGCTGGCCGGTAAATTCCTGTCGTACGTGGAAGCCGCACTGGAAGGCGGCGTCACCCTGCTGCAATACCGCGACAAGAGCAGCGACGAGGCCCGCCGCTTGCGAGAGGCCGAAACCCTGCGCGATCTGTGCGAACGCTACAAGACTCAGTTGATCATCAATGACGACGCCGAGCTGGCTGCGCGCCTGAACGTCGGCGTGCACCTGGGCCAGACCGATGGCCCGCTGACCCCGGCCCGTGCGCTGCTGGGTCGCCAGGCGATCATCGGTTCAACCTGCCACGCGCAACTCGAACTCGCCGAACAAGCCGCCAAGGAAGGCGCCAGCTACGTCGCCTTCGGCCGTTTCTTCAACTCCAATACCAAACCCGGCGCACCGACCTGCAGCCTTGAGTTGCTCGATCAGGCCCGCAGCAAACTGCACCTGCCGATCTGCGCAATCGGCGGCATCACCCTGGACAACGCTGCGCCACTGGTGGCCCACGGGGTCGATCTGCTGGCGGTGGTCCACGGCCTGTTTGGTGCCGAAAGCACGGCGGAAGTCACCCGTCGCGCCCGCGCCTTTAATGCCCTGCTTTCCAAGTAGCCTTAAAAGTCTGATTTGAGAGTCCCATCATGTCTCGTTCCGAAACCCTGTTTGCCAATGCCCAGAAACACATTCCCGGTGGCGTGAACTCGCCTGTTCGCGCATTCAAGAGCGTGGGTGGCACGCCGTTGTTCTTCAAACACGCGGAAGGCGCCTACGTCACCGACGAAGACAACAAGCGCTATGTGGATTACGTCGGCTCCTGGGGCCCGATGATCCTCGGCCACAGCCATCCGGACGTGCTGGACGCGGTACGCAAACAGCTGGAGCACGGCTTGTCGTACGGGGCCCCGACCGAGATGGAAACCGAAATGGCCGACCTGGTCTGCTCGATCGTGCCGTCGATGGAAATGGTGCGCATGGTCAGCTCCGGCACCGAAGCGACCATGAGCGCGATTCGCCTGGCCCGCGGTTTTACCGGCCGCGACAGCATCATCAAGTTCGAAGGCTGCTACCACGGTCACTCTGACAGCCTGCTGGTCAAGGCCGGTTCCGGCGCCTTGACCCAAGGCGTGCCGAGCTCGGCCGGCGTACCGGCCTCCTTTGCCAAGCACACCCTGACCCTGCCGTTCAACGACATCGACGCCGTGGCAACCATGCTCGCCGAAGTCGGCCAGGACGTGGCCTGCATCATCGTCGAGCCGGTGGCCGGCAACATGAACTGCGTACCGCCGGCGCCGGGCTTCCTCGAAGGCCTGCGGACCCTGTGCGACAAGCACGGCGTGGTGCTGATTTTCGACGAAGTGATGACCGGTTTCCGCGTCGCTCTCGGCGGTGCTCAAGCGCATTACGGCGTCACGCCAGACCTGACCACGTTCGGCAAGATCATCGGTGGCGGCATGCCGGTTGGCTGCTTCGGCGGCAAACGCGAAATCATGTCGCACATCGCGCCACTGGGTCCGGTTTATCAGGCGGGCACCTTGTCGGGTAACCCGCTGGCGATGGCGGCCGGTCTGACGACTTTGCGCCTGATCAGCCGCCCCGGCTTCCACGCCGAACTGAGCGACTACACCAGCCGCCTGCTCGATGGCCTGCAACAGCGCGCCGATGCTGCTGGCATTCCGTTCGTGACCACGCAGGCCGGCGGCATGTTCGGCCTGTACTTCAGCGGCGCCGACGACATCGTCACGTTTGATGATGTGATGGCCAGCGACGCGAAGCTGTTCGGCCGTTTCTTCCACCTGATGCTCGAAGGCGGCGTGTACCTCGCGCCGAGTGCATTCGAAGCCGGCTTCACCTCGATTGCCCACGGCGAAACCGAGTTGAAACTGACACTGGATGCCGCCGAGCGCGCATTTGCCGCACTGAAATAATGCTGAGCCGCTGACGTTGGCGATTGCCAGCGTCAGCTTTTGCCTACATTCCAGCGTCTTTTCTTACTCATCTGCCGATAATCCCCCGTAAACCGGGCGATATATTCCCCGCGCAGCAGAAAAACGAGTAAAGACTTTGTAAGGTTGGCCCTGCTTATTTCATAATGCGCGCTTATTGGATCCCTCGATGGGTCCGCGCGCCCCTCAGAGGTAAGTCGATTCCCATGAACCGCACCGGCCGCGCCCTTGCATTGGGCTGCCTGTTGCTCCTTCAGCCCCTGCTCGCGCTCGCACAAGCAGGCGGCAACTCGTTGTTAATCCCAGCGATGGGTCGCTGCACCCTCAATACCCAGCCGCAAGACCTGGAACAGGCGCTCGCCGCCTGCCAGAAAGCGTCGGATGACGGGGATGCGCAAGCGCAATACGAGTTGGGTGAGTTCTACTACGACGGCAAAAACACCCCGCGCGACCTCAAGAAAGCCCTGGATTACTTCGAAAAGGCCTCGCTGCAAGGCCATGCCCAGGCGCAATTCAAACTCGGCACCATGTTCTTCCACGGCGAAGGCGTACCGGCCAATAACGTCCAGGCGTATATCGTGCTGAAAATGGCCGCGGTCAATGGGGCGGAAGAAGCGCTGGATACTGCGGACGAAGTCGCCGAGAAGATGCCGCGTGAAGAACTTGAGGTAGCGACTCAGGTGCTTGGGCAGATCTTCCGCAAGTACCTGATGGAATTGCAAAGCGCCGATGGGCGTACACCGTTTTCGCCACTGCCCTGATTGACGCAGGCCCCTGTGACGAGGGAGCTTGCTCCCGCTCGGCTGCGCAGCAGTCGTAACGTCAAACAATGCGGTGAATCAGAAAAACGGTGTTTGCAGAGTTTAGGGCCGCTTCGCGCCCCAGCGGGAGCAAGCTCCCTCGCCACAAACAACCCAGTTCATTTCAAAAGCTTTCCTGCTTACTTCTCCGGCATCGGCATCGGAAACGGCATGACATTGCCGACCGCGCCGCGGGCTTCGCTGATTTTCGGCGTGCCAAGACGCTCGACTTCGTCGATGCGCACGATCGAATGCATCGGCACAAAACTGCGCACGACACCTTCGAACTGAGCCTTGAGCTTCTCTTCGCTCGGGTCGACGACCACTTGCGTGCGCTCGCCAAAGACGAACTCTTCCACTTCCAGGAAGCCCCACAGATCACTTTGATAGATCTGCTTGGCGTACATTTCGTACACCTGGCCCTGGTTGAGGAAAATCACCTTGTAGATTGGAGCTTCACGTTTGGTCATGGTGGGCGAGCAACACATCGGGGGATAAAAATGAGGGCGCGAACTATAGCATAGCCACCGGACGCACAGCGGTAGGAACCTTGGAGCATGTTCCCTATAATGCGCGGTTCTTTGAATCACGTGATGACTGTATCCATGGCCAAGAAGCTTTACATCGAAACCCACGGTTGCCAGATGAACGAGTACGACAGCTCGCGCATGGTCGATCTGCTGGGCGAACACCAGGCCCTGGAAGTCACCGCTCGCGCTGAAGACGCCGACGTGATCCTGCTCAACACCTGTTCGATCCGCGAACGCGCCCAGGACCGGGTGTATTCCCAGCTCGGCCGCTGGCGTGAACTGAAACTGGCGAACCCGGAGATGGTGATTGCCGTCGGCGGTTGTGTCGCCAGTCAGGAAGGCGCCGCCATCCGCGATCGCGCTCCTTATGTCGACGTGGTCTTCGGTCCGCAAACACTGCACCGCCTGCCGGAAATGATCGACGCCGCCCGCGCCACCAAATTGCCGCAAGTGGACGTCTCGTTCCCGGAAATCGAAAAATTCGACCATTTGCCGGAGCCGCGCATCGATGGCCCGAGCGCTTACGTCTCGGTCATGGAAGGCTGCAGCAAATACTGCACGTTCTGCGTAGTGCCCTACACCCGCGGCGAAGAAGTCAGCCGACCGTTCGATGACGTGATTGCCGAAATCATCCACCTCGCTGAAAACGGCGTGCGGGAAGTGACGTTGTTGGGCCAGAACGTCAACGGCTATCGCGGCACCACCCACGACGGTCGCCTCGCGGATCTGGCCGAGTTGATTCGTGTCGTCGCGGCTGTCGATGGCATCGATCGGATTCGCTACACCACGTCCCATCCGCTCGAGTTCTCCGACAGCCTGATCCAGGCTCACGCCGAAGTGCCGGAGCTGGTGAAGCACCTGCACCTGCCGGTGCAATCCGGTTCGGACCGCATTCTTTCGGCGATGAAGCGCAACCACACCGCGCTGGAATACAAATCCAAACTGCGCAAGTTGCGCGCGGCCGTGCCAGGGATCTGCATCAGCTCGGACTTTATCGTCGGCTTCCCCGGCGAGACCGAAAAAGACTTCGAACAAACCATGAAGCTGATCGAAGACGTCGGTTTCGACTTCTCCTATTCGTTTGTCTACAGCCAGCGCCCGGGCACGCCGGCGGCCGATCTGGCCGACGAAACGCCGGAAGAGCTGAAAAAAGAACGACTGAACGCCCTGCAACATCGCCTGAACCAGCAGGGTTTCGAGATCAGCCGACAAATGGTCGGTTCGATCCAGCGGATTCTGGTCACCGATTACTCGAAAAAAGACCCCGGCGAGCTGCAAGGCCGGACCGAGAATAACCGGATCGTCAACTTCCGCTGCGACAATCCAACCCTGATCGGCCAATTCGCCGATGTGCACATCGATGCGGCGCAACCGCACTCGCTGCGGGGTTCGCTGATCCAGTAACCCCCGTCACAGAGAACCTTTGTGGCGAGGGGATTTATCCCCATTGGGCTGTGCAGCAGCCCCAAAAACAGGACTGCTGCACAGCCCAATGGGGATAAATCCCTTCGCCACAGTTCAGGCGTCAAATTTCAGCATCCATTTAAGAGCTTTCGCACCCGCCTCACTGGCGTTATCCTTGATTTCATCTTAATTGCCCCAGGGCGGCTAAATACGACCTTGAACGCACCCATAGAACCACATCGTTTCATCCTCGAGCCCTTTGAGGCTCGCCGCTTCGCCAATCTGTGCGGGATGTTCGACGAGCACCTGCGCTTGATCGAGCAACGCCTGACCATCGAGATCCGCAACCGCGGAAACCAGTTCGAGCTGATCGGCGACCCCAAACACACCACCTCCGCGGAAAACCTCCTGCGCCGTCTGTACCGGGAAACCAAAGGTACCGAGCTGTCGCCGGACGTGGTTCACCTGTTCCTGCAGGAATCGGCCGTCGAAGCGCTGGACAACGTTTCCCCGTCCGAACCCTCCGTGGCCCTGCGCACCAAGAAAGGCATGATTCGCCCTCGTGGCTTGAATCAGTTGCGCTACGTGAAGGAAATCCTCGGTAACGACATCAACTTCGGCATCGGTCCGGCCGGTACCGGCAAGACCTACCTGGCCGTCGCCTGCGCGGTAGACGCGCTGGAACGCGAGCAGATCCGGCGCATCCTGCTGGTCCGACCGGCGGTTGAAGCGGGCGAAAAACTCGGCTTCCTGCCGGGCGACCTGTCGCAAAAGATCGACCCGTACCTGCGCCCGCTCTACGACGCACTCTACGAAATGCTCGGCTTCGAATACGTCGCCAAGCTGATCGAGCGCCAGGTGATCGAAGTTGCGCCGCTGGCCTACATGCGCGGTCGCACGCTGAACAACAGTTTCATCATCCTCGACGAAAGCCAGAACACCACCGTCGAGCAGATGAAAATGTTCCTGACCCGGATCGGCTTCGGCTCCACGGCGGTCATCACCGGTGACATCACCCAGGTCGACCTGCCCAAAGGCACCAAGTCCGGGCTGCACCATGTGATCGAAGTGCTGAAAGACGTGCCGGGCATCAGCTTCACCCATTTCATGCCCAAGGACGTTGTGCGCCATCCACTGGTGCAGCGGATCGTCGAAGCCTATGAGCGCTTCGAGAATCGCGTGGCCGACGAAACGCCAAAGGACAGTCGCCGCGATGCTTGAGCTTGATCTGCAACTCGCGACTGAAGCGCCCGCCCCCAGCGAAGCCGAGTTCCGCCAATGGTGCGAACTGGCCCTGCGCCAGCGTACCGCCGACTCCGAAATGACCATTCGCCTGGTCGACGAAGCCGAAGGCCGCGAACTGAACCACACCTGGCGGCAGAAAGATTACGCCACCAACGTGCTGTCGTTTCCGGCGGACGTGCCTGATGAGTTTCTCGATATCCCGCTGCTGGGCGATCTGGTGATCTGCGTGGCGGTGGTCGAGCGCGAAGCCGCGGAACAAGGCAAGGAGCCAACGGCCCACTGGGCACATCTGGTCATTCACGGCTGCTTGCATCTGCTGGGTTACGACCATATAGATGACGATGAAGCCGAAGAAATGGAAGCGCTGGAACGAACGTTGCTTGCCGAACTGGGCTATCCCGATCCGTACGCGGACGACGAAATTGAAACATCCACTATCGTGACAACAAAGGATTCAGAGTAATCGCTATGAGCGAAGATCGATCGAGCAACGGGCAGAAGTCATGGCTGGGTAAACTCACCCAGGCTTTTGCCCACGAGCCGAAGAACCGCCAGGAGCTGCTGGAGCTTCTGCGCGATGCGCACCAAAACAAGTTGCTGGACAGCGAAGCGCTGGCCATCGTCGAAGGCGCCATCCAGGTTGCGGACTTGCAAGTACGGGACATCATGGTCCCGCGCTCGCAGATGATCAGCATCAAGGCGACCCAGACACCCCGCGAGTTTTTGCCGGCCGTGGTCGACTCGGCCCACTCCCGTTACCCGGTCATCGGCGAAAGCCACGATGACGTGATGGGCGTGCTGCTGGCCAAGGACTTGCTGCCGTTGATCCTCAAGGAGAACGGCGACAGCTTCAACATCAAGGACCTGCTGCGTCCGGCCACCTTCGTGCCCGAGTCCAAGCGCCTGAATGTGCTGCTGCGCGAGTTCCGCGCCAACCACAACCACATGGCCATCGTTATCGATGAGTACGGCGGTGTGGCGGGTCTGGTGACCATCGAAGACGTACTGGAACAGATCGTCGGCGACATCGAAGACGAGCACGACGTCGAAGAAGACAGCTACATCAAGCCTCTTCCCAGCGGTGATTTCCTGGTCAAGGCCCTGACGCCGATCGAAAACTTCAACGAGTTCTTCGACAGCGAATTCTCCAACGACGAGTTCGACACCGTCGGTGGCCTCGTGATGAGCGCGTTCGGGCACTTGCCGAAACGCAATGAAATCACTGAAATCGGCCCCTATCGCTTCCGCATCCTGAACGCCGACAGCCGTCGGATTCACTTGCTGCGCCTGACGCCTATTGCCCGGTAATTCTAAGGATTGAAATGCATCGTATGACCCGCCCCGGCTGGCCCGGTAACCTGCTGGCCGTGGCGGCCGGTGCACTCACCACCCTGGCCCTGGCGCCGTTCGACATTTGGCCGCTGGCGTTGCTGGCGGTCGGCTTTTTCTACGCCGGCTTACGTGAACTGAGCCCCCGCCAGGCCCTGGGCCGTGGCTGGTGCTTCGGTTTCGGCCTGTTTGGCGCCGGCACCAGCTGGATCTACTACAGCATTCACAACTTTGGCGGCGCTTCGGTGCTGCTCGCCGGGTTCCTGATGCTGCTGTTCACCGCGGCGATTGCCTGGTTCTTCGCACTGCCGGCCTGGATCTGGGCGCGCTGGTTGCGTCGCAACGAGGCGCCGCTGGCCGATGCCATGGCGTTTGCGGCGTTGTGGGTCGGCCAGGAAGCGTTTCGCGGCTGGTTCCTCACCGGCTTCCCATGGCTTTATTCCGGTTACAGTCAGCTCGACGGCCCGTTGGCCGGGCTCGCCCCCGTAGGCGGGATGTGGCTGGTGTCCTTCACCCTGGCCTTGACCGCCGCACTGATCTACAACGCTTCGCGCCTGATCAAGACCGGTCGCAAAGCCTTTATCGTGGCGGGTGCGCTGCTGTTGGTCGGCCCTTGGGTCGCCGGCATCACGCTTAAAGGCCATGCCTGGACCAGCCCGTCTGGCCCTGCGCTGAGCGTCGCGGCGATTCAAGGCAATATCGAACAAAGCATGAAGTGGGACCCGGCGCAGCTCAACGCGCAGCTGGCGCTGTACCGCGACATGAGCTTCAGCTCGAAACGGGTCGACCTGCTGATCTGGCCGGAAACGGCGGTCCCGGTGCTCAAGGAGTCCGCCGAGGGCTACCTGAGCATGATGGGCAATTTCGCCGCAGAGCGTAAAACCGCACTGATCACCGGCGTACCCATCCGCCAGGAAGTCCGCCACGAGAAGCGTTTTTTCAACGGCATCACCGTCGTCGGCGAAGGCGACGGCACTTACCTCAAGCAGAAGCTGGTGCCGTTCGGCGAATACGTGCCATTGCAGGACATACTGCGCGGCCTGATCGCCTTCTTCGACCTGCCAATGTCGGACTTTGCCCGCGGCCCCGCCGATCAGGCGATGCTGCAAGCCAAGGGCTATCAGATTGCGCCGTACATCTGCTACGAAGTGGTTTACCCGGAGTTTGCCGCCAGCCTCGCGGCTCGCAGCGATCTGTTGCTGACCATCAGCAACGACACCTGGTTCGGCACTTCCATCGGCCCGTTGCAACATTTGCAGATGGCGCAGATGCGCGCGCTGGAGGCCGGCCGCTGGATGATCCGTGCCACCAACAACGGCGTGACCGGGCTCATCAACCCGTTCGGTCAGATCACCACGCAGATCCCGCAGTTCGAACGCGGCATCCTGTACGGCGAAGTGGTGCCAATGCATAACCTGACGCCTTACCTGCAATGGCGTTCGTGGCCGTTGATCATCGTGTGCGTGTTGTTGTTTGGCTGGGCGTTGATCGCGAACCGGATGGCCAAAACCGTTTAATCGCAGCGCCTGCAAAAGATTTTCAGCGGTAAAACAATGAATACCCGATCTGGCCCACCGCCTCATTCATCAGCTGCCCGCTCTGCCAGATCGACTTGAACTCAGGCATCCAGCCACCCAATGGCCGGGCATTGTCCACGCCTAGGAACCCCACTGGTGCGGGCACCACCTCAAATCCTGCTTTCTGGAAACTCCAGACCGCCCGCGGCATGTGCCAGGCCTGCGTCACGACCACAACACGCTTGATCCCCTGTGGCAGCAACACCTCGGCACTGAACTGCGCATTTTCCCAGGTTGTACGGCTGCGCCCTTCCTGCCAACGCACGGTTACACCGAAATCATCGAGTAACGAGTCCGCCATCAATCGGGCTTCTGTCGGTGGCGTGCCGTAATGCAGGCCGCCACTGGTCAGGATCGGCAAGCCTGACGCCTTGGCCAGTCTTGCGGCATAACGTTCTCGCTCCAGACCGACACCGGTCGGCTGATCGTCGCCCCAAGCCAGATCGCCCCGCTCACGCCCGGAACCCAGCACCACGATCGCATCAGCGCGCTGACTCAGGGTCGCCCATTCGGTGCGATCCAGCGCCGGCTCCCGCTCCAGCGCCTTGGCGCTCCATTGCACTACCACCGGCAAACTCATCAGCCAGAAGCCACCGAAGCCCAGCGCAAAGCACAGTCCGGCCAGCCGTGGCCTCGAGCGGCGAAACCACCAGGCAAGCGCCAGCAACAGCAATAAAATGCCGGGCGGCAGCAGAAGTTGTTTTACGAAATAACGAAAAGGCATCGAGCATCTCCAGAAGATGCTCGAAGCCTAAGTGGATTGACGCAATGCGACAACAAATGCGGAAGGACTATGCTTCAAAAAACCATGTGTCATGGCTTCAAGTGCCCTTACTTGAATTGCAGAGACCGGACCTTTACCGCGTCCCTGCCCGGTGCCTTGTCCTTGAGCCAGATGATCTTGGCCGAACGTGGTGCGTCTAGTTGCTTCACTGCTTCTGACAAGCATCCGTGTGTTTCACGTTCACAGCGGTCCAGATACGCCTTGACCAGTGCAAATTCTGCGGGGCTCAGGCCACGCAACTCCAGCTCAAGGGGGCATTCATCGCGCAATCGGCCAGCGGTTTTTGCCGCGTCCAGGGCCATTCCCAGACGATCGATCAGTCTTTCGTACAGCTCCGGCTTTGTAACTTTTTGCTGTGACTCAACCATCCCTCACCTCATTGAAGATAAGACTCACTCCCCATTTAGAGCTTAGCTTCGCTGAACAAACCGGCTGGATGCCGCGACCAACGGCCCTCGCGACCCTTTTTGCAGGACGCGCGGCAGTAATCAGGGTTTCCCTCGGTAGAGTGCGGTCATGTATGCTACGGCGCTTCCTGTAACTCCACTTCCAGCTCGCTTGGGCACCGCAACGCCGATTTGGCGTGATCACCGTCCAGCGTTGCATTGAAGAGGATTAGGCCACCCCTATTCAGTTCAAAAGTAGCCATGCACGAACAATATCAGCCCCGTGAAATCGAAGCCGCCGCCCAGTCATTCTGGGACGAGCAAAAGTCCTTTGAAGTCAGTGAACAGCCAGGCAAGGAGACGTTCTACTGCCTGTCGATGTTCCCTTACCCCAGCGGCAAGCTACACATGGGGCACGTGCGCAACTACACCATCGGCGACGTGATCTCCCGCTACCAGCGCATGCAAGGCAAGAACGTCCTGCAACCCATGGGTTGGGACGCCTTCGGCATGCCGGCGGAAAACGCCGCGATGAAGAACAACGTAGCGCCCGCCAAGTGGACCTACGAAAACATCGCCTACATGAAAACCCAGCTGCGCAGCCTGGGCCTGGCGGTGGACTGGTCCCGTGAAGTGACCACCTGCAAACCGGATTACTACCGCTGGGAACAATGGCTGTTCACCCGCCTGTTCGAAAAAGGCGTGATCTACAAGAAAAGCGGCACCGTGAACTGGGACCCGGTCGACCAGACCGTCCTGGCCAACGAACAGGTGATCGACGGTCGCGGCTGGCGTTCCGGCGCGCTGATCGAAAAGCGCGAAATCCCGATGTACTACTTCAAGATCACCGCCTACGCGGATGAGCTGCTGGAGAGCCTCGACGAACTGACCGGCTGGCCTGAACAGGTCAAGACAATGCAGCGCAACTGGATCGGCAAATCCCGCGGCATGGAAGTGCAGTTCCCGTACAACGTCGACTCCATCGGCGAAACCGGCGCACTGAAAGTCTTCACCACCCGTCCGGACACCCTGATGGGCGCGACCTACGTTGCCGTGGCCGCCGAACACCCCCTGGCCACCCTGGCCGCACAGAACAACCCTGAGCTGCAGGCGTTCATCGCTGAATGCAAGGGCGGCAGCGTCGCCGAAGCCGACGTCGCCACTCAAGAGAAAAAGGGCCTGCCGACCTCGCTGTTCGTCGAGCACCCGCTGACCGGCGAGAAACTCCCGGTATGGGTCGCCAACTATGTGCTGATGCACTACGGCGATGGCGCGGTGATGGCTGTTCCGGCTCACGATGAACGTGATTTCGAGTTCGCCACCAAGTACAACCTGCCGATCAAATCCGTGGTGCGCACCAGTTCCGGTGACACCAACCCGGCCCCTTGGCAGGATGCGTACGGCGAGCACGGCACGCTGATCAACTCCGGCGAATTCGACGGCCTCGACTTCCCAGGCGCGTTCGACGCCATTGAAGTCGCGCTGCTCAAGAAGAACCTCGGCGCCTCGCGCACCCAGTTCCGCCTGCGCGACTGGGGCATCAGCCGCCAGCGTTACTGGGGTTGCCCGATCCCGATCATCCACTGCACCACCTGCGGTGATGTGCCGGTCCCGGAAGATCAACTGCCGGTCGTGTTGCCCGAAGACGTGGTACCGGACGGCGCTGGTTCGCCATTGGCGCGCATGCCTGAGTTCTACGAGTGCAGTTGCCCGAAATGCGGTGCACCGGCCAAGCGTGAAACCGACACCATGGACACCTTCGTCGAGTCCTCGTGGTACTACGCCCGTTACGCCTCGCCACACTATGAAGGCGGTCTGGTGGAAAAATCGGCGGCCGATCACTGGTTGCCGGTGGATCAATACATCGGCGGTATCGAACACGCGATCCTTCACCTGCTGTACGCGCGCTTCTTCCACAAGCTGATGCGCGACGAAGGCCTGGTGAGCTCCAACGAGCCGTTCAAGAACCTGCTGACCCAGGGCATGGTGATCGCCGAGACTTACTATCGTCGCGAAGCCAACGGTGCCTACACCTGGTTCAATCCGGCGGACGTCGAACTCGAACGCGACAGCAAGGCCAAGGTCATCAGCGCCAAACTGATCGCAGATGGCCTGCCGGTAGAAATCGGCGGCACCGAGAAGATGGCCAAGTCAAAGAACAACGGCGTCGACCCTCAGTCGATGATTGACCAGTTCGGTGCAGATACCTGCCGCCTGTTCATGATGTTCGCCTCGCCACCCGACATGAGCGCGGAATGGTCCGACTCCGGAGTAGAAGGTTCGCACCGTTTCCTCAAGCGCGTCTGGCGCCTGGCTCAAGCCCACGTCACTCAGGGCCTGCCGGGCAACCTGGACGTCGCCAGCCTGAACGACGAGCAGAAAGCCGTTCGCCGTTCGATCCACCTGGCCATCAAGCAGGCCAGCCACGACGTCGGCCAGAACCACAAATTCAACACGGCCATCGCCCAGGTGATGACGCTGATGAACGTACTGGAAAAGGCCCCGCAAGGCACTGAACAGGATCGCGCGCTGGTTCATGAAGGTCTGGAAGCCGTGACGTTGCTGCTGGCTCCGATCACCCCGCACATCAGCCACGAGCTGTGGAATCAACTGGGTCACGCAGACCCGGTGATCGACGCCGGTTGGCCGGTGGTGGACGAAACCGCACTGGTTCAGGACAGCCTGACGCTGGTCATCCAGGTCAACGGCAAGCTGCGCGGCCAGATCGAGATGCCGGCCACCGCGACTCGCGAAGAAGTCGAAGCCGCTGCCCGTGTCAACGAGAACGTGCTGCGCTTCGTCGATGGCCTGACTATTCGTAAAGTGATCGTAGTGCCCGGGAAACTGGTCAATATCGTCGCCAGCTAATTGGATCAGGCGCCAGGGAGCCTGGCGCCGAGTAAAACCTTTCGGGCCGCACGGTCGGCCCACATGGTTTCAAGGGGAGCAACAAGATGATCAAACGCAATTTGCTGGTGATGGGCCTTGCGGTCCTGTTGAGCGCCTGCGGTTTCCAGCTGCGCGGCACCGGTACCTATGAACTCGCCTTCAAGGAACTCGACCTGAGTGCACGCAACTCCTATGGAGAAACCGTGACCATGATGCGTCAGTTGCTGGAGAGCAGCGGCGTCAATATCCACACGGGCGCACCTTACAAACTGGTGCTGGCCGATGAGCAGGAAAGCCAGCGCATCCTCAGTTATGCGGGCGCCGGCCGTACTGGCGAGTACCAGGTCACTACAGTACTCAACTACGACATCCGTGGTGAGCACAATCTTGCGCTGCTGAGCGACAAGCTCGAAGTGCAGAAAGTCTTTATCCACGACGGCAACAACCTGGTGGGTTCCGATCAGGAAGCCACCGATGCTCGCAAGGAGATCCGTCGCGAACTGGTACAACGCATGATGCTGCGCTTGCAGCAACTGTCGCCGGCCCAGCTGGATCAGTTGCAACAGACCGCCGAGGCCAAGGCCAAGGCTGAAGCTGCGGCACTGGAAGCCGCACAGAAGGCTGAAGCGGAAACGCCGCGTCAGTCGCCTATCGAAATCCCGCAGCAGTAAGACTTACGGGGCGCTCAGGCGCCCCGTTCGCCCTCTCTTATGAAACTCGCCCCCGCCCAACTCGCCAAACACTTGCAAGGTGCTCTCGCGCCGGTCTACGTCATCAGTGGCGACGACCCGTTGCTGTGCCAGGAAGCCGCTGACGCCATTCGTGCCGCCGCTCGCCAACAGGGTTTCGACGAACGCCAGGTGTTTGCCGCCGACGCCAGTTTCGACTGGGGCACGTTGCTGCAGGCCGGCGCAAGCATGTCGTTGTTCGCTGAAAAACGCCTGCTGGAGCTGCGTCTGCCGTCCGGCAAACCCGGTGACAAAGGGGCGGCCGCGTTCATCGAATACTGCTCGCGACCAGCTGAAGACACCGTGTTGCTGATCAGCCTGCCAAAACTCGATGGCAGTGCGCAGAAAACCAAGTGGGGCAAGGCGTTGGTCGAAGGCCAGCACACTCAGTTCGTGCAAATCTGGCCGGTGGATGCCAACCAGTTGCCGAGCTGGATCCGCCAGCGCTTGTCCCAGGCCGGGCTCTCCGCCAGCCAGGACGCCGTCGAGCTGATCGCCGCGCGCGTCGAAGGCAATCTGCTGGCCGCCGCCCAGGAAATCGAAAAGCTCAAGCTGATGGCCGAAGGCGGCCAGATCACCGTCGAGACCGTACAAGCGGCGGTGGCCGACAGTGCACGCTTCGATGTCTTCGGCTTGACCGATGCGATTCTCAACGGTGAAGCAGCGCATGCCCTGCGTATGCTCGAAGGCTTGCGCGGTGAAGGCGTCGAGCCGCCGGTGATTCTCTGGGCCCTGGCCCGTGAACTGCGCCTGCTCGCCAACCTGTCGCTGCAATACAGTCAGGGCGTGCCGCTGGACAAAGCCTTCAGCTCTGCCCGACCGCCGGTCTGGGACAAACGCAAACCGCTGATGAGCAAAGCCCTGCAACGCTACTCGGCACAACGCTGGGCGCAGCTGTTGCTGGAAGCACAGCGGATTGACGCACAGATCAAAGGCCAGGCTGCGGGTTCGCCGTGGATGAGTCTGAGTCGGTTGTCGCTGTTGATGGCCGGGCAAAGATTGTCGTTGCCAGCGGAGTAAGATCAAAAGATCCTGGTTCCTACACAAAACACATCCATTTGCACTGTAGACAGAACCCCAACTTCGGCAGATGATTTCCCCCGCAACCCCCACTCACTTGCGAGAAATCATCATGAGCAAAAAGCCATCTAAAAATGGCCCCAACAAGGCCAAATCCATCATCGCCCAGCCACTGTTCCGCAGCCGTCAGGAACGAGCCGGCAAGGGCAAAGGCAGCTACCGCCGCGAAGCCTTCCAGTCTGACAACTGGGAGGCTTCTTACTTTCTGGCGGCCTGAAAGGCAAGCCAGCGCTCAACATGTTAAGGTCTGCACCTGATTCGTATTCCCTGGACCCGTGCATGCCCTTTTGTATTTCCCGTCGTTGGCACCTGCGCCAATTGATAGCTGCCTCCAGCCTCGTTCTGCTTGTCGCCTGCGCGGAAAAACCGACCGCCGCCGACGCCCAACCGCTTCAGACCCTTCCCGTCGCGACAGCCCCTGCGGTGATCCCGCCCGTGGTGCCGACCGGAGAAAATCTCGACATCCTGCCGACCCAGACCTTCGCCGAATGGCAGGCGGGTTTTCGCAAGGATGCCCTGGCCGCCGGCATCCGCGCCGACCTGTTTGATCGCGCCTTCGCCAATGTCAGCCTGGACACCAGCGTAATCCGTGCCGACCGCAGCCAGCCGGAGTTTTCCCGCCCGGTGTGGGAATACCTCGACGGCGCCCTGTCGCCGCTGCGTGTGCGCAAAGGCCAGGCACTGGTCAACCAATACGCCGACATCCTGCAAAGCATCGAACAACGCTACGGCGTCGATCGTCAGGCGCTGGTCGCGGTGTGGGGCATGGAAAGTAACTTCGGCCAGTTTCAGGGCAGCAAGTCGGTGATCAACTCCCTGGCGACCCTGGCCTACGAAGGCCGGCGTCCTGGTTTCGCCCATGCGCAATTGATCGCGGCCCTGCAGATCCTGCAACAGGGTGATATCGAGCCGGAGCAGATGCTCGGTTCCTGGGCCGGCGCCATGGGCCAGACCCAGTTCATCCCGACCACCTACAACACCCATGCCGTGGACTTCGATGGCGACGGTCGCCGCGACATCTGGGGCAGCTCCGCCGACGCCCTGGCCTCGACCGCCCACTACCTGCAAAGCTCTGGCTGGCAAAAAGGTCAGCCGTGGGGCTTTGAAGTTCAGCTACCGGGGAGCTTCAACTACGTGCTGGCTGATGGCACGATCCGCAAGACTGTCGCCGAATGGCGGCAACTGGGCGTGACGCTGCCTAACGGCGGGCAGGTTCCAGCAGGCTCCGAATACCTGTCCGCGGCACTGTTGCTGCCGGCGGGTTATCGCGGCCCGGCATTCCTGGTGCTCGACAACTTCCGTGCGATCCTCAAGTACAACAACTCTTCGTCCTATGCGCTGGCGGTCAGTTTGTTGTCCGAACGTTTCAACGGCGCGGGTCTGATCAACGGCACCTGGCCCAAGGATGATTTGCCGCTGAGCCGTACCGAGCGGATCGAGCTGCAAAACCTGCTGAGCGCCCAGAAATACGATGCAGGCACCGCCGACGGCATCATTGGTGCCAACACCCGCAAGGCGATTCGCAGTGCGCAGCAGTCGTTTGGCTGGCCGGCGGATGGGTACCCGACGCACAAGTTGCTCGAAGGCCTGCGTAACCGCTAAAAACAAAAGATCGCAGCCTTCGGCTGCTCCTACAGGGTTTTGCATTCACCTGTAGGAGCTGCCGAAGGCTGCGATCTTTTTTGTAGCCCCGCTACTTACCTGACCACCACATCCTGCTCCAGCACCAATTCCTTGCTCCCCGCATCCAGCCTCACCAACGCCCCCAGCGGCAACGTCAGGTTCGGATCGCAATGCCCGCTGCGCCACCCCGACAGCACCGGTATCCGCAACGGCTCAAAGGTCTGCTTGAGCAAACGCTCCAGCGCGACCGTATCGACCCCCGCCACATCCCCCACCAGAACCCCGCGCAGCTTGCCCAGCGTGCCCGCCAGGCGCAGATGAGTCAGCAGCCGGTCAATCCGATACAACGGCTCGTTGATGTCCTCGATAAACAGAATGACGCCCTCGGCATCGATTTCATAAGGCGTGCCCATGGTCGCGGCAATCATCGCCAGATTGCCTCCCAACAAGCGCCCGTGAGCGATACCTGGCTCGATGGTCGTCAACGGATAGGCTACCGGGTGCGCCAGCACGCTGCCCGCCTTCACCTGCCCTCTGAGCATGTTGAAAAACGAAGCCTCGGTAGGCTTTTGCTTGTCACCCAACAGATCGGCATTGAGCAACGGACCATGAAAGGTCACGAACCCCGCATAACGGCTGATCGCCAGGTGCAGCGCCGTGATATCGCTGTAGCCGATGAACGGCTTGGCGTTGTTTTGCAGCAACTCGAAATCGATGCGGTCGAGCAAACGCGGTGTGCCGTAACCGCCGCGCAGACAAATAATTGCATCGACCTCACAGTCGGCGAACGCCGCGTGCAAGTCATTGAGGCGCACATCGTCGCTGCCGGCCAGGTAGCCGTCCTGCTCGTAGACACCGGGAAAAATTCGCAGCGCGTAACCGCGAGCCCGCATCCAGGCCACGGCTTTGTCGGTGTCCAGGGCTGCGGGGCCGGCAGGCGCGATTACGCCGATCAGCCCTTCCCGGGGCAACGCCGGCACCGGCGTATGTGGAAACAGTGTGTGGGTCGGTCGAACGGTCATCCATGAATCTCCCTGCGCGAAATCTTCAGCACACAGTAGTCAGGAACGGGGACAAACAGAAGAGGGTCAGTCGCCCCGCAGGTTGCAGGAAAAAACGGTGATCGCCGTAGGCAAGGCGAAAAAATGCCCGCAAGGCCGGAAAGCCATGCGGGCATTTTGTATTTCTCACCGCGTGATCAGGACGACATCAGCTCGGCTTTAACCAGCTTCGCCTGCTCGTCGGCGTGGTACGAGGAACGTACCAGCGGGCCGGAAGCGACGTTCTTGAAGCCCATTTTGTAACCTTCCTCGGCGAACCAGGCGAAGGTGTCCGGGTGCACGAAACGCTGCACCGGCAAGTGGCTGCGGGACGGTTGCAGGTACTGGCCCAGGGTCAGCATGTCGATGTCGTGTTCACGCATGCGCTTCATGACTTCGATGACTTCTTCGTCTGTCTCGCCCAGACCCAGCATCAGGCCGGACTTGGTCGGAATGTGCGGCATCATCTGCTTGAAGCGTTGCAGCAGGGTCAGCGACCACTGGTAGTCCGAACCCGGACGCGCAGCCTTGTACAGGCGCGGCACGGTTTCCAGGTTGTGGTTGAACACATCCGGTGGCTCGGCGGCGGTGATTTCCAGCGCGACGTCCATGCGGCCACGGTAGTCCGGAACCAGGGTTTCGAGCTGCACATTCGGCGACAGCTTGCGGATCTCGCGGATGCAGTCGGCAAAGTGCTGGGCACCGCCGTCACGCAAGTCGTCGCGGTCAACCGAGGTGATCACCACGTATTTCAGTTTCAGGTCGGCAATGGCGATGGCCAGGCTTTCCGGCTCATTGACGTCCAGTGGTTTCGGACGGCCGTGGCCCACGTCGCAGAACGGGCAGCGACGGGTGCAGATATCGCCCATGATCATGAACGTCGCGGTGCCGCCGGAGAAGCACTCGCCCAGGTTCGGGCAGGACGCTTCTTCGCACACGCTGTGCAGCTTGTGTTTGCGCAGCAGGGCCTTGATGCGGTCGACTTCCGGGGAAACCGGGATGCGCACGCGGATCCAGTCGGGTTTCTTCGGCAGTTCGGTGGTCGGGATGATCTTCACCGGGATGCGTGCAACCTTCTCGGCGCCGCGCAGCTTGACGCCGGCTTCTACCTTGGCACGCGGGGCCGGACGCTCGGTGACATCCAGCGTCGGGATCATGGTTTGCACTGCATCAGTAGTCATATCAGTCGATTCCGCCCGTTAGGGTCGTCTGCTCAGCATAGTCGAGGTGTTTGACGAGCTGCGCGCGCAGCCGGGCACTTACCTCGGCAAATTCAATCGATCCTGCGTGATCGCTCAGCTGGGTCATCGCCAGCCCGGCGTAGCCGCAGGGATTAATCCGTCGAAACGGTTCCAGGTCCATGTCCACGTTCAGGGCCAGGCCATGAAAGGAACAACCGTGGCGGATCCGCAGACCCAGGGAAGCGATTTTCGCGCCGTCGACGTAGACGCCCGGCGCATCCGGCTTCGCCGCGGCAGTGACGCCGTAACTGGCCAGCAGCTCGATCAGGCAGTGTTCCATGCGGGTGACCAGGTCACGCACGCCGAAACCGAGCTTGCGTACATCGAGCAACAGGTAGGCCACCAACTGACCGGGGCCGTGATAAGTCACCTGGCCACCACGATCGACCTGCACCACCGGAATATCCCCTGGCAGCAACAAGTGCTCGGCCTTGCCGGCCTGGCCCTGGGTGAACACCGGTGGGTGTTCCACCAGCCAGATCTCGTCAGCGGCATCGCTACCACGCTCGTTGGTGAAGCGCTGCATGGCATGCCAGACCGGCTCGTATGCCATCTGGCCGAGGTCGCGAAAGCCCAGCGTGCCAGACATCACAGCACCATGTGCACGAAACCGGTAGCCCGCAACTCGCTGTTGATGTCGTACAGCTGTTCTTGACCGGTGGCGATGATGTGCAGCTGGATAGTCGTGTACTTGCCGTTGGTACTCTGGCGCTCGGCCAGGGTCTTGTGGTCAACGGTCGCGTGTTTCTCGAGGATCGCGATGATCTTGTCCTTGAAACCCACGCCGGTGTCGCCGATCACCTTGATCGGATAATCCGCGCAGGGGAATTCGATCTTTGGCGCATTTACTTCGGTGTCTGTCATGGCGTAACGGCCTCGTAAGCCGTGGCAACGGACATGGCCCCGCTCCGGATTGGAGCGGGGCCATGAGAGTCCACACTAATTCAGTTGAACAAGCCGTAGAAGAATAGACGGATGCTATCCCACATGCGACGGAAGATACCACCCTCGTCGACCGCGTCCAGGGCGATCAGGTCAGCGCTGTGCACCACCTTGTCGTCCAGTTTCACTTCGACTTTGCCGATCACGTCGCCCTTGGCGATTGGCGCAACCAGTTGCGGGTTCATGGTCATGCTGGCGGCGAGCTTTTTCAGCTGGCCTTTTGGCAGGGTCATGGTCAGGTCTTCAGCCAGGCCGGCCTTGACTTGATTGGTGCTGCCTTTCCAGACAGGGGCCTGGGCCAGCTCGGCGCCTTTCTGA
This sequence comes from Pseudomonas sp. IT-P100, assembly GCF_949767185.1. NCBI lineage: Bacteria > Pseudomonadati > Pseudomonadota > Gammaproteobacteria > Pseudomonadales > Pseudomonadaceae > Pseudomonas > Pseudomonas sp. IT-P100. The sequence continues at coordinate 57,738 of NZ_CATKQK010000005.1, forward strand.
TAGAAGGTCTGGGTTTCGAAGAAACGGAAACCATAGGTCAGCAGCTTCTGGGTTTCCGATGCGCGGGCCACTTCGCTGTTGGTGCCGAACACCACGGCGATCAGGCGCATGCCATCACGAACGGCCGAAGACACCATGCAGTAGCCGGCTTCTTCGGTGTGGCCGGTTTTCAGACCGTCAACGGTCTTGTCGCGCCACAGCAGCAGGTTGCGGTTAGGTTGCTTGATGCCGTTCCAGAAGAACTCTTTCTGCGAGTAGATCGCGTAGTGAGCCGGGTCTTCGTGGATGATCGCGCGAGCCAGCACGGCCATGTCGTGGGCCGACGAGTAGTGCTCCGGGTTCGGCAGGCCGGTCGGGTTCATGAAGTGGCTGTTGGTCATGCCCAGGTCGGCCACGGTTTTGTTCATCATGTCGGCGAAAGCGTCTTCGCTGCCGGCGATGTGCTCGGAGAGCGCAACACTGGCGTCGTTGCCCGACTGAATGATGATGCCGTGCAGCAGGTCGCTGACCGTCACTTGCGAACCGACCTTGATGAACATCCGCGAACCGCCGGTGCGCCAGGCGTTTTCGCTGACGGTCACCGGATCGTTTTCGCCGATCTGGCCACGACGGATTTCCAGGGTCGCGATGTACGCGGTCATCAGCTTGGTCAGGCTGGCAGGCGGCAGACGCTGGTCACCGTTGTTCTCGACCAGCACGTTGCCGCTGCTGGCATCCATGAGCACGTAGGCTTTGGCGGCCAGTTGTGGCGGCGACGGCATCATCTCGACCGCAAAAGCGGCAGGCGAGAGGAGCAGCGGGACTAGAAGGCACAGGCGTTTGGCAAAGGTGGTGATGTTCATCCGTCTCTCGAAATCGCTAATGGAAACTGCCCGAGGGCAAAACTAATCAGACAACCTTCTAACGGGTTGTCGCGTGTTCAGTCGTTCACTCAGAACCCTTGCCGGGCTTTTGTTCTTCAACGAGCCAACAACCAGGTTCACCCCTGAAACTGCAAGTGAACCGTCAATCAAGTACTACGTATTACTCGGCGGTGACCACGCTCGGCGAACCGAGATTGGCCAGGCGCACACTGTTCTGCACTTGCTGGATTTCACCCGGCGAGCCGATCGGCCCCAGGCGCACCCGATGCAGTGTCTGTTGATTGCGCACGATCGAGCTGATGAACACCGGAGCGCTCACCATCCCGCTGAGCTTCGATCTCAGGAGTTCTGCAGCGTCCGGGTTGGCGAACGCGCCCACCTGCAGATACTGGCCAGAGGCTGGTACAGAAGCGTTTTTTTTTGCATCGATCTGCACGGGCACGACGGCCGCGGCGTGTTGCTGCGGCGGTGGCGTCCATTGTTCGACCGTACCGGCCGAAGCGGTAATCGTCGGCGCGGTATTTTGCGCGACTTGCGGCTCGTTGAGCATCAAAGGTGCCGGACGGCCCTTGGCCGCCCACCATTGCTGCGGATCGATGCCTTCGACCTTGACCCGCGCAGTACCGGTTTCGGCATAGCCGAGTTTTTTCGCCGCCGCGTAGGACAAGTCGATGATGCGGTCCGAGTAGAACGGGCCACGGTCATTGACCCGCAGGATCACGGTCTTGTTGTTGTCCAGGTTGGTCACCCGAACGTAACTTGGCAGTGGCAAGGTCTTGTGGGCGGCACTCATGCCATACAGGTCATAGACCTCGCCGTTGGCGGTGTTCTGGCCGTGGAACTTGGTGCCATACCAGGACGCCGTGCCCGAGGCGACGTAGGTCTTGGATTCCTGCAGCGGGAAGTAAGTCTTGCCCAGTACGGTGTACGGGTTGGCCTTGTAAGGACCGGTGTGCAGGGTCGGTGTGGCATCCGGGATGCGCGATACGTCGACATCCCACCACGGTGCGCCATCTTTGTGGGCGCGGTTGATGTCCAGCCCCGGCGCCGAGCGCACGGCGGTGGAAGAAGACTTCTGTGTCGGCGAGCGGCTGGTCGAACAACTGGCGACCAGCACCGCCAACGCGGCGAATGCCATCAGCTTCAGGGGTTTATTCATAGGCAATGCCCGCATTACTTGACGCCCCGTGCTTGGACCAGCTGTTCAGACAGTTGATGTACCGCCATGGCGTACATCACGCTGCGGTTATAACGCGTGATTGCGTAAAAATTCGTCAGGCCCATCCAGTATTCAGGGCCATTGTCACCTTCCAGGCGGAATGCCGTGACCGGCATATCATCGCGCAGCGCATCATGACTTGACCACCCCAGCGCCCGCAACTCCCCGACGGTTTTAGTCGGTTCGATGCCGGTGGTCAAACCTTCGTCGACCTGCTCGCCACGCACATCCGCGCGGCTGACCACCGGTTCACCGGCCACCCAGCCGTGACGTTTGAAGTAACTGGCAACGCTGCCGATGGCATCGTCCGGATTGGTCCAGATATTAATGTGGCCGTCACCGTCGAAATCCACCGCATAGGCGCGGAAGCTGCTCGGCATGAACTGCGGCAAGCCCATCGCCCCGGCGTAGGAGCCCTTGAGGGTCAGTGGATCGACCTGTTCTTCTCGGGCCAGCAACAGGAACTCACGCAATTCCTTGCGGAAGAATTCGGCACGGGGAGGATAGTCGAAACCCAGGGTCGACAAGGCGTCGATTACCCGGTAATTGCCGGTATTGCGACCGAAAAAGGTCTCAACGCCGATGATCGAGACAATCACCTGGGCCGGGACACCGTATTCCTGCTCGGCGCGTGCCAGTACCGCCTCGTGCTGCCGCCAGAAATCCACGCCGCGGGCAATGCGCGCGTCGGTAATGAACATCGGACGATATTCGTTCCACTGCTTGACCCGCTCGGCGGGTTTCGAGATCGCGTCCAGAATCGTTTGCTTGCGCTCGGCTTCGCGGAACACGCCCATCAGCTGTTCACCGGCAAAGCCGTAGTCGCGGGTCATTTCACCGACGAATTCGGCCACCTGGGGTGTGCCTTCGTAATCGCCGGCCAACGCGTCCTGCGCAGTGCCAAGGATGCTTACCAGGCCGACCCATGGCGCGTATCGAGTCGCCCAGCCACGCATTACTTGCATTGAAATCTTCACCTTATTCAAACTTGCGCGATCCACTTACGATGGGTATGGATCGACATCAAAACCCCAAACGCTGACAGCAGCGTTACCAGCGAAGTTCCTCCGTAGCTAATGAACGGCAACGGCACCCCCACAACCGGCAACAGGCCACTGACCATACCTATGTTGACGAAAACGTAAACAAAAAACGTCATGGTCAGGGCGCCCGCGAGCAATTTGCCGAACAATGTCTGGGCCTGGGCGGTAATCACCAGCCCGCGGCCGATCAATAGCAAGTAAATCAGCAGCAGCGCGCAGATGCCGACCAGGCCGAACTCCTCGCCCATGACCGCAATAATGAAGTCGGTGTGGCTTTCCGGGAGGAAGTCCAGGTGCGACTGGGTGCCCAGCAGCCAGCCTTTGCCGAATACGCCGCCGGAGCCAATGGCCGCTTTCGACTGGATAATGTTCCAGCCCGTGCCCAGCGGATCGCTTTCCGGGTCGAGGAACGTCAGGATTCGCTGCTTCTGGTAGTCGTGCATGATGAAAAACCACATCCCCACGGCCACCGGGACGGCCGCGGCCAGCACGCTGAGAATCCAGCGCCAGCGCAGGCCACCCATGAACAGCACGAACGCACCGCCCGCGAGAATCAGCAGCGAAGTACCGAGGTCGGGCTGGCGCACGATCAGAATGAACGGCAAACCAATCAGAAACAGACTGACGCCCACATGCTTGAGCTGCGGCGGCAAGGTGCGCTTGGACAAGTACCAGGCAATGGTCGCCGGCATCAGGATCTTCATGAACTCCGAAGGCTGGAAGCGGATCACCCCGGGAATGTTGATCCAGCGCGTGGCGCCCATGGCGTTGTGGCCCATGACGTCCACCACCACCAGCAACAGCACGCCGAGCACGTAACCCACCGGCACCCAGCGAGCCATGAAGCGCGGCTCGAACTGGGCGATGACGATCATCGACACCAGGCCGATGCCGAACGACGTGGCTTGCTTGGCCAGCAGATCCCAGCTCTTGCCGCTGGCCGAATACAGCACGAACAGGCTACCGGCCGCGAGGGTCAGCAGCAGGATCAGCAACGGGCCGTCGATGTGCATGCGTTGCAACAGCGTCGCGCGGCGACGCATCACATCCTCACTGGAAAGGATGCGATCGAAATTACTCTTCACGGGCCGTAGCCTCCGCACTGATTGGGCTGGCGTATTCGGCTTTCAGTCGGCCGTCCTGGTCCAGGAGCCAGGCGTCCATGACCTGGCGCACCACCGGTGCGGCGACGCCGGAACCGGACTCGCCGTTCTCGACCATCACCGACACCACGATTTGCGGGTTGTCAGCCGGCGCGAAGCCGACGAACAAAGCGTGGTCACGGTGACGTTCCTGAACCTTGGAGCGGTCGTACTTCTCACCCTGCTTGATCGCAACCACCTGGGCCGTACCACTTTTGCCCGCGATCCGGTATTGCGCGCCGATCGATGCCTTGCGCGCGGTACCACGGGCGCCATGCATTACCTGCTGCATACCATGGTTGACCTTGGTCCAGTCGGACGGATCGCGCAGGATGATGTCCGGCATCGGATTGTCATCTTTGGGCCGTTCGCCTTCGACGGTCTTGGCCAGGTGCGGACGGTTCCATACACCTTTGTTGGCCACCAGCGCCGTGGCCTGGGCCAGTTGCAGCGGCGTGGATTGCATGTAGCCCTGGCCGATCCCGAGAATCAGTGTTTCGCCCGGGAACCAGGCCTGACGACGGGTCGCGCGCTTCCACTCACGGGACGGCATCAGCCCCGGCGACTCTTCGAACATGTCCAGGGAGACCTTCTGGCCGATGCCGAACTTGCCCATGTAGGCCGACAGGCGATCAATCCCCAGCTTGTGCGCCAGGTCATAGAAGTAGGTGTCGTTGGACCGCATGATCGCCGTGTCCAGGTCGACATAGCCGTCACCGGTACGGTTCCAGTTACGGTATTTGTGGTCGTAGTTGGGCAGTTGGTAGTAACCGGGGTCGAAGACCCGGGTCGACGCCGTGACCACGCCCGAATCCAGACCGGCAATCGCCACCGCCGGCTTGATGGTCGAACCCGGCGGGTACAGACCACGCAGCACGCGGTTGAACAGCGGCCGGTCGATGGAGTCGCGCAACTCGGAATAGGCTTTGAAGCTGATGCCGGTGACGAACAGGTTGGGGTCGAAACTCGGCTGACTGACCATTGCCAGTACTTCGCCGGTTTTCGGGTCCAGCGCTACCACCGCGCCACGGCGACCGCCGAGCGCTGCTTCGGCGGCTTCCTGCAATTTGATGTCCAGGCTCAGGACGATGTCCTTGCCGGGAATCGGATCGGTACGCTTGAGCACCCGCAATACGCGGCCTCGTGCGTTGGTTTCGACTTCTTCGTAACCCACCTGACCGTGCAACTCGGGCTCGTAGAAGCGCTCGATGCCGGTCTTGCCGATGTGGTGGGTGCCGCTGTAATTGACCGGATCGAGGGACTTCAGCTCCTTCTCGTTGATCCGCCCCATGTAACCCACCGAGTGCGCAAAGTGCGCGCCCTGCGGGTAATGCCGCACCAGTTGCGCAACCACTTCAACTCCCGGCAAGCGGAACTGGTTCACGGCGATGCGGGCGATCTGTTCTTCGGTCAGTTCGAACAGAATCGGCACCGGCTCGAATGGCCGTCGCCCCTGGCGCATGCGTTTCTCGAAGATCACCCGATCCTCGGGCGTCAGCTCCAGCACTTCGACGATCACATCGAGCACTTGCTGCCAGTCGCCGGAACGCTCGCGGGTCATGCTCAGGCTGAAGCTCGGCCGGTTGTCGGCCACCACCACGCCATTGCGGTCGAAGATCAGCCCACGGGTGGGCGGAATCGGCTGCACATGCACGCGGTTGTTTTCCGACAGGGTCGAGTGGTACTCGTACTGAATCACCTGGAGGAAATACAGGCGCGCGATCAGCACGCCGATCAGCGCCACCACTGCAATTGCCCCGAACACGACGCGGCCACGCACCAGACGGGCGTCTTTTTCGTGGTCCTTGATGCGGATCGGCTGGGGCATGAGGCAGAACTACTTGTGGTAAGGGTGGCCGGACAGAACTGTCCAGGCACGGTACAGCTGTTCGCCGATCAGAATCCGCACCAGCGGGTGCGGCAACGTCAACGGCGACAAGGACCAGCGCTGATCGGCCCGCGCACAGACTTCCGGCGCCAGCCCTTCGGGGCCGCCGACCATGAAATTCACCGTGCGCGAATCCAGCCGCCAGCGATCGAGCTCGACCGCCAACTGCTCCGTGCTCCAGGGCTTGCCGTGGACTTCGAGGGTGACAACGCGCTCGTTCGGCCCGACCTTGGCCAGCATGGCTTCGCCTTCCTGACGGATGAAGCGCGCCACGTCGGCGTTCTTGCCACGGGTATTGAGCGGTATTTCCACCAGTTCCAGCGCCAGCTCGGACGGAAGACGCTTGGCATATTCATGCCAGCCTTCTTCCACCCATTTGGGCATGCGTGAACCGACGGCGATCAGTCGCAGTCGCACAGCGGTCCCTTATTGCTGGTCTTTGTTGAGCTTGGTGAAGTGCTCATGGGTGTTTTCCGGGCTGTGGTGCGCAGCGCTGGCCGAACGGCTCTGCTCTGCACCGGCCCACAGGCGCTCCAGGTCATAGAACTGGCGAGCCGAGGCGGTCATCATGTGCACGATGACGTCGTCCATATCCAGCAGGACCCAGTCGCTGTCGCCCTTGCCTTCTTCACCCAGTGGCTTGACGCCCTTAGCCTTGACCGCTTCGCGGACCTTGTCCAGCATCGCGCCGATCTGGCGGTTGGAGGTACCGGTGGCGATGATCATGAAGTCAGTGATGCTCTGCTTTTCACGAACGTCGATCACCTGAATGTCCTGGGCCTTCACGTCTTCCAGGGCCGCTACGGCAACCTTCACCAGTTCTTCGCCGACCAGCTCAGGGCCAGTTGGCACTTCTACTGGCAGCGGGGCGCTCTTGAATGTGCCTTTGCGCTTAACTTTAGCTACGTCTTTGTCAGTCATATAAAACTCGTTTTGCTCATGTGTTCGGGTGGTTCAATACACGTTGGTATCACGTGCCTTGAAGCACTCCCATTCAGTTCGGCGCACGGTAGAGTCCGTGCGCATCGATGTAGGCCAGGACCGCGTCGGGCACCAGGAAACGTACCGACTTACCGCTGGCCAGCAGTTGACGGATCTGGGTGGCGGATACCGCGAGCGGCGTCTGCCAGACGAATGCAATCTGTCCGCTCGGCCCTTTGAGGGCCAGCGGGTCGCTCACCGAGCGCGCTGCCAGCAGGTTGCGCAAGGCATCCGGCGGTTCGCTGTCGGCATCCGGGCGTTGCAGCACCAGGATGTGGCAATGCTGGAGCAACTCTTCCCAGCGGTGCCAAGTGGGCAGGCCGCAAAATGCGTCCCAGCCCAAAAGTAGAAAAACCTGGTCTTCAGCGGCCAGTTCGGCACGCATCAGTTCCAGGGTATCGATGGTGTAGGACGGTTTGTCCCGCAGCAATTCACGGGCGTCCACCACCAACGGGGCCACACCGGCCACCGCGCACTCGACCATCGCCAGACGGTCCTTCGCCGAGACCTGCGGCGTGCCTCGATGAGGCGGCCTGGCACTGGGTGTCAGTCGCAACTCATCGAGCGCCAGCGATTCGGCGACTTCCAGCGCACCGCGCAAATGGCCGATGTGCACCGGGTCGAACGTCCCGCCCAGCATGCCGATACGTCGAGGCGCAGGTTCGCTGGCAGTTACCGGGGCTGACGGATTAAGGTCGCCCAAGTCAGACCGACGCCTGGCCGCGCAACTGGCCATCACCGACCACGATGTACTTCTCGCAGGTCAGGCCTTCGAGACCCACCGGGCCACGGGCGTGCAGCTTATCAGTAGAAATGCCAATCTCGGCACCCAATCCGTATTCGAAGCCGTCAGCGAAGCAGGTCGGCGTATTGATCATCACCGATGACGAATCGACTTCCGCGACGAAACGCCGAGTGTCTGCAAGGTTTTCGCTGACGATCGAATCGGTGTGATGGGAGCCGTACTTATTAATGTGCTCGATGGCCTGGTCCAGACCGTCGACCACGCGGATCGAAAGGATCGGCGCCAGGTATTCAGTGTGCCAGTCGTCTTCAGTGGCCGCCGCGGCATCGATGATCGCCCGAGTGCGCTCGCAACCACGCAGCTCAACGCCTTTTTCGCGGAACTGTGCAGCCATCGACGGCAGGAAATCTTTGGCAACGGTTTGATCCACCAACAGCGTTTCCATCGCACCGCAGATGCCATAACGGTAAGTCTTGGCGTTGAAGGCAATGCGTTGGGCTTTCGGCAAATCGGCGTGAGCACTGACATAAACGTGGCAGATGCCGTCCAGATGCTTGATCACCGGCACGCGAGCGTCGCGACTGATCCGTTCGATCAGGCCACGGCCGCCACGGGGCACGATGACGTCGACGTATTCAGGCATGGTGATCAGCGCCCCCACCGCGGCGCGGTCAGTGGTCTCGACCACTTGAACCACGGCGGACGGCAGATCGGCCTCGGCCAGACCGCGCTGGATGCAGGCGGCGATGGCGCGGTTGGAATTGATCGCCTCGGAACCGCCACGCAGGATGGTCGCATTGCCCGACTTCAGGCACAGGCTGGCAGCATCGATGGTCACGTTGGGCCGGGATTCGTAGATGATCCCGATCACGCCCAGCGGCACGCGCATCTTGCCGACCTGAATCCCCGACGGACGGAAGCTCATGTCGCGAATGGCCCCGACCGGGTCCGGCAACGCTGCAACCTGACGCAGACCGACGATCATGCCGTCGATACGCTCCGGGGTCAGCGCCAGGCGTTCCAGCAGCGCAGGCTCCAGACCATTGGCGCGACCCGCGGCCAGATCCAGCTCGTTGGCAGCCGTCAGCTCGGCACGCGCGGCGTCCAGCGCATTGGCAGCAGCCTGCAAGGCGCGGTTTTTCTGCGCGGTGCTGGCACGGCCGATGATGCGCGACGCTTCGCGGGCAGCGCGACCCAGGCGGGTCATGTAGTCGAGAACGGACTCAGTCATGGTCGGTGGTGGTCTTTGCTAAGGTCTTGGTAAAGAGTAAAGCGGCAGATTATAGCTGTCGCGTCCCCCGACTAACAGCGGTGACGGGCGGATGGTCGAAATGGAGGGCAATTTGCCGACGTTCAGCCGTGATTAAGCTGCAAATTGTTATCATCACGACTCAATCAGCTTTGATAAATGCCGCTCATCATGTCCAACCTGACTGTTCGTGCGCCCGCTGCGAGCCTGCCTACAGGGCTCCCGGACGCGTTTTTCGACCGGGATGCGCAAACGCTGGCCCGGGATTTACTGGGCAAAGTCATCCGTCACCGGGTAGGTGACTTGTGGCTCAGCGCCCGGATCATCGAGACAGAAGCCTATTACTTCGAAGAAAAAGGCAGCCATGCCTCTCTCGGCTACACAGAAAAGCGTAAGGCTTTGTTTCTGGATGGCGGCCACATCTATATGTATTACGCCCGGGGCGGCGACTCCCTGAATTTCAGCGCTCAAGGTCCAGGCAATGCGGTTTTGATCAAATCCGCCTATCCGTGGGTCGATGAGTTGAGCGGCCCGGCGAGCCTGGCGCAAATGCTGTTGAACAATCCTGATGCCCAGGGTCGCCCTCGCCCTTCGCAAAAACTTTGCGCCGGGCAAACATTGCTGTGCAAGGCGCTGGGTTTGAAGGTGCCGGTCTGGGACGCCAAGCGCTTCGATCATGAAGTGCTGCTGGTGGAGGATGTCGGCCCGGCACCTGGCCATATCATTCAAACCACACGCCTGGGCATTCCCCATGGGCGTGACGAACACTTGATGTACCGCTTCGTCGACGCGGCTTACGCGCCGTATTGCACGCGGAACCCGCTGCGACGGGGGCAGGTCGAAGGTCGCGATTATTTTTTGCTGACATGAACAATCAAAGAACTTGAAGCATCCGCAATCTCTGCGGGGCTTGTGTGGTGTTTGGGAAGGTTTGCTCGCCCTGAAGGCGTTTATAGAAATTCAATGGAGTTGTTTTTATGGGCCCTTGGCTCGATAGCGTGACCGGATGGCTGGCGACAAACCCGCAGTGGCTGGCCGCGGCGGTTTTCATTGTGGCCTTCGTGGAATGCCTGGCGATTGCCGGGCTGATCGTACCCGGCACGGTGTTGCTGTTTGCCGTCGCGGTGCTGGCCGGTAGCGGCGCGCTGTCGTTGAGCGAAACATTGTTGCTCGGATTCGCCGCCGGCGTACTGGGCGATATCGTTTCCTACTTTGTGGGGCGACATTTCCATCAGAACATTCGGCGCCTGCCCGGCCTGCGCCATCATCCGGAATGGATCGCCGGCGCCGAGGCTTACTTCCAGCGCTATGGCATTGCCAGTCTTTTGGTCGGGCGTTTCATCGGGCCGTTGCGGCCCATGCTGCCGATGGTTGCCGGGATGTTCGACATGCCCTTCCCGCGCTTCGTCGCTGTCAGCCTGCTGGCCGCTGCCGGTTGGAGCGTCGCCTACCTGTTGCCCGGCTGGGCCACGGGGGCTGCGATTCGTTTGCCGTTGCCGGAAGGTTTCTGGCCTGAGGCCGGGATCGTTGCCGGCAGCATCGCGGTGATGGTGGGCTTGAGCGTGACCAGCAGCCTGCGCCGCCATCGCAAAGCCACAATACTGATCACCAGCATGAGCTTACTGATCCTCGCGGGGCTGTTTATCGGCTACCCGCACCTGACCGCCCTCGATCAGGGCGTCATGACGCTGGTGCAGGAACACCGCAGCCCGACGCTCGATGAAGTCGCCGTCACCTTCACGCTGATTGGCGAGTTCCGCAACATGCTGCTGTTCAGCGCCCTGCTGACCGGGCTGCTGCTGGTGGCCCGGCAATGGCGACAGGCGATTTTTGCGGGGAGCACATTGCTCTTCACGGCGCTCGGCAACACGTTTACCAAACAGTTTTTCGCCCGCGTGCGCCCGGAAGTCTTGAGCGATCCGTTGGTGAGCTACAGCATGCCCAGCGGTCACGCCTCCGGGGCCTTCGCACTGTTTCTGACCCTCGCCGTTCTGGCTGGTCGCGGACAACCCCCGCGGATGCGTCTGACCTGGTTGCTGTTGGGCTGCCTGCCGGCACTCGCGATCGCGCTGTCACGCGTCTATCTGGGCGCGCACTGGCCCACGGATGTGCTGGCCGGCGCAATGCTGGCGGCGTGTGTCTGTGCGGCGAGCCTGGGGCTAAGTCAGCGCCGGACACCGCTCAATGCCATGCCGCCCAGGATCTGGTGGCTGGTGTTGCCGGCGATGGTGGCGCTGTTCGGGTTCTTTGCGTTGCGGCATTTACCGCATGCGATGGTGAGATACGCCTATTGAAGATCAAAAAATCGCAGCCTTCAGCAAGTTCCTACGCCTTACCCATGTAGGAGCTGCCGAAGGCTGCGATCTTTTCATCAGGCAAACAATTCACCCTGCAACTCATCCAGCAGTGCCTGGATCGCATCCAGTCGCTGCTGCGGATCGTCGAGTTGCAGCAGGTCGATTTTGTCCAATTCGGCAAACGGCAACAGGTACGCCAACTGATTGGCCAGCGACTGTTGCCCGGTCGCCTCGGTGCCCATGTTCAAGGCTTCGACCATCGGGTGTTCGGCCAGGGCCTTGAGCAGTGCAACCAGGTCGGCGTCCTCATCCTGCAACGGTTGCTCGGGCTCGTCTTCCAGCCACTCGACCTCGGCGACCGTCAACTGATCGCGCTGGACCTCGGTGCGCAACACGTGAAAACGCCGTCCGCCCTGTACCCGAATGCCCAGCAAGCCGTTGTCCTGCTGTTTGAAGTCGGTAATCAGTGCTTCACAGCCGACCAGCGCATAGCCCGCCGGAGCGATGCCGACTTCTTCGCCATCAAGAATGCACACCACGCCGAAACCGCCGCCCTGTTTCATGCAGCGGCTGATCATGTCCAGGTAGCGCGCCTCGAAGATCTGCAAGTCGAGGATGCAGCCAGGAAACAGCACCGTGTTCAGCGGGAAAAGCGGCAAGCTCATAGACATTTCCTTACACCACCATCGACACCGCCAACGGCAGGAACACCGCCGTGGCCACGCCCATCAGACTCATTGCCAGCGCCGCGAAGGCGCCGCATTCTTCACTTTCCTGCATGGCCACCGCGGTGCCGACCGCATGGGCAGTCATGCCCAGCGCCATGCCGCGCGCCTCGGGGCTGTGGACGCCGAGCCGATTCAGCAGGCTCGGCCCAAAGATCGCCCCGATCACGCCGGTGATCAACACAAACACCGCCGCCAGCGCCGCGACGCCGCCAATCTGCTCGGCCACCAGCATGGCGATCGGCGAGGTCACCGACTTCGGCGCCATGGTCATCAGGATCATGTGTTCGGCACCGAACGACCAGCCCAGCAACACGCCCATGCCGGTGGCGACGACACCGCCTATCACCAGCGTAGTAAATATCGGCCAGAACAACTGCCGGATCCGCCGCAGATTGAGGTAAAGCGGTACAGCCAGCGCGACCGTGGCGGGGCCGAGCAAAATGCTGAGGATCTCGGTGCTCTTGCGGTACTCGGCGTACGTCAGGCCGCAGCCCACCAAAACGCCAATCACCAGCAACATGGAGACCAGCACGGGCTGCAGAAAGATCCAGCGGGTTTTCTCGAACGCCGCCAACACCAGTTGATAAGCGCCGAGGGTAATGCCGATGCCGAACAACGGATGATGAATCACCGACATCCAGGCGCCTTGCCAGTCCAGGATCATTGCGAGTCCTCGCGGCGCGCGTGACGCTTGACCATGCGCTGCATCAGCACACCGGCGAAGGCCATGGACAACAGCAGCGACAACACCAGCGCACCGACAATGGCCCAGAAGTCCGCGGCAATGTCCTTGGCGTACACCATCACGCCCACAGCCGGTGGCACCAGCAGCAACGGCAGGTAACGCAGCAGGCTGCTCGCGGCCAGGTTGAGCGGTTCGCCCACCTGCCCACGACAGATCAGGTACACCAGCAGAAGCAGCAGGCCGATAATCGGCCCCGGCAGCACCGGCAATAACAAATGGTTGATGGCTGTGCCCAGCAATTGGAACAACACCAGCCAGGTCAGGCCACGTAACAACATCCGTCCTCTCCCCAAAAAATCGCGCCCGGCATTATAAGCATGCCAACGCTATGGACCGGCATTCGCCAAAAGCATGGTCGGTTGACCGGAGCAATTCGCCATGTTGATCTAAAGTGGTAATCCGGGAGGTCAAATCCCCCCACCTCAAAACTATAAAACCGATGAACCCAAGGAGAGTCTCAATGCCCTATGTTCCCGTTGCAGAGCTCAAAGATTATGTCGGCAAGGAACTTGGACGTTCCGAATGGCTCACCATCGATCAGGAGCGCATCAACCTGTTCGCCGAAGCCACAGGGGACTATCAGTTCATCCATGTCGACCCGGTCAAAGCCGCGCAAACGCCATTTGGCAGCACCATTGCACACGGTTTCCTGTCGCTTTCGCTGATCCCCAAACTGATGGAAGACATCCTCATCCTGCCCGAAGGCTTGAAGATGGTGGTCAATTACGGCCTCGACAGCGTGCGGTTCATTCAGCCGGTCAAGGTCAACTCGAAAGTGCGGCTCAAGGTCGACCTGACCGAAGTCACCGAGAAGAAACCCGGCCAATGGCTGCTCAAAGCCACCGCCACGCTCGAGATCGAAGGTTCGGAAAAACCGGCCTACATCGCCGAGCCATTGTCACTCTGCTTCGTGTAAACCCTCCCGGATGCGAAGCAGCTCACGCTGTTTCGCGACCTCTCTCTATTTAAGGTCATAGAGCTGCGGCATACTCGGTCGCCTAATTGCCCGGATCCCGCTATGCGCTCACTTGCACTCATTGCCTTGACCCTGATGCTCACCGCTTGCGGCGACGGCGAATCGCTGTTGCCGCCCGATGCGCGCCTGCCGGATGGCGGACGCTATCGCGGCGACCTGGTCAACGGATTGCTGCAAGGCCAGGGTCGCGTCGACTACCCGAACGGCAGCTGGTACGCCGGAAGTTTCGACAAGGGTCAATGGCATGGCCCGGGCGAATGGCACGGCAGCAACGGCGAAGTGTATCGCGGTAATTTCAACCTCGGGCTGTTCGACGGCCAGGGCACCCTGACCACCAGCGGCAGCAGCTACACCGGCGGTTTCAAGGCGGGTCGGCGCGAAGGCGAAGGCACCCTCAAAGAAAACGGCATGACTTACCGCGGCGAGTTCAAGGCCGATCAATATTCAGGGCTCGGACGTCTGGAACTCGATGACGGCAGCTCGTATCAAGGCCAGTTCGCCCATGGCAAGCCCAACGGCGAAGGCCAGCGCGGTGACGCCAGCGGCAATCAGTTCACCGGACATTTCAAGGACGGTCAGCTGGAAGGCAACGGGACTTTCAACAGCGCCGAAGGCGACATCTACGTCGGCGGCTTCAAGAACAACCAACTGCACGGCAAGGGCCGCTACGAGAATGCCGACGGCGATGTCTGGCTGGGCCAATTCAAGGAAGGTTCGCTGAACGGCAAGGGCGAGTTGATCGGTGCGGACGGCAGCCACTACATCGGCCAGTTCAGCGACTGGCGCTTCACTGGCCAGGGCCGGCTGAACCTGCCCGACGGCAGTTTCTACATCGGTCAGTTCGACGGCGACAGTTATCAAGGTCATGGCACGCTGGTGTTGACCGATGGCACCGTACAGAGCGGCACCTGGGTCAATGGCCAGCGAGTGCGCGATGCCGATGGCAAGCTGCTGCCCGACAGCCTCGAGCTTGGCCTGCTGGCTCAGGGGCGCTTGCTCGAAGATGCGCTGGCCAATGTGCCGGCCTCGACCCCGGCGATCGAGTTGTACACCCTGACGCTGGGCGGTGACGGCAAGCAGAGCGTGTTCCTGCGCGAATCCGATTACGTCAGCAATATGCTGACCAGCCGCTTCGGTGCGTTTGGCCAGATTCGCCTGGTGAACCACCGCGACCATCTCGTCGATCGGCCGATGGCCACCCGGGAAAACCTGCGCCGCGCCGCGTTGACGCTGGCCGAACGCAGCGGTCCGGAAGACTTGATCTTCATCTACCTGACCAGCCACGGCACCAGCGAACACGAACTCGTACTCGATCAGCCGCGCATGGAACTGTCCGACCTGCCGGCGGACGAACTCGCTGCCGTGCTCGCACCGCTGAAAAACCGCGACAAGATCATTGTGATTTCGTCTTGCTACTCCGGTGGTTTCATCCCCGCCCTCAAGGACGAACGCACGCTGATCATGGCGGCCGCGCGGGCCGACCGTGTGTCCTTCGGTTGCACGGAAGAAGCCAACTTCACTTACTTCGGCGATGCGCTGTTCGCCCAGGCCCTGAATCAGACCGACGACCTGGAACAAGCCTTCAAGCTGGCCAGGGCCACCGTGGCCGAGCGGGAACTGGCGGACAGCTTCGAAGCCTCTGAACCGCAGATCTGGGCACCGAAAACCGTACTCTCCCACTGGCAGCTGTTACGCAAACAGCAGGCACGAAAAGCGCTACAAAGTGTCTCTATCAGCAACAAGGATGCAAAGAGCAACTAAGCTGATCAGTATCAAGGGGGAAACACTATGTACTTGACGCCTCAGCATGTATTGCTTGCCGGAGCTACCGGCCTGACCGGTGAACACTTGCTTGATCGCCTGCTCAACGAGCCTACGATCACGCGCGTATTGGCCCCCTCACGCCGGCCGTTGGCCAAGCACCCCCACCTGGAAAACCCGGTCGGCGATCCGGCGGAATTCCTGCCGCAACTGAACGGTCGCGTCGACATCGCCTACTGCTGTCTTGGCACCACGATCAAACAGGCTGGCTCGGAAGAGGCGTTTCGCGCGGTCGATCTCGACATGGTGGTGGCTTTCGCCAAACGGGCGCGGGAAATGGGCGCGCGGCACTTGATCGTGATCAGCGCCCTGGGGGCCGATCGCAGATCCTCGATTTTCTACAACCGGGTTAAGGGCGAGATGGAATACGCATTGCGCGCGCAAAACTGGCCGCAACTGACCATTTGCCGGCCTTCGGTATTGCTGGGCGATCGTATCGAGCCTCGGCCGGCCGAGCTGTTCGCCGGTCCGTTGTCCCGCCTGATCCCGGGCAAATACCACGGCATCGAAGCCTGCCAACTGGCTCGCGCGATGTGGCGGCTGGCGCTGGAGGAGCAGGATGGGGTGCGGATTGTCGAGTCGGATGAGTTGCGCAAGCTCGGCAAGTAACCCGCGAACCTGTCGCGAGGGAGCTTGCTCCCGCTGGGTCGCGTAGCGGCCCCATAAATTGGGACTGCTGCGCAGCCCAGCGGGAGCAAGCTCCCTCGCCACAAAAAGCCTCGCTTACTCCTACAACCCGCCGGTCGCCTGAAAACTCACGCCGATCACCGTCAACACCGACAACGGCAACAGCAACGTATCCAGCAAAGCACTGGCCGGCAGATCAATACCAGGATAGCTCGGTGCTTCTGCCCCAAAACGGTCCATCGCGCAGCAACCGCCATTCATGGCGTACAAATCCAGTCGCGTTCCCGCATACACCACCGGAGCCCCCGGCTTGGCAGCATCCAGCGTGCGCACCGTGGCACAGCCCGCCAGTTGCAGAGCCAGCACAACCATCAGCAGCTTATTCATCGCTGGTCAGATGGTGTTCGCCCCAACGCGGCAGCATGTCTTGCGGGATGTTCAGCAGGTTGAGAATCCGCGCCACGACGAAGTCGATCAGGTCATCGATGGTTTGTGGCTGATGATAGAAGCCCGGCGACGCGGGCAAGATCGTCACACCCATGTTCGACAACTTGAGCATGTGCTCCAGATGAATACTCGAATACGGCGCTTCGCGCGGCACCAGGATCAGCTGGCGACGCTCTTTCAGTGTGACGTCAGCGGCCCGTTCGATCAGGTTGTTACAAGCACCGGTCGCGATAGCCGACAGCGTGCCGGTCGAACACGGCACCACCACCATCGCCGACGGCGCGCCGGAGCCCGAGGCCACCGGCGACATCCAGTCCTCCTTGCCGTACACCCGAATCTGCCCCGCGGCAGCGCCGGTGTATTCGGTGAGAAAGGCCTGCATCATCTGGGTTTTCGGCGGCAACGTAACGTCGGTTTCGGTGGCCATCACCAGCTGCGCAGCCTTGGAGATCAGGAAGTGCACCTCGCGATCTTCGCGAATCAGGCAGTCCAGCAGGCGCAAACCGTACTGGGCGCCCGAAGCGCCGGTCATCGCCAGCGTGATGCGTTCCGGGCCATTGTTCATTTGAGCGCCTCGGCCAGTTTGCCGTGCAGGCCGCCGAAGCCGCCGTTGCTCATGATCACCACGTGAGTGCCGGGTTGAGCCTGGCTTTTCACGCGCTCGATAATGCCTTCCAGAGAATCGCTGACAATCGACGGCACCGTGCACAGCGCCGCGGTAGCGCTCAGGTCCCAGCCGAGGTTGGCCGGTGCGTACCAAATCACTTGATCGGCATCGACCACGCTTTCCGGCAAGCCATCACGGTGAGCGCCGAGCTTCATGGAATTGGAGCGCGGCTCGATGATGGCGATCAATGGCGCGTCGCCAATGCGTTTACGCAGACCGTCGAGGGTCGTGGCGATGGCAGTCGGGTGGTGAGCGAAGTCGTCGTAGATGGTGATGCCACGGACTTCGGCGACTTTTTCCATCCGGCGCTTCACGCTTTTGAACGCGCTCAACGCAGCGATGCCCATGGACGGCACGACACCGACATGCCGCGCCGCCGCCAAGGTGGCCAAGGCGTTGGCGACGTTGTGTTGACCGGTCATGTCCCACTCGACCACGCCTTGAGCGACGCCTTCGAACATCACTTCGAATGTCGAACCGTCTTCACTCAGCAGTTTGACCTGCCACTGACCACCAGCGCCGGTGGTTTGCACCGGGGTCCAGCAGCCCATCTCGATCACACGCAGCAAGGCCGGTTCGGTGGTCGGGTGGATCACCAGGCCTTCACTCGGGATAGTCCGCACCAAATGGTGGAACTGTCGCTCGATAGCCGCCAGATCAGGGAAGATGTCGGCGTGATCGAACTCCAGGTTGTTCAGAATCGCCGTACGGGGGCGGTAGTGAACAAACTTGGAGCGCTTGTCGAAAAATGCACTGTCGTATTCGTCGGCTTCGATCACGAAGAACGGCGTGCCGCCCAGACGCGCCGACACCGAGAAATTCTGCGGCACGCCGCCAATCAGGAAACCGGGGCTCATGCCCGCGTGCTCCAGCACCCAGGCGAGCATGCTGCTGGTGGTGGTTTTGCCATGCGTGCCGGCGACGGCCAGCACCCAGCGACCTTGCAACACGTGATCGGCCAGCCACTGCGGGCCGGAGACATACGGCAAGCCCTTATTCAGGACGTATTCGACCGCCGGATTGCCGCGGGACATGGCGTTGCCGATGACCACCAGATCCGGGGCCGGATCGAGTTGCGCCGGGTCGTAGCCCTGGGTCAACTGAATGCCCTGAGCCTCAAGTTGAGTGCTCATCGGCGGATAGACGTTGGCATCGGAGCCGGTCACATGATGGCCCAGCTCTTTGGCCAGAACCGCCATCGAACCCATGAAAGTGCCGCAGATACCAAGAATATGAATGTGCATTAGTCGACCTCGTAAAACATGGCCGCAGGTTAGCTTAGAGAGGCAGAAATCGCACTCTTTAGCTGAGACTTGCCACCACCACTGTGGCGAGGGAGCTTGCTCCCGCGGGGGCGTGCAGCGGCCCCCACCTGCGCTCGCGATTACTCTGGCTTATTGCATTCCTTGATTGCGACGGGAGCGAGCTCCCTCGCCACAAAAGCGGTTTACCGGGCAATCCCGTGCTTGCGCAGTTTTCGGTAAAGGGTATTGCGGCTGACACCAAGCTGTTCGGCGGTATGCGTCATATGCCAGCGCGTCTGTTCCAGCACATTCAACAACGCCAGCCGCTCGGCATCGTCCAAGGGGTGTTCGGAAGGCTGGTCAACGGCAACCACCGGCATCGGTCGCGCCTGACGAATCATCACCGGCAAATCCTCCAGCCCGATCCGCCCGCCGTCGCACAACGCTGCCAACGTGCGCAGCACATTGCGCAACTGCCGCACATTTCCGGGCCAGGCAAAACCCAGCAAGGCCTGGCGTGCCGGCTCATCAATCAGCACCGTCTCCCCGCCCGCCTCTTGCGCCAGCAGAAAATCGAGCAACTGGGATTTGTCACTGCGCTCGCGCAACGCCGGCAGTGCGATCTCCAGACCGTTGAGCCGGTAATACAAATCCTCGCGGAAGCTGCCGTCCTGCACCCGTTCCAGCAAATTACGGTGAGTGGCGCTGATGATCCGGACGTTGACCGACTCCGGCTCACCGCCAATCGGCACGACTTGCCGGTCTTCGAGCACCCTTAATAGCCGGGTCTGCAATGCCAGGGGCATGTCGCCGATTTCATCCAGAAATAATGTCCCGCCATCTGCCTGCTGCAACTTGCCGCGCATGCCTTCCTTGCGCGCACCAGTGAAGCTGCCGCCGCGATAACCGAACAGTTCGCTCTCGATCAGGCTTTCGGGGATGGCCGCACAATTGAGCGCAACGAAGGCCTTTTGCGCCCGCTGACTGGCCTGATGCACCGCCTTGGCGAAGGCCTCCTTGCCGGAGCCGGTTTCGCCGTTGATCAGCAGCGGTACGTCCCGTTCGAAGACGCGAAGGGACTTGCGAAAATCTTCCTGCAACCCGACGTCGCCCAAACATATGCCCGACAACCGCGACGGCTCGCTGATCACCGGAGCAGGCACCACGGGCACCGGAATGCTGCGCGGCTGACCACGCAACACGGCAAACAGACTTCGCCCGTCGCGGGTGCGCAGCGGCCAACTGGCGCTGGCATTCACACTCGCTCGGCCCAGCAACTCGTCCAGCGAGCAATCGAAAAACGCCTCGACCGGTTTCCCCAGCAGTCCGCCGCGAACATGGCCCAACAGGTTGAGCGCACTCTGGTTGACCGCGCAGATCCGCCCTTCCCCGTCGAACGCCAGCAACCCTTCGCTGAACAGCCCGACGGATTCGGCCTGCAGGTGGAAGCGCAGCAACCACTGATTGTCGAAGTAACGCAGGAAGTAGCAGCTCTCGATCATCTTCGCCGACAGATTGACCAGCGCCATGGTGTGAAACTGGCTTTGCCGCGAGACGTCGTGACGCGCCGAGGACACGTCGAGCACCGCCAGCAATTCGCCATGCGGGTCGAACACCGGGCTCGCCGAGCAGGTCAGGCCGGTGTGGCGGCCGCGAAAGTGTTCGTCCTGGTGGATGGTCAGCGATTGGCGTTCCACCAGGCAGGTGCCAATGCCGTTAGTGCCTTCGCAGGCTTCGCTCCAGTCGGCGCCGAGCCAGAGGCCGGCGCGTTCGAAAATCTTCCGCTCGGCGGGCGCAGTCACGCAGTTGAGGATCACCCCGCGCGCATCGGTCAGCAGCACCGCATGACCGGCGCCGGAGAGTTGCTGATGCAGGCTGCTCATTTCGTTGCCGGCGATGTGCAGCACTTGCTGCAAGCGCTCGCGGCTTTCAAGGACGCGGCCATGCTCCAGCACCGTCGGCGCCATGGTCAGGGCGGGGTCGAGGTGATAGTCCTCAAGACAGCGCAGCCAGGACCGGGCGATGGACGGGTCGCTGCCGGGACCGTGCAGGTGGGATTTGCCCTGGGTCACGGTCAGCACTTGCTGGGCATGGCGACTCAAATGGTTGTCGTGCATTTCTTATTATTCTCTCCGAGAGCTGTGCTGAAACCCCACTAAGGAGCCTGGAACACATCCTGTGGCGAGGGAGCTTGCTCCCGCTCGAGTGCGAAGCGCTCGCCAAACCTGACCGGCAGACATATCCGGGGCCGCTTCGCAACCCAGCGGGAGCAAGCCCCCTCGCCACACACGTTATCCGTGTGGCAATTGTGGTCCAGCATCCTCCAGCCATCGACCCAATGCAATGCTGGCAAGACCGCCCGGTCACAGGCTGTCCCACAAACGGCACAAAGTGTCACGGGCACCGTACCGAAAGCGTCACAGGCGCAGCCCGTCCGTCCGACAAAAATCGCGCAAAGCCTTGATTTTCCTGACCTGCAGGGCAGTGGCCCGGCCTTTGCTCTACGCTTAAAGCAAGCGCACAGGCGCTCTTCCTTACAAATACAAAAAGCCAAGGAGAAAACATCATGCGTTACGCTCACCCCGGTACTGAAGGCGCTATCGTTTCGTTCAAGAGCAAATACGGTAACTACATCGGCGGCGAGTTCGTCGCGCCTGTCAAAGGTCAGTACTTCACCAATACCTCGCCAGTGAATGGCCAACCGATTGCCGAATTCCCGCGTTCCACGGCCGAAGACATCGACAAGGCCCTGGACGCTGCCCACGCCGCTGCCGACGCCTGGGGCGCCACGTCCGCACAGGCTCGCTCGCTGGTGCTGCTGAAAATCGCCGACCGCATCGAACAGAACCTCGAACTGCTGGCAATCACCGAATCCTGGGACAACGGCAAAGCCGTGCGTGAAACGCTCAACGCCGACATCCCGCTGGCCGCGGACCATTTCCGTTATTTCGCCGGTTGCATCCGCGCGCAGGAAGGCAGCGCTGCCGAGATCGACGGCAACACTGTGGCTTATCACATCCATGAACCACTGGGCGTTGTCGGGCAGATCATCCCGTGGAACTTCCCGATCCTGATGGCCGCCTGGAAACTCGCCCCGGCCCTGGCCGCCGGTAACTGCGTGGTGCTCAAGCCTGCCGAGCAAACCCCGCTGGGCATCACCGTGCTGATGGAGCTGATCGGCGACCTGCTGCCGCCGGGCGTGCTGAACGTGGTGCAAGGCTTCGGCAAAGAGGCCGGTGAGGCTCTGGCCACCAGCAAGCGCATTGCCAAGATAGCCTTCACCGGCTCGACCCCGGTCGGCTCGCACATCATGAAATGCGCCGCCGAAAACATCATTCCGTCCACCGTGGAGCTGGGTGGCAAGTCGCCGAACATTTTCTTCGAAGACATCATGAAGGCCGAACCGTCGTTCATCGAGAAAGCTGCCGAAGGCCTCGTGCTGGCATTCTTCAACCAGGGCGAAGTCTGCACCTGCCCGTCCCGCGCACTGGTACAAGAGTCGATCTACGACGAATTCATGAAAGTGGTCATGAACAAAGTCCTGCAAATCAAACGTGGCGACCCGCTGGACACCGACACCATGGTCGGCGCACAGGCGTCCGAGCAACAGTTCGACAAAATCCTTTCGTACCTGGAAATCGCCAAGGGCGAAGGCGCCGAACTGCTGACTGGCGGCAAGATCGAAAAACTCGAGGGCAGCCTGGCGACGGGTTATTACATCCAGCCGACCCTGCTCAAGGGCACCAACAAAATGCGCGTGTTCCAGGAAGAAATCTTTGGCCCTGTGGTGAGCATCACCACGTTCAAGGACGAAGCCGAAGCCCTGGCCATCGCCAACGACACCGAGTTCGGCCTGGGTGCCGGCCTCTGGACCCGCGACATCAACCGCGCCTATCGCATGGGCCGCGCCATCAAGGCCGGTCGCGTGTGGACCAACTGCTACCACCTGTACCCGGCGCATGCCGCGTTCGGCGGTTACAAAAAATCCGGCGTCGGTCGTGAAACCCACAAAATGATGCTCGACCACTATCAGCAGACCAAAAACCTGCTGGTGAGCTACGACATCAATCCGTTGGGGTTCTTCTAAAAACCCGGGGCCACACGGGTATTCCCGTGTCGCCCTTTCGATAGTCATCGCGGGCTTGCCCGCGATGGCGCCCTGAACGACAACATCAAATCATCGCCCTGCCGCTCTGGCACGGGCTTTGCGTGCCCGCTCTACAGGTAAATGCAGTTCCCGAAAGTCCAACAGATCAAACAATAAAAAAGACAGCGAGGACTTATGACTTCTTCCACACAGCTCAAACCCACACTCGGCACCCTGCATTTATGGGGCATTGCCGTCGGCCTGGTGATTTCCGGCGAATACTTCGGCTGGAGTTACGGCTGGGGCACCGCAGGCACCCTGGGTTTCCTCGTCACCGCGCTGATGGTGGCGACGATGTACACCTGCTTCATCTTCAGCTTCACCGAATTGACCACCGCCATTCCCCATGCGGGCGGGCCGTTTGCCTACAGCCGGCGGGCCTTTGGCGAGAAAGGCGGCCTCATCGCCGGCATCGCCACCCTGATTGAGTTCGTCTTTGCGCCACCCGCCATTGCGATGGCCATCGGCGCTTATCTGAATGTGCAATACCCGGAACTTGACCCCAAGATTGCAGCCGTTGGCGCCTATTTCGTCTTCATGACCTTGAATATCCTCGGCGTCAGCATCGCCGCGACCTTCGAACTGGTGGTCACCGTTCTGGCCGTCGCCGAGTTGCTGGTGTTCATGGGCGTGGTCGCGCCGGGCTTCAGCTTCAGTAACTTCGTGCTCAACGGCTGGTCGGGCTCGAACGAGTTCACCATTGCCTCCATCCCCGGCATCTTTGCGGCGATCCCGTTTGCGATCTGGTTTTTCCTCGCCATTGAAGGCGCGGCGATGGCAGCTGAAGAAGCCAACGACCCGAAACGCACGATTCCCAAGGCCTACGTCAGCGGCATTCTGACCCTGGTGTTCCTCGCGATCGGCGTGATGGTGATGGCGGGCGGCGTGGGCGACTGGCGTCAACTGTCGAACATCAACGACCCATTGCCCCAGGCGATGAAAGCCGTGGTCGGCAACAATTCGACCTGGATGCACATGCTGGTCTGGATCGGCCTGTTCGGGCTGGTGGCGAGCTTCCACGGGATCATTCTCGGTTACTCGCGCCAGTTCTTCGCCCTGGCCCGTGCCGGTTACCTGCCTCGCTCGCTGGCCAAACTGTCGCGCTTCCAGACCCCGCACCGGGCCATTCTGGCCGGCGGCGTGATCGGCATCGCGGCGATCTACAGCGACGGCCTGGTCAACCTGCAAGGGATGACCCTGACGGCGGCAATGATCACCATGTCGGTATTCGGCGCCATCGTGATGTACATCATCAGTATGCTGAGCCTGTTCAAACTGCGTAAAACCGAGCCGAACCTGGAGCGTTCCTTCCGCGCGCCGGGCTATCCGATCGTCCCGGGGATTGCGCTGTTCCTGGCGGTGGTGTGCCTGGTGGCGATGGCGTGGTTCAACCCGCTGATCGGCTGCGTGTTCCTCGGGTTCATGGCGGCCGGTTATCTGTATTTCCAACTGACCGCCAAGCAGCGCTTCGATGCGCCGGCGGATGCGATGCTCGAAGGCGTCTGAGTTGCACCGGCGCCGGGCCATGAGCCCGGCGCCTGCTTTATTGAAGTGCACACAGTTCCCTTGTGGGAGCCAGCCTGCTGGCGATTGCGGCCTGACAGTCAGCATGGATTTCGACTGACACACTGCAATCGCCAGCAGGCTGGCTCCCACAAGGGTTCGGCGGTGTATTTGAGACATTTATAGAATCAGGAGGACACCGTGGCCACATTTGCCCATTCCGTCGGCGCCCAGACCTATCGCTTCGCCAGCCTGAAAGAGGTCATGGCCAAGGCCAGCCCGGCGCGTTCCGGGGACTTTCTGGCCGGCGTCGCCGCCCTCAACGATGGCGAGCGTGTGGCCGCGCAAATGGCCCTGGCCGATATCCCGCTGACTCATTTCCTGCAGGAAGTGCTGATTCCCTATGAGGCCGATGAAGTCACCCGACTGATCATCGACACCCACGACAAACAAGCCTTCGCCACGGTCAGCCACCTGACGGTCGGCGGATTCCGTGACTGGCTGCTCAGTGACGCTGCCGACGAACAGAGCCTGCGCGCCCTCGCCCCCGGACTGACGCCGGAAATGGCCGCGGCCGTGTCGAAAATCATGCGCGTGCAGGACCTGGTGCTGGTCGCGCAGAAAATCCGCGTGGTCACGCAATTCCGCGGCACCATGGGATTGCGCGGACGCTTATCCACACGCCTGCAACCCAATCATCCCACCGACGAACCGGCGGGCATCGCCGCGAGCATTCTCGACGGTCTGTTGTACGGCAACGGCGACGCGATGATCGGCATCAACCCGGCCACCGACAGCATCGCCTCGATTTGCGCAATGCTGGAAATGCTCGACGCGATCATCCAGCGCTATGAGATTCCTACACAGGCCTGCGTGCTGACCCACGTCACCACGTCCATCGAAGCGATCAATCGCGGCGTTCCACTGGACCTGGTATTCCAGTCGATCGCCGGCACCGAAGCGGCCAATGCCAGCTTCGGCATCAACCTGAACGTTTTGCAGGAAGGCTATGACGCCGGTTTGGGCCTGAATCGCGGCACCTTGGGGCAAAACCTCATGTATTTCGAGACCGGCCAGGGCAGCGCTCTGTCGGCCAACGCCCACCACGGCCTCGATCAACAGACCTGCGAAACCCGAGCCTACGCCGTGGCGCGACACTTCAAACCGTTTCTGGTGAACACGGTTGTAGGGTTCATCGGCCCGGAGTACCTCTACAACGGCAAACAGATCATCCGTGCCGGTCTGGAAGACCACTTCTGCGGCAAATTGCTCGGCGTGCCGATGGGCTGCGACATCTGTTACACCAATCACGCCGAAGCCGATCAAGACGACATGGACACCCTGCTGACCCTGCTGGGCGTGGCCGGGATCAACTTCATCATGGGCATCCCCGGATCCGACGACATCATGCTCAATTACCAGACCACCTCGTTCCACGACGCGCTCTATGCCCGACAAACCCTGGGCTTGAAGCCGGCTCCGGAATTCGAACAGTGGCTGGCCAGAATGGGCATCTTCACCCAGGCAGACGGCAAGATTCATTTCGGCGACAGCCTGCCGCCCGCCTTCCGCCAGGCGTTGGGGCAACTGGGATGAGTGTCGAAATGGACAAACCGCCTGTTAATGCAGAAAATCCATTGCTGGCACTGCGGCGCCTGACCCCGGCGCGGATTGCCCTGGGCCGCACCGGCACCAGCATGCCCACCAGCGCACAGCTGGATTTTCAGTACGCCCACGCCCAGGCCCGGGACGCGGTGCACCTGCCCTTCGACCATGCCGGGCTCACCGCCCAATTGGCCGAGTGCGGATACGAAAGTGTGCTCCTGCACAGCGCCGCCGCAAACCGGGACACTTATTTGCAGCGCCCTGACCTGGGGCGGAAATTGAGCGATGAGTCGGCGCAAATCTTGCGCAATCATGCTTCAGCCCATCCCGGCGGCGTCGATCTGGTGATTGTCGTGGCCGATGGTTTGTCGGCACTGGCTGTGCACCGTCACACGGCGCCCTTCCTGGCGCGCATGCGAGAGCAGATCGAAGTCGATGGCTGGACGGTTTCTCCGGTGATTCTGGTAGAGCAAGGCCGGGTCGCTGTGTCCGATGAAATTGGTGAGCTGCTGGGCGCAAAAATGGTGGTGATCCTGATCGGCGAACGCCCTGGACTCAGCTCGCCAGACAGCCTGGGGTTATATTTCACCTACAGTCCAAAGGTCGGCCTGACTGATGCTTACCGCAACTGCATCTCCAATGTGCGACTGGAAGGCTTGAGTTATGGCATGGCGGCACACCGTTTGCTTTATTTGATGCGTGAAGCCTGTCGACGGCAGCTGTCGGGGGTCAACCTGAAGGACGAAGCGCAGCTTCTGACGCTGGAGTCGGACGCAGGAGCGGACATCAAAGGTAATTTCCTACTGAATTCGCCGAAGGCCTGAACCGTTTCCGCATTGCGTTTCTCATTCGGTTTCAGGCAGGATCGAAACACGGCTGCCCGAGTGAGAACCGTTCGCCGTCAGAGCAAGACAGCCACTTGAAGACGAGACCTATCGATGCGGATTATTCAAGCGACCCTCGAACACCTGGACCTGCTGACCCCGTTGTTCGTCAAATATCGCGAGTTTTATGGTTCCCTGCCGTATCCGGACTCGTCCCGGGCGTTCCTCGAGAAACGTCTGCGCCGCAAGGAATCGGTGATCTACCTGGCCCTGGCCGATGACGACGACAAGAAGCTGATGGGTTTCTGTCAGCTGTACCCGAGCTTTTCGTCGCTTTCGCTCAAACGCGTGTGGATCCTCAATGATATCTACGTCGCTGAAGACGCACGCCGTCAGTTGGTCGCCGACAATCTGATGCGCACCGCGAAAAAAATGGCCAAGGAAACCAACGCCGTGCGCATGCGCGTTTCCACCAGCAGCGACAACCAGATCGCGCAGAAAACCTACGAATCCATCGGGTTCAAGGAAGACACCGAGTTCAAGAACTACGTGTTGCCGATCAGCGACGAGCTGTAACCCCTCCACGCTGTGGCGAGCTCTTTGTGGCAAAGGAGCTCGTCGGATCGCCGCACCGTCCCGCTCGGCTGCGCAGCCGTCGTAAAATCGGCCAATGTAATTCCCCTGACTGACCGCGAACTCAGGCTCTGGGAGTGCTTCGCCCTCCAGCGGGAGCAAGCTCCCTCGCCACAGGTGGTGTGTGCAGCCTGTCGGACTGTGATTTGAACGACATCCCCCGCTACAAACTCGACGCGCTTTTCACTTTCCAGCCCGTATAATGCCGACCTTTCCGGCTTGTAAGAAAAACTACACCCGTCTGTAGCCTTACGCGAAGTCATCCGCACAGGCCTGCCGAGTCGGGCCGTCACCACAGGTGCCCCCCATGGATTTCAACCCGCTCGACCTTATCCTGCATCTCGATGTTTACCTCGACTTGCTGGTGAACAACTACGGGCCATGGATCTACGCCATTCTGTTTCTGGTGATCTTCTGCGAAACCGGCCTGGTGGTGATGCCCTTCCTGCCGGGTGATTCCTTGCTGTTTATTGCGGGTGCCGTGGCGGCGGGTGGCGGCATGGACCCTGTGCTGCTGGGCGGTTTGCTGATGCTCGCGGCGATCCTCGGTGACAGCACCAACTACGTCATCGGACGAACGGCAGGCGAACGTCTGTTCAGCAATCCGAACTCGAAAATCTTCCGTCGCGATTACCTGCAACAAACCCACGATTTCTACGACAAGCACGGTGGCAAAACCGTGACCCTGGCGCGGTTCCTGCCGATCATCCGCACCTTCGCACCGTTCGTCGCCGGCGTGGCAAAAATGCCTTATCCGCGTTTCTTTGCCTTCAGCGTCCTCGGCACCATCCTTTGGGTGGGCGGCCTGGTGACCCTCGGTTACTTCTTCGGCAACGTTCCGTTCATCAAGCAAAACCTGTCGCTGCTGGTAGTGGCCATCATCCTGCTGTCGCTGGTGCCAATGATCATTGGCCTGGTCCGCAGCCGCTTCGGCAGCTCCGCCTCCAAAGCCGAACCCCGCTGAGCGATGTGGTCGCTCAGCGCCTGGCGTCGCCGGCGCATTCTCGCCAGACACCCGATTGCCGATGACATGTGGCAGCGGGTGCGCCATCACCTGAGTTTTCTCGACGGCATCAGCGCCGCTGAAGACCAATGGCTGCGCGAGGCCAGTGTGTTGTTCCTGGAAGACAAACACCTGACCGCCCTGCCCGGCGTCGAACTCCATCAGGAACAGCGCTTGCTGCTCGCCGCCCAGGCGCAATTGCCCTTGCTGAACCTGGGCGATCTGAACTGGTATCAGGGTTTTCACGAAATCGTCCTCTACCCCGACGACTTCCTCAGCCCCCAGCGCCATCGCGACGCCAGTGGCGTGGAGCACGAATGGGACGGCGAGCACAGCGGTGAGGCCTGGCAGCAAGGCCCTATCATCCTCGCCTGGCCCGGCGTGATGGCCAGTGGCGGCTGGGAGGGCTACAACCTGGTGATCCACGAACTCGCGCACAAACTCGACATGCTCAACGGCGACGCCAATGGCCTGCCGCCGCTGCACGCCGACATGCGCGTCAGCGACTGGGCCAGGGTGATGCAAGAGGCCTACGACGACCTCGACCGGCAACTGGAGCGCAACCCTGACGCCGAAACCGCCATCGACCCGTATGCGGCGGAAAACCCCGCCGAGTTCTTTGCGGTGACCAGCGAATACTTCTTCAGCGCTCCGGATTTGCTGCACGAGGCGTATCCTCGGGTGTATGAACAGCTGAAGCTGTTTTACCGACAGGACCCATTGGCCCGGCTGCGGCAACTTCTGGCCGAAGACCCGGTCTATCAGGCACGCGACTAAGGTCTACAAGACCCTTGGTGCATGGCATCGACGGCGGAATATGCCTATAATCGCCGCCACTTTTTGGTCAATCCGGCCAAGTGTTTTTGGTCAACTAACGGGGGCACCGCCCAATGAGCTACAGCAAGATTCCGGCTGGCAAAGACCTGCCGAACGACATCTACGTCGCGATCGAGATTCCGGCCAACCACGCGCCGATCAAATACGAAATCGACAAAGACAGCGATTGCCTGTTCGTTGACCGTTTCATGGCCACCCCGATGTTCTACCCGGCCAACTACGGTTACATCCCGAACACCCTGGCTGACGACGGTGATCCCCTCGACGTGCTGGTCGTGACCCCTTACCCGGTTGCTCCAGGCTCCGTCATCCGCGCCCGTCCGGTCGGCATCCTGAACATGACCGACGACGGCGGCGGCGATGCCAAAGTCATCGCAGTCCCGCACGACAAGCTGTCCCAGCTGTACGTCGACGTGAAGGAATACACCGACCTGCCACCCCTGCTGATTCAGCAGATCGAGCACTTCTTCGCGAACTACAAAGATCTCGAAAAAGGCAAATGGGTGAAAATCGAAGGCTGGGCCGGTGCAGACGCCGCCCGCGAAGCGATCACCAAGTCGGTTGCTGCCTATAAAGGCTGAGACGCCACTGGCCTTGCGCCACTGACGACTTGAAAAAACCCCGGTTGATCCGGGGTTTTTTGTGCGTGTTTGAATCAGCTTAAACAGCACGTTTAACTGGCGGGTGCAGCGGTTTTTCCTTGTTTAATTCTTACCAAAGACGTCTTACATCAAGACTTAAATTTCACGTCAAATTTGAACGTTTTGTTGAATCAAAGCCTTATGCCGCGCGGCTAGACTCGTGTTTATGAAAAAGAACAAAACCTGCGGCCCACGATTCAGAATGCTCCTGAAAGAGGTCCAAATCACGACCACGAGATTTGCCGAATTCCTGGGCATTTCCGACCCTCAAACTGTCCACAACTGGTATTCCCGCGGAGTGCCCGACTACCGCATGGAGGATGTCGCCAGAAGACTCTCCGTGAACAGCGAATGGCTGAAAACCGGGGAAGGGCCAAAAGACGCCAGGGAATTACGTCTGGTCGACGACTCCGGCAACGCCTTCGACGCCCAGTCGATCCGCGGCACCTATCGGGTCATCGAACCCGTCGACATCGAACTGCCCTTTTACAAAGAAACGGCCATCACACCCGGCGCTGACAAAACCCACGTCATCAAAGACCCCAGCGAATCGATCCGCCTGCCACGAAGCGATCTCGACTCCCTGGAAATCAATCACGCCGACGCCATCTGCGCCCGGATGGTCGGCAACAGCATGGCCGAAAGAATCGAAGACGGCTCCATCGTCGCCATTGATCGCGGGCTCACGCAAATTGTCGACGGAGAGATCTACGCCATCGAGCACGACGGCATGTTGCGCATCAAGTACCTGAGCCGGGTGCCGGGCAACGCGATTCGCATGCGCAGCCACAACAGCGCCGAATACCCGGACGAGGTCATCAGACCTCCGCAAATCGAAGAAGAAAACATCAGGGTGCTGGGATGGGTGTTCTGGTGGTCGACCCTGAACAAACGCAGGCCACCTATACCCTTTCTGTAAACACATAACCGTGTAGCAGCTGGCGAAGCTGTGGCGAGGGGATTTATCCCCGTCGGGCTGCGAAGCGGCCCCTGTTGTTCCTGCCACACCGCGCCCAATGAATAACGACGGCTTCGCCGCCGAACGGGGCGGTGCGACGCTTCGCTAAATCCCCTCGCCACAGCTTCGCCAGCTCCTACAAGTCACGGGAATAGCTCTAGGTCGCACACCAAGCTGGGAATTCTCCAAAAAAATCAGTATGCTGCGCCCCACATTTGCGCATCGACCCGCCCCGCGGCTCCGATCGCACCGACAAGGCAGATGATTTTCTCGCCGAGTCCCACAGCCGGACGCAAGATCCGGGTGTACGTTTTGAAGGCTGGCGCGGTTTACCAAAAATGAACCAAGCCAGTCCCCGAGAAGCCGGCCACAAGCCGGCTTTTTAATGTCTGCGGGAAGTCACTCGCACTTCTGAAACTCTCTGCTTTTGCCAAATCAACAGTTTCGTCCTACTTTCACAAAGCTCTGTTCTACGTCGACAGGCTACCCAAGACACAGTGACTTACGCTTTCTCAGCATCAACGGCTCACTCGTGAGGGATACCTAAGCGGTCGTTAACTTATACTCGCCCGCGACCCGCCCAATACCTAGCTATCACAGGGAAGCGTCCATGTCCGTTCCAACTTACGATCAGTTCATCGAGCCGATTCTGCGGTTTCTCGCCACGAAACCCGATGGAGTTCCCGCTAGGGATGCCTATGAAGCTGCAGCAAAAATGTTGCAACTGACTTTAGAGCAGCGTGAGGAACTGATAGCCAGTGGGCAGACGACCTATAAGAACAGAGCGGGTTGGGCGCACGATCGGCTCAAGCGCGCTGGCCTTTCCAGCAGTGCCAAACGCGGGTATTGGAAATTACTGACGCGGGTGTGGCCTACGCCAAGGACCACCCTGCTCCCATGCCTTCCGATGAAGTGGAGCATTTAGCCATTGGCTATATGAATGTGAAGCTGAAAGTCGCCCCTGACGCCGCCCCGCTTGATGACGAAACGCCTGTCGAACCTGACGCCACCTCCGCCACCGCCAGCCCGGATGATCGGCTTGAACAAGCCCTCCAGGAATTGCGCGACGCCACAGCCGCCGACCTTTTGGATAACTTGTTACAGGTCAGCCCCAACCGCTTCGAAGTGATTGTGCTGGATGTGCTTCATCGCCTGGGATACGGCGCTAGTCGCAATGACTTGCAGCGTGTCGGTGGGTCTGGGGATGCCGGCATTGATGGGATCATCTCCCTCGACAAACTGGGATTGGAAAAGGTTTACGTTTAAGCCAAACGCTGGCAGAACACGGTAGGCCGCCCTGAGTTGCAGGCATTCTACGGTGCACTCGCCGGGCAAAAGGCTAAGCGTGGGGTGTTCATCACCACCTCCGGTTTCACGGCACACGCTGTCGACTTTGCCAAATCGGTGGACGGGATTGTGTTGGTGGATGGCACGCGACTGGTACATCTGATGATGGATCATGAGGTGGGCGTTACGTCGCGATTGTTGCGGTTGCCGGCGCTGGATCGTGATTATTTTGATGAGGAGTGAGCGTGAGTCTGGCGAACATAGCATCCCCCGATGACGCTTGTGGGCCTGAGTGATATCACCATAGAATCACGCAAAGCGTCCTGCCGAACCGTACTAATGTATGAGTTCTTCTCCAAGGTCGTTACTGGCACGGAAGAGTTAGCAGGGATGAAGCCAATTCAGCTCATGCATAGGTCAAGGAGACCAACATGCCGGACATCAAGGAACAAAAACTTCTCTACCACCTCACCTCTCTTGATAATCTGAGCAGCATTTTTCAGAACGGCCTGAAGCCACGAGCGCAACTCGATGCGTTCGCAGACGTGGCTGATGCGGAAATCCTGAGAAAAAGACAGGCTCTTGATTTAGAGCGTTACGTCCCCTTTCACTGGTTCGCCGCGAACCCGTTCGATGGGAGCGTCCAGCGCAGTAGACCTGAATCCCAATTCGTCGTGATCTCGGTCCATCGAAACTTCGCCATTAGGAACAATTGGAAGGTCATTCCTCACCATCCGTTGGCTAATGATGCCATTCAGCTACTCGACTACGCCGAAGGCTTCGAGGCTATCAATTGGGACGTCATGAATGAAAGGGACTACCACGATCCACACTGCAAAAGCATTTGCATGGCAGAGTGCCTGTCTCCCGATATTGTTTCCCCTGACGATTTCTTCAAAATTTTTGTTTCTAATGCCGAGATTGAGACCCTCTGCGAGACTAAAATGCGCGAGGCCGGTGTTACTGTACAAATCGGAGTGAATCGGGGAATGTTTCTTAGATGATTTACAGCAGTCTGAATCCAGAGAAGGCTCTGATTTGGCGGATCGTCCACCGCGATAACCTGCCTTGGATTCTGGACAATGGGTTGCATTGCGCCAGCTCCGATGCGAAGGCACCGCAGTACGTGAATATTGGCAACGCTGACTTGATCGACAAGCGCCGGAATCGCTGTGTTCCTATTCCCCCAGCGGGCGTATTGGCCGACTACGTACCCTTCTATTTCACACCCTTCTCTGTGATGATGAAAAACATTCACTCCGGGTGGAGCGTTCAGCAGCGAAAAAACGACGAGATTGTAATTCTCGTCTCCAGTCTCTACCGCGTTGAAGAGCTGGGCCTACCGTTTGTCTTCACAAACGCACATGCCTACCCGGATTGGACAGACTATTACAGCGACTTGGCGAATCTCGGCGAGATCGATTGGTCTATCCTTCAACGGCGCGACTTCAAACGTGATCCTGATGACCCTCGAAAGATGGAGCGTTATCAGGCCGAAGCGCTGATTCACCATCACCTACCGATTACAGGACTCCTTGGCATCATGTGCTACACCGATGCAATGAAAGAACGCATAGAGCAGGACGTGGCCGCTAGAGGCCTGACGCTGTCTGTTCATGCGCGTCCGGGATGGTATTTCCAATGATCAAATTTACCCAAGGCAACCTTTTGGAAGCCAAAACCGAAGCCCTCGTCAACACTGTGAATACCGTGGGTGTGATGGGCAAAGGTATCGCGCTGATGTTCAAAGAACGCTTCGCGGAGAATTACCGTCTGTATTCGGCGGCCTGCAAGGCTAATGAGGTTGTGACAGGCAAGGTTCATGTAACGGCAGTCAACGAGCTCGACGGTCCTCGCTGGATCGTAAACTTTCCTACCAAACGTCACTGGCGATCACCGTCGCAGATGGCGTGGATTACCGAAGGCTTGCACGATCTGCGTCGCTTCCTGATTGAAAACGACGTGAAGTCCGTGGCAGTTCCACCGCTAGGTGCGGGCAATGGTGGTTTGAAATGGCCAGAAGTTCGCGAACAGATTGTTGATGTACTGAGTGATCTGGATGTCGATGTGTTGGTATTCGAGCCTTCCAACCAGTATCTGAATGTCGCCAAGCGTAACGGTGTGGAAAAGCTCACACCAGCTCGTGCACTCATTGCTGAATTGGTCCGACGCTACTGGGTTTTGGGTATGGAATGCAGCCTGCTTGAGATTCAGAAGCTGGCCTGGTTCCTGGAGCGTGCCATTGAGAAGCTACCAGACACTGAAAACCCACTGAATCTTAAGTTTGTTGCTCATAAATATGGGCCATATGCCAATCGGTTGGAGCATCTGCTCAATAACCTGGATGGCAGCTATTTGCATTGTGACAAGCGCATCAGTGATGCGGGTATCAGTGATGTGATCTGGTTTGACCAAGAGCGCAAAGCCTTTTTACAAACATATCTAAAGACAGAGGCCAAGGAGTATTCCGAAGCCTTGGAGCGCACTGCTGAGTTAATCGACGGCTTTGAGTCGCCCTTCGGCATGGAATTGCTGGCGACAGTCGATTGGTTGCTGAGTCAGGAGAAGGTATCCCCGACCGTTCCTGCCTTACGCGAAGCGTTGAAGCACTGGGACGGCGGAGCTGGTGCTGCCGCTCGCAAGAGCAAGCTGTTCGACGATACGTCGCTTGATATTGCACTCAAACGTCTGACATCCAGTAGTTTTAATCCTGAAATGGCTGCCTGATAACCTCACTACCAACGATGATTGTCCAAAAACAGTTGGACAGCTAGGTAGCAGCTTGTAGCACCTCAGCGAGTAACGGTACGCCTGGATCATCTCGACTGTTCAGCCGCCAAATTAGACGACGTTTGAACACTCCGAATTGGTCAGCAGCCTGCTGACCAATTCTGCCTGATTGCACTCAAGCAATTGTGCAGCAAGCTGCTGCACAATTTGATACCCGCTGCA
The DNA here is from genome assembly GCF_949767185.1 of Pseudomonas sp. IT-P100. Taxonomy (NCBI): domain Bacteria; kingdom Pseudomonadati; phylum Pseudomonadota; class Gammaproteobacteria; order Pseudomonadales; family Pseudomonadaceae; genus Pseudomonas; species Pseudomonas sp. IT-P100. The sequence continues at coordinate 92,810 of NZ_CATKQK010000005.1, forward strand.
GCACCGTGACCTTTCCCCGTCACGGATAACTAAACGACTGAACCAACGTCAACTCCCCCACCGCCCGCATCGGCACCAGAAAAGTCTCCATCTTCTCGTCCGGCGTCCCCTCCTCCGTAATCACCGTCACCTGCGCCGTGGTCAGCGGTTGAACCGCATTTTCCTGCCCGTCCTCATCACTGCGATACCCGCCCCCGAAGTAATTCACATACACCAAATACTGCCCCTTGATCGGCGCTGGCATGGCAAAAATTTCCGGGCCATACCCCGTCGTCACGTCCACATCCAGCGCCGCACCATTCGCCACAACCCGATCGCCATACCAGATGTGCGCGCCATCGGGCGTGACGAGGTGCAAGTCCAGATCCGTACCGTCGCTGTCCCAGGCCAGTAACACGCGCAATTTCGCCGGGGTGGCGCCGCCACTGGTATTGAGAAATTGCGTGCGGTGGCGCTGCTGGCCATCGGGGCTGCGGACTTCGACGCTGTTGCTGCCGTTGGGGAAGGAGAACGGTCGATCGAAGCGGCCAGCGGAGTCGATCTTCAGCGGCATGCTGACGCCGTTGACGATCAATCGGCCGGGTTCAGTGGACTTGGGTGTGGCTTTGATCTGGCCGGTGATGCGTGCGGTGTTGGCCTGTCCTGCCGGCGTGTTCACCGAGGAAGCCGGGTAGTTGACAGTCTGGCGGAAGTTTTCGCCTTCGCCCTCGACCGCACCGGTGCGCCAGCCGCCGACGGGGGTGTCGAGTTTGGCGGCGCTTTCAGCCGCGGAAACCGTCGGCAACATACAAACAGAACAAAGGAACAGGAAGACCTGTGGATAACGGAGTTTCATGGCCTATTCCAGCAAGAGGTGGCGGGCGAGCCCTTCAATGTAGGTTTCATCCTGGCCGTTGGGATGAGCTTCAAAAGCCAGGTGCAGGTATTCGTGGGTCAGGTCGAGGCGGTCTTGCAGCGACAGCACGCCGCGCACGTAGATGCGCTGACGCTCTCGGTCGACATAGGGGCGGCCGAAGGCGAGGCGGCAGACGGCGAACGTGCTGACTTCGTTGTAGCCGACCTCGCTGTCCAATCGCGCACGCCAGCCGCGGCGTTGGGTTTGCAGCCAGTCTTGCGCGGCGGGCAGTACGTCGCAGGAGGCGACGGGGTTGTCCCAGCGGCTGAGGCTGGCGCGCGGGTAGGCGTGCAGCAGGATGGCGTCGTAGCGTTGGCCGGCGTTGGCTTGCTCGACGGCTTGTTGCCAGGAGAGTTTGTCCGGGCCGGGTTGGTCGGAGTGGTAGGTGACGGTGCTGCCGGCGAGGACGAGGTCGCTGGTCCACGCGGCGATGTGGCGCGATTCGGCGGTGGCCGGGCGTGGTGCGACCCGCTGGCGACTGCTGCTGTCGTCGATGCTCAGGCAGTCGCCGTGGCGGGTGGCGTTTTGCAGCAGGTAGGTGCGAATGGCGACGGCCAGGGCTTTGGCGGCTTCGGCGGGTTCAGGTTTGGCTTCCCGTTGCAGCACTCGGGCGACGTATTCTTCGCGATCCAGACGGGCGACCAGATTGTCGCCCACCAAAAACAGCTCACCGTCGCTGTGAATATCCAGTTGATTGCCATTGGCGAATTCAACGCGATAGTCGCCCTGCAAAGGCCCGGAAGACACAACCCTATCCCCCGCCAGAACGCGTCCAATCGGATAACGAGAAAACAAGCCGACTTCAACGCAGCGCCCCGCATCCAACGGCCAATCAACCGGCAACACCGACGCCAACGCCTGACCGTAATTGCGCAGAACCATCTGACTGGTCCCGCGCCCACCGGCCCAGATCGGCGTGCCATCCACGGTCCAACCGGCAAACCCACCCTGACGCGACGATGGATCGTGATCACCCAACCAGCTCCAGGTTTTCACCCGCAACCGGCTACCGAGTTCGCCGACGACATTGCCGTCAGCGGCATTCAACACCACATCAAGCAACACCCGCCGCGCCTGATCCTGTGCGGGCATCACGGCCAACATTCGCAGTAGTTCCACCACCGAAACCCGCGTGGACGGCTGCAACGAAGGCAAGTCCAGCAGCCACTCGGGCGCTTTCCGTGCCTGCCAATACGTGCGCCAACCTGTGCCGGAAATACCCAACCGAGCAGGCTCAAAATACAAACCGCAGGACTTCACCAGCGCCTGATCACGTTCGATCTTGCCGTCCGCGGTGCAACAATAAACTTCTTCTTTCGACTGCCCGCGACATTCATACGCCGGCTCTCGGGCACCGGTGTCCACCAGCCAGCCGTAGACAAACAACTTCCACACACTGCCCAACGGCGTCTGCAAAGCGTCGGGCAAAGGCTCGCGAGAAATCACCTGAGTCGGGCTCAGCGCCAGCAATTCACCCTTGAAGCCCAGTCGCAACGGTTCGTCCTGCGCTGTCGCCAGCGCAGGGATCAAACACAGCAGCCACCAGACCAAACGTCGGGTCATGTCAGTTGACCGTGACCTGACCCAGCGCCGGTTTCTGTTCCAGAGCCTGATGCTGTGGCGCGTAGACCTGAGTGAAACGCACTGGCGGCAGGTTGAACTGGCCTTTCTGCGAGAAGCGCACCAGATGACGCAGCCGCAATTCACCACTCAGGGCGTCCACCGGAATCGCGTAAGCCATCTGACCCGGTTCGAAGCGCGCCTTCTCCAGCGCAGTCGGTTCAGTACCGGCCTTGCCCATCAATTTGATGCCCCACGTGGTGCGCTCGACATCCGCGCCCGGCGGCAGAGGCACTTCGATCATCCCGTAACGCAGCGGCTTGGCGGCTTTGCTGGTGATGATCACTTCGTCCAGATACAGGCTGTCGCTGGACAACGGCTTGCTGCCAACCGCTTCGAGTTTGAAGGTGAAGGCCGCGTCACCCGGCACCAGACGCGACAGGCGACGGGTGATGGTCACGGCCATCGGATCAACCGGCGGTTGTTTAGTCTGGAAACTCAACGCTGCCCGCAACGGGCGCTCTTGCGTCCCGGTCAGCGACAACACTGCCGGTACGGGCGCAGCGCCCTGCCACGTCCAATACATCTCACCGGTATCACCGTAGTTTTTCTTCCAGCCGTCACCCGGTGCCAGTGCGATGGTCGGCGAAGCCTGCTCGATGCTGCGTTGCAACCAGGTCAGCGCCAACGCGCGCTCCAGGGTTGATTGCTGCGGCAACAGACGTTGCAACAAGGCTTGCGCGTGAGCCTGATCGAAGGCTTGCAACGACAGGTTCAACGCTTCGGCAAACGGCTGGGAACTGACCGCCAGACGCTGTTGCGCATCGGCCAATTGACGATTGAAAGCATCGGGCAATGTCACCTTGGACTGACGAGCCAACGATGCCGTCAACGCACGCGCAGCCGCCAACCCGAGCGCCGAATCCGGATCACTCATGACGAGGCTGTCTTCGCCATCCTCCATCAGGTTCGCGGCGTTGCCCTCGCCCGCTTTCGCCAGATCATCCATCAAACCGCTGAGCAAGGTGTTCACCGGCAATTGCATCTGTTTGGCGAACGACAGGATCAGCGCTCTCTGCAACAGCGGCGTATTTTTGGCCTGTTTCGAATAGACCTCCAGCACCCGCTGCCAATGCTCCGGCGGCAGGCTCAGTTCCAAGGCTTTGCTGGCGTGCCAGTCGGCGTAATACGCGTAAGCCGTGAGAAACGCATCCGGCTCGCCGTCCATGCCCCACCAGGTGAAGCTCGCCGAAGGCCCGGCCATTTGCACCAGGCGCAGACGGCTGTTTTGCATGATCAACCGCAAGCGATCACGGATCTGCGGGTTCGACGACAAGGTCGGGTACGCGATGCTCAACGGCAGCAAACGACTGGCCGTCTGCTCGACGCCGCCGTACGGATAACTCAACAGATCGTCGAGCGCCGAGCGGAACATCGCTTGCGGGCTGTCATCCAGCCGCAGGCGAATGTCCGTTGCGTCCACCGGCAAGGTCAGCGGCGTGTCGCCGCTGGCCACGTCCAGGCTTTGGCTTTGTGTGACCTGCCAGCCTTCGCCGGTCGCGGTCAGGCGCACGGCCAGCGCGTCAGCGGTTTTGCCGTCCAGCACCAACTCGGCGGTCCACTCGCCCGTGGCCAAGTCGAACGCCGGCAACGCGACGTAGTTGATGCCGTTGTTCAGCGTCACCGGCACCCGCTGTTCGGCACCGGCGAAATGAATCACCAGCTCAGCCTTGACCGGTTTGTCCGCCTGGCTGAAGGCGAACACACCGAGATCCGGCTTGTCGCCCGTACGAAATTTGCTCGGGCCGCTCCACTTCAGGTACAGCGGTTTTTCCGAGCGCACGAATTGCTTTTTCTGCCCGACCTGACCGTCATCGGCGATGGCTCGCGCGGTGATGCGCCAGCGGGTCAGCGAGTCCGGCATCTTGAAGGTGAAGCGGGTTTTGCCGTTGGCGTCGGTGATCAATTCCGGCTGCCATGCGGCGGTGTCGACGTCTTCACGACGTGGCCGCTCCAGCACTTTCACGCCTCGCTCGCTGCGATTGGCTTTGCCCGGCGCGCCTGGGCTGCCCGGCAACGCGACGTCGTAACTGATGAACGACAGACTGGCGCTGGTGCGCACGTTGTTGCGGCGTGGATGGTAGAAGAACTGGTCGATGGTCGGCGCGACTTCCGGTTGCAGCGCGTAGACCATTTCGTCGACCACGCTGACCGTCAGGTGCGCCGGAATCGGCTTGCCGGCGAATTGGGTGGTGAGGTCGACGGACACGGTATCGCCCGGTTGATACGCTTCTTTGTCGGTGGTGATAGCCACGTCGATCTGCGGCGCAATCACCTTGATGCCGGCGTTCTGGAAGCTGTATTGACCGCCCTTGGTGTACAGAACCGAGAACGTCAGGTTCGGCGCGAAATTGTCCTTCACCGGGATGCGTGCTCGGTATTGGGTGTCGCTGAGTTTTTCCATCTTCAGCCAGTCACCGCCCTTGGACAGCAGCGCAGTCGCCTCGACCTTGTCCCGTTCAAGCGACAGCAGTGCATCGCTGACGGGCTCCGGGAAAGTGATCAGCGCAAGGGCTTCGTCGCCTGCCTTGTACTCGGGTTTGTCGAGGACGATTTCCACGGTGCCAGGCACGGCTTTGACGCCATCGCCGGTGACTGAATGGCCTGTGGCGCCGACCACGCGACCGTGGTCATCCTTCAAGGTCAGGTTGTAAGTGCCAGGACGCTCGAACGCCAGCGTGAAGCCCTTATCGGATGCGGCAAGTTTGCCTTCACCGGTGCTCTGATCTTCCAGACGCACCCAGCTGTAGCCGCTCGGCGTGACCGCTTTGCTCTGCTCGCTGCCACCTTCGTTGGCGTAGCTGAAAACAACCTTGTCACCCACCGCACTGAAGCGCTGCGGCGCCCGCAGACTGAAACTCGCGGCCCCCCGGTCGATGAGGATTTCCTTGGTGGTCCTGACCCGATACGCCGCACCATCGCTGGCGAAAACGGTGAGCATGTAGCGGCTCGGTTTCTCGGCGGCGGGCAGGTCGAGGGTCGCGTTGCCTTTGGCGTCGGTGGTCAATTCGGTACTGGTCAGTTCCACCGGGAATTGCCCGAGGTATTGCAGCTCGTTATCGACCATCGACAGTTGCTGGGCGCGCAGGCTCAGGGTCAGTTTGGCATTCGCGACGGGCTTGCCGTCCGGGTACAGCAGCACCAGGCTGCCTTTGACCGGCTCGCCGGTGCGGTAATCCTGCTTGGCCAGGTTCAACGAGATTTCGAAGTGCGGCTTGATGTATTCGGCAACCCGGAAAGCGCTGCTGTAGGCCTGGTCCTTGTAGCTGAAACGCAGTTCATAACCGCCGGCCACGGCGTTATCCGGCAACTGGAATCGGCCTTGAGTGCCAGCCTTGGAATCAAGCTTCAGCGCCAGCGATTGCAGCGCGGTGCCGGTGGCATCGAGTACCGTCACGTTGACGTCGGCAGCGGTCGGTGCCACGGAATCCCGGGCGTTCTTGAACTCGCGACCGACGATTTTCAGCGACACCCAATCCCCCGGCCGATACAGCGGCCGGTCGGTGAAGGCATAGAGTTTGGTGTCGTAGATTTCGCTGTCGTAATAGAAGTTCTCGGAGACAAACACCCCGCCCTCTTCGTCCTCGCCGATCACGAACGAACGCTCCGGGCTGACGTGTTTCAGACGCAGCAAACCATCGGCGTCGGTGGCGCCACTGCTCATTACCCCGAGGCCATCGGTCCACAGCACATTCACCTTAGGCACCGAACTGCCTTCGTGTTTGCGCGCCGCCCAGACCAGCAGTTCATCACCGGCAATCTTGCTCACGGCGACGGTGTTGGAGACGAAGACCATGGTGGTCGCGCGGTACTTGCCGATCAGTGCTTCCACCAGATACAGGCCCGGCTTCAGGTTGCCCAACGGGATGTACACGTTGCCTGGCGCGACAGTGACGAACTCGCTGGACGAACCGGCCAGATTCACGCCTTCTGGTGGCTGGATCGGTTTGGCTTGCCACAGCGGATAACGGAACTGGCTGACCACCGGCAGGCCTGGAATCAGTGCGAATTGCGGCTGGGCGTCGTAAGGCGTTGGCGCGGCAATCGCGGTGCCCATCTTCAGCTCAGGTACTTCCTCGGTGACTTGTTTGCGCGACTCGTAGGAAAACGCCCGCTGCATCACGCGACGGGATTTTCGGTACCAGTTGTCCCACAGGTACGCGAGGGTGTTCGACAGACCTTCACCCTTGAATTGGCCGTCGCTGACCACGCGATGCAGGTTCTTCTGGCGCTTGAGGAAATCCAGCGGCTTGTCGATGCGATACACCCGAATGTCCGCGCCGCCGTAGGGCTCCATGCGGAAGCGGCGATAGTCACGGCCCGGCGCTTCGAGGCGCACCATCGCCTGCTCGTCACTGGCAAAACTGCTGTCCGCCAGCAGGAAAAAACTTTCACCGGCCACCGGCGTGTAGCCGCTCGGCTCGACGGTATCTTCGGCGTTCACTGCCGAAACAGGCAGGACCAACACCAACAATAGAGACAGAAAGCGCAGCATGCGGGCACCGGTCATTGGGAGAGAAAGTTCAGTCGATAGACGCCGATGAAGTTGGGGTTGGCTGCGTCGGGTATCCATCGGGTGTCCTTCCATGTCATGAGTTGCTGCAGGCTCGCGGATCGCATGCCGTTGTCAGTGGGGGTGGTAGTGCCGGTGTGATAGGCGATGTAGCGGCCCATCCAGATCATCAGGTGCTGGTCGTCGCCCTGATCGAAAAACATCAGGTCGCCGGGCCGCGCTTGCGCCACGTCGCGGCCCACCAGATGGCTGTTGAACTGAATCAGTTTGATCGCGTTGACGTAAGGCCCGACCTTGCCGCCGCCCTGCTGCCATTGCTGGGCGAGGCCGCGTTGGGCGTCGCTCAGTTGCAACTCCGGCGGCAGGTAGCGGTTGGACAGGCCATTGCTGCGCAGCCATTTGTCGTCATGGACTTTCAGCGCTTCGTTGGCGGCAAAACGCACCAGCCCTGCGCAGTCCTGCTGATACCAGCGCGGGCTCGGGCCTTGGGTCAGTTGTTCCTGGGCGATGCGCACGAACCAGGCGCGAAACACCTGGGATTGCTGCGGGTCGAGCGGCGCGGCGTCACTGGCAAATGCGCGACTGCCGAGCAACATCGCCAGCAGGCCGAGGCCTCGGATAAGTGCGGTCACAGGGCTTTCCATTCCAGTGGCAGCCATTGCCAGTGGCCGTCGGGCTCGCTGCCTTCCGGCAACGTCAGCGCGTATTTTCCGTAGCCACCGAGCTTGCGCAGTTTCGGGATCAGGTAAGTTTGCGCGGCGTTATAGAACACCGGCTCCATGTCCTGCGGCAGGCTGTCGAGGGTTTCCTGTTGCATCAGTTGCGCCATGGAATCCGGGCCGAAGTAGACCGGCATCAGCAGGTCTTTCGGCACCACGTCGGCCATCGGCGGGAAACGTTTGTCGAGGGTGCCGAGGGCTTTGTCCACCAGCTTGTCATCGAGGGAAAACAGCAGCGTCGAACCGTGGCGCGCCAGGCTGACTTTCATGAAGGCCTTGCCGGTGATCGCGTCCGGGTTCTCAGCATCCTTGGCTTTGTAAGGGCCGAAGTTGGAGCTGACCTGACGCTGCCACTGGTGGTGTTCACCTTCCTGTTTTTCCACCACCGGGAACGCGTGTTCTTCGACGTTGCCTTCGTAGGCGCCGACCATCGAACCGAAAAGGCTGCCCAGGTCGCCGTCGAGTTTGGCGCTGTCATCATCGTTCAGGCTGGCCACCAGCAGCGGCGTGTACAGCCGCGAATCGGCGTACCAGCAGAGGCCGGCAGCACCGGCCATGTGTTCGGTCAGGGCCTGGGCCACGGTTTCTTCGGCGCCGAGTTTCACCAGCAACGGTTTCTGTTGTTCGGCGGCGAGCGGTAGCGCCACACAAGCGCTGGCCCCCATCGGCATGGCTTGCCAGATCGGTTTGAAATCGAAGTCCGGCTGGTTTTCCAGTTCGTCCATGGCGAGGAAGCTGTGCCAGCCCTTGTCGTCCATATCGAAACGCAGGCCGGCGAAGTTCGGGATGAAACGCTGGTAACCCATGGCCAGGACGCTGGAATTGACCGAGAGGCGTTGTTTCACTTCAGGGGCGCGGGGTGGCAGGCCGAAGGCTTCGGGGAACAGTTTCTGCCCGCCAAGCAGTGCTTCCAGCGATTCAGTCGAGACCATGCCGGGTTCATCGACCGGACCGTGGCCGGTCTCGTAGAGTTTGGCCGGGTTGGACAGCACCACCAGTTTGTCGCCATGGGAGGCGAACAGCAGCGCTTTGCTGTGGTTGTAGGTGAGCTGATAAAGCGGCACCACATCACCGCCGACCTTGATCTCACTGAGCTGGGTCAGCTGCGAATCATCCAGCGCCACTTTCGCCAGCGGCTCCAGCACTTTGGCCAGACCACCACGATCCATCACCAACAAAAAATCTTTCAGACGGCCATCCGCCCCGCGCCACAGCGCTACGTCCGCCGGTTGATCGAAAAGCTGTTCAATCAGGCTGTCCTGCAACTTCAGGTCATGCTCGTAAATGATCCGGCGCAGACTGCCGATCAAGCCAAGGCGATCGGCATGGGCTTCGTAATAGAAGACGAAATCTTCGGTGAGGGTTTCCTTGAGGAACGGCACCGCCAGCAAGTCCTTGGGCAACTGGCTCAAGGAGTGGGTTTCGAGCAGACCGTCCGGCCGGCTCATGCCCAGTTTGTCGCTGGCCAACTCCGCCGGAGGCGCCTTGGGTTTGTGCATGAACCAGCCCAACCCGGCCGCGACACCGGCCACCAGGACCAGCCCGACCAGCAGCGCCGGCCAGCGGCGAGGAGTTTTGGCTGCAGGCGTTTCGGCGGCCGGAGAAACAGTGTTATCGCTCATGTTCACAAAACCCGATGTCATCCGTGGAGCGGGATGCTTAATAGTTGAAAGTCTTGACCAGCAGCAGGTCACCGATCGCGCGCAGGGGCACGATGAAGGTCTCGCGTTTTTCGTCGACGGTGTTTTCGTTGAGCACCAGATTGATTTGCGAGGTGATCACCTCGTTCTGGTTGCTGGTCTCATCGAAGTTATAGCCGCCGCTGCCGAAGTTGCCCCAATAGTTCACGTAAACCAGATAGGTGCCATGCAGCGGCGCGGTCATGGTGAACATTTCCGGGCCGGGGCCATCGACGCCGTCCGGGTCCAGGCCTCCGCCGTTGCTCATCGCCGGGCGAGCCCAGAACGCATGCTGGCCGTCGGGGGTAATAATGTGCAGGTCGAGTTCAGCCTTCGGATCGTCCCAACCCAGCACCACGCGAATCCGCGCCGGGGTGCGCAGGTTATTGGCTTCGTAGAACTGAACGCGCTTGAGGGATTTGCCTTCGGCACTGCGCACTTCGACGCTATTGGAACCGGCGCCAAACGCGTACGGCCGGGCGAAACGTCCTTGGTCGTCGGTGTAGAGGTTCAATGGATTGCCGTTGACCGCCAGCGTGTGCGGCCCGCGTTGCGTGCCAATGGCCTTGAGCTGGCCCTGGATCATCGTGCGATTGCGCTGCACGCCCCGGTCGATGGGCGGCGTGGGATAGGCCACTTGTGGGTTTTCGCTGCGATCGAGCAGGCCGTTGTAGCGCCAGCCGCCCACCGGCTCCGACAGCTCGGCCGTCGGCTCGGCGCAGGCAGCCGTCGCGCAGACCCACCCCATCAGGCATAGAAAAAATGAACGCATGTGACGCCTCCTGCCATGCATAACGAAACCTTGCGCCTGATCCTCGGCGCGTTACAGATCCAAAAACTGCGTTTCGTCAGAAAGACCCGTGACTATTGGGTCGTAGAAGCCGCGAAGGTTAGCCATTTGGAGGATTTTTAACAATCGGATACATCTCGAATTGCGGGGGTTATCACGATGTTGTCAGGCGTGAGCCGAATAGCAGCCTTATTCGGCTCACAAAATGAGCCGAACAATTCTGTTCTCGCGGATGTATCCGAAACCCTGTGGGAGCTGGCTTGCCTGCGATGACGGTGTATCAGGCAGCGGGGGGGTGATGGTGTTCAACCAAATCCCCAGCTGACAACGGCCGCTCATTTGCCCATAACCCCCATGTCTGCTAGTGTCGCGCCGGTTTAACGTCAACCGGAAATCGCCGCCATGGCCCGTAAAAAAGCTGCACTGGATTTCGAACAATCCCTCGCCGACCTGCAAACGCTGGTGGAGCGACTGGAGAACGGCGAACTGTCGCTGGAAGACTCGCTGACCGCTTTCGAGCAGGGCATCGGTCTGACCCGCGATTGCCAGGCAGCGCTGGCCCAGGCCGAGCAAAAGGTTCAAGTGCTGCTCGAGCGTGATGGCGAGCTGGCCGAGGAACCCTTCGACGCGGATCAACCAGAATGATTGCAGCGTATTCGGCGACCAGCCAGGCCCGCGTCAATGCGGCACTGGAAACCTTGTTCAACGCGCCAAGCCCGGAACTCGCGCGGCTGTACGAAGCCATGCGCTACAGCGTGATGAACGGCGGTAAACGCGTTCGTCCATTGCTGGCCTACGCCGCGTGCGAAGCGTTGGGCGGCAAGGCTGAGCAAGCCAACGGCGCGGCCTGCGCGGTGGAGCTGATTCACGCTTACTCTCTGGTTCACGACGATCTGCCGGCGATGGACGACGACGATCTGCGGCGCGGCCAGCCAACCACCCACAAAAAATTCGATGAAGCCTGCGCGATTCTCGCCGGCGACGGTTTGCAGAGCCTGGCGTTCAGCGCCCTGCTCGACCCGCGCCTGAGCTCATCGGAGGCAGAGATTCGCCTGCAAATGGTCAGCGCTCTGGCGTTGGCGGCAGGCCCGGCGGGCATGGTCGGCGGCCAAGCCATCGACCTCGGTTCGGTGGGCTTGAAGCTCGATCAAAAAGCCTTGGAAACCATGCACCGGCACAAGACCGGCGCGCTGATCGAGGTCAGCGTCAAACTCGGCGCCCTGGCCAGCGGCCGTGCCGAGAAGGACGAACTGAAGTCCTTGAAGGCGTATGCACAGGCCATTGGCCTGGCATTTCAAGTGCAGGACGACATTCTTGACGTCGAAAGTGACACCGAGACCCTTGGCAAACGCCAGGGCGCCGACATCGCTCGCGACAAGCCGACCTACCCGGCCCTGCTCGGCCTCGATGCGGCCAAGGCCTACGCCCTGGAACTGCGCGACCAGGCCCTGCACGCGCTGCGACCGTTTGACGCGGCCGCCGAGCCGTTGCGCGACCTGGCCCGTTATATCGTCGACCGCCGCAGCTGACGGCGTATCCGCCAAAAAAGACCAACGCGTGGGCAGGGGCCGATGCATCAGGTAAACTGCCGCCTCTTCTATACCTATAACGATTCGCCTGATGCCCACGACGTTTCATGAGATTCCCCGCAAGCGCCCGACCACGCCCCTGCTCGACCGTGCCAACACGCCGGACGGCCTGCGCCGGTTAGGCGAAGCCGAGCTGGAAACCCTGGCCGATGAGTTGCGCCTGGAATTGCTCTACACGGTCGGTCAGACCGGCGGGCATTTCGGTGCAGGCCTGGGCGTCATCGAGCTGACCATCGCGTTGCATTACGTCTTCGACACCCCGGACGACCGGCTGGTGTGGGACGTGGGTCATCAGGCTTATCCGCACAAAATCCTCACCGGCCGTCGCGAGCGCATGGCCACCCTGCGCCAGAAGGACGGCGTTGCAGCCTTCCCGCGTCGTTCCGAGAGCGAGTACGACACCTTTGGCGTCGGCCACTCCAGCACTTCGATCAGCGCAGCGCTGGGCATGGCCATTGCAGCCCGCCTGCAGAACAGTGATCGCAAGGCCATTGCGGTGATCGGCGACGGCGCGTTGACCGCCGGCATGGCGTTCGAAGCGCTGAACCACGCGCCGGAAGTGAACGCCAACATGCTGGTGATCCTCAACGACAACGACATGTCGATCTCGCGCAACGTCGGTGGCTTGTCGAATTACCTGGCGAAAATCCTTTCCAGCCGCACCTACGCGAGCATGCGCGAAGGCAGCAAAAAGGTCCTGTCGCGCCTGCCCGGCGCCTGGGAAATCGCCCGCCGCACCGAAGAATACGCCAAAGGCATGCTGGTCCCCGGCACGCTGTTCGAAGAGTTGGGCTGGAACTACATCGGCCCGATCGATGGCCACGACCTGCCAACCCTGATCGCCACCCTGCGCAACATGCGCGATCTGAAAGGCCCGCAATTCCTGCACGTCGTCACCAAGAAAGGCAAAGGCTTCGCCCCGGCGGAAGTCGACCCGATCGGTTACCACGCGATCACCAAGCTCGAACCCGTCGACGCACCGGCCGCTGCGCCGAAAAAGGCGGGCGGGCCGAAGTATTCCGGTGTGTTCGGTGAATGGCTGTGCGACATGGCGGCTTCTGATCCACGCCTGGTCGGTATTACACCGGCGATGAAGGAAGGCTCCGATCTGGTGGCGTTCAGCGAGCGTTTTCCGCTGCGCTATTTCGACGTAGCCATCGCCGAGCAACACGCCGTGACCTTCGCGGCCGGCATGGCCTGCGAAGGTGCGAAACCGGTGGTGGCGATTTACTCGACCTTCCTGCAACGCGGCTACGATCAACTGATCCACGACGTCGCGGTGCAAAACCTCGACGTGCTGTTCGCCATCGACCGCGCAGGCCTGGTGGGCGAAGACGGCCCGACGCACGCGGGCAGTTTCGATCTGTCGTTCCTGCGCTGCATCCCCGGCATGCTGGTGATGACCCCGAGCGATGAAAACGAACTGCGCAAAATGCTCACCACCGGCCACCTGTACAACGGCCCGGCGGCGGTGCGTTACCCGCGCGGCAACGGCCCGAACGCAACCATCGAAAAAGACCTGCAACCGATCGAAATCGGCAAAGGCGTGGTTCGCCGCCAGGGCAGCAAAGTTGCCCTGCTGGTGTTTGGCGTACAACTGGCCGAAGCGCTGAAAGTCGCCGAGACGCTGGATGCCACCGTGGTCGACATGCGTTTCGTCAAACCGCTGGATGAAGCGCTGGTTCGCGAGATTGCCGGCAGCCATGAGTTGCTGGTGACCATCGAAGAAAACGCGATCATGGGCGGTGCCGGTGGTGCGGTGAGCGAATTCCTCGCCCGGGAAAACATCCTCAAGTCGATGCTGCACCTGGGCTTGCCGGACAGCTATGTCGAGCACGCCAAGCCGGCGCAAATGCTGGCCGAGTGCGGGTTGGATGAAGCCGGCATTGAAGCGTCGGTGCGTGAACGCCTGGAACTGCTGAACATCTGACCCGCTGAATAAATGCAATACCCTGTGGGAGCGAGCCTGCTCGCGATTGCGGTCTGTCAGTCAATGTAGATGTTGACTGACAGACCGCAATCGCGAGCAGGCTCGCTCCCACATTGGTTTTCTGTGCCCTTCAAAACTTGTATTCGCTTTAAAGCGTCAACGGACTGCCCATGAAACTCTCCCCCCTCGCCCTGACGCTGACGCTTCTACCGTCCGGACACCTGCTGGCCGACACCTTCGAACGCGACCAGGCCCTGAAGCTGCCCGACGTGCTGATCAGCGCCAACCGCCAGGTCGAAGCCCGCAACGACAGCAGCGCCGCCAACACCGTGTTCACCCGCGAAGACATCGACCGCCTGCAACCGGGCAGCGTCACCGACTTGCTGCGTAGGGTGCCGGGCGTGCAGGTCGGCCAAACCGGCGGGCGCGGCAGCCTGCCGGGGATTTACATTCGGGGGACAAAGTCGGCGCAGAGCCTGGTGCTGGTGGACGGTCAACGCATCGGCAACTCGACGTCCGGCGACAGCAACCTGCAACACCTCAACATCGAACAGATCGAGCGCGTGGAAGTGCTGCGCGGCTCCCGTTCGGTGATTTACGGCAGCGATGCGATTGGCGGGGTCATCCAGATTTTCACCCGCCGTGGCGTAGAACAAGGCCTGCAACCGCGTCTGCATATGGGTTTTGGCAGCAACCAGACGTGGGAGCGCAGCCTCGGATTATCCGGTGGCAATGAGCAAACCCGCTTCAACCTGGGCGCCAGCCTTGATGAAACCGCCGGGATCAATCGCACCCACGAGTCGTACCCGAGCGATGGCGATCACGATGAGTATCGCAACAAGTCGTTGAGCCTGAGCCTGAGTCACGCCCTCACCGATGACGTCGAAATCGGCGCCAACCTGCTGGATAACCGTGGCAAAAGCGCATTCGACAATCCGTTCGGCCGCTTTGATACCACCACGTTCAAATCGCTACAGCAGCAGCCTTACAACGAATTCACGGTGAGCAGCGTCAGCAGTTACGTCGACGCGCGCATCAACGACCAGTGGAAATCCCGCGTCGAATTCGGCCACAGCGAGAATCGCGAGAAGTCCTTCGACAAGCTCAGCGACGAACGCAGCGTGTTCAATACGTATCGCGACTCAGTGAACTGGCAGAACGACCTGACGCTGAACGAGCGCAACAGCCTGATCCTCGGCGGCGACTGGTACGAAGACCGCATCAACAGCAGCACCGCATTCGACGAGGACAGCCGCTGGAACCGCGCGGCGTTTATCCAGCATCGTTATCAGGCGGACAGCTTCTCCACGGAACTGGGCCTGCGCCACGACCAGAACCAGCAGTTCGGCAGCCAGAACAGCTGGAGCGGCACGTTCACCTTGCCGCTGAACCCGGACAACGACGTGCTGCTGACCTACAGCGAAGGCTTTCGCGCACCGACGTTCAATGACTTGTATTACCCGGGTTTCAGCAATCCGGACCTGAAGCCTGAAACCTCGAAAAGCTATGAGCTGCAGTGGCGCAGTCAGCTGACCGATTTCAGCCGCCTCGAAGCCTCGCTGTATCGCACCGACCTCAAGGACGCGATCATCTTCGGCAGCAACGACCGCCCGCAGAACGTCGCCTCCGCGCGGATCAACGGATTTGAAGCGGCGTTGAAGCAGGAACTGTTTGGCTGGCAGAGCGCTCTTGGCGTGGCGATCATAGACCCGCGGGATCGCGACAGTGGCCACACCCTGGCGCGTCGCGCACGGCGGACGTTGAGCCTGGACCTGGATCGGCAGTTCGATCGACTGGGTCTCGGCGCCAGTTGGCAAGCGGTGAGCAGCAGTTATGACGATGAGAAAAATCAGCAGCCATTAGGCGGGTATGCACTGCTGGGACTGCGCAGCAGTTGGGCGCTGAATCGTGAGATCAAGCTTGAGCTGAAGGTCGATAACCTGCTGGACAAGGGGTACAGCCGGGCGCTGTACAGCCATGACGGCAGCCAGTTTGGCTATCGTGAGGAAGAACGGGCGTGGATGTTTGGGGTGACGTGGACACCGGAGCTCTAAGAGCAACCCGATCACCTGTGGCGAGGGAGCTTGCTCCCGCTCGACTGCGCAGCAGTCGCAAAACAGGCTGACGCGATCCCACCTGAAGTAACGCACTGACGGATTTGGGGCCGCTTCGCAGCCCGGCGGGAGCAAGCTCCCTCGCCACAGGTCAGCGGTCCGGCGCGATGATGTGGCAAAGCTTCGCAGTCGCTCCGATCATCTGCCCACTCGGCCGTTCCAGGCCCTTGTCCAGCACCAACCGCAATTGATCCTGCGCTACCGCCGCCACCTGTGGCCAGGCCTTCCACGTCTCCAGCTGCGCCTGATCGCTGGCCAGGATCACCTCGGGATTACGCTGCAACACCGCCTCCACACTGACCTGCGGCGCGGGCAATGTCAGGTCGGCAAACACATTGCGCGCACCGCACACTTCCAGCGCATCACTGATGATCTGCCCGCCGCCGACGGTGTACAGCGGACGATCCCAGACCTGATAAAACACTCGTAACGGTTCGTCCCGTCGATAGCGCTGGCGCAGTGCATCGAGGCGCTGACGCAGATCGCTGGCCAATGAAACGCCACGCTCGGGACGGCCGAGCTGCAGGGCGATCGCCTCGATTTGCGCGGTCAGTTGTTCAAGGTTGTGCGGATCGGCGACGTAGGTCGGGATGTTCAAGCGCTTGAGTTGTTCACGCTGGGCCGGGCCGACGCTGCCGGGCCAGAGCAGCAGCAAATCAGGTTTCAGGCTGAGCAGCCGTTCCATGTCCAATTGGCCGTAGCGGCCAACGGAAGGAAGGTCCTTGAGTTCAGCAGGACGATCGCCGGCATCGAGCACACCGACCAGAAGATCGGCTGAACCCAGTTCAACAACGATTTCAGACAGAGACGGCGCGAGACTGACGACGCGTTCGATAGCAGAGGCCATGCCGCTGACGGCCAGCAGCAGAACCGCCAGCCCGATGCGGCGCATCAGCCGAGTTGACGCGGAATACGGTAGAGATAGAACAGCACCGTTGTCGACAGCGCCAACAGCACCAACGGCACCGCTTCGAGCCCGACGAACACCGCCAGAGCGCCAATCCAGGCAGGCAGGCCGGCCGCGAGAAACGCTGAACGGCGCTTAGCGGCGAGGGTAATCCAGGCGGCAGGCTCTTCAGGGGTATCGAGGGCTTTCTGGGTGACGATCAGCGCGTGTTTGTAGCCACCAAAAAACTTCAGGCTGACAAACATCGACGCCACACCGGCGATGAACAATGGCATCGCCAACACTGGCAAAAGCGCCTCGCCCTGGCCGAATACGCCGTTGATCACGAACAGCGGCACCAAGGCCAGCGCCAGGTATTGCCACCAGCTGACGGCCAGTCGCCGCCGCACCTGACCGCGGGTCACGCCCGGTCTACCTCGCCCTGATGCTCGTTGCCCATCATGTGGTCAAGCTTGCTGGCCTTGGTGGCCAGGTAGAGTTTGTTGTGCGGATTGTGGCCGGTGTGCAACGGAACGCGCTCGGCAACCACAATGCCCATGTCGGTCAACGCTTTGACCTTGCGTGGGTTGTTGGTCATCAGACGCAGGGATTTCACACCCAGATGCTCGAGCATTGGCAGGCACATGGCGTAGTCGCGCTGGTCCGCGGCGAAGCCCAGACGCTCGTTGGCTTCAACGGTGTCGGCACCGCCGTCCTGCAATTCATAGGCGCGGATCTTGTTCAGCAGGCCAATGCCACGGCCTTCCTGACGCAAGTACAGCAACACGCCACGGCCTTCCCGGGCGATGGCCTGCAACGCGGCCTCGAGTTGCGAGCCGCAGTCACAGCGCTGGCTGAACAAGGCATCGCCCGTCAGGCATTCGGAGTGCAAGCGGCCGAGTACCGGGGCACCGTCGTCGAACTCACCGAGGCTCAGCACGACGTGCTCACGCCCGTTCTCTTCATCGAGAAAGCCGTGCATGGTGAATTGCGCAAAAGGCGTTGGCAGCTTGGAAGCGGCGACAAAAACGACAGGCACCGGTGTGCTCCTGATCAATAGGTACTGGAGATTCGCAGACGCGGCATTGTAACAGCACGTTCCTACAGACGCTTAGGCTGAATTATGGAGCATAACGATCTAAAAGTTTGATCCCCGCCCTGTTCTAGCCCTGTGGGAGCGAACACAGGAATCATCACCTGCGCAGGAGCTTTGTTCAGTTCGAATCGAAGGGATAGGGTTGTTTCCAGCGTTCGAAGATCGGTTTCAGCCGGCCGTTTTTGACCAGCACCTCCATTCGCCGGTCGAACAGAGCCATCAACTCCCGCGCCTTGGGCGTATCGGCAAAACACAGGTACAGCGGCAATTCCGCGATGTGCGTGCGTCGGAACTGGGACGGATCCTTGGCCTGGCGGACGATGTAATCCACCTCGGTCAGCGCGTCGATGTAGAAATCGGCGCGGTCGTGGGTCAGCATCGACAGAATGCCAGTGCGCCGAACGACTTCGTTATAGCGGTTTATGTTGGGCAGGTAATTCTGGAAATCATAACCGCGAACCCAGGCCAGTCGATAGTTGCCCAGGGTCTCCGGGGTCGGCGCCGGGTTACTGGCCAGCCCCAGGGCGTAGATGTGATCGGTGTCGTAATTCCAACGCGGATACAGCAGGTCGCTGACTTCATCGCGATAGCCGCCGACACAGGCGTCCACTTCGCCCCGCTGGGCCAGGCCGATGGCGCGAATGTAAGGTTCGGTGCGGATGTCCAGCTTGACCCCGGCCGGCTCGAAGACTTCACGCAGCACGTCCCAACCCAGACCATGGCCATCGGCGGCGGTGTAGTCTTCCCAGTCTTCGCTGGCCAGATGAATCACCGCTGGCGTCGTCACTGCCTCCCCCGCCAGGGCGAGGGAAGCAAACAGGGCGAAACCCGTCAGAGCCAACCAGCGTCGAGCCATCCTAGTCTCCTGCTTCGCCACTCATCAGGCGAAAATCCATACCAGCCCCTGCATCGCCAACCACGCGAACACCCCGGCCAATACGTCGTCGAGCATGATCCCGACGCCGCCGTGCACGTGCCGGTCGATCCAGTGAATCGGCCACGGCTTGAGAATGTCGAAGAAGCGGAACACCAGAAAACCCGCGAGCAACCAGTACCAGCCTTCCGGCACCAGCCAGAGAGTGATCCACATCCCGACCATTTCGTCCCAGACGATGCCTTCGTGGTCGTGCACCCGCAAATCGTCGGCCACTTTGCCGCACAGCCAGAAGCCGAACAGCATGGTGATGCCCAGCATCAGCCAGTAACCCCAGTCGGGCAGCATCTGCCACAACGGAATAAAGGGTAGCGCAACCAAGGAACCCCAGGTGCCCGGTGCCTTTGGCAAGGTGCCCGAACCGAAGCCGAACGCCAGGAAATGCCATGGATTGCGCCAGACCGACGGCGGTACGAACTCCGCCGGAACCTGTTTGGGATGATCTGTCACGGTGTCTCCCGAAAATGTTGATAGCCCCGGGTTTGCGGGGTGATGTCTTGTCCGGCAGCATCCAGCAGCACGACGCCCTGCCCCGTCACCACACGCCCGACCACATGAATTGGCCAGCCATCTGCCACCATCCGCGACAACTCGACGGACGGTAAGGTGAAGGCCAGCACGTAATCGTCTCCGCCGCTCAGGGCAGCGTGTTCGGCACCCGGTTGACCGAGGAAGGCCACTAAAGCCTTCGACAGCGGCAATCGGTCCCGTTCAACCTGAATGCCGACCTTCGACGCGAGCGCAATGTGCCCGCAATCGGCGAGCAGGCCGTCGGAGATGTCCAGCGCCGACGTCGCCTTGCCGCGCAAAGCCCGACCCAACGCGAGTTGCGGTTGCGGCGACCAGTAATGCGCCAGCAACGGATCGGCGATGGCGGCTTCGGCAGTTCGCTGACCGAGCACCAGGGGCAAGGCCCCGGCGGCGTTGCCCAGCTCACCGCCGACACACAGCAAATCGCCGACCTGAGCGCCGCTGCGGGTCAGCGCCTTGCCTGCCGGCACACGTCCGAACACTGTCATGGTCAGGCTCAACGGCCCGCGGGTGGTATCGCCGCCCACCAGCGCCACACCACAGCTCTGGGCCATGAGGCTCAAACCATGGGCATACGCTTGCAGCCAATCGGCGGTCGCCGAAGGCAAGGTCAGGGCAAGGGTAAAGGCGATGGGAGTGGCGCCCATGGCAGCCAGATCACTGACGGCCACGGCCAGCGAGCGCTGACCGAGCAGAAACGGGTCGCAAGGGTCTGCGAAATGCACACCGGCCACGAGCGTGTCGGTGGAAACAGCCAACTGCTCCCCGGCGGGAACAGCCAGCAAGGCGCAGTCATCGCCGATCCCGAGGGCAACGCCCTCGCCGCCCTGCGCACAAGGCGCGGCGGCGAAGAAATTGCGGATCAGCTCAAACTCACCCATTGCGATTTCAAGCGCCGATCAGCGCTTGAACGCCTTCACTTCAGCTTCACGCAGACGCGGGGCCAGCTTGTCGAGTACGCCGTTGACGAATTTGTGGCCGTCGGTGGAACCGAAGACTTTCGCCAGCTCGATACCTTCGTTGATCACAACGCGGTACGGCACATCAACGCGCTCGAGCAGTTCCCAGGTGGACAGGCGCAATACCGCCAGTTCAACCGGGTCGAGCTCTTCGATGGTCAGGTCGAGGCAAGGCTTGAGCGCGGCGTCGATCTTGTCCTTCTGCGCAGGAACCCCGTGGAGGATTTCACGGAAGTAGGCGCCGTCGACATCGCTGAAATCGTTATCGACCCGGAACTGCGCTTCGATCTCGTTCAGCGACTGCTTGGCCATGTGCCACTGGTACAGCGCCTGGGTCGCGAGCTGACGGGCTTCGCGACGCTTGACGCTTTTCGATGGCTTGCCGGCGTCCGCAGGCTTTGGATCGCGCGGGTTGAAACGATCGCTTTCGTCGCTAATCACTTGGCCTCCAACTGCGCCAGCAGGCTGACCATTTCCAGAGCGGACAGGGCAGCTTCGGCACCTTTGTTACCGGCCTTGGTGCCGGAACGTTCGATGGCTTGCTCGATGGAATCAACGGTCAGCACGCCGAAAGCGACCGGTACGCCGAACTCCATGGACACCTGGGCCAGGCCCTTGGTGCATTCACCCGCCACGTATTCGAAGTGCGGAGTACCGCCACGAATGACCGCGCCCAGAGCGATGATGGCTGCGAACTCGCCCTTCTGAGCGACTTTCTGCGCAACCAGCGGGATTTCGAAGGCGCCAGGCGCACGGATGATGGTGATGTCGCTTTCGCTCACGCCATGGCGAACCAGGGCATCAACTGCACCGCTGACCAGGCTTTCAACGACGAAGCTGTTGAAACGGCCCACTACCAGAGCGTAGCGGCCTTTAGGGGCGATGAAGGTACCTTCGATGGTCTTCAGGGTCATTCGTTAGATCTCTTAAAGAGCCGGGACGCGTTTTCTACGCGTCCCTCAGTGATATTTGAACCGCGAATACAGGGCCGGGAACAACCGGTCATTATTCGGAGGGCACGTATTCTACAACTTCCAGATCGAAACCGGATATCGCATTAAATTTCATCGGCGCACTCATCAGGCGCATTTTGCGCACGCCCAGGTCCCGCAGGATCTGCGAACCGGCACCGACAATGCTGTAGGTGGTCGGTTTTTTCACCGGCGCGTGCTCCGCCGTTTCACGGATGTGTGCCAGCAACACGTCGCCATCGAGCGGGTGACCGAGCAACAGCACCACGCCGCTGCCGGCCTCGGCAACCGCGGCCATGGCGGCACGCAGGCTCCAGCGGCCAGGCTGCTTGACCATCAACAAATCGCGCAGCGGGTCCATGTTGTGCACCCGAACCAGGGTCGGTTCTTCGGCGCACACGTTGCCCAGGGTCAGGGCCATGTGCACGTCGCCTTCCACGGAGTCACGATAGGTCACCAGGTTGAATTGGCCCAGTTCGCTGTCCAGCGGCTGCTCGGCAATCCGCTGAACGGTACGTTCGTGGATCATCCGGTAGTGAATCAGGTCGGCGATGGTGCCGATCTTGATGTTGTGTTCTGCAGCAAAGGCTTCGAGTTCGGCGCGGCGGGACATGGTGCCGTCGTCGTTCATCACTTCGCAGATCACGCCGCTCGGCTCGAAACCGGCCATGCGTGCGAGGTCGCAGGCGGCTTCAGTGTGGCCGGCGCGAGCCAGGGTGCCACCGGCCTGGGCCATCAGCGGGAAGATGTGGCCGGGGCTGACGATGTCTTCAGCCTTGGCGTCTTTCGCGGCAGCGGCCTGCACGGTACGCGCACGGTCGGCGGCGGAGATGCCGGTAGTCACGCCAGTAGCCGCTTCGATCGATACGGTGAACTTGGTGCCGAAGCCGGAACCGTTGCGCGGTGCCATCAACGGCAGCTTCAACAGTTCGCAGCGCTCGCGGCTCATCGGCATGCAGATCAGGCCACGGGCGTGCTTGGCCATGAAGTTGATGTGTTCAGGCTGGCAGCACTCGGCGGCCATGATCAGGTCGCCTTCGTTCTCGCGGTCTTCGTCATCCATGAGGATGACCATCTTGCCTTGGCGGATGTCTTCAACCAGTTCTTCGATGCTATTGAGCGCCACAAGGCACCCCCTTGGGTCAGGATTTTAGGTAGCCGTTGGCGGCCAGAAAGCTTTCAGTGATGTTACTGGAAGTTGGCTCTGCGGCCTTGTCGCCCAACAGCAGGCGCTCCAGGTAACGGGCAAGCAAGTCGACTTCAAGGTTCACCCGGCGACCTGGCTGGTACGACGCCATGATGGTTTCGCTCAGGGTGTGCGGAATGATGGTCAGCATGAACTCGGCGCCATCGACCGCGTTCACGGTCAGGCTGGTGCCGTCGACGGTGATCGAGCCTTTATGGGCGATGTACTTGGCGAGTTCCTTCGGCGCACGAATGCGGAATTCCACGGCGCGGGCGTTATCGGTGCGGGCAACCACTTCACCCACGCCATCGACGTGACCGCTGACCAGATGCCCGCCGAGGCGAGTGGTCGGGGTCAGGGCTTTTTCCAGGTTGACCGGGCTGCCGCTTTTCAGGTCGTTCATGGCGGTGCAGTCGAGGGTTTCGCGACTGACGTCCGCGGCAAAGCCATTGCCCGGCAGTTCAACAGCCGTCAGGCACACGCCGTTGACCGCGATGCTGTCGCCCAGCTTGACGTCGCTCAGGTCGAGCTTGCCGGTTTCTACGTGTACCCGCACATCTCCGCCTTTTGGGGTCAATGCACGAATACTGCCGATGGATTCGATGATGCCGGTAAACATGGAGTCCTCCTCGAGAACAGGGCCGTCGCGTGGCGCAGGCCGGAAATTATACGCTCGCCGCTGGCGCAGGAATGGCAATGACTCGCCAGTCATCGCCAACCGCGCGAATTTCAGTGATTTTGAGCTCGGGCGCGTCTTTCATCTGCGCCAGCGGCCAGTCCAGCAATGGACGGGCCGAAGAACCGAGGAACTTGCCGGCGATGAAGATCTGGAACTCGTCCACCAGACCTTGCTGGGCAAATGCCCCCGCCAGACGCGGGCCCGCTTCGACCAGCACTTCATTGACGCCGCGATTGGCCAGTTCGACCAGCAACTTGCGCAAGTCGACCAAACCATCGTCGCCAGCCACGATCAGGCATTCCGGACCGTTGGCGTATTGCTCTTCGATGGCCATGCAGGTGGCGACCAGCGCCGGGCCTGCCTTGAAGAACGGCGCGTCCAGCGGCACGCGCAAACGGCCGTCGATCAGCACGCGCAGCGGCGGGCGGCTCATGGCCAACGCAGTTTGCTCGGCGTCCAGCCCCAACTCATCCGCACGTACGGTCAAACGGGCCTTGTCGGCCAGCACCGTGTCGGCGCCGGTCAGCACCACGCTGGCCTGGGCGCGCAGGCGTTGAACCGCCGAGCGCGCAGCCGGGCCGGTGATCCATTGGCTTTCGCCGCTTTCCATCGCCGTGCGACCGTCGAGGCTCATGGCCAACTTGACCCGCACGAACGGCAGACCGTGTTCCATGCGTTTGAGGAAGCCTTGATTGAGCTTGCGCGCCTCGCCTTCCAGCACACCGCTTTCGATAACGATGCCGGCCTGAGCCAGACGCTGCATGCCACGACCGGCCACCGACGGGTTCGGGTCCTGCATCGCCGCGACCACGCGGGCGACGCCGGCATTCACCAGCGCATCGGCACAGGGCGGTGTATGGCCGTGGTGGCTGCACGGTTCGAGGGTCACGTAAGCGGTAGCGCCACGGGCCTTGTCGCCCGCCGCGCGCAGGGCGTGGACTTCGGCGTGGGGTTCGCCGGTGCGCTCGTGCCAGCCTTCGCCGACAATTTGCCCGTCCTTCACGATCACGCAACCGACCCGAGGGTTGGGGTGTGTCGTGTAATAGCCTTTGCGCGCCAGTTCCAGGGCGCGGGCCATGTAATGGGCGTCGAGGATGGCTTGTTCTGGGGAGGAGGTCATTCTTTCACCGGCTCACGGGCCAGGCGATCGATCTCTTCGCGGAACTCGTTGAGGTCCTGGAAGCGCCGATACACGGAGGCGAAACGAATGTAGGCGACTTCGTCGAGCTTTTGCAGCTCGGCCATCACCAGTTCACCGACCACGAGGGACTTGACCTCGCGCTCGCCGGTGGCGCGCAGCTTGTGTTTGATGTGCACCAGCGACGATTCGAGGCGCTCGACACTCACCGGGCGCTTCTCCAGCGCACGCTGCATGCCGGCGCGCAGTTTTTCTTCGTCGAACGGCTGGCGGCTGCCGTCGGTTTTGATCAGGCGCGGCAACACCAGTTCAGCGGTTTCGAACGTCGTGAAACGCTCGCCGCAGGCCAGGCATTCACGCCGGCGGCGCACCTGTTCGCCCTCGGCGACCAGACGCGAGTCGATGACCTTGGTGTCGTTGGCACCGCAGAAGGGACAGTGCATGGTGGCAGGCAACAAAAAAAGGGAGGGCCATGGTAGCGCATCCCTGTGGCAAGACAAGCCATAGGGTTTGCGGTATACAGACTGGCTATAGAGAACGATCCATGGATTTCACCTTGCTGGAGCCGCAAATGTCCCTCAGACCGCTCGTATTGCTCAGCCTTTTCAGCCTGTTGGTGGCCTGCAGCAGCGATGCACCCAAGCCTCAGCCGCCGACGCCAGGGCCTGCCCCGCAAGCGGCGCAGAAGAAAGCCAAAGAGTCCGCCAACCTCGGCCCGCTGCCCGCGTATCAGCGTGAATTGAGTGGCACCCTGCAAGGTGTGCCGTCAGGCGCCGAAGTCGAGCTGGCGCTGCTGGTGATCGACGAAAAAGACCGCCCGCAGCAATTGCTCGCCAGTTCCAGCCTGATCGGCACCAACCAAGTGTTGCCGTTTCATCTGCGCTTCAACCCGGAATCTTTCCCGGTCGGCGCCCGCGTTGAACTGCGGGGTCGCGCCAGTCAGTCCGGCCAGCTGATTTTGCATCTGCCTGCGCAGGCCATCACGCAACCAACCACGCAGACATTGGGCCAGCTGCAATTCGTCAAAGCGCCATGATTGCACCGCTCGACCTGCAACAGGCATTAAGTGAATTGCTGGGTGACGCCCGGCTCGTCCCTGTCGCCTTGCCCGATACCGAGCTGAAACTCTGGCTGATCGACGGCGACAACATGGGTCGCGCCTTCAGCCCGGAAGAAACCCGGCGGATTCTGCATGAGCCGCCGTACTGGAGTTTCTGCTGGGCCAGCGGGCTCGCGGTGGCCCGTTATCTCGCCGACTTCCCCGAATGGGTCAAAGGCAAACGGGTACTCGATTTCGGTGCCGGTTCCGGGGTCGCGGGGATTGCCGCCGTGAAGGCCGGGGCGCTGGAGGTGGTGGCCTGCGACCTGGATCCGCTGGCGATTGCCGCCTGTCGGGCGAATGCTGAACTCAATGACGTGGAACTGAGCTACTCGACGGATTTTTTCGCCGAGGCGGACCGGTTTGATCTGATTCTGGTCGCCGATGTGTTGTATGACCGGGCGAACCTGCCGCTGCTCGATGAGTTTTTAAGCCGCGGGCGGGAAGCGCTGGTGGCGGATTCGCGGGTGAGGGATTTCAGGCATCCGCTGTATCGGCGCATCGAAATGCTGGAAGCGATGACCCTGCCGGATCTGGCTGAGCCGGAAGAGTTTCGGCATGTGAGCCTCTACCACGCGCGGCGCGTCTGAAGCCGCTAAAAGATCGCAGC
This sequence comes from Pseudomonas sp. IT-P100, assembly GCF_949767185.1. Classification (NCBI taxonomy): domain Bacteria; kingdom Pseudomonadati; phylum Pseudomonadota; class Gammaproteobacteria; order Pseudomonadales; family Pseudomonadaceae; genus Pseudomonas; species Pseudomonas sp. IT-P100. The sequence continues at coordinate 118,748 of NZ_CATKQK010000005.1, forward strand.
CTGGGGCAGCGCCTACATTGACCGAATGCGCCCCCTATCCTGCAGGAGTTGCCGAAGGCTGCGATCTTTTGCGCCAGCCCTTATAGTGAGCAGATTCACGCTTTTACGAGATCCCCCATGAGTCAGGAAACGCCGTACATCTTCGACGCTACGACCGCCGATTTCGACCAGTCGGTGATCGAGAACTCTTTCCACAAACCGGTGCTGGTGGATTTCTGGGCCGAATGGTGTGCGCCCTGCAAAGCGCTGATGCCGATGCTCCAGACCATTGCCGAGAGCTATCAGGGCGAGTTGTTGCTGGCCAAGGTCAACTGCGACCTCGAACAGGACATCGTTGCCCGCTTCGGCATTCGCAGCCTGCCAACCGTGGTGTTGTTCAAGGATGGCCAGCCGGTGGACGGTTTTGCCGGTGCGCAACCGGAATCCGCCGTACGGGCGATGCTTGAGCCTCACGTACAAATGCCGCCCCCCGCGGCGGCTGATCCATTCGATCAGGCCCAGGCGCTGTTTGACGAAAGTCGTTTCGCCGACGCCGAAGCCATTCTCAAAGTGCTGCTGGGCGAAGACAACACCAACGCCAAGGCACTGATTCTGTATGCCCGTTGCCTGACTGAACGCGGCGAGCTGGGTGAAGCGCAAGCCGTACTCGACGCGGTGAAAAGCGATGAACACAAGGCAGCATTGGCCGGCGCAAAAGCGCAGATCCAGTTTCTCGGCCAGGCCAAGGACTTGCCGGATGCCGCGGACCTGAAGGCGCGTCTGGCGCAGAACCCGCAGGACGATGAAGCGGTGTATCAACTGGCGATCCAGCAACTGGCCCGTCAGCAGTACGACGCGGCGCTGGATGCGTTGCTCAAGCTGTTCATCCGCAACCGCAGCTACAGCGAAGGCTTGCCGCACAAGACCTTGCTGCAGGTGTTCGAACTGCTGGGCAATGATCACCCGCTCGTGACCACGTACCGTCGCAAGATGTTTGCTGCGCTGTATTAAGCCGGGTTGATCCAGCTATAGAGCGGCGTATCCCCGCCGCTCGACACTTTCACCTCCGCGCTATGGCGCAACCGCACCAACAGGCGTTTGCCCGACGATGGGCTGCCCGTCAGTCCTTCCAGTTGCTCAAGCAAATCAGGCCCGCTCAATTGTCCGGCCTTGCGCAGCAAATCCTTTGCGATCTGCCACTGCGCATCGTCCTGATTCACCGGTTTCGACTGTGCCGCACTGGCTTCGGGCTTGACCACCTGCAACTGCGCGCCAAGCTTCGCCCAGTCACCGTCGTCCATCTCCAGGGTCAAATCCACTGGCCAGTCGCCGATGCTTCCGCGTATTCGCAACATAAGTCTGCTCCTGCACATTTCTGACCCACATGCTCCCATGGGACTTGTGCAACGCCAAGCGGGCGGTCAAACTCTCAGCACTTTCGTTATAAGATTACATAACAGTTTATTCATTTTACTTCCGGAGACCCGCCATGCGTCGTCTGCTGCTCGCTTTACCGTTTGCCCTGTTGCCGTTGGCTGTCGCCCATGCCGCTGATGAACATGATCATGAACATGAGCACGGCAGCCTTGGCGCCCACGAACATGGTGTCGGTCGCCTGAACGCGGCGCTGGACGGCCAGACCCTCGAGCTGGAACTGGAAAGCCCGGCGATGAACCTGGTGGGTTTCGAACACGCTGCCACCACCGACGCCGACAAGGCCAAAGTCGCCGCCGTCCGTACGCAACTGGAAAAACCGCTTACCCTGTTCAACCTGCCGAAGGCCGCCGGTTGTGTGGTGGCGACCCAGGAACTGGAAAGCCCGCTGTTTGGTGACAAACCGGATGCCGATGATGATCACGACGCCGATGCCAAAGACGAACATCACCACGATCACAGCGAAATCCACGCGCACTATCAATTCACCTGTGCGGCCCCGGGTGCCCTGAAAACCCTGGACCTGGCGAACATCTTCAACACCTTCCCGGCCACCCAGAAAATTCAGGTACAACTGATCAGCCCGAGCGGGCAGCAAGGGGTTGAAGTGACGGCCAAGGCGGTTGCCCTCAAGTTCTGACCCCAACACAAATCCAAATGTGGGAGCGAGCCTGCTCGCGATAGTGGCGTAACAGTCACCATCGATGTTGAATGTCATGCCCCCATGGCGAGCAGGCTCGCTCCGACAGGGTTCACCACCAACCTGACCGGTTTCACATGACCCAAGCACTTATCGAACTGTCCGACCTGGGCTTCAGTTGGCCCGGTCACCCGCCGCTGCTGGACATCCCGGCGTTCCGCCTGGAGCCCGGCCAAACCCTGTTCCTCAAAGGCCCCAGCGGCAGCGGCAAGACCACCCTGCTCGGCCTGCTCGGCGGCGTGCAGAAGCCCGATCGCGGCAGCATTCGCCTGCTCGGCCAGGAACTGACCGAACTCGGCGCCGGTGCGCGTGACCGCTTCCGCGTGGATCACACTGGCTACATTTTCCAGCAGTTCAACCTGCTGCCGTTTCTCTCGGTGCGCGAGAACGTCGAGTTGCCCTGCCACTTCTCCAGGTTGCGCGCCGAGCGGGCAATCCAGCGCCACGGCAGCGTCGACCAGGCCGCTGCCACCCTGCTCGCTCACTTGGGCCTGAAGGATGAAAGCATCCTCGGCCGCCGCGCCGATTCGCTGTCCATCGGTCAGCAACAACGCGTCGCCGCCGCCCGCGCCTTGATCGGTCAGCCGGAACTGGTGATCGCCGACGAACCGACTTCCGCGCTGGATTACGACGCTCGCGAAAACTTCATTCGCCTGCTGTTCGCCGAATGCCGCGAAGCCGGGTCGAGCCTGTTGTTTGTCAGCCACGACCAAAGCCTCGCGCCGCTGTTCGATCGCCACCTGTCGCTGGCCGATCTCAATCGCGCCGCCACCCCGTCCGAGGTCTGAGATGTATTTGTTTCGTCTAGCCATGGCCAGCCTGGCAAACCGCCGCTTCACCGCGATCCTCACTGCATTCGCCATTGCCCTGTCGGTCTGCCTGCTGCTGGCTGTGGAACGGGTGCGCACTGAAGCCAAGGCCAGTTTTGCCAGCACCATCAGCGGCACCGACCTGATCGTCGGCGCCCGGTCCGGCTCGGTGAACCTGTTGCTGTACTCGGTGTTCCGCATCGGCAACGCCACCAATAACATCCGCTGGGACAGCTTCGAACACTTCGCCAACAACCCGAAAGTGAAGTGGGCGATCCCGATGTCGCTCGGCGATTCCCATCGCGGTTATCGGGTGATGGGCACCACCGAGGCGTACTTCGAGCACTACCAATACGGCCATCAGCAACACCTGGAACTGGCCGACGGCCGAGCCTTCGCCACCGACCCGTTCGAAGTGGTGCTCGGCGCCGAAGTGGCCGATGCGCTGCACTACAAACTCGGCGACAAACTGGTGCTGGCCCACGGCGTGGCGGTGATCAGCCTGGTCAAGCACGACGACAAGCCGTTCACCGTAGTCGGCATTCTGAAACGCACCGGCACCCCGGTGGACCGCACGCTGCACATCAGCCTCGGCGGCATGGAAGCGATTCACATCGACTGGCACAACGGCGTGCCCGCCCGGGGCCAAGGCCGGATCAGTGCCGATCAGGCGCGCAACATGGACCTGACGCCGCAAGCGATCACCGCGTTCATGCTCGGCCTTAACAGCAAGATTTCGACCTTCGCGTTGCAGCGCGAAATCAACGAATTCCGCGGCGAACCCATGCTGGCGATCCTGCCGGGCGTGGCGCTGCAAGAATTGTGGAGTTTGATGAGCACGGCAGAAAAAGCCTTGTTCGTGGTCTCGCTGTTCGTGGTGCTGACCGGGTTGATCGGCATGCTCACGGCGATCCTCACCAGCCTGAATGAACGTCGGCGCGAGATGGCAATCCTGCGCTCAGTGGGCGCTCGGCCGTGGCACATCGCAACCTTGCTGGTGCTGGAGGCGTTCGCCCTGGCGCTGGCGGGCGTGATCGCTGGCGTGGCGCTACTTTATTTGGGTATCGCCGCCGCGCAGGGTTATGTGCAGGCCAATTACGGTTTGTATTTGCCACTGGCGTGGCCAAGCGAATATGAATGGACGCTGCTCGGTGGCATCCTGATCGCCGCGCTGCTGATGGGCAGCGTGCCGGCGTGGCGCGCGTATCGCCAATCCCTGGCCGATGGCCTGTCGATCCGACTATGAGGACGTTAATGATGCCCCGCGCTCTGCTTGCGCTGTTGATGCTGGTCGCCCTGCCGCTATGGGCGGCCGAGCCGAAAGAACTGACCTGGTCGGAAATGATTCCGCCGGACGCGATGCCGGAAGTACCGAACATGACACCCCTGCACGACCTGTCGCAGATGAGCAGTGCGCTGTCCGCCGAGTCGGCGCCAGCCGCCAAACAGGATATGCCGAACGCGCCGGTGGTGAAGAGCCTCGACGGCCAGAACATCCGTTTACCGGGCTATATCGTGCCGCTGGAAGTGAGTGAGGAAGGCCGTACCACGGAGTTTCTGCTGGTGCCGTATTTCGGCGCCTGCATCCATGTGCCGCCACCGCCGTCGAACCAGATTGTGCATGTGAAGAGCGAAGTCGGCGTGAAACTCGATGAGCTGTATCAGCCGTACTGGATCGAAGGAGCACTGCAGGTTAAAGCGTCGACCAGTGAGTTGGCGGATGCGGGGTATCAGATGGAGGCGGACAAGATTTATGTGTATGAATTGCCGGAGTGAGCCCGGCAGTTCTGTGTTGTCTGATCAATCGCCATCACGGGCAAGCCCGCTCCCACAGGGACCACCCAAATCCTGTGGGAGCGGGCTTGCCCGCGATGGAATAATCAAAAGTTCCACAAAAACCAACCCCATGACTGTTTCATTGAGCTGAATCAAAAGTCCGTACCAGACGGCTCCGTACCATTGGACATCGAACATTTTCAACGTCCTTTGGAGCCTCCATGCACAAGTCCTTGCTCAGCGCTTCGCTGTTTGCCCTCGCGCTCGCAACCCCACTCGCCTACGCCCACGAATCCGGTGACATCATCGTTCGTGCCGGTGCAATCACCGTCAACCCGAAAGCTGACAGCTCCAGCGTCAAGGTCGATCAAGGCCCTTTGGCCGGCACCGACCTGGGTGGCAAGGCCACCATGAGCAGCGACACGCAACTGGGTCTGAACTTCGCTTACATGCTCGACAGCCACTGGGGTATCGAGCTGCTCGCCGCCTCGCCGTTCGAGCATGACGTAAAAATCAAAGGCACCGCCCTCGGCGCGGGCAACGGCAAACTCGGCACCCTGAAACACCTGCCGCCGACCTTGAGCATTGTCTACTACCCACTGGACGGCAAGTCTGCATTCCAGCCGTACGTTGGCGCCGGTATCAACTACACCTGGATTTACGACGAGCACGTCGGCAGCGAGGCCAACGCCAAGGGGTTCAGCAACTTCAAGGCGGATAACTCCTGGGGCATGGCGTTTGAGGTCGGTGCTGACTACATGATCACCGACAACGTCTTGCTCAACGCCCAAGTGCGTTACATCGACATCGATACCACCGCGACCGTGGAAAACGACGCAGTGAAACCAGGCACCCGTGCCAAGGTCGATGTGGATGTCGACCCGTTCATCTACATGGTGGGCCTCGGTTACAAGTTCTAAATCGTTCACGTGGTGGGAACGAGCTGAAAAAAAGGCGCCTTCACAGGCGCCTTTTTCATGAGGGCGAAAAACTCAGCGACCGAGCAACCGCGCCAGGCCGACAGCCATCGGTGTCTGTTCGGGGCAGGTAAACCGCTTCAGCAGACGCTGATTGTTCGCCCGCGAATGGCGGATATCACCAGAACGCGCCGGGCCGTAGCTCACCGGTGGCAGTTCACCGACCACCACTTTCAACGCTTCCAGCATTTGCTTGAGCGTGGTCGCCCGGTTCCAGCCGACGTTGACCGCACCGATTCCAACCTGCGGCTTTTCGATGGCTTGCACCAGCACGTCGACCAGGTCCTCGACGTACACGAAATCACGCGTCTGCTCGCCGTCGCCGAATACGGTGATCGGCAGGCCCTTCTGCGCCCGCTCGCTGAAAATGCTGATCACCCCGGAGTACGGCGAGGACGGATCCTGGCGTGGGCCGAAGATGTTGAAGAAGCGGAAAATCACCGGTTCCAACCCATGCTGGCGGCGGTAGAAATCGAAGTAGTGTTCGCTGGCCAACTTGTCCGACGCATACGGCGTCAACGGTGCCTTGGGCGTATCTTCGTCGATCGACTGGCCTTCGCCATTGTTGCCGTAGACCGCAGCACTGGAGGCAAACAGCACGCGTTTGACGCCGCTCTGGCGCATGGCTTCGCAGACATTCAGCGAGCCGATGAAGTTGCTCTGGTGCGTCTTCACCGGGTCGTCCACCGAGGCTTGCACCGATGCTACCGCCGACAGATGCGCGACCGCACTGCAACCGGCCATGGCGCGAGCAACCAGGGCCGCATCGGCGACATCACCGACGATCAGCTCGACGCGAGGATTATCCAGCGGCAGGTTGCTACGTTTGCCGGTGGACAAGTCATCGAGAATCCGCACCGTATGACCCTTGGCGAGCAAGGCGTCGGTCAGGTGGGAGCCGATGAAACCGGCGCCGCCGGTGATTAAAACGGGGCCGTCAGCCATGGCGATAGAACCTGTCCAGTAAACTCGGGAGCGCCGCACGCCAGGCGCGGGGCTTGATCCCGAAGGTGTGGAGGATTTTCTTGCAGGCCAGCACCGCGTGTTGCGGTTCTTCGGCAGCGTCCGGGCGCGCAGCGTGAGCCTGGGCGGTCGGCGCTTCGATGGCCAGCGGATGCAGCGCGCGGGCTTCAGTGAGAATGGCCTGCCCCAGCGCCAGCGGCGTGGTCGCCTCGTGCCCCGCGTAATGGTAGGTGCCCCACAGCGGCGCCGCGCAATCGAGTTGCTTGAGCACGGAAATGATCACCCGGGCCGCGTCGTCGACCGGCGTCGGGTTGCCCCGGCGATCATCGGCCATCAGCAGCTCGTCAGGTTGTTCCGCGCGGGACAGGAAACGTCCGAGGGTGCCGTCGGGGCTGTCATCGAGCAGCCAGCCGAACCGCAGCAGCACGTGCTGCGGGCAAGTCGCGCGCACGCTTTGTTCGATCCGCCACAAGGCCTGACCACGCAGGCCCAAAGGCACCGGCTCGTCTTTTTCGCTGTAGGCCGTCGCCCGGGAGCCGTCAAACACGCGATAGCTCGAGGGTTGCAGCAGAACGATGTTGTGGTGCTGGCACAGTTCAGCCAGGCGCTCGATCGCACGCTCTTGCCCGGCCAGACGCGTTTCGCTGACCGTCTCCGCCTGAAACCAGTCGAAGTAGTAGGCGAGGTTGATCAACGCGTCCGGCCGGGTGTCGTCGAGCAATTGCGTCAGGCTCGCGGCATCCCAGCCGTCTTGCGGTGGGCGGGGGGCGAGGAAACCGATGTCTTCCTCCGCACCGAGGCGAATCAGCGCCTGCCCAAGGGCATTTCCGCCGCCCAGTAACATAAGGCGCATTCGCATAGAGTCAGCAGGCCCAGTCTGATTGGAACAATGGCTTTATCGATACCGCTCGCGGGCGATGTCGTCGATAGTTGCCGGAATCGTTGCATTTTGCGGGTTTAGTGCGCAACCGTCATCCGTAAAGTGTAGATCCTGTGTTCAATGCGGCCCCAGTGGCGAGGGCGCTTGCTCCCGCTCGGCTGCGAAGCCGTCGTAAATCGGGCGGCTCGCAGTGTCGGCATGAACAGAGAGGCAGGTTTTGGGGCTGCTGCGCAGGCCAGCGGGAGCAAGCGCCCTCGCCACAAAGCCGGTGATAAACCGAGCGGTACTTGCATCTTCCCATCCCCACCCGCATAAATTGTTCCATGAATCTGCCCATTCCCACGGACGCGGCCCTGACAGGCTTCCACCCCGCCGTCAGCGCCTGGTTCAGCAGCACCTTTCCGACGGCTACCGCCGCCCAGGCCCGGGCGTGGCCGCTGATCCGCCAGCACCGTTCGACCCTGATCGCCGCGCCCACCGGCTCCGGCAAAACCCTCACCGCGTTTCTCGCCGTCATCGATGACCTGGTTCACCGTGCCCAGGAAACCGCAGGCGGTTTGCCTGACGAAACCCTGGTGGTCTACGTCTCGCCGCTCAAGGCCTTGTCCAACGACATCCAGATCAACCTGCAAAATCCGCTGGCCGGCATCCGTGAACAGTTACGCGCGATGGGCTTGCCCGAGCGGCAGATCACCACCGCCGTGCGCACCGGGGACACGCCGCAAAAAGACCGCTCGGCAATGCGCAAGACCGCGCCGCACATTCTGGTCACCACCCCGGAATCCCTTTACGTGCTGCTCGGTTCCGACTCCGGCCGGCAAATGCTCGGCACCACGCGCACGGTGATCGTCGATGAAATCCACGCCATCGCCGCCAGCAAGCGTGGCAGTCATCTGGCCTTGAGCCTGGAGCGTTTGCAGGCGTTGTGCGCAACACCGCTGATGCGCATCGGGCTGTCCGCCACGCAAAAACCGATCGAGGCCGTCTCGCGCTTTTTGGTGGGACGTGATCGCGAATGCGCGATCATCGACATCGGCCACGCGCGGCCGCGGGATCTGGGCATCGAAGTACCGCCGGTGCCGTTGTCCGCCGTCATGGCCAATGATGTCTGGGAACTGGTCTACGACCGCCTCGCCGTCCTCGCCCGCGAACACCGCACCACGCTGATTTTCGTCAACACCCGACGCCTGGCCGAACGTTTGAGCCGGCATTTGAGCGAGCGTCTCGGCAAGGAAGCGGTCGCCGCCCACCATGGCAGCCTGGCCAAGGAGTTCCGCCTCGACGCCGAACAGCGGCTCAAGCGCGGCGACCTGCAAGTGCTGATCGCCACGGCGTCGCTGGAATTGGGGATCGACATCGGCGATGTCGATCTGGTCTGCCAGATCTCTTCACCGCGCTCGATCGCCGGTTTTCTGCAACGGGTCGGCCGCTCCGGCCACCAGGTCGGTGGCACACCGAAAGGCCGGTTATTCGCCACCACCCGCGATGACCTGATCGAATGCACCGCCCTGCTCGACTGCGTGCGCCGGGGCGAACTCGACACGTTGAACATTCCTCAAGCTCCCCTGGATGTACTGGCCCAGCAGATCATCGCCGAGGTCAGTTGCCAGGAATGGCCGGAACAAGCGCTGCTGGAAATGTTCCGCAAAGCCTCGCCGTACGCAGGTCTCGACGAAAAACATTATCAGGCGCTGCTGCAGATGCTCGCCGAAGGCTACAACGGTCGCCAGGGCATTCGCAGCGCGTTCCTGCACCGCGACGCCGTGACGCGCACGTTGCGTGGTCGCCGGGGCAGCAAACTGACCGCCGTGACCAGCGGCGGCACCATTCCGGACAACGCCGACTACAGCGTGCTGCTGGAACCGCAAGGGCTGAACATCGGCAGCGTCAACGAAGATTTCGCGGTGGAAAGCATTGCCGGCGACATCTTTCAGTTGGGCAATACCTCGTACCGAATCCTGCGGGTCGACACCGGCAAAGTCCGGGTCGAAGATGCTCACGGGCAGCCGCCGACCATTCCGTTCTGGCTCGGTGAAGCGCCGGGGCGCAGCGCTGAATTGTCCTTCGCCGTGGCCCGCCTGCAAGCGCAACTTGATGCCCTGCTCGGCGCTACGCCCGGCAACTTGCAACCCGCCCTCGACTGGCTGACCGACACCCTCGGCCTCAACCTCGCCAGCGCCGGACAACTGGTGGACTACCTCGCCCGCGCGCGCCTGACACTGGGCGCCCTGCCGTCCCAGGACACGCTGCTGATGGAGCGTTTTTTCGACGAGTCCGGCGGCACACAACTGATCATCCACACGCCATTCGGCAGCCGTATCAACCGCGCCTGGGGCCTGGCCCTGCGCAAGCGATTCTGCCGCACCTTCAATTTCGAATTGCAGGCTGCCGCCAGCGAAGACGCGATCGTCCTGTCGCTGTCCACCAGCCACAGTTTTGAGCTCGACGAAGTCTGGCGTTACCTGCACAGCAACAGCGCCGAGCACCTGCTGATCCAAGCAGTACTCGATGCGCCGCTGTTCGGCGTGCGTTGGCGCTGGAATGCCGGGGTCGCGCTGGCGCTGCCGCGTTACACCGGCGGGCGTAAAGTCGCGCCGCAGATTCAACGAATGAAAAGCGAAGACCTGATCGCCAGTGTGTTCCCCGACCAGATTGCCTGCGTGGAAAACCTCGCCGGCGAGCGCGAGGTTCCCGACCATCCGCTGGTGGAACAAACCCTCGACGATTGCCTGCACGAAGCCATGGACTGCGAAGGCTGGCTGGCCTTGTTGCGCCGGATGGAAAACGGCGACGTTCGCCTGATCAGCCGTGACCTGCCCGCGCCCTCGCCACTGGCGGCAGAAATTCTCAGCGCCCGACCTTATACCTTCCTTGACGACGCGCCGCTGGAAGAGCGCCGAACCCAAGCCGTGCTCAACCGGCGCTGGACCGATCCGCAGTCCACCGACGACCTCGGCGCACTGGATGCCGAGGCGATTCAAGCGGTACGCGATGAGGCCTGGCCGACGCCGACCGGCCTTGATGAAATGCATGAGGCGCTGATGAGTCTGGCGTGCATCAGCGATGCCGAGGCACAGGCCAATCCGCAGTGGCCCGAGTGGCTGAACGCACTTGCCGACAGCGGGCGCGCCAGTCGGTTGCAGGTCGATGCCGAGCGATCACTGTGGCTGGCAGTGGAACGACTGACGTGCCTGCGGGCGATGTATCCACAGGCGCAGTTGTTCCCTCCGCTGGAGGCGCTGCCAGGATTCGATGAGGCCTGGGAGCCGGACGACGCGTTGCTGGAAGTCATCCGCGCGCGGCTCAGCGCTTTTGGTCCGTTGCCGCTGAGCGCGATTGCCGAACCGCTGGGATTTCCTCCGATACACATCACCCAGGCGCTGGCACAACTGGAGCGCGAAGGTTATGTGCTGCGCGGGCGATTCACCCCCGGCACCGATCAGGAGGAATGGTGCGAACGGCATTTGCTGGCGCGGATTCATCGCTACACGGTCAAGCGCCTGCGGCGGGAAATCGAACCCGTGGCGCTGCAGGATTTCATGCGTTTCCTATTTGACTGGCAGCATCTTTCTGCGGCGACTCAGGGCCAGGGCAGCACCGTGTTGCCAGCGATTGTCAGTCAATTCGAAGGCTACCCTGCCGCAGCTTCCGCCTGGGACAGCGACATTCTGCCGGCGCGGATCAAGGATTATTCGGCAAGCTGGCTGGATGACCTGTGTCGCAGCGGCAAACTGGTCTGGACGCGCCTGACTGCACGCAGCAAAAGCACCAGCACCGCGTTGCGCAGCACGCCCATTGTGCTGCTGCCGCGCAGTCAGGTCGGGTTGTGGAGCAGTCTGACCGAGCAGACACCCGTCAACGAACTGTCGCCGAAAACGCAAAAGGTTCATCAAGCACTCAGTCAGCATGGCGCGCTGTTTTTCGATGAGCTGATTCACGAGGCTCATCTGCTGCGCTCTGAGCTGGAAATCGCCTTGCAGGAACTGGTCGGCGCCGGGCTGGTGAACGCCGACAGCTTTGCCGGTTTGCGGGCGCTGATTACGCCGGCGAGCAAACGCCAGGCCCGCAGCAGCCGACGCGGACGCGGGGCGTTTATCGGCGGCATGGACGATGCCGGTCGCTGGGCCTTGCTTCGACGCGGGCCACCAGCGCCGACCGTGGACAACAAACATCCAACACCGAGCGACACGCTGGAACACATCGCATTGACCTTGCTGCGCCGCTACGGCGTGGTGTTCTGGCGCCTGCTGGAACGCGAAGCAGACTGGTTGCCGAGCTGGCGCGAATTGCTGCGCACGTTCCATCGGCTGGAGGCCCGCGGCGAGATTCGTGGTGGGCGGTTCGTGAATGGCCTGGCCGGCGAGCAATTCGCCTTGCCCGAGGCGATCCCATTGCTGCGGGAAGTTCGGCGGCGGGCACATGACGGCAGTTTGATCGCTGTGTGCGGGGTGGATCCGCTGAACCTGGCGGGCACGCTGTTACCCGGCGCGAAAGTACCGGCGTTGGCGAGCAATCGACTGGTGTATCGCGATGGTCTTCCGGTGGCTGCCGAGATCGCCGGAAAGCAGGTTTTCTGGTTGGAATCGACGATCGAAATACGCAACAAACTGATCCGGCATTGATGCTGTCCCGGCCGGCCCCAAGAAAAATCATTGAGTACGCGGCTGATCCGGCAGCAACACCGGCGAATTCTCCGGCGCTGCGCCGTCATCTTCCGGCTCCCCCATCCCCCGCTTCGGCATTAAAACCTGCTGTGGATAAGTCTGCGCGAAATGCACCCATGGGCTGTTATCCACAAGCTTCTTCAAACGCTGGTTAAACGCCCGGCTCACCGCATACTGCCCACCCGATACCGTACGGAACTGCGCCGTCAGCACCACGCCGTTGAGGTCCATTTTGTCGACGCCAAACACATCCAGCGGCCCTTGCAGGTTGTACTTGAGAAATGCGTCCTCACGGATCGACTCCCCCGCCTCGCGAATCAGCTCGATGGCCTTGTCCACGTCGGTGTCGTAGGTGAACTGCACCGAGAAAAACGCATAGGCGAATTGCCGCGACTGGTTTGTCACGGCCTTGATCTGCCCGAACGGCACCGAGTGCACAAACCCTTTGCCGTCGCGCAGGCGCAAGGTGCGGATGGTCAGGCCTTCGACGGTGCCGGCATGCCCGGAATCGAGCACGACCCAGTCGCCAATCGACAGGGTGTCTTCGATGATGATGAACAGGCCGGTGATGACGTCCTGCACCAGTTGCTGCGAGCCGAAACCGATGGCCAGGCCGACCACCCCGGCACCCGCCAAAAGCGGTGCGACGTTGATACCGAGGTTGGCCATGGTGGTGATTGCACAGATCACCACGAGGATGATTTTGATCGCGTTGCGCAGCAGTGGAAGAATGGTTTTTACCCGCGTACTGGGCTGTGTCGTGCGTTTATTGATCGGCGGCTTCAGCGCTTCCTGAATCGCTGTATCGAGCACCACCCACAGCAACCAGGTCACCAGGAAGATCAGGCCCATGCTGCTCAGCGACTCACTGATCGCCCGGCCCACCGAGTTGCGCTCGGCGAACTCGAACAGCGAGACGCCCCAGATACGCCCGAGAATTTCGATGAACGCCACGGCCATGACAATCCGCAGCAGTGCATGCAGCAAGCTGAGAAAGCGTTCTTTGTAGGCGCTGCTGCGCTGGATCGCTTGGGCTTTTCCGGAATTGAACAGGTGCTGGAAAATCGTGCTGAGGAACACCGTGGCGATCAACAGAATGGTGGTGAACAACGCACAACGCAGGGCTTTCTGATTGTCCTCGCCGACGCCGATGAGGTTGATCGCCGACACCATCACCATCAGTAGAATCGGCCAGTACCAGAGCCGGGAAAAGATCCGCAGGGATTCCTGCAAGGAAGGCTGTTTCAAGCGCTGCGCCAGCGCCCGGTTGCGGATCAGATGCGCCACCGGACGCCTCAGGCGAATCACCAGCAATCCAAAGATGATTGAAGCAAACAGCCCGGTGAACACGGCGATGCTGCTGGTGATGTTGCCGCCCAGCTGCCGGGCGATCTGCGGGCTGGTCAAGGCGTCGCTGAGCGCCGCAAGGAAGCCGATCAGGAACAGCGGTTTGGGGCAGTAATCACGAATGATCTGCACCGCACGGCGCTTGTGCCCGGTGTTGAACATGACGATCACGCACAAGAACATCGAGGTGGAGAAAATGCCGCTGCTGGTGGCGTAGGCAAAACACAGGGCCAACGCCCGGCCCACCGAGTTCGGCAGAAAATGGCTGACGTATAACGTCAGCGGCAGGCAGATCAACGCGGGAATCGTGAACGGCAGCAGGTAGCCGAGCAGGTCCTGGCTGCGTTGCCGTTTTCGAAAAAAACGCCCGGCACTCAAGCGCTTGTCCAGCAGGGCGCCGAGCACTGTGAGCAAGGCGAACACGCCGAGCCAGACGCCGGACAACAACAGGAAATCGCCGACCACGCTCATCGGTGATCGAGACGAAGGTCGATTCACCAGTTTGTCGACTTCATCCGCCGCCCGATCCGCTCGCAGGCGCCAGGCGTCGACCAGGTCTTCGTTGAGGTCGAGCTTGTCCTGAACGTCGTCGATGCTGGAACTGATCGCCCCGAGCAAGCCGCCCTGGACCAGCGGTTCAGGTTTCGCTGGCTCTTCCGCTGCGGCGGGAAGTCCCGGCAGCGTGGTGGCTTCCAGTTCGTTGCTGCCGAGAAACAGCAACGCCCCCAGTAATATCGCGGTCTTGAACTTGAGCAAAACGGGGAGCTCCTTGAAAAGGGTCTGTTAGGAACTGATTGGCAAATGCCCGGCAAGTTCGGTTCTGGCCGCGAGATAACGTTCCAGCCATTCTCCCTGTGGGAGCGAGCCTGCTCGCGATAGCGGCGGCACATCCAGCATTGATGGGGCGGAACCACCGTTATCGCGAGCAGGCTCGCTCCCACATTTAACCGTGGTGCTCTGTTGATATTTGACCTGAACGCAAATATCAAATGCCCACCCCTCTATTTTTCCGCACAACCCAAACCCGGACACTGCGCTCCATCAATCAATCCACCGGAGTTGCAGCCATGCCCATTGCCTTGCTCGCGCTGACCCTCAGCGCCTTTGCCATCGGGACGACCGAGTTCGTCATCGTTGGCCTGTTACCCACGATAGGCGCCGACCTTGGCGTCAGCCTGCCGTCTGCCGGCCTGCTGGTCAGTCTCTACGCCCTGGGCGTTGCCATCGGCGCACCGGTGCTGACCGCTCTCACCGGCAAAGTCCCGCGCAAACTGCTGCTGTTGTCGCTGATGGTGTTGTTCACCCTCGGCAACCTGCTGGCCTGGAAAGCGCCGAGCTACGAATCGCTGATCATTGCGCGAATCGTCACCGGCCTGGCCCACGGGGTGTTTTTCTCGATCGGCTCGACCATTGCCACCAGCCTGGTGCCGAAGGAAAAAGCCGCCAGTGCGATTGCGATCATGTTCACCGGCCTGACGGTCGCGCTGGTCACCGGCGTGCCGCTGGGGACGTTTATCGGTCAGCATTTCGGCTGGCGTGAAACCTTCCTCGCCGTCTCTGCGCTGGGTGTGATCGCCTTCATCGGCAGCCTGCTCTACGTGCCGAAGAACATCGCGCACAGCAAACCGGCTTCGCTGTTGCAGCAATTGCAGGTACTCAAGCAACCGCGTCTGCTGCTGGTGTATGCCATGACGGCGGTCGGTTACGGCGGCTCGTTCATCGCGTTTACGTTCCTGGCGCCGATTCTTCAGGACATCTCCGGTTTCAGCGCCAGCACCGTCAGCCTGGTGTTGCTGGTCTACGGGATCTCGGTGGCAGTTGGCAACATCTGGGGCGGCAAACTGGCCGACAAACGCGGCCCGATCAGCGCCCTGAAAATCATCTTCGCCCTGCTCGCCGCCGTGCTGTTCGTGCTGACGTTCACCGCCGGCAACCCATGGCTGGCGCTGGCCACCGTGCTGGTCTGGGGTGCGGTTGCATTCGGCAACGTGCCGGGCTTGCAGGTGTATGTGGTGCGTCAGGCCGAACATCACACGCCGCAGGCGGTGGACGTAGCGTCTGGGCTGAACATCGCCGCGTTCAACCTCGGCATTGCCGGTGGTGCGTGGGGCGGTGGTTTGATCGTCGCTCATATGGGCTTGATCCATACCGCATGGATCGGTGGCCTGGTAGTGCTGGTGGCACTGGCGCTGACCGCGTGGAGCGGTCGTCTTGATCGTCTCGGCCCGGTGTATGCCGAACCGGCTGAAGGTTCGACCCGCATCGTCGCCGGCCACTGATAATGCTCGCTCCCACAGGATCCTCGGTGGTCTTTCGAGCGTTTACCGTCTGTAGCCCCGTCGAAACTTTCTCGCTTGCCCCGCAGTCATCAAAAGACAGGGGCAACCGAGGACCATCAGACGGGAGGCGACATGGCGGGGATTCACATTGGTATTTCAGGCTGGCGCTACACACCCTGGAGGGGGGATTTCTACCCGAAGGGGCTGACCCAGAAGCGCGAATTGCAGTTCGCGTCACGGTCGGTCAACAGCATCGAAATCAATGGATCGTTTTACGCCCTGCAACGGCCCGAACGGTACGCCCAGTGGTACGACGAAACCCCGGCAGACTTCGTCTTCAGTATCAAAGCCCCGCGGTTCATCACCCACATCAAACGCCTTCGAGATGTCCATAAACCCTTGGCGAATTTCTTTGCCTCCGGGGTACTGGAACTCAAGGAAAAACTCGGTCCTGTCCTCTGGCAATTCCCGCCCAGTTTCAAATTCGACGCTGAGCTGTTCGACCACTTTCTCGAGCAATTGCCCCGCAACACCGAACAGGCTTCCACCCTCGCCCGCCAGCACGATTCACACGTGAACGGTCACGCCAGCCTGAAGGCGTATAAGAAAAAGCCGCTGCGTCATGCCGTCGAGATCAGAAACGACACCTTCATCGACCCGGCGTTTGTCCGCCTGCTCAAACGCCACAACGTCGCCTTGGTCATTGCTGACACCGCCGGTAAATGGCCGTATCGCGAAGACATCACCAGCGACTTCGTGTACCTGCGCCTGCACGGCGCCGAAGAACTCTATGCCAGCGGTTACACCCCCGAAGCGCTGGAACGCTGGGCCGCGCGGATCGAGGCCTGGAACCACGGCCGACAACCCTCCGACGCGCATCTGATCGCACCACGGCAAAAACCCAAGGCACGCAAATCCCGGGAAGTGTTTTGCTATTTCGACAATGACAGCAAAGTCCGCGCGCCCTTCGATGCCCGCCGTTTGCTTGAACATTTTCATCTCGACAAGAACCTCGCCACCGCCCCCGGCGAGCCGGCTGCCGAAGGGGTGCTGCCATGAATGGGCCCGAGCCGTTCAGTGCCATCGATGACCAGCCGCCAGCCATGGCCGCCGTGCGCCGCTTCACCGTGCTGACGGTCAACACGCACAAGGGTTTTACCGCGCTGAACCGGCGCTTCATCCTGCCGGAACTGCGTGAAGCGGTGCGCAGCGTATCCGCCGATGTGGTGTTTTTGCAGGAAGTCCACGGCACCCACGAACATCATCCCCGGCGCTACAGCAACTGGCCGACAATGCCGCAGTATGAATTCCTTGCCGACACGCTGTGGCCGCAGTTCGCCTACGGACGCAATGCGGTGTACCCGGCGGGCGATCACGGCAATGCGCTGCTGTCGAAATTCCAGATCATTCGCCACGACAACCTCGACGTGTCGATCAGCGGACACGAGAACCGCGGCATCCTGCATTGCGTATTGCGCCTGCCCGGCGACGGCCCGGAGGTGCACGCCATCTGCGTTCATCTGGGCCTGCGCGAAACCCATCGCAACGAACAGCTGAAGCTGCTGGCCCAGCGCCTCGAAGAGTTGCCGGCTGATGCGCCGGTGATTGTCGCCGGCGACTTCAACGATTGGCGCCAGCGCGCCGATGCGCTGCTCAAACCCTGTGGACTGCGCGAGGTGTTCGCCGAACACCACGGCAAACCGGCGCGCAGTTTTCCGGCGCGCTTGCCGGCCTTGCGCCTGGACCGCATCTACGTGCGCAACCTCAAGGCCAGCCACCCGAAAGTCCTGGCGGCACGGCCCTGGTCACACCTTTCCGACCACGCACCGCTATCGGTGGAGATCGAGCTATGAGCAGCGCACCGATGGAAAAAACCACTGCGGAACACCTGGCCACCCACCCGTCGATCCGTGAACCCGGCGTGGTCGACGTCCAATACGGCTGGCAAGGCAACAACCTGGTGGAACTGCTGGAGAACGGCGAAGCGTATTTTCCACGGGTGTTCGAGGCCATGCGCCAGGCCAAGACTGAAATCCTCCTGGAAACCTTCATCGTGTTCGAGGACAAGGTGGGCAACGAGCTGCAGCAAGTGCTGATCGAGGCGGCGCAACGCGGCGTGCGCGTCACCGCCAGCCTCGACGGTTTTGGCTGCGGCGAGCTGACCACCGGTTATCTCGCGGCATTGAGCGAGGCCGGCGTGCGCATTCAGATATTTGACCCGGCGCCGAAACGGCTCGGCTTTCGCACCAACTGGTTTCGGCGCCTGCACCGCAAGATTGTGGTGGTCGACGGCACGATTGCGTTCATCGGCGGAATCAACTTTTCCGCCGACCATCTGGCTGACTTCGGTCCCGAGGCCAAGCAGGATTACTCGGTTGAAGTGCAAGGCCCGGCGGTGGCGGACATTCATCATTTCGCCCTGCTGCAAAGCGGCCGCCCGGCGCGGGCCAAATACTGGTGGCAGCGGCGCCGGCAGCGGCGTTCGGAACTGGCCTTCAGCGACCACGATGGCCAAGTCAGGCTGGTGTACCGCGACAACGGCGATCACCGGACCGATATCGAAGAGGTTTATCGACAGGTGCTGCGCAGTGCCCAGCGCCGCGTGGTCATCGCCAACGCCTATTTCTTCCCGGGCTATCGCCTGCTGCGCGAGATTCGCAACGCCGCTCGCCGTGGCGTCGAGGTGCGGCTGATTCTGCAAGGTCAGCCGGACATGATGGTGGCCAAACTGGCCGCGCGCATGACCTATGACTACTTGCTCAAGGCCGGCGTGCAGATTCACGAGTATTGCGAGCGGCCGCTGCATGGCAAAGTCGCATTGGTGGACGAGGACTGGAGCACCGTCGGTTCGAGCAATCTCGACCCGCTGAGCCTGTCGATGAACCTGGAAGCCAACGTGCTGATCCGCGATCGCGCCTTCAACCGCGATTTGTTCGAACGCCTCGAAATGCTGAGTAACAACCACTGCAAAGCCATGTCGGCAGATAAATCCCCGCGCGGGCGGGTCTGGCACATGACCGTCGGTTTTCTGGTGTTTCACTTTCTGCGGCACTTCCCGGCGTGGGCCGGCTGGCTGCCGGCACACAAGCCGCGCCTGAAACCCTTCACCCACGTTGCCGGGAGTGATCTTCATGGACCGCGCTGAAACACACTCGGCGCCTCACGCCGACAGCACGACACCTGCCTCGGTAAAAAAAACCCGCTGGAGTCGCTGGAAAAAACCGCTGACGATGCTGTTTTTCCTGGCACTGATCGTGTTGTTCACGATGCTGGCCCAGCGCATCGAATGGAACGAGGTGTTCGATACCCTCGCCGACTTCAAGGTGCGCACGCTGATCATTGCCTCCGGGCTGACGCTGGTGAGTTTCCTGGTGTACGCCTGCTTCGACCTGATCGGCCGCACCTACATTCGTCAGGACCTGACCTGGAAGCAGATACTGCCGGTGGGCATCATCAGCTACGCGTTCAACCTTAACCTCAGCGCCTGGGTCGGCGGCATCGCCATGCGTTATCGCTTGTATTCGCGGCTCGGCGTAAGCAAAAGCAACATCGCGAAAATCCTCGGCCTGAGCCTGGCGACCAACTGGTTCGGCTACATGGTGATTGCCGGCGCGGTGTTCAGCAGCGGACTGGTGCGCATGCCGCCCGGCTGGAAACTCAGCACTGGCGCGTTGCAAGGGGTGGGCGTTTTGTTATTGCTGGTGAGCGCGGGTTATCTGGCGGCGTGCCGGTTTTCCAAGCGGCGCGAGTGGGCCATTCGAGGCGTGGAAATCAACCTGCCTTCCTTGCGCATGGCGTTCCTGCAACTGTGTCTCGGCGCGCTGAACTGGTCGCTGATGGCGGCGGTTATTTTCACTTTGCTGCCGAGCAAACTGGATTATCCGTTGGTGCTCGGGGTATTGCTGATCAGCGCCATTGCCGGGGTCATCACCCACATTCCGGCGGGGCTTGGGGTGCTGGAAGCGGTGTTTGTGGCATTGCTGCAGCATGAGGTGTCGCGGGGGAGCCTGGTGGCCGGGTTGCTGGCCTATCGGGCGATCTATTTCATCTTGCCGTTGCTGATTACGCTGGTGATGTATCTGGTGGTCGAGGCCAAGGCCAAGTCGCTGCGGATCGCGAAAAAGCCCAAGTGATAACGGCTCTTGTGGCGAGGAAGCTTGCTCCCGCCGGGTCGCGAAGCGGCCCCCTTTATCTCTGAAAAGAAGAGGACTGCTGCGCAGTCCAGCCGGAGCAAGCTATCTCGCCACAAATCACTTGGATTGAATGATGCTCAACCGCTCACCCACCACCATCTCAGTGATCCAGTCCACCAGAATCGAGGTGTACGCCTGCTGCGAAACCGGCTCGCTCAACGCGTGATCGGCGCCGTCGATAATCCGGTGCGTCAGCGAATGCGTCTGCTGGCACGCGGCGCGGTAGCTCATGATCGTCGCGTGTGGCACCCAGTCGTCGGTCTCAGACTCCACCAACAGCACATCCCCGGTAAATTGCGAACACGCGTGCAACGCGCGATTGCTATCGGCGCGAACCAGGGTGCTGCGGTAATCGCGCAAATCCATCTTGTCCAGATCGCGCTTGGGTGTATGCCATTGCTCGTCGCGATACAGCGCCGGCACCCGCAGCGCCAGCCAGCGTACCGGACGCAATGACGTCAGGATCGACGCCAGGTAACCGCCATAACTGGTACCGACCACGGCGATCGCCGAGGTATCGAGTGCCGGATGCGCAAGCAATCGGTCGTAAGCCGCCAGCAGGTCGCGCAGGTTGTCTTCTCGCGTGACCCGCGTCAGCGGAATGCCGGTGCCGCCGGTGTGCCCACGCAAGTCGAACGTCAGGCACACGCAGCCCAGACCGGCGATGCCTTTGGCCCGTTCAAGGTCGCGTTCCTGGCTGCCACCCCAGCCGTGCACGAAAAGCACGCCGGGGACTTTCGATTTGGGGCTGAGAAAAGTCCCGCTCATCTGTTCATCGTCGATGTCGATCTGAATGGTTTCGCTTCTAGCCGTCATAGGATTGGACCGTTACGTACTTGAGAAGAAATTCACTGTCTTGCGCCGGCCCGCGGTATACCTCGATGGCGTCCGCCGGCAGCGCCTGATCGATGTAGGTTTCCACCGAAGACACGCGGATGGCGCGCATGGTCGGGTGGTTGACGAAACTCTGCAATGCCGCCACTTCCGCGCTGCTGGCGCCACCCATGCGCCAGGACTGTTCGAGCACGCCACTGCGCTGCAGGCCGTTAGCGTCAAGGCCTTGCGCGATGTCGTAGTTGCGCCGCGACGCGTAGAAGCCGGGATAGGCTTCGTCCGCGGCACTGTCGAACACCTGCGCCTGGCGGATTGCCAATCGCACCTCATCGGGCAAGTCCAGCTTGAGCAAATCGTCGTAGTCACCCTGCACCACGAGCAGGTTGGACCCTCCATAAACCTGCTCGCCCTGGGCGTCGCTGGTCAAGTATTGATCACCGCAGTAGCTCAACACTTTGTCGCCGATGAAGCTTTGGCCGACGCTGTGGGTCACCACGTCGGTCAGGTCCTGTTCCAGCACCACACCTTCGGTGAACAGCGTTTGAGCATCGGGCCTGGCAAGGATTTCGTCGAACTGATCAAGGCTGTTGATCACCTCCTGACCCCGCCCGGCACAGGCATGAATCGGCTTCATGCGAATGGGGCCGCTGTAGAGCAAATGTTCCGCCGCAGGGCGCGCATCGTCGAGGGAAAACACGCTGAGGCCATCCAGCACCACACTGCGCACCCGCTCGGAAAACAGCGGCGACCAACCTTGCGGAGCGTGAGCGTTTTTATTCCGCAGGCCGTGGCTGATGGCTTTGGTGCAGATGAAATCATGCTCGACGTAGCCACCCCATAAATCCTCCGGTCCGCTGACGCCCAACTGCCGCGCGGCAGCGGCACCGACCAGGGTTTGGGTGGGCAACAGATAAAGGTCACGACCGCTGTGCAGTTCGGGATCGAAACTGCCACCGAATTTGAGCCCGAGGATCTGCGCCAGCCAACGGGCCAGCGCGCGGTTGGTTTCGACTTCATGTTGTGGCGCGTCGGGGCGCACCGAATGGGCGACTACCAGTTTCTTGCGGTTTGTTGGGGTCATGCGTCCCCCTTCAATCGGCGCTCGATGAATGTAGTGGTAGGGGTGCAGAGATCAGGCCAATCGCACCCGGTGTGAAATGAACGGCAAATCAATAAGTTGTTGAAAAGGTGATAGCACTACGCCTGTCTTATTCTGCACGACACCTGTTTCAGTTCCGGCATTTTGCACGACCCAAGCCATGCTCAGATCCAATGTGGCGTTCGGGCTAACGAGCCACGGCTGCCGTCGGCGAAACGCCAAACCGCGACCGATAATCACTCGGCGCCAGACCCGTTATCTTCTTGAACGTCGCGCGAAAGGCGCTCGGGTCCTGATAACCCACGGTCCAGGCAATGTGATCGATGGTGCCGTTGGTGAATTCAAGCATTTCCCGGGCCTTGCCGACCCGCAGGTGCTGACAGTACTCGGTGGGTTTCAACCCGGTCGCCGCACGGAATCGGCGCAGGAACGTGCGCTCTTCCAGCCCTGCCCGTTCGGCCATCGCCGCCAGCGACACATCAGTCGCCCCGGTGCTTTGCAGCCAATGCTGTACCTTGAGAATCGAGGCGTCGCCATGGCTGAGGATCGGTGAAAAATTACTGCCGCATTCGCTCGCGCTGTCGCTGTGTTCCACCACCAGAAAACGCGCCGTGCCGGTGGCGATGCTCGGTCCCAGCAGGCGGTCGACCAGACGCAAACCCAGCTCGGACCAGGCCATTAACCCAGCCGTGGTAATCAGGTCGCCGTCGTCGACGATCGGTGTATCGGCCTTGAGTCGGATCGCCGGGTAACGCTCGGCGAACGCCTTGGCCGAGGTCCAGTGGGTGGTGGCGCTGCGGCCGTCGAGCAGGCCGCTTTCGGCCAATAGAATCGAGCCCACGCAGACGCCACCAAGGGTCGCGCCTTGTGCATGTTGCTGCCGAATCCAGCTCAGCAAGCCTTGCGGCGCCTGGCCTTCGGAAAAACCGGCAATCGACGGCGGGATCAGCACCGCCACCAATGCACCGTCCGGCGCGGGATGGCTGTCGTAGACGCGCGTGGGTGCCTGACCGGCATCGACTTGCCAATGGCTGACCCGCAACAGCGGCAACTGTGAAGCCTGATAGTCGGCAGCAATCTGGTTCGCCACTCCGAACAAGTCCGTCAGCCCGTGCACTGCCGCCATCTGCGCGCCCGGATAAATCAGCACGCCCAGCTCGGCGATTGCCCTTTGTGCGTCCATTGTCAGTTTTACCCCTTCTATTGTCGGTGCGGCCAATCCTCGGACGGCCTGCCAGAGCCGATACTTCATTCCACACCCAACACCCACTCGAGGAAACAGTCATGGCCAAGCAAGCACTCATCGTAGTCGATATCCAAAACGACTACTTCCCCCAAGGCAAGTGGCCGCTGGTCGGTGCGGATGCCGCCGCAGACAACGCCGTACGCCTGATCAAGGCCTTCCGCGATGCTGGCGATTCGGTGGTGCACATTCGCCACGAATTCACCTCCAACGACGCGCCGTTCTTCACTCCGGGCTCCGAAGGCGCGAAGCTGCACCCCAAAGTTCTCAACCGAGCCGACGAGCCGGTGGTGCTCAAGCATTTCGTGAACTCGTTCCGCGAAACCGAACTGAAGTCGATCCTCGACGAACAAGACATCAAGGAACTGGTGGTGATCGGCAGCATGAGCCACATGTGCATCGACGGCATTACCCGCGCAGCCGCCGACATGGGTTACACCGTCACGGTCATTCATGATGCCTGTGCCTCACGTGACCTGGAGTTCAACGGCCTCACCGTTCCGGCGGCCCACGTTCACGCCGCGTTCATGTCGGCCTTGGGTTTCGCCTATGCCAGCGTGGTGTCCACCGACGAGTTCCTGGCGGCGCATCACTGATCAACGCTTGCGCGTCGGGTGCTGCCACCCGACGCTCCCGAAACACAGAAAGCCCGGTGCCGTGCATCGGGCGTTTGGGGTGAAACAGGTGCAAACCTGTCTCGGGACTGGACAACCACAAGACTTACCGCCGAAAAGCCGGATAATGGCGACCAAATCGTCTAGCCCGTTATTCTGGTAATCCCCCATGGAAATCAAGGTCAACTTTCTCGACAACCTTCGGCTTGAAGCCAAGTTCGACGACTTCACGGTGGTGGCCGATCAACCTATCCGCTACAAGGGCGATGGCTCGGCACCGGGTCCGTTCGACTACTTCCTGGCTTCGTCGGCGCTGTGTGCGGCGTACTTTGTGAAGTTGTATTGCAGCACCCGCAATATCCCCACGGATAACATCCGCCTGTCGCAGAACAACATTGTTGACCCGGAAAACCGCTACAACCAGATTTTCAAGATCCAGGTCGAGCTGCCGGCGGACATCTCCGACAAGGACCGCCAGGGCATCCTGCGCTCCATCGACCGCTGCACCGTGAAAAAAGTGGTGCAAGCCGGGCCTGAGTTTGTGATCGAAGAAGTGGACAACCTCGACGCCGATGCCCAGGCATTGTTGATGCCTGCTTCCAGTTCAGAGGCGAGCACCTATATTGCCGGCAAGGATCTGCCGCTGGAGCAAACCATCACCAACATGTCGGCCATTCTGGCAGACCTGGGGATGAAGATCGAAATCGCCTCGTGGCGCAATATCGTGCCCAATGTGTGGTCGCTGCATATCCGCGATGCGCACTCGCCGATGTGCTTCACCAACGGCAAGGGTGCAACCAAGGAAGGCGCGTTGGCCTCGGCGCTGGGCGAGTTTATCGAGCGACTGAACTGCAACTTCTTCTACAACGATCAGTTCTGGGGCGAAGACATCGCCAACGCTGCGTTTGTGCACTACCCGGACGAACGCTGGTTCCAGCCTGGCCGTAAAGATGCGCTGCCGGCCGACATTCTCGACGAGTACTGCCTGAAGATTTACAACCGCGACGGCGAGCTGCGTGGTTCTCATCTGATCGATACCAACTCGGGTAATGAAGAGCGCGGCATCTGCTCGCTGCCGTACGTGCGCCAGTCGGACGGCGAAGTAGTGTATTTCCCGTCCAACCTGATTGAAAACCTGTTCCTGAGCAACGGCATGAGTGCCGGTAACACGCTGGCCGAAGCCCAGGTGCAGTGCCTGTCGGAGATCTTCGAGCGCGCGGTCAAACGCGAAATCATCGAAGGTGAATTTGCACTGCCGGATGTGCCGGCCCACGTGCTGGCGAAGTACCCAGCAATTCTGGCCGGCATTCAGGCGCTGGAAGAACAAGGGTTCCCCGTGCTGGTGAAGGATGCGTCCCTGGGGGGTGAGTTCCCGGTGATGTGCGTCACGCTGATGAACCCGCGTACCGGCGGTGTGTTTGCCTCGTTCGGCGCGCACCCGAGCCTGGAAGTGGCGCTGGAACGCAGCCTGACCGAATTGCTTCAGGGCCGCAGTTTCGAAGGCCTCAACGACTTGCCACAGCCGACGTTTGAAGGTCACGCGGTGACCGAGCCGAATAACTTCGTCGAGCACTTCATCGACTCCAGCGGCGTGGTGTCGTGGCGCTTCTTCAGCTCAAAGTCGGATTACGAATTCGTGGAGTGGGACTTCTCCGGCCAGGGTGAAAACTCGAATACCGAAGAAGCCGCAACCTTGTTCGGCATTCTCGAAGGCATGGGCAAGGAAGTGTACATGGCGGTGTACGAGCATATCGGCGCGACGGCCTGCCGCATCCTGGTGCCGGACTATTCGGAAATTTATCCGGTAGACGATCTGATCTGGGATAACACCAACAAAGCGCTGTTCTTCCGCGCCGACATCCTGAACCTGCATCGCCTGGACGAGGCCGAACTGCAGGCACTGGCAGAGCGTCTGGTGGAAAGCGAGCTGGACGACTACACCGACATCACCAGCCTGATCGGCATCGAATTTGACGACAATACCGCTTGGGGTCAGCTGACGATCCTGGAATTGAAGCTGCTGATTTATCTCGCCTTGCAGCAATTTGAAGAGGCGAAAGAAGCGGTGGAGATGTTCCTGCAGTACAACGACAACACGGTTGAGCGTGGCTTGTTCTATCAGGCCGTCAATGTGGTGCTGGAGATGAAACTGGACGAAGACCTGGAACTGGAGGACTACGAGGCCAACTTCCGCCGGATGTTCGGCAACGAGCGGATGGATGCAGCGATCGGCTCGGTGGACGGCAGCGTACGCTTCCATGGCTTGACGCCGACCAGCATGAAACTGGAGGGGCTCGACCGGCACCTGCGGTTGATCGACAGCTACAAAAAGCTGCACACGGCGCGGGCCAATGTGACCCCTTT
Organism: Pseudomonas sp. IT-P100; assembly: GCF_949767185.1. Taxonomy (NCBI): domain Bacteria; kingdom Pseudomonadati; phylum Pseudomonadota; class Gammaproteobacteria; order Pseudomonadales; family Pseudomonadaceae; genus Pseudomonas; species Pseudomonas sp. IT-P100. Next base: position 144,903 of record NZ_CATKQK010000005.1, read on the forward strand.
ATCCCGCTAACAGCGTCCACAAAAAAGCGAAGCCAGATCACTGGCTTCGCTTTTTTTGTTACTGACTGAATAGCCGCTTCTTAGAACGGGATATCGTCATCAAAGCTGTCGAAATCCGGAGCCGGCTGAGGAGCGGCCTGCTGCTGTGGAGCCGGACGCGACTGTTGAGGTGCCGACGACTGTTGCGGACGCGGAGCCTGCTGGCGTGGAGCCGGGGCGGACTGCTGATAGTTGTTGCCCCCGCCTTGTTGGTCGCCCTGCTGTGGACGGCCACCGAGCAGTTGCATGGTGCCTTGCATGTCGACCACGATTTCAGTGGTGTAACGCTTGATACCGTCTTTTTCCCACTCGCGGGTCTGCAGCTTGCCTTCGATGTAGACCTGCGAACCTTTACGCAGGTACTCGCCGGCGATTTCCGCTACCTTGCCGAACATCGACACACGGTGCCATTCAGTCTTCTCGACTTTCTGGCCGGTTTGCTTGTCGGTCCACTGTTCGCTGGTCGCCAGACTCAGGTTGGTCACGGCGTTACCGTTAGGCAAGTAGCGAACTTCGGGATCCTGGCCGCAAGTGCCGACCAATATGACTTTGTTAACCCCACGGGCCATAACGTTCTCCTAGGCTACGCACGCTGCCCCGGCCGGGTTGTTCACCAGGCGCTCAAGGGTGGTGCGATCCAATAGTTCGGTGTCCAATTTTATGTAAATCGCCGCTTCATCTTCGACGATTACTGCATCTGTTACCCCTACGACGGCCTTCAGGCGCTCGACCAGACCCGCTTCGCGGATCGCCTCGGGCGACAACGGCAAGCGCAGGCTCGTCACGTAAGGTGGTTCGCGCATGGTAACAGCAAAGGCCAGCCAGAGGGCAGCCAGGCCGGCGCATCCGAGGAATACCGCCGACAAACCGCCGTGCTGGAACATCCAGCCGCCGAGGATCCCGCCCAGCGCCGAACCGAGGAACTGGCTGGTGGAATAAACCCCCATCGCCGTGCCCTTGCCGCCCGCCGGTGAAACCTTGCTGATCAGCGATGGCAACGAAGCTTCCAGCAGATTGAACGCGGTAAAGAACACCACCGTCCCGATCACCAGAGCCCGCAAGCTATCGCCGAACTGCCAGAAGAATAGCTCAGTGAGCATCAGCGTCAGCACCGCGCCCAATAAAACTCGTTTCATTTTGCGTTTCTTCTCGCCGTAGATAATGAACGGGATCATGGCGAAGAAAGAAATCAGCAGCGCAGTCAAATAGACCCACCAGTGCTGCTCTTTGGGCAGCCCGGCTTTTTCGACCAGGGCCAGTGGCAACGCCACGAAGCTCGACATCAACATCGCGTGCAACACAAAAATGCCCAGGTCCAGGCGCAGCAGGTCCGGGTGCTTGAGCGTCGGCATCAGCGCCTGACGCGCGACGCCGGACTCGCGATGCTGCAACGGCCCGGTGGAGCGCGGCACCATAAACATCACGATCACGATGCCAAACAGCGCCATGCCACCGGTGGCGAAAAACAATCCGGACAGGCCGAAAGCGCGGGTCAGCAACGGTCCTACCACCATGGCGACCGCGAACGACAGACCGATCGTCATGCCGATCATGGCCATGGCTTTGGTCCGATGCTGTTCGCGGGTCAGGTCTGACAGCAACGCCATCACGGCCGCGGAAATGGCCCCGGCGCCTTGCAGGATGCGTCCGGCGATAACGCCCCAGATCGAATCGGCATTGGCCGCCAGCACGCTGCCGAGGGCGAAGACGATCAGCCCCAGGTAAATCACCGGGCGACGCCCGATGCGGTCGGAAATGAAACCGAAAGGGATCTGGAAAATCGCCTGGGTCAGGCCGTAAGCGCCAATCGCCAGCCCGATCAGGGCCGGGGTCGCTCCCGCCAGATCCATCCCATAGGTCGCCAATACCGGCAACACCATGAACATGCCAAGCATACGGAAGGCGAACACAAGGGCCAGACCGCTTGCTGCGCGGGTCTCACTGCCACTCATGCGTTCGCTGTGGGGATCGTGCATGGAAAAACCTCATGTGAACCGGCGGCGATTCTACCAGTCCCATCGATTGACAGGGTATATCGCGACGCTTTGACGCGCTCCGCTGACAGACTCTTCATGTACGACAGTCATCCACTCGTTTGATAGTGTGCATCCATCCAGTATTTGGCCGTATACTCCTACGTTTTCGACGCCCGCCGAGCGAGGCCACTTTGGACAAGATCCTGATTCGTGGGGCCCGAACCCACAACCTGAAGAACATCGACCTGACCCTGCCGCGGGACAAACTGATCGTCATCACCGGCCTGTCCGGATCCGGCAAATCGTCCCTGGCATTCGACACGCTGTACGCCGAAGGCCAGCGCCGCTATGTCGAATCGCTGTCGGCCTATGCCCGGCAGTTTTTGTCGATGATGGAAAAACCGGACGTCGACACCATTGAAGGCCTGTCGCCAGCCATTTCCATCGAACAGAAGTCGACTTCGCATAACCCGCGTTCGACCGTCGGCACCATCACCGAAATCTACGACTACCTGCGCCTGCTTTACGCTCGCGTGGGTATTCCGCGTTGCCCGGATCACGACATTCCGCTGGAAGCACAGACGGTCAGCCAGATGGTTGACCTGGTCCTCGCGCAGCCGGAGGGCAGCAAGCTGATGCTGCTGGCGCCGGTGATTCGCGAGCGCAAAGGTGAACATCTTTCAGTGTTCGAAGAACTGCGGGCCCAGGGCTTTGTGCGGGCCAGGGTCAACGGCAGGATCTGCGAACTGGATGAGCTGCCGAAGCTGGATAAACAAAAGAAGCATTCGATTGATGTAATAGTCGACCGCTTCAAGGTCCGCGCCGACCTGCAACAACGCCTCGCCGAATCGTTCGAGACCGCGCTGAAGCTGGCGGACGGCATTGCGCTGGTTGCGCCGATGGATGATGAGCCGGGTGAAGAAATCATCTTCTCCGCGCGCTTCGCCTGCCCGATTTGCGGCCACGCCATCAGCGAGCTGGAACCCAAACTGTTCTCCTTCAACAACCCGGCCGGCGCCTGTCCGACGTGCGACGGCTTGGGCGTGAAGCAGTTCTTCGACATCAAGCGACTGGTCAATGGTGAGCTGACCCTGGCCGAGGGCGCGATTCGCGGCTGGGACAGGCGCAACGTCTATTACTTCCAGATGCTCGGGTCGCTGGCGTCGCACTACAAGTTCAGCCTCGAAGTGCCATTCAATGAACTGCCCGCCGATCAGCAGAAGTTCATCCTGCACGGCAGTGGCTCGCAGAACGTCGACTTCAAGTACCTGAACGACCGTGGCGACATCGTCAAACGTTCGCACCCGTTCGAAGGCATCGTACCGAACCTGGAGCGTCGCTACCGCGAAACCGAATCGGCCTCCGTGCGCGAGGAACTGGCCAAGTTCCTCAGTACCCAGCCGTGCCCGGATTGCCGTGGCACCCGCCTGCGTCGTGAGGCACGACACGTCTGGGTCGGCGAGAAGACTTTGCCGGCCGTCACCAATCTGCCGATTGGCGATGCGTGCGAATACTTCGGTGTACTGAAACTGACCGGGCGTCGCGGCGAAATTGCCGACAAGATCCTCAAGGAAATCCGTGAGCGCCTGCAGTTCCTGGTCAATGTCGGTCTCGACTACCTGTCGCTGGATCGCAGTGCCGACACGTTGTCTGGCGGTGAAGCTCAGCGGATTCGCCTGGCCAGTCAGATCGGTGCCGGTCTGGTTGGCGTTCTGTACATCCTCGATGAACCGTCGATTGGTCTGCATCAGCGCGACAACGATCGGCTGCTGGGCACGCTCAAGCACCTGCGCGATATCGGCAACACGGTGATCGTGGTCGAGCACGATGAAGATGCGATTCGCCTGGCTGACTATGTGGTGGATATCGGTCCGGGTGCTGGCGTGCATGGCGGGCATATCGTCGCCGAAGGTACGCCGGCCGAGGTCATGGCTCACCCTGATTCGTTGACCGGCAAATACTTGTCCGGCCGGGTGAAAATCGCCGTACCGGCCAAACGCACACCGCGCAACAAGAAGTTGTCGTTGTCCCTCAAGGGGGCGCGCGGCAACAACCTGCGTAACGTCGATCTGGACATTCCGATCGGTCTGCTGACCTGTGTCACCGGCGTGTCTGGCTCGGGTAAATCGACGCTGATCAACAACACACTGTTTCCTTTGAGCGCGACGGCACTCAACGGTGCAACGACGCTTGAGGCTGCGGCTCACGACAGCATCAAAGGGCTGGAGCATCTGGACAAGGTCGTCGACATCGACCAAAGCCCGATTGGCCGCACCCCACGTTCCAACCCGGCGACGTACACCGGGTTATTCACACCGATTCGTGAACTGTTCGCCGGCGTGCCGGAATCCCGTTCGCGCGGTTACGGGCCGGGGCGTTTCTCCTTCAACGTGAAGGGCGGACGCTGCGAGGCCTGTCAGGGCGACGGCTTGATCAAGGTTGAAATGCACTTCCTGCCGGACATCTATGTCCCATGCGATGTCTGCAAGAGCAAGCGCTACAACCGTGAAACGCTTGAGATCAAGTACAAGGGCAAGAGCATCCATGAAACCCTTGAGATGACCATCGAAGAAGCTCGGGTGTTTTTTGACGCAGTTCCGGCACTGGCGCGCAAGCTTCAGACACTGATGGATGTCGGCCTGTCGTACATCAAGCTCGGGCAATCGGCGACCACGCTGTCCGGTGGTGAAGCGCAGCGGGTGAAACTGTCCCGCGAACTGTCCAAGCGCGATACCGGCAAGACGCTGTATATCCTCGATGAACCGACTACCGGTTTGCACTTCGCGGATATCCAGCAACTGCTCGACGTGTTGCATCGACTGCGCGACCACGGCAACACCGTGGTGGTGATCGAGCACAACCTGGACGTGATCAAGACGGCTGACTGGCTGGTGGATCTTGGACCGGAAGGGGGCTCCAAAGGCGGGCAGATCATTGCGGTCGGCACGCCAGAGGAAGTCTCCGAGATGAAGCAGTCTCACACCGGTTTCTACCTCAAGCCATTGCTGGCTCGCGACAAGGCCTGAATCAGGCCCATGAAAAAGCCCCTGTCACTTTGTCGGTGACAGGGGCTTTTTTGTGTCCGGGTGCAATCAGGTGTGAGATTGCAGGTAATTCTCAAGACCGATCAACTTGATCAGACCCAACTGCTTCTCGAGCCAGTAGGTGTGATCTTCTTCGGTATCGTTCAACTGAATGCGCAGCATCTCGCGGCTGACGTAGTCTTTGTGCTGCTCGCAGAGTTCGATGCCCTTGCAGAGTGCGGCGCGGACTTTGTATTCCAGACGCAGATCGGCAGCGAGCATGTCCGGTACCGTGGTGCCGACATCGAGATCGTCCGGACGCATGCGTGGCGTGCCTTCCAGCATCAGGATCCGGCGCATCAGGGCATCGGCGTGCCCTGCTTCCTCTTCCATCTCGTGGTTGATTCGTTCGTAGAGCTTGGTGAATCCCCAGTCCTCATACATCCGCGAGTGAACGAAATATTGATCACGGGCGGCCAGTTCGCCGGTCAGCAACGTGTTGAGGTAATCGATTACGTCTGGGTGGCCTTGCATCGCCCTACATCTCCCTGCTTGAAAGTCTGTAGTTTGAACCACAGCGACTGTTTGGTCACTGTGTTAGCGCGATAAAAGCGAAGATATTCTGAGAAAAGTGGTTTAAATAGCGCAAAAACCGCCCAGATGAGGGCGGTTCTGCTTCTCGTTTAGACTTCGTTAAGCTGTACGTTAAGAGCCTTTGCGATTGCTTCTCCATACGCCGGGTCGGCCTTGAAGAAATGCTGCAATTGGCGATCAACCACATCGCTTGAAACACCAGACATCGCCCCGGCAATGTTGTTGACCAACAGCGCCTTCTGTTCATCATTCATGAGCCGGAACAGCGCACCGGCATGGCTGTAGTAGTCGTTGTCTTCGCGATGATCGTAACGATCAGCCGCGCCATTCAATGCCAGAGCTGGCTCAGCATAGCGAGACGCTTGTTTTGGCGAATCGAGGTAGCTGTTCGGCTCATAGTTCGGCGTAGCGCCGCCATTGCTGCCAAACGCCATGGAACCATCACGCTGGTAGCTGTTGACCGGGCTGCGAGGCGCATTCACCGGCAGCTGCTGGTGGTTGGTGCCTACACGGTAGCGGTGCGCATCTGCATAAGCGAACACGCGGCCTTGCAGCATGCGGTCTGGCGACAGGCCGACACCCGGCACCATGTTGCTCGGACCAAACGCCGCCTGCTCGACTTCAGCGAAGTAGTTCAGCGGATTACGGTTGAGCTCCAGCTCCCCGACTTCGATCAGTGGAAACTCTTTCTGCGACCAGGTCTTGGTCACGTCGAAAGGGTTCTCATGGTGCGCCGCAGCCTGGGCCTCAGTCATGATCTGAATGCATACGCGCCATTTCGGGAAATCACCGCGCTCAATTGCACCAAACAAGTCGCGCTGAGCGTAATCCGGATCGGTACCCGCCAGGCGTGCAGCCTCTGCCGGCGCCAGGTTCTTGATACCTTGCTGGGTCTTGTAGTGCCACTTCACCCAGTGACGCTCGCCGCTGGCGTTGATCAGGCTGTAGGTGTGGCTGCCGAACCCGTGCATGTGACGGTAGCCGTCAGGAATGCCACGGTCCGAAAACAGGATGGTGACCTGGTGCAGCGCCTCAGGCGAGTGCGACCAGAAGTCCCACATCATCTGCGCGCTTTTCAGGTTGCTCTGAGGCAGGCGTTTTTGAGTGTGGATAAAGTCCGGAAATTTGAGCGGATCGCGAATGAAGAACACCGGCGTGTTGTTGCCTACGATGTCCCAGTTGCCTTCCTCGGTGTAGAACTTCAGGGCGAAGCCACGTGGATCCCGCTCTGTATCGGCCGAACCGCGCTCACCGCCTACGGTGGAAAACCGCAGGAACGTTGGAGTTTGCTTGCCAACCGATTCAAACAGCTTGGCACTGGTGTACTCGGTGATGTCACGCGTGACGGTGAACGTACCGTAAGCACCCGAGCCTTTGGCGTGCACGCGGCGCTCCGGGATGTTTTCACGGTTGAAGTGCGCAAGCTTCTCGATCAGGTGGAAGTCGTCGAGGAGCAATGGGCCACGAGGGCCGGCGGAACGAGAATTCTGGTTGTCGGCGACAGGAGCGCCACTGGCGGTCGTAAGTATTTTATTTTGGCTCATGCGATCTCTTCCTCTGTCAGTCTTTAACTGCCGGCTAATCGGCTGAGAGGGAGTATCGATCAGAAACGTTACACCTACTAATTCATTAACCTGCAGGCTTCGATAGAAAATAACTAACGAAGCGAGCCGTTAAGGGCAAAACTTTTCAATCGCCCACAAAAAACCGGGCACAGGGCCCGGTTTTTCGTTTCAGACTGACGTCTTACTCAGCGGATACAGCTTCACCGCCGGTAGCACGATCAACCAACTCGACGTACGCCATAGGCGCGTTGTCGCCAGTGCGGAAACCGCACTTGAGGATGCGCAGGTAGCCACCCTCACGGGTAGCGTAACGCTTGCCCAGGTCGTTGAAGAGCTTACCAACGATAGCTTTCGAACGAGTACGGTCGAAAGCCAGACGGCGGTTAGCCAGGCTGTCTGTCTTGGCCAAAGTGATCAGCGGCTCAGCAACGCGACGCAGTTCTTTAGCTTTCGGCAGTGTAGTTTTGATCAGCTCGTGCTCGAACAGCGACACTGCCATGTTTTGAAACATGGCCTTGCGGTGCGAGCTAGTGCGGCTCAGGTGACGACCACTTTTACGATGACGCATGGTTCATTCCTTACCAAACACGACGTTCGGTGATTACGACGATCAGGCAGTCGCCTTGTCGTCCTTCTTAAGACTTGCAGGCGGCCAGTTGTCGAGGCGCATGCCGAGGGACAGACCGCGGGAGGCCAGAACGTCCTTGATTTCAGTCAAGGATTTCTTGCCAAGGTTCGGAGTCTTCAACAGCTCTACTTCGGTACGCTGAATCAGGTCACCGATGTAGTAGATGTTTTCCGCCTTAAGGCAGTTAGCCGAACGTACAGTCAGTTCCAGATCGTCAACCGGGCGAAGCAGGATCGGATCGATCTCGTCTTCCTGCTCGACAACCACAGGCTCACTGTCACCTTTAAGGTCGACGAACGCAGCCAACTGCTGTTGCAGGATGGTTGCAGCGCGGCGAATAGCCTCTTCAGGATCCAGGGTACCGTTGGTTTCCAGATCAATAACCAGCTTGTCCAGGTTAGTACGCTGCTCGACACGGGCGTTTTCCACCACGTATGCGATACGGCGAACCGGGCTGAACGAAGAGTCAAGCTGCAAGCGACCGATGCTGCGGCTTTCGTCTTCATCGCTCTGACGCGAGTCTGCCGGTTCATAACCACGACCACGAGCTACGGTGAGCTTCATGTTCAGGGCGCCGTTAGACGCCAGGTTAGCGATTACGTGATCGGGGTTAACGATCTCGACATCATGATCCAGCTGAATATCGGCAGCGGTAACCACCCCCGAACCCTTCTTCGACAAGGTCAGCGTAACTTCGTCACGACCGTGCAGCTTGATAGCCAGACCTTTAAGGTTCAACAGGATTTCAATTACGTCTTCCTGTACGCCTTCGATGGCGCTGTACTCATGGAGTACACCGTCAATCTCGGCCTCGACTACTGCACAGCCGGGCATTGAGGACAACAGGATGCGTCGCAGCGCGTTGCCCAGGGTGTGGCCGAAACCACGCTCGAGAGGCTCGAGAGTGATCTTGGCGCGGGTTGGACTGACAACCTGCACATCAATATGGCGGGGTGTCAGGAACTCATTTACCGAAATCTGCATGGATGCACCTATTTTCTAGCCCTTACTTGGAGTAGAGCTCGACAATCAGGCTTTCGTTGATGTCGGCGGACAGATCACTGCGAGCTGGAACGTTCTTGAAAACGCCCGACTTCTTCTCAGTGTCTACTTCTACCCATTCTACGCGGCCACGTTGGGCACACAGATCGAGAGCTTGGACAATGCGAAGTTGGTTCTTTGCTTTCTCGCGAATCGCGACCACGTCACCAGCACGAACCTGGTACGACGGCACGTTTACGGTCTGACCGTTAACGCTGACGGATTTGTGCGATACCAGCTGACGGGATTCGGCACGAGTAGAGCCAAAACCCATACGGTATACAACGTTGTCCAGACGGCATTCGAGCAGTTGCAGCAGGTTCTCACCAGTTGCACCTTTCTTGCCAGCAGCTTCTTTGTAGTAGCCGCTGAATTGACGCTCGAGAACGCCGTAGATACGACGGACCTTCTGCTTTTCACGCAGTTGGGTGCCGTAATCGGACTGGCGACCGCGGCGTTGGCCGTGGATACCAGGTGCTGCTTCAATGTTGCACTTCGATTCGATCGCGCGCACGCCGCTCTTCAGAAAGAGATCGGTGCCTTCGCGACGAGCGAGTTTGCATTTTGGACCAATGTAACGAGCCATTCTTTACAATCTCCTGGATTACACGCGGCGCTTCTTCGGCGGACGGCACCCGTTGTGCGGGATTGGCGTCACGTCGGTGATGCTGGCGATCTTGTAGCCACAGCCGTTCAAAGCGCGGACTGCAGATTCACGACCTGGGCCTGGACCTTTGACGTTAACGTCGAGGTTTTTCAGACCGTATTCCAGCGCAGCTTGACCAGCACGTTCAGCAGCTACTTGAGCAGCAAACGGGGTGGACTTGCGGGAACCGCGGAAACCCGAACCACCGGAGGTAGCCCAGGAAAGAGCGTTGCCTTGACGGTCGGTGATGGTCACGATTGTGTTGTTAAAAGAAGCATGGATGTGGGCGATGCCATCAACCACTGTCTTTTTAACTTTTTTACGAGGACGAGCAGCAGGTTTAGCCATGATTAATTTCCTGTCGATTCGCTGGGGCGATTACTTGCGGATCGGCTTACGCGGACCTTTACGGGTACGCGCGTTAGTCTTGGTACGCTGACCGCGCACTGGAAGACCACGACGATGACGCAGACCGCGATAGCAACCGAGGTCCATCAAACGCTTGATTTTCATGTTGATTTCGCGACGCAGGTCACCTTCAGTGGTGAACTTCGCCACTTCGCCACGCAGCTGTTCAATCTGCTCGTCGCTCAGATCCTTGATCTTTGCGGCTGGGTTTACCCCAGTCACTGCACAGATCTTCTGTGCAGTAGTGCGACCAACACCATAGATGTAGGTCAGCGAGATAACAGTATGCTTGTTATCTGGAATGTTAACGCCTGCAATACGGGCCATTCAGTGGGACTCCAATTGACAGCTACCTACGCCCCGGAAGCCAAGAAATAGGGCGCGAGATAATATCGCTGTAATAACAAATAATCAACCCGGTAGCGCACTAGCTACCGGGCTTGAAGCACAATCACACTCAGCCTTGGCGCTGTTTGTGACGCGGTTCCGCGCTGCAAATTACTCGAACAACACCTTCGCGGCGAATAATCTTGCAGTTACGGCACAGCTTTTTCACCGATGCACGAACTTTCATCACCAACTCCTCGAACCTTATGGGTACTCAGCGCAACATGCCGCTGCCGTAACCCTTCAGGTTGGCTTTCTTCATCAGGGATTCGTACTGGTGCGAAACGAGGTGCGATTGTACTTGGGACATGAAGTCCATCACAACCACGACGACGATCAGCAACGAGGTCCCGCCAAGGTAGAACGGTACGTTTGCCGCAACCACCAGGAACTGGGGAAGCAGACACACGGCCGTCATATATAGAGCACCGAACAGGGTCAAACGAGTCAGAACGCCATCAATGTAGCGTGCCGACTGTTCACCTGGACGGATGCCCGGAATAAAGGCACCGGACTTCTTCAGGTTTTCCGCTACGTCTTTCGGATTGAACATCAACGCCGTATAGAAGAAGCAGAAGAAAATAATCCCTGCACTAAACAGCAGAATATTCAACGGCTGACCAGGAGCGATCGACTGCGAGATGTCCTGCAACCAGCCCATACCTTCAGACTGACCGAACCAGGTACCCAACGAAGCCGGGAACAGCAAAATGCTGCTCGCGAAAATAGCCGGAATAACACCGGCCATGTTCACCTTCAGCGGCAAGTGGCTAGTCTGCGCAGCGAAGACCTTCCGGCCCTGCTGACGCTTGGCGTAGTGAACAGCAATACGACGCTGGCCACGCTCAATGAACACCACAAAACCGATAATCGCTACTGCCAGCAAACCGATGGCAACCAGGGCAAAAATGTTGATATCACCCTGACGTGCAGACTCGAAAGACTGCCCGATCGCTCTCGGAAGACCGGCGACGATACCTGCGAAAATCAACATCGAGATACCGTTGCCAACACCACGCTCAGTAATCTGCTCACCCAGCCACATCATGAACATCGCACCAGCCACAAAAGTGGATACCGCGACGAAATGGAAGCCAAAGTCACCAGTGAACGATACGCCCTGCCCCGCCAGACCAATGGACATGCCAATTGCCTGAACGAGAGCGAGGACGACAGTGCCGTAGCGGGTGTACTGGGCAATCTTGCGACGCCCAGCTTCACCTTCCTTCTTCAACTGCTCCAGCTGCGGGCTGACGGCTGTCATCAGTTGCATGATGATCGATGCCGAGATGTACGGCATGATCCCCAGTGCAAAGATGCTCATCCGCTCCAGCGCGCCGCCGGAAAACATGTTGAACAAGCTAAGAATGGTCCCCTCATTCTGTCGAAACAGGTCCGCGAGTCGGTCCGGGTTGATACCTGGAACCGGGATGTGTGCGCCTATTCGGTAGACGATAATCGCCAGGAACAGAAAACGCAGACGAGCCCAGAGTTCAGACATACCGCCTTTGCCGAGCGCAGAGAGAGCACCTTGCTTAGCCATTTATTCCTCGAACTTGCCGCCAGCTGCTTCGATAGCCGCACGCGCACCTTTGGTGGCGCCGATTCCCTTTCCGATGGTAACAGCGCGAGTCACTTCGCCGGACAGCATGATTTTCACACGCTGTACGTTGACGTTGATCACGTTGGCATCTTTCAAGGACTGCACGGTGACGATGTCGCCTTCCACTTTAGCCAGCTCGGACAAACGCACTTCTGCGCGATCCATGGCTTTCAGGGAAACGAAACCGAACTTCGGCAGGCGACGATGCAGCGGCTGTTGACCGCCTTCAAAGCCTGGAGCAATGGTGCCACCGGAGCGGGAGGACTGACCTTTGTGGCCACGGCCACCGGTCTTGCCCAAACCACTACCGATACCACGGCCCGGACGATGCTTTTCGCGACGGGAACCCGGCGCTGGACTCAGATCATTGAGTTTCATCGATTAACCCTCGACACGCAGCATGTAGTAAGCCTTGTTGATCATCCCGCGATTCTCGGGAGTATCAAGTACTTCTACAGTGTGACCGATGCGACGCAGACCCAGACCCTTAACGCACAGTTTGTGGTTAGGGATGCGGCCGGTCATGCTTTTGATCAGCGTAACTTTAACGGTAGCCATGATCAGAAGATCTCCTTGACGCTTTTGCCACGCTTGGCGGCAATGGATTCAGGAGACTGCATAGCTTTCAAACCTTTGAAAGTGGCGTGAACCACGTTTACCGGGTTAGTCGAGCCGTAGCACTTGGCCAGAACGTTCTGAACGCCAGCAACTTCGAGGACAGCACGCATAGCGCCGCCAGCGATGATACCGGTACCTTCAGATGCAGGCTGCATGTACACCTTCGAAGCGCCGTGACCGGACTTCATTGCGTACTGCAGAGTGGTGCCGTTCAGATCAACTTGGATCATGTTGCGACGAGCAGCTTCCATTGCCTTCTGGATCGCAGCAGGCACTTCACGTGACTTGCCACGGCCGAAGCCAACACGCCCTTTACCATCACCAACCACGGTCAACGCGGTGAAAGTGAAGATACGGCCGCCTTTAACGGTTTTGGCTACGCGGTTAACTTGAACCAGCTTCTCGATGTAGCCTTCGTCGCGCTTTTGGTCGTTATTTGACATAACTTAGAACTCCAGCCCAGCTTCACGAGCAGCATCAGCCAGCGCTTTAACGCGGCCGTGGTACTTGAAGCCAGAGCGGTCGAAAGCCACTTGCGAGACGCCAGCGGCCTTAGCACGCGTAGCGACCAGCTGGCCAACCTTAGTGGCCGCGTCGATGTTGCCAGTAGCACCATCACGCAGTTCTTTATCCAAAGTCGAGGCAGATGCCAGAACTTTGGCGCCGTCGGCCGAAATGACCTGGGCGTAGATGTGCTGCGACGAGCGGAACACGCAGAGACGCACGACTTCGAGTTCGTGCATTTTCAGGCGTGCTTTGCGAGCGCGACGCAGTCGAGTAACTTTTTTGTCGGTCATTTGCTATGCCCTACTTCTTCTTGGCTTCTTTACGACGGACGACTTCGTCCGCGTAGCGCACACCTTTGCCTTTGTACGGCTCTGGTGGACGGAAGTCGCGGATCTCGGCGGCCACTTGACCTACCAGCTGCTTATCGATGCCCTTGATCAGGATATCGGTCTGGCTAGGAGTCTCAGCGGTGATGCCTTCCGGCAGTTCATAATCCACTGGGTGCGAGAAGCCAAGAGCCAGGTTCAGCACTGTGCCTTTTGCTTGCGCTTTGTAACCAACACCGACCAGCTGGAGCTTACGCTCGAAGCCTTGGCTTACGCCTTGGACCATGTTGTTTACCAACGCACGAGTGGTACCAGCCATTGCGCGAGTTTGTTGATCGCCATTGCGAGCAGCGAAACGCAGCTCACCAGCTTCTTCAACGATCTCAACGGACGAATGGATGTTCAGTTCGAGAGTGCCCTTGGCACCCTTCACCGAAAGCTGTTGGCCTGCGAATTTGACTTCGACACCGGCTGGCAGCTTAACGGGGTTCTTAGCGACGCGTGACATGCTTATCCCCCCTTAGAACACAGTGCAAAGAACTTCGCCGCCGACACCGGCAGCGCGCGCAGCACGATCCGTCATCACACCTTTGTTGGTGGAGACGATAGACACACCGAGACCGCCACGAACTTTTGGCAGATCATCGACGGACTTGTACTGACGCAGGCCTGGACGGCTAACGCGCTTCACTTCCTCGATGACCGGACGGCCTTCGAAGTACTTCAGCTCGATGGACAGCAGTGGCTTGATTTCGCTGCTGATCTGATAACCCGCAATGTAACCTTCGTCCTTCAGGACTTTGGCAACAGCCACCTTCAAAGTAGAAGATGGCATGCTTACGACGGACTTTTCAGCCATCTGGGCATTACGGATTCGAGTTAGCATGTCCGCTAACGGGTCCTGCATACTCATGGGCTAGACGCTCCTAATACACAAAAAATTAGCCTTGCGGCTACTACGTGTCGCCGAGTACATCCGCGCGAAAAAAGCACGGGCTCAGGCGAGCCGGGTATTCTAGACACACCCCACAAATGAATCAAGCCCCAAAAGGGGCTTGATTCAAGTTCAAGGTCACCGGCGGTCAGGATCTTGCGATCCCGAACACCGAGACTTTGACAGTGCTTACCAGCTGGCTTTAACCAGACCAGGTACGTCACCACGCATGGCCGCTTCACGCAGTTTGTTACGGCCGAGGCCGAACTTGCGGTAAACGCCGTGTGGACGACCGGTCAGGCGGCAGCGGTTACGCATGCGCGAAGCGCTTGCGTCACGTGGCTGCTTCTGCAGAGCGACTGTAGCTTCCCAACGTGCTTCTGGACTTGCGTTCAGATCAACGATGATAGCTTTCAGTGCTGCACGCTTTTTGGCGTACTTGGCAACCGTGAGCTGACGCTTCAGCTCGCGGTTTTTCATGCTCATCTTGGCCATTTTCCTACTCCAATCAGTTGCGGAACGGGAATTTGAAAGCACGCAACAGGGCGCGACCTTCGTCATCGTTCTTGGCAGTGGTGGTCAGGGTAATGTCCAGACCGCGGAGAGCATCGATCTTGTCGTAGTCGATTTCCGGGAAGATGATCTGCTCTTTAACGCCCATGCTGTAGTTACCACGACCATCGAAGGACTTGGCATTCAGGCCGCGGAAGTCGCGAACCCGAGGCAGGGAGATCGACAGCAGACGATCCAGGAATTCATACATACGCTCACGGCGCAGGGTCACTTTGACGCCGATCGGCCAACCTTCACGGACTTTAAAGCCAGCGATGGATTTCCGAGCGTAGGTCACAACGACTTTCTGGCCGGTGATCTTTTCCAGGTCAGCAACAGCGTGCTCGATGACTTTTTTGTCACCGACCGCTTCGCCCAGACCCATGTTCAGGGTGATTTTTGTAACGCGTGGAACTTCCATCACGTTCGAAAGCTTAAGTTCTTCCTTAAGCTTCGGTGCGATTTCCTTCCAGTAAATCTCTTTTAGTCGTGCCATGGTCTCATCTACCTAGCAGTGTTCAAGCATCAACCGCTTTTTGGGTCGACTTGAAGACACGAATTTTCTTGCCGTCTTCTACTTTAAAACCAACGCGATCAGCCTTGTTGGTTTCGCCGTTGAAAATGGCGACGTTAGAAGCATCCAGTGGAGCTTCTTTTTCGACGATACCGCCTTGCACGCCCGACATAGGGTTAGGCTTGGTATGACGCTTTACCAGGTTCAGACCGCCAATAACCAGACGGTTGTTAGCGAGAACCTTAAGCACCTTACCGCGCTTACCTTTGTCTTTGCCGGCGATCACGATGATCTCGTCGTCACGACGAATCTTTTGCATGTCGGATCTCCTTACAGCACTTCTGGGGCGAGCGAGACGATCTTCATGAACTTCTCAGTACGAAGTTCACGGGTCACTGGCCCAAAGATACGGGTGCCGATCGGCTCTTGCTTGTTGTTCAGAAGAACAGCAGCGTTGCCATCAAAGCGGATAATGGAGCCATCAGCACGACGTACGCCGTGACGAGTGCGGACTACAACAGCAGTCATCACTTGGCCTTTTTTCACTTTACCGCGAGGAATTGCTTCCTTCACGGTAACTTTGATGATGTCACCGATACCAGCGTAACGACGATGGGAGCCACCCAGCACCTTGATGCACATAACGCGGCGTGCGCCGCTGTTATCGGCCACATCGAGCATGGATTGAGTCTGAATCATATAATTTCTCCGACCCCTAGTCCTTAGACTTCCACAGCGCGTTCGAGAACATCAACCAGCGCCCAAGACTTGGTCTTGGCCAAAGGACGAGTTTCACGAATAGTGACTTTGTCGCCGATGTGGCACTGATTGGTTTCGTCGTGCGCGTGCAGCTTAGTCGAACGCTTAACGTATTTACCGTAGATCGGGTGCTTTACGCGACGCTCGATCAGAACGGTGATGGTCTTGTCCATTTTGTCGCTGACAACACGGCCAGTCAGCGTACGGACGGTTTTTTCGGCTTCAGCCATGATTACTTACCTGCCTGCTGTTTGAGCACAGTCTTCACGCGAGCGATGTCACGCTTAACTTGCCGGAGCAGGTGAGACTGCCCCAACTGGCCAGTTGCTTTCTGCATACGCAGATTGAACTGGTCGCGCAGCAGGCCGAGCAGTTGCTCGTTAAGCTGCGGCGCGTCTTTTTCACGAAGTTCGTTCGCTTTCATCACATCACCGTCCGTTTAACAAAAGCGGTGGCGAGCGGCAGCTTTGCAGCAGCCAGGGCAAAAGCCTCACGCGCCAGCTCTTCAGAAACGCCCTCGATTTCATACAGGACTTTGCCTGGCTGAATCTGGGCAACCCAGTACTCCACACTACCCTTACCTTTACCCATCCGAACTTCGAGGGGCTTTTTGGAAATAGGCTTGTCCGGGAATACACGGATCCAGATCTTGCCGCCACGTTTAACGTGACGGGTCAGTGCACGACGCGCTGACTCGATCTGACGAGCGGTGAGACGACCACGAGCTACAGACTTCAGCGCGAACTCGCCGAAGCTGACTTTGCTACCGCGCTGAGCCAGACCACGGTTGTGGCCTGTCATCTGCTTGCGGAACTTCGTACGCTTTGGTTGCAACATTTGGCGTACCCCTTACTTAGCAGCTTTTTTACGAGGCGCTGGTGCTTGTGGTTTCAGTTCTTCTTGGCGACCACCAATTACTTCGCCCTTGAAGATCCAAACCTTTACACCGATCACACCGTAAGTGGTGTGAGCTTCGTAGTTGGCATAGTCGATGTCGGCACGCAGGGTGTGCAGTGGCACACGACCTTCGCGATACCATTCAGTACGTGCGATTTCAGCACCGCCGAGACGACCGCTCACTTGGATTTTGATGCCTTTGGCACCAATGCGCATGGCGTTCTGTACAGCGCGCTTCATAGCGCGACGGAACATTACGCGACGCTCCAGCTGCTGAGCTACGCTCTGCGCAACCAACATACCGTCGAGCTCCGGCTTGCGGATTTCTTCGATATTGATGTGCACAGGCACACCCATTTGCTTGGTCAGGTCCTGACGCAGTTTCTCAACATCTTCACCTTTCTTCCCGATAACGATACCTGGACGAGCGGTGTGGATGGTGATACGTGCAGTTTGAGCCGGACGATGGATATCGATACGGCTTACGGACGCGCTTTTTAGTTTGTCTTGGAGATACTCACGCACCTTCAGATCAGCGAACAAATAGTCCGCATAAGTCCGACCGTCTGCGTACCAGACGGAGGTGTGCTCCTTGACGATTCCCAGGCGAATGCCAATGGGATGTACTTTCTGACCCATCTCTTCGACTCCGTTACTTGTCAGCAACCTTGACAGTGATATGGCAAGACCGCTTGACGATGCGATCAGCACGGCCTTTGGCACGTGGCATGATTCGCTTCAGCGAACGCCCTTCGTTGACGAAAACGGTGCTGACTTTAAGGTCATCAACGTCTGCGCCTTCGTTATGCTCGGCGTTGGCTACGGCCGACTCCAGCACTTTCTTCATGATCTCGGCGGCTTTCTTACTGCTGAAAGCCAACAGGTTGAGCGCTTCGCCCACCTTCTTCCCGCGGATCTGGTCGGCGACCAAGCGGGCTTTCTGGGCGGAGATTCGAGCGCCCGACAACTTAGCGGCTACTTCCATCGTTCCTTACCCCTTAACGCTTGGCTTTCTTGTCTGCCACGTGCCCACGATATGTGCGGGTACCGGCAAACTCGCCCAGTTTGTGGCCGACCATGTCTTCGTTCACGAGAACTGGAACATGTTGACGACCGTTATGCACTGCAATGGTCAGACCGACCATTTGTGGCAGGATCATCGAACGACGCGACCAGGTTTTAACTGGTTTGCGATCGTTCTTTTCCGCCGCCACTTCGATCTTCTTCAGTAGGTGAAGATCAATAAAAGGACCTTTTTTCAGAGAACGTGGCACTGTCGTATCCCTCTATTTACTTGCGACGACGGACGATCATTTTGTCGGTACGCTTATTACCACGAGTCTTCGCGCCCTTAGTCGGGAAGCCCCATGGCGATACCGGATGACGACCACCAGAGGTACGACCTTCACCACCACCATGTGGGTGGTCAACCGGGTTCATGGCAACACCACGAACGGTTGGGCGAACGCCACGCCAGCGTTTGGCACCAGCTTTACCCAGCGAACGCAGGCTGTGCTCGGAGTTCGAGACTTCACCCAGGGTCGCGCGGCATTCAGCCAGCACTTTACGCATCTCACCAGAACGCAGACGCAGGGTCACGTAGACACCTTCACGAGCGATCAGCTGAGCCGAAGCACCAGCGGAACGAGCGATTTGCGCGCCTTTACCTGGCTTCAATTCGATGCCGTGTACGGTGCTACCAACTGGAATGTTACGCAGTTGCAGAGCGTTGCCCGGCTTGATCGGTGCCAGAGCACCTGCGATCAGCTGGTCGCCAGCACTCACGCCTTTAGGGGCGATGATGTAGCGACGCTCGCCATCTGCGTACAGCAGCAGAGCGATGTGAGCAGTACGGTTTGGATCGTATTCGATACGCTCGACAGTGGCAGCGATGCCATCTTTGTCGTTGCGACGGAAATCGACCAGACGATAATGCTGCTTATGGCCACCACCGATGTGACGAGTGGTAATACGACCATTGTTGTTACGACCACCAGTCTTCGATTTTTTCTCGAGCAGCGGTGCGTGAGGAGCGCCTTTATGCAGCTCCTGGTTGACCACCTTGACCACAAAACGGCGGCCAGGGGAAGTCGGTTTGCATTTAACGATTGCCATGATGCACCCCTTCCTTACTCAGCACTGCTGCTGAAATCGAGATCTTGGCCTGGCTGAAGGGAGATAACTGCCTTCTTCCAGTCATTACGCTTGCCCAGACCGCGAGCAGTGCGCTTGCTCTTACCCAGAACATTCAGGGTAGTAACACGCTCTACTTTCACGCTGAACAGGCTTTCGACGGCCTTCTTGATTTCCAGCTTGGTTGCGTCAGTTGCAACCTTGAAAACGAACTGGCCTTTCTTGTCAGCCAGAACCGTAGCCTTCTCGGAAACGTGCGGGCCAAGCAGAACTTTAAATACGCGTTCCTGGTTCATCCCAGCAGCTCCTCGAATTTCTTCACGGCCGACACGGTGATCAACACCTTGTCGTATGCGATCAGACTAACTGGATCGGAACCTTGCACGTCACGTACATCAACGTGTGGCAGGTTACGAGCAGCCAGGTACAGGTTCTGATCAACTACTTCAGACACGATCAAGACGTCAGTCAGGCCCATGCCGGTCAGTTTGTTCAGCAGATCTTTGGTCTTCGGTGCATCAACAGCGAAGTCCTGAACCACAACCAGACGATCAGTACGCACCAGCTCAGCAAGGATGGAGCGCATTGCTGCGCGATACATCTTCTTGTTCAGCTTCTGGGTGTGATCCTGAGGACGAGCTGCGAAAGTGGTACCGCCGCCACGCCAGATTGGGCTACGGATAGTACCGGCACGAGCACGGCCAGTACCTTTCTGACGCCATGGGCGCTTACCGCCACCACGAACGTCGGAACGGGTCTTTTGCTGCTTGCTACCTTGACGGCCGCCAGCCATGTAGGCCACGACTGCTTGGTGAACCAGCGTCTCGTTGAATTCGCCGCCAAATGTCAGTTCGGAAACTTCGATCGCTTGAGCGTCATTTACATTTAATTGCATGTCAGCTTCCCCTTAACCGCGAGCCTTGGCTGCTGGACGTACAACCAAGTTGCCGCCAGTAGCGCCAGGAACAGCACCCTTGACCAACAACAGATTGCGTTCAGCGTCCACGCGCACTACTTCGAGGGACTGCACGGTCACGCGCTCAGCGCCCATATGACCGGACATTTTTTTGCCCTTGAATACACGACCAGGAGTCTGGCACTGGCCGATAGAGCCTGGAACGCGGTGGGACACGGAGTTACCGTGGGTATTATCTTGCCCGCGGAAGTTCCAACGCTTGATCGTACCCTGGAAGCCTTTACCCTTGGACTGACCGGTTACATCAACCAGCTGACCAGCGGCGAAGATTTCAGCGTTGATCAGATCGCCGGCCTGGTACTCGCCTTCTTCAAGACGGAATTCCATTACGGTACGACCAGCGGCTACGTTCGCCTTAGCGAAGTGGCCAGCCTGAGCAGCTGTTACACGCGAAGCACGACGCTCGCCTACAGTGACTTGCACTGCACGATAGCCATCGGTCTCTTCAGTTTTGAACTGGGTGACGCGATTCGGCTCGATCTCAATGACCGTGACCGGAATGGAGACACCTTCTTCGGTGAAAATACGGGTCATACCGCATTTACGACCGACTACACCAATAGTCATGTTGTAAACCTCATGAGTGTACGGGGCTTTCACCCGCTATGGCCGCCCATTTCAGAGCGTTACACGACTAAGACCGAGTCTTAGCCGAGGCTGATCTGCACTTCCACACCGGCCGCAAGATCAAGCTTCATAAGAGCATCAACGGTTTTATCCGTTGGCTGGACGATGTCCAGAACGCGCTTATGAGTACGGATCTCGTACTGGTCACGCGCGTCTTTGTTGACGTGCGGGGAGACCAGAACGGTGAACCGCTCTTTACGGGTAGGCAGTGGAATTGGACCACGCACTTGAGCACCAGTACGTTTCGCGGTTTCCACGATTTCCTGGGTGGATTGGTCGATCAGGCGATGGTCAAAAGCCTTCAACCTGATACGGATTTGCTGATTTTGCATTGGATTTCAGACTCCGGCTGCTATTCCCACCGGGCGCAATACGCCCGTTAAAAGGAGGCGCAATTCTATAGACGCCCCAGATAGGTGTCAACCCAATAAAAAAGCCCCCGCTAAGCGGGGGCTTTTTCAACTCATCAAAGCTTACTCAAAAAGAGCTTACTCGATGATTTTGGCTACGACGCCAGCGCCGACGGTACGACCGCCTTCACGGATAGCGAAACGCAGACCGTCTTCCATTGCGATGGTCTTGATCAGGGTGACAACCATTTTGATGTTGTCGCCTGGCATTACCATTTCAACGCCTTCCGGCAGTTCGCAGTTACCAGTCACGTCAGTAGTACGGAAGTAGAACTGTGGACGGTAGCCTTTGAAGAACGGAGTATGACGACCGCCTTCTTCTTTGCTCAGAACGTAGACTTCAGCTTCGAACTTGGTGTGCGGCTTAACCGAACCTGGCTTAACCAGAACCTGGCCACGCTCAACGTCGTCACGCTTGGTACCACGCAGCAGAACGCCGCAGTTCTCGCCAGCACGACCTTCGTCGAGCAGCTTACGGAACATTTCAACACCGGTGCAGGTGGTGACGGTAGTGTCACGCAGACCAACGATTTCCAGTGGATCCTGAACCTTGACGATACCGCGCTCGATACGACCAGTTACAACAGTACCGCGACCGGAGATCGAGAATACGTCTTCGATTGGCATCAGGAACGGCTTGTCGATAACACGAACTGGATCTGGAATGTAGCTGTCCAGAGTCTCAACCAGTTTACGAACGGCAGTGGTGCCCATTTCGTTGTCGTCTTGGCCGTTCAGAGCCATCAGAGCCGAACCGATGATGATCGGAGTGTCGTCACCTGGGAAGTCGTAAGTGCTCAGCAGGTCGCGCACTTCCATCTCAACCAGTTCCAGCAGCTCAGCGTCGTCAACCATGTCAGCCTTGTTCAGGAAGACAACGATGTACGGAACGCCAACCTGGCGGGACAGCAGGATGTGCTCACGGGTTTGTGGCATCGGACCATCAGCGGCCGAGCAAACCAGGATAGCGCCGTCCATCTGAGCAGCACCGGTGATCATGTTCTTCACATAGTCAGCGTGACCTGGGCAGTCAACGTGAGCGTAGTGACGGATCAGCGAGTTGTATTCAACGTGCGCGGTGTTGATGGTGATACCACGAGCCTTTTCTTCTGGAGCGCTGTCGATTTTGTCGAAAGCAACAACAGCCGAACCGAAAACTTCGGAGCAGACGCGAGTCAGAGCAGCAGTCAGAGTGGTTTTACCATGGTCAACGTGACCGATGGTGCCAACGTTGACGTGCGGTAGGGAACGATCAAATTTTTCTTTAGCCACGACAATTAACTCCTAGCCTAAAGGGGCTGAATCAGCCTTGTTTTTTGGTAACGGTTTCGACGATGTGCGACGGAGCCGTATTGTATTTTTTGAATTCCATAGAGTAGCTTGCGCGACCTTGGGACATGGAACGGACGTCGGTCGCATAACCGAACATCTCACCCAGCGGAACTTCAGCACGAATTACTTTGCCGGAGACCGTGTCTTCCATACCCAGGATCATGCCGCGACGACGGTTAAGGTCGCCCATCACGTCACCCATATAGTCTTCAGGCGTAACAACCTCTACCGCCATGATCGGCTCAAGCAACTCACCACCGCCCTTCTGGGCCAGTTGCTTGGTCGCCATGGAAGCAGCCACCTTAAACGCCATCTCGTTGGAGTCGACGTCGTGGTAGGAACCATCAAACACGGTAGCCTTCAGGCCGATCAGCGGATAGCCGGCAACTACGCCGTTCTTCATCTGCTCTTCGATACCCTTCTGGATAGCCGGGATGTATTCCTTAGGAACCACACCACCCACTACTTCGTTCAGGAATTGCAGACCTTCCTGACCTTCGTCAGCAGGAGCAAAACGAATCCAGCAGTGACCGAACTGGCCACGACCGCCGGACTGACGAACGAACTTGCCTTCAATTTCGCAGCTCTTCGTGATGCGCTCACGGTACGAAACTTGAGGCTTACCGATGTTGGCTTCGACGTTGAACTCACGGCGCATCCGGTCTACCAGGATGTCCAGGTGCAACTCGCCCATGCCGGAGATGATCGTTTGACCAGTCTCTTCATCAGTCTTGACGCGGAAAGATGGATCTTCCTGAGCAAGTTTGCCCAGAGCGATACCCATTTTTTCCTGGTCGTCCTTGGTCTTAGGCTCAACGGCAACCGAAATAACCGGCTCCGGGAAGTCCATGCGAACCAGGATGATTGGCTTGTCAGCGTTGCACAAAGTTTCACCCGTGGTGACGTCCTTCATGCCGATCAAGGCCGCGATGTCACCAGCGCGTACTTCCTTGATTTCTTCACGGGCGTTTGCGTGCATTTGCACCATACGACCCACGCGCTCTTTCTTGCCTTTAACCGAGTTGATCACGCCGTCGCCGGAGGCCAACACGCCCGAGTAAACGCGGACGAAGGTCAAGGTACCCACGAATGGGTCGGTAGCGATCTTGAACGCCAGAGCCGAGAACGGCTCGCTGTCGTCTGCGTGACGCTCCATTTCCTTGGTCTCGTCATCCGGGTCAGTACCCTTGATGGCAGGAATGTCGGTAGGAGCAGGCAGGTAGTCGATAACGGCGTCGAGAACCAGGGGAACACCCTTGTTCTTGAAGGAAGAACCGCAAACAGCCAGAACGATCTCGCCAGCGATAGTACGCTGACGCAGAGCGGCCTTGATTTCCGCGTTGGTGAGTTCTTCACCTTCGAGGTACTTGTTCATCAGCTCTTCGCTGGCTTCGGCTGCAGCTTCAATCATGTTGCCGCGCCATTCGTCAGCCAGTTCCTGCAATTCAGCAGGGATAGGCTTGCGAACAGGAACCATGCCTTTGTCGGAGTCATTCCAGTAAACAGCTTCCATGGCCATCAGATCGATCTGACCCTGGAAATTGTCTTCGGAACCGATAGCCAACTGGATTGGCACCGGGGTGTGACCCAGACGCTGCTTGATCTGACCGATCACGCGCAGGAAGTTCGCACCAGCACGGTCCATCTTGTTTACGTAAACAAGACGTGGAACGCCGTATTTGTTGGCCTGACGCCATACGGTTTCCGACTGAGGCTCAACACCCGAGGTACCGCAGAACACAACAACCGCGCCGTCGAGAACACGCAGGGAACGTTCAACTTCAATAGTGAAGTCAACGTGGCCCGGGGTGTCGATGACGTTGAAGCGGTATTGGTCTTTGTGCTGCTTCTCGGAACCCTGCCAGAAGGCGGTAATGGCAGCAGAAGTAATGGTAATACCACGCTCCTGCTCCTGCACCATCCAGTCGGTGGTCGCGGCGCCGTCATGCACCTCGCCCATTTTGTGACTTTTGCCAGTGTAAAAAAGGACGCGCTCGGTGGTGGTGGTTTTACCAGCATCCACGTGAGCTACGATACCAATGTTACGGTAGCGATTAATCGGTGTTGTACGAGCCATAAAGCCCTCGCAAAATTAGTGACGCTAAAATTAGAAGCGGTAGTGCGAGAAAGCCTTGTTGGCTTCAGCCATACGGTGCACGTCTTCACGCTTCTTAACTGCAGCACCTTTACCTTCAGCAGCGTCCAACAGTTCGCCAGCCAAACGCAGAGCCATAGACTTCTCGCCGCGCTTACGGGCGAAGTCTACCAACCAGCGCATTGCCAGAGCGTTACGACGGGACGGACGAACTTCGACCGGAACCTGGTAAGTAGCACCGCCTACACGGCGCGACTTTACTTCGACCAGCGGAGCGATGGCGTCGAGAGCTTTCTCGAAGATTTCCAGGGGGTCGCTGTTCTTGCGTTCTTTAACCTTTTCCAGCGCGCCATAAACGATACGCTCGGCAACGGCTTTCTTGCCGCTTTCCATCACGTGGTTCATGAACTTGGCCAGGATCTGGCTGCCGTATTTTGGATCGTCAAGCACTTCGCGCTTGGCTGCTACGCGTCTTCTTGGCATGGATAAGCCCTCAAACGGTCTTCAGGTTCGCTCGGAATCGGTGCCCTTTCGGGACGCCTCCGACCTTACTCTTATCGACTCAGAAAAATAGATGATTCAGTTTTTACAAAAAGCCACTACTACTTAGGCTTCTTGGTACCGTACTTCGAACGACCCTGGTTACGACCTTTAACGCCGGAAGTATCCAAAGAACCGCGAACGGTGTGGTAACGAACACCTGGCAAGTCTTTTACACGGCCGCCACGAATCAGTACGACGCTGTGCTCTTGCAGGTTGTGGCCTTCACCGCCGATGTACGAGGAAACCTCGAAACCGTTGGTCAGACGCACACGGCATACTTTACGCAGTGCCGAGTTAGGTTTTTTCGGCGTAGTGGTATACACACGGGTGCATACGCCACGACGTTGCGGGCAGTTCTGCAGCGCAGGCACGTCGGATTTCTCGACGATACGCTTACGCGGCTGACGTACCAGCTGGTTGATAGTTGCCATCTACTAGCTCCACTGTTGTCTTGCGACGCTATTGTCTTGCAAGAAAAGCAAAATGGCAGGAACGAATTCCCGCCAAATTTAGGGGTACAAGAGTCTAAAGAGGATCTTGCCCCCAGTCAAGGCAAGGCCCCGACCTCCCCGCTCATCCAACCTCGACAATTTGTCTCGATTCGATGAACGGAATGGCCAGGGCCTCACACTCATTTATCGCAGAACTCAGTTACCGCTCGAGTTCAGCGCTTCGGTCAGTGCAGCTTCCACTTCACTGGCGCTTACGCGCAACGGTTTGTCAGCATCACGGCGGCGCTTACGCTCGCTGTGATAAGCCAGACCGGTACCCGCCGGGATCAGACGACCCACGACGACGTTTTCTTTCAGGCCGCGCAGATAGTCGCGTTTGCCGGTTACCGCCGCTTCGGTCAGTACGCGAGTGGTTTCCTGGAAGGAAGCCGCCGAGATGAACGATTCGGTGGACAGCGATGCCTTGGTGATACCCAACAGTACGCGAGTGAACTTGGAAACGAATTTCTCGTCGCCAGCCAGACGCTCGTTCTCTACCAGAACGTGAGTCAATTCCATCTGGTCGCCCTTGATGAAACTGGAATCGCCGGATTCAGCGATCTCAACTTTACGCAGCATCTGACGCAGGATGGTCTCGATGTGCTTGTCGTTGATCTTCACGCCTTGCAGACGATAAACGTCCTGGATCTCGTTCACGATGTACTTGGCCAGCGCACTCACACCCAGCAGACGCAGGATGTCGTGTGGATCGCTCGGGCCGTCGGAGATAACTTCGCCGCGGTTTACCTGTTCGCCTTCGAAGACGTTCAGGTGGCGCCACTTCGGAATCAGCTCTTCGTACGGATCGCTACCGTCGTTCGGGGTAATAACCAGACGGCGCTTGCCTTTGGTCTCTTTACCGAACGCGATGGTGCCGCTGACTTCAGCCAGAATCGAGGCTTCTTTCGGACGACGGGCTTCGAACAAGTCGGCAACACGCGGCAGACCACCGGTGATGTCGCGGGTCTTCGAAGTCTCTTGCGGAATACGAGCGATAACATCACCGATCGCGATTTTCGCACCGTCCGCCACACCGACAAGGGCGTTGGCAGGCAGGAAGTACTGAGCAATTACATCGGTACCTGGCAGCAAGAGATCCTTGCCGTTGTCATCAACCATCTTCACAGCAGGACGGATATCTTTACCGGCAGCTGGACGGTCTTTGGCGTCGAGTACTTCAATGTTGGTCATACCGGTCAATTCGTCAGTCTGACGCTTGATCGTGATGCCTTCTTCCATGCCCACGTAGGTCACGGTACCTTTCATTTCGGTAACGATTGGGTGAGTGTGCGGATCCCACTTGGCCACGATTGCGCCAGCGTCGACCTTGTCACCTTCCTTAACCGAAATCACAGCACCGTACGGCAGCTTGTAGCGCTCGCGCTCACGACCGAAGTCATCAGCGATTGCCAGCTCACCGGAACGGGATACAGCTACCAGGCAGCCATCCACTCGCTCAACGTGTTTCAGGTTGTGCAGACGGACGGTACCGCCATTCTTCACCTGAACGCTGTCGGCTGCGGAGGTCCGGCTTGCCGCACCACCGATGTGGAACGTACGCATGGTCAGCTGGGTACCCGGCTCACCGATGGACTGGGCAGCGATAACGCCGACCGCTTCACCGATGTTCACCTGGTGACCACGAGCCAAGTCACGGCCATAGCACTTGGCGCAGATGCCGTAGCGGGTTTCGCAGCTGATCGGCGAACGCACGATCACTTCGTCGATGCTGTTCAGCTCGATGAACTCGACCCACTTCTCGTCTACCAGCGTGCCGGCAGGAACGATAACTTCTTCGGTACCTGGCTTGAATACGTCACGGGCAATGACACGACCCAATACGCGCTCACCCAATGGCTCAACAACGTCACCGCCTTCAATGTGCGGAGTCATTACCAGGCCATGCTCGGTGCCGCAATCGATCTCGGTCACAACCAGATCCTGCGCCACGTCTACCAGACGACGAGTCAGGTAACCGGAGTTCGCAGTTTTCAACGCGGTATCCGCCAGACCTTTACGAGCACCGTGAGTCGAGATGAAGTACTGAAGTACGCTCAAACCTTCACGGAAGTTCGCAGTAATCGGCGTTTCGATGATGGAACCGTCCGGCTTGGCCATCAGGCCACGCATACCGGCCAGCTGACGGATCTGCGCAGCAGAACCCCGTGCACCCGAGTCGGCCATCATGTACATCGAGTTGAAAGACTCTTGGTCGACTTCGACGCCATGACGGTCGATGACTTTCTCTTTCGAGAGGTTGGCCATCATCGCCTTGGAAACTTCGTCGTTCGCCTTGGACCAAAGGTCGATCACTTTGTTGTACTTCTCGCCCTGGGTTACCAGGCCGGAGGCGTACTGACTTTCGATCTCTTTCACTTCGTCGGTGGCAGCACCGATGATGCGGGCTTTTTCATCCGGGATAACGAAGTCGTTAACACCGATGGAAACGCCGGAAATGGTCGAATAAGCAAAACCGGTGTACATCAACTGGTCAGCGAAGATCACGGTCTCTTTCAAACCAACCACGCGATAGCATTGGTTGATCAGCTTGGAGATTGCCTTTTTCTTCATCGGCTGGTTGACGACGTCGTACGACAGGCCAGGTGGAACAACCTGGAACAACAGCGCACGGCCGACAGTGGTGTCGACGATACGGGTGTTCTTGACGCTGCCACCGTCACGATCGTTAACGGTTTCGTTGATCCGCACTTTGACCTTGGCGTGCAGTGCGGCTTCGCCGGCACGGAACACACGGTCAACTTCCTGCAGATCCGCGAACACACGACCTTCGCCCTTGGCGTTGATCGCTTCACGAGTCATGTAGTACAGACCCAATACAACGTCCTGCGAAGGAACGATGATTGGCTCACCGTTGGCTGGCGACAGAATGTTGTTGGTCGACATCATCAACGCACGCGCTTCCAGCTGGGCTTCCAGCGTCAGCGGTACGTGCACGGCCATTTGGTCGCCGTCGAAGTCGGCGTTGTACGCAGCACAGACCAGAGGGTGCAGCTGGATAGCCTTACCTTCGATCAGTACTGGTTCGAACGCCTGGATACCCAGACGGTGAAGGGTCGGTGCACGGTTGAGGAGAACCGGGTGTTCACGGATCACTTCAGCGAGAACGTCCCAAACTTCCGGCAGCTCGCGCTCGACCATCTTCTTGGCTGCTTTGATGGTGGTCGCGAGACCACGCATTTCCAGCTTGCCGAAAATGAACGGCTTGAACAGCTCGAGAGCCATTTTCTTCGGCAGACCGCACTGGTGCAGACGCAGGGTCGGACCTACGGTAATTACCGAACGGCCGGAGTAGTCAACACGCTTACCGAGCAAGTTCTGACGGAAACGACCCTGCTTACCCTTGATCATGTCAGCCAGGGATTTCAGAGGACGCTTGTTCGAACCGGTGATGGCGCGACCACGACGACCGTTGTCGAGCAGTGCGTCGACGGCTTCCTGCAACATACGCTTTTCGTTGCGCACGATGATGTCCGGAGCGGACAGATCCAGCAGGCGCTTCAAGCGGTTGTTACGGTTGATCACTCGACGATAAAGATCGTTGAGGTCGGAAGTCGCGAAGCGACCGCCATCCAGCGGGACCAGTGGACGCAGATCTGGCGGCAGAACCGGCAGAACGGTCAGCACCATCCATTCTGGAAGGTTGCCGGAACCCTGGAAGGCTTCCATCAACTTCAGACGCTTGGACAGCTTCTTGATTTTGGTTTCGGAGTTGGTTTGCGGAATTTCTTCACGCAGACGGCCAATCTCGTGTTCCAGGTCGATAGCGTGCAGCAGTTCGCGGACAGCTTCGGCACCCATGCGGGCATCGAAATCGTCGCCGAACTCTTCCAGCGCTTCGAAATACTGCTCGTCGTTCAGCAGCTGACCCTTTTCAAGGGTGGTCATGCCTGGATCGATAACGACATAGCTCTCGAAGTAGAGAACGCGCTCGATATCACGCAGGGTCATGTCCATCAGCAAACCGATACGCGACGGCAGCGATTTCAGGAACCAGATGTGGGCAACTGGCGAGGCCAGTTCGATGTGCGCCATGCGCTCACGACGAACTTTAGCCAGCGCGACTTCAACGCCGCACTTCTCGCAGATCACACCACGATGCTTCAAGCGCTTGTACTTACCGCACAGGCACTCGTAATCCTTTACCGGGCCAAAGATCTTGGCGCAGAACAGGCCGTCACGCTCAGGTTTGAACGTACGGTAGTTGATGGTTTCCGGCTTTTTAACTTCACCGAACGACCACGAACGGATCATCTCAGGCGATGCCAATCCAATACGGATGGCGTCGAACTCTTCGACTTGACCCTGGTTTTTCAGCAAATTCAGTAGGTCTTTCAAGGCCTTTCCTCCTGGCGGAGCAGAGAGCGGGCAATCCTGCCCCGCTCTCGATTCGCGTCACGTGTTATTCGGTTTCCAGATCGATATCGATGCCGAGGGAACGAATTTCCTTGATCAACACGTTGAAGGACTCGGGCATGCCCGGCTCCATACGGTGATCGCCATCCACGATGTTTTTGTACATCTTGGTACGGCCGTTCACATCGTCCGACTTCACTGTGAGCATTTCTTGCAGAGTGTAAGCAGCACCGTATGCTTCCAGTGCCCAGACCTCCATCTCCCCGAAACGCTGACCACCGAACTGCGCCTTACCACCCAGCGGCTGCTGGGTAACCAGGCTGTACGAACCGGTAGAACGAGCGTGCATCTTGTCGTCTACCAAGTGGTTCAGCTTCAGCATGTACATATAGCCAACAGTAACCGGGCGCTCGAACTTGTTGCCGGTACGGCCGTCGGTCAGCTGCATCTGGCCGCTTTCTGGCAGGTCTGCCAGTTTCAGCATGGCCTTGATTTCGCTTTCCTTGGCACCGTCGAACACTGGAGTGGCCATTGGAACGCCGCCACGCAGGTTCTTCGCCAGATCCAGGATTTCCTGGTCGGAGAAGCTATCCAGATCTTCGTTACGGCCGCCGATCTGGTTGTAGATCTCGTCGAGGAATTTACGAAGCTCGGCGACTTTGCGCTGCTCTTCGATCATCCGGTTGATCTTCTCGCCCAGACCTTTGGCCGCGAGGCCGAGGTGGGTTTCAAGGATCTGACCAACGTTCATACGCGAAGGTACGCCCAACGGGTTGAGGACGACGTCGACCGGGGTGCCATTGGCATCGTGCGGCATGTCTTCAACCGGCATGATCACGGAGACCACACCTTTGTTACCGTGACGACCGGCCATCTTGTCGCCCGGCTGGATGCGACGACGGATTGCCAGGTAAACCTTGACGATTTTCAGCACGCCTGGAGCCAGGTCATCGCCCTGCTGCAGTTTGCGCTTCTTGTCTTCGAACTTGTCGTCCAGCAGACGGCGGCGATCAACGATATAGGCCTGAGCCTTCTCGAGCTGCTCGTTCAGAGCATCTTCAGCCATGCGCAGTTTGAACCACTGACCATGCTCAAGACCGTCGAGAACTTCGTCGGTGATGTCCTGACCTTTCTTCAGACCGGCGCCGCCTTCGGCTTTGTGGCCGACCAGAGCGGAACGCAGACGTTCGAAAGTGGCGCCTTCAACGATACGGAACTCTTCGTTCAGATCCTTGCGGATCTCGTCGAGTTGAGTCTTCTCGATCGACAGTGCACGAGCATCACGCTCAACGCCGTCGCGGGTGAAGACCTGTACGTCGATGACAGTGCCCTTGGTGCCGGTAGGCACGCGCAGGGAGGTGTCTTTAACGTCGCTGGCTTTTTCACCGAAGATGGCACGCAGCAGTTTTTCTTCCGGAGTCAGTTGGGTCTCGCCTTTCGGAGTGACCTTACCAACCAGGATGTCGCCTGCGCCAACTTCAGCACCTACGTAAACGATACCGGCTTCGTCCAGCTTGTTCAGTGCAGCTTCACCCACGTTCGGGATGTCTGCAGTGATTTCCTCTGGCCCAAGCTTGGTATCACGTGCCACACAGGTCAGTTCCTGAATGTGGATCGTGGTGAAGCGATCTTCCTGAACCACACGCTCGGACAGGCAGATGGAGTCTTCGAAGTTGAAGCCGTTCCATGCCATGAACGCGATGCGCATGTTCTGACCCAGCGCCAGTTCACCCATATCGGTGGACGGACCGTCGGCCATGATGTCGCTACGCTGAACCCGATCACCCTTACGCACCAGCGGACGCTGGTTGATGCAGGTGTTCTGGTTGGAGCGGGTGTACTTGGTCAGGTTGTAGATGTCGACACCAGCTTCGCCGGTTTCAACTTCGTCATCAGCAACACGAACCACGATACGGCTGGCATCGACGGAATCGATAACGCCGCCACGACGAGCCACGACGCAAACGCCGGAGTCACGAGCTACGTTACGCTCCATGCCAGTACCTACCAGCGGCTTGTCAGCGCGCAGGGTTGGTACAGCTTGACGCTGCATGTTCGAACCCATCAACGCACGGTTGGCGTCGTCGTGCTCGAGGAACGGGATCAGCGACGCTGCAACCGAAACTACCTGCTTCGGCGATACGTCCATCAAGGTGACGTCTTCCGGCGCCTTGACGGTGAACTCGTTCAAGTGACGAACAGCTACCAGCTCGTCGATCAGGACTTTCTTGTCGTTCATCGTGGCCGAAGCCTGAGCGATCACGTGATCAGCTTCTTCGATGGCAGACAGGAACACGATCTCGTCGGTGACCAGAGCGTCTTTCACCACGCGGTACGGGCTCTCGAGGAAGCCGTACTGGTTGGTGCGCGCATAAGCGGCCAGGGAGTTGATCAGACCGATGTTCGGACCTTCCGGCGTTTCAATCGGGCATACACGACCGTAGTGAGTCGGGTGTACGTCACGAACTTCAAAGCCAGCACGCTCACGGGTCAAACCGCCAGGGCCGAGTGCAGACACACGACGCTTGTGGGTGATCTCGGACAGCGGGTTGTTCTGGTCCATGAACTGGGAAAGCTGGCTGGAACCGAAGAACTCTTTCACCGCCGCAGCCACTGGCTTGGCGTTGATCAGGTCTTGCGGCATCAGGCCTTCGCTTTCAGCCATCGACAGACGCTCTTTGACCGCACGCTCAACACGTACCAGGCCAACGCGGAACTGGTTCTCGGCCATTTCGCCTACGCAGCGAACACGACGGTTACCCAGGTGGTCGATGTCATCGACGATGCCTTTACCGTTACGGATGTCGACCAGAGTCTTCAGTACCGCGACGATGTCTTCTTTGCACAACACGCCCGAACCTTCGATCTCGGTACGACCGATACGACGGTTGAACTTCATCCGGCCGACCGCAGACAGGTCATAGCGCTCAGGGCTGAAGAACAGGTTGTTGAACAGGGTCTCGGCAGCGTCTTTGGTTGGCGGCTCGCCTGGACGCATCATGCGATAGATCTCGACCAGCGCTTCCAATTGGTTGCTGGTGGAGTCGATCTTCAGGGTGTCGGAGACGAACGGACCGCAGTCGATATCGTTGGTGTACAGAGTCTCGATGCGAACAACCTGGGCCTTGGCGATTTTTGCCAGGATCTCGGTGTTCAGCTCGGTGTTGCACTCTGCCAGGATTTCGCCGGTTGCCGGATGCACGATGGCCTTGGCGGTAGTGCGACCCAGAACGTACTCCAGAGGCACGTCAAGGGTCTTGAGACCGGCTTTTTCGATCTGGTTGATGTGGCGCGCAGTAATACGGCGACCAGCCTCAACGATGACCTTGCCCTTCTCGTCCTGAATATCAAGAACAGCGATTTCACCACGCAGACGCGAAGCAATCAGTTCCAGACTGAGGGTTTCGCCGCTCAGGTGGAAAACGTTGGTGGTGTAGAACGCGTCGAGCACTTCTTCAGTGGTATAGCCGAGCGCGCGCAGCAGTACCGATGCAGGCAGCTTGCGACGACGGTCGATACGCACGAACACGCAGTCTTTCGGGTCGAACTCGAAGTCCAGCCACGAACCGCGGTAAGGAATGATGCGCGCGGAGTACAGCAGTTTGCCGGAGCTGTGCGTCTTGCCACGGTCGTGGTCGAAGAACACGCCCGGGGAACGGTGCAGCTGGGAAACGATTACACGCTCGGTACCGTTGATTACGAAGGTACCGTTCTCAGTCATCAGGGGGATTTCACCCATGTAGACTTCTTGCTCTTTGATGTCCTTGATCGCTTTGTTCGACGATTCTTTGTCGAAAATGATCAGGCGCACTTTTACCCGCAAAGGTACGGCGTAAGTTACACCGCGCAATACGCATTCTTTGACATCAAATGCCGGTTCGCCCAGGCGATAACCGACGTACTCCAGCGCAGCATTGCCGGAGTAGCTGATGATCGGGAAAACGGATTTGAAGGCCGCATGCAGGCCCACGTCGCGGAACTGATCTTTAGTCGCTCCCGCCTGCAAGAATTCACGATACGAATCCAGCTGGATTGCCAGGAGATACGGCACATCCATGACGTCCGGCAACTTGCTAAAGTCCTTGCGGATACGTTTTTTCTCAGTATATGAGTAAGCCATCAGCGTTCCCCAGCTTGGTCACCTGCTTGTTTGGCCCCTCCCGACGGGAGCAGCCAGAAAATCGTGCAAACCCCATGGTTTGCGCCACCGCATCGGGTGGTTACAGCTCGCTACCAGCACCGACCCAGTCGGTTGCCAATAACGGAAAAAGGCCGGTGGCAAGAGCCACCAGCCATCAGCCTTTCGCTTAACGCTCGGGCTGGAGGAGCAAAGTCGATGCTTACTTCAGCTCGACTTTAGCGCCTGCTTCTTCCAGAGTAGCTTTGGCTTTGTCAGCTGCGTCTTTGGCAACAGCTTCCAGAACCATGGCAGGAGCGCCGTCAACTACAGCCTTGGCTTCTTTCAGGCCCAGACCGGTCAGTTCACGTACTGCCTTGATCACGTTAACTTTCTTCTCGCCAGCTTCGGTCAGCATGACGTTGAATTCAGTTTGTTCTTCAACAACGGCAGCAACAGCGGCTGGACCAGCGGAAGCAGCGGCAGCGGAAACGCCGAACTTCTCTTCCATGGCCTTGATCAGCTCAACGATTTCCAGAACGGATTTTTCGCCGATTGCTTCGATGATTTGGTCGTTAGTCAGAGACATGACTATAAATTCCTGTATTGGGGTGACAGCCTACGCGGCCATCGAAATAAACAATAAACGCTGAAAGGAGTCGCTCAGCCTTAGGCTGCGGCAGCTTCTTTCTGGTCGCGAAGGGCCGCCAGAGTACGAGCCAATTTGCTGGTTGCGCCTTGAATCACGCTCATCAGCTGAGAAATTGCTTCGTCACGGGTCGGCAGACTTGCCAGTACGTCGATCTGATTAGCTGCGAGGAACTTGCCCTCGAACGCAGCTGCCTTGATCTCGAACTTATCCTGACCTTTTGCGAATTCTTTGAAGATACGAGCAGCAGCGCCCGGATGTTCTTTAGAGAATGCAATCAAGGTCGGGCCAGTGAACACGTCGTTGAGCACGTCATATTGAGTGCCAGCAACGGCGCGCTTGAGCAGGGTGTTACGTACAACACGTACGTAAACGCCAGCTTCACGAGCCTCTTTACGGAGTCCGGTCATAGCGCCTACTGTCACACCGCGGGCATCAGCCACAACAGCAGACAGGGCAACATTGGCAGCCTCGTTGACTTCAGCGACGATGGCCTTCTTGTCTTCGAGTTTAATTGCCACGGGTTTAACTCCTGCTTGTTACCGTTTCATCCAACCGAAGCCGGATGTCGTTTTGGTGTCTGATTCGGTAAGGAACCGGGAGCACCATCTGCGTAGGCTTGAGGTTTAAGACTTGCGTCGCCTACGGTCTTGGATAGCCCCCGCCAGGCAGGGACCCCAATCTTTCAATTGGCGCAATCGCTTGCGCCAACCTGTGTCTTACGCGTCGAGCGAGCTTTGGTCGATGACCAGACCTGGGCCCATAGTGGTGCTCAGGGTAACGCGCTTGACGTAAATGCCTTTCGAGGAAGCTGGCTTGATACGCTTCAGATCAGCGATCAGGGCCTCAACGTTTTCCTTCAGCTTGACGGCGTCGAAGCCGATCTTGCCAACGGAAGTGTGGATGATGCCGTTTTTGTCAGTGCGATAACGAACCTGACCAGCCTTGGCGTTCTTAACCGCGGTAGCTACGTCTGGGGTTACGGTGCCGACTTTAGGGTTAGGCATCAGGCCACGAGGACCGAGGATCTGACCCAACTGACCTACAACGCGCATTGCATCCGGGGATGCGATAACTACGTCATAGTTCAGGTCGCCGCCTTTCATTTCGGCAGCCAGGTCGTCCATGCCTACACGGTCAGCGCCGGCAGCCAGAGCGGCCTCAGCAGCTGGACCTTGGGTGAACACAGCAACGCGAACAGTCTTGCCAGTGCCGTGTGGCAGCACAGTAGCGCTACGAACGACCTGGTCGGATTTACGCGGGTCAACACCCAGGTTCACAGCAACGTCGAACGACTCGCTGAACTTGACAGTCGACAGCTCAGCCAGCAGGGCAGCAGCGTCTACAAAGTTGTAGGCCTTGCCTGCTTCGATTTTGCCGGCGATAGCCTTTTGACGCTTGGTCAACTTAGCCATTACACACCCTCCACGTTAAGGCCCATGCTACGAGCAGAACCGGCGATGGTGCGCACGGCTGCTTCCATATCAGCTGCAGTCAGATCCGCGTTTTTAACTTTCGCGATATCTTCCAGCTGAGCACGAGTTACGGTGCCAACCTTAACGGTGTTCGGGCGAGCGGAACCGCTAGTCAGACCGGCCGCCTTCTTCAGCAGAACCGAAGCAGGGGTGGATTTGGTTTCGAAAGTGAAGCTACGGTCGCTGTAGACAGTGATGATCACTGGAGTCGGCAGACCTGGCTCAATACCCTGAGTACGGGCGTTGAAGGCCTTGCAGAATTCCATGATGTTCACGCCGTGCTGACCCAGAGCAGGACCAACAGGTGGGCTTGGGTTAGCCTGAGCGGCCTTCACTTGCAGCTTGATGTAAGCGGTAATCTTCTTGGCCATGAGGCACTCCAATTACGGGTTCGAACGCCTCGAAAGGCTCCCCGGTTACTTGCGCGTTTATCCCAGTGACGACAAAACCCCACAGCCTAGGGCTGCGGGGTTGGGATGCTTGCCCAGCTAGACCTTTTCGACCTGGCTGAACTCGAGCTCTACCGGAGTAGAGCGACCGAAAATGAGCACTGCCACTTGGATCCGGCTCTTCTCGTAGTTAACTTCTTCAACCGTGCCGGTAAAATCGGCAAACGGCCCGTCGTTGACACGTACCGACTCGCCCGGCTCGAACAACGTCTTCGGCTTCGGCTTGTCACTACCATCAGCAACACGACGCAGAATCGCTTCTGCCTCTTTATCTGTGATCGGTGCAGGCTTATCAGCAGTACCGCCGATGAAACCCATCACCCGAGGAGTATCCTTGACCAAGTGCCAAGTACCCTCGTTCATGTCCATCTGAACCAGCACATAACCTGGGAAGAACTTGCGCTCGCTTTTGCGCTTCTGGCCATTACGCATTTCAACCACTTCTTCAGTGGGAACCAGAATTTCGCCAAAGCCATCTTCCATGCCAGCCAGCTTTACGCGCTCTACTAACGAGCGCATGACATGCTTCTCGTAACCGGAGTAAGCATGCACAACGTACCAACGCTTAGCCACGGGACACCCTTAGCCGACAATCAAGGAAACAAGCCAGCCGAGCAGGGAATCAAGCCCCCACAACAGCAACGCCATAACCAGAACAACAGCCACAACAATCAACGTGGTCTGCGTGGTTTCTTGGCGAGTTGGCCATACGACTTTACGAATCTCGGTGCGAGCTTCCTTAACCAGTACGAAGAAAGACTTGCCCTTGACCGTCTGCAGGCCTACAAAGGCAGCTACAGCGGCGATGACAAGTAATGCAAGTACGCGGTACAGGATCGGCGAAGCAGAGTAATACTGATTGCCAACAACGCCAACAACCACCAAAGCGACTACTACTAGCCACTTGAGCAGATCGAAGCGAGAGCCTTGAGCTTCAGCTTTAGGAGTCATCTATGAAGATCCTGTGAAAAGAAAGCCAGACACACCAAGTGAATCTGGCAGGTCAGGAGGGAATCGAACCCCCAACCTACGGTTTTGGAGACCGTCGCTCTGCCAATTGAGCTACTGACCTAAAACAAAATCAGGCCGACCATTATGCCGGCCCGAAAAAGACATTACAACAACTTACTCGATGACTTTGGCCACAACACCAGCGCCGACGGTACGACCGCCTTCACGGATGGCAAAACGCAGACCATCTTCCATCGCAATGGTTTTGATCAGTGTAACGGTCATCTGAACGTTATCACCTGGCATCACCATCTCAACACCTTCTGGCAGCTCGCAGTTACCAGTCACATCAGTCGTACGGAAGTAGAACTGCGGACGATAACCCTTGAAGAATGGCGTATGACGACCACCCTCCTCCTTGCTCAGAACGTAAACCTCAGCAGTGAACTTGGTATGCGGCTTGACGGTGCCCGGCTTGACCAGAACCTGGCCACGCTCAACATCATCACGCTTGGTACCACGCAGCAAAACGCCGCAGTTCTCGCCAGCACGACCTTCGTCGAGCAGCTTGCGGAACATCTCAACACCAGTACAAGTAGTTTTGACAGTGTCACGAAGACCAACAATCTCAACTTCTTCCTGAATGCGGACAATGCCACGCTCAACACGACCAGTCACAACAGTACCGCGACCGGAGATCGAGAACACATCCTCGATCGGCATCAGGAACGGCTTGTCGATAGCACGCTCAGGCTGCGGAATGTAGCTATCCAGAGTCTCGACCAACTTTTTGACGGCAGTGGTACCCATCTCATTGTCATCTTGACCGTTCAACGCCATCAGCGCAGAACCAATGATGATCGGAGTGTCATCACCTGGAAAATCGTAGGTGCTCAGCAGGTCGCGCACTTCCATCTCAACCAGTTCCAGCAGCTCAGCGTCGTCAACCATGTCAGCCTTGTTCAGGAAGACAACGATGTACGGAACGCCAACCTGGCGGGACAACAGGATGTGCTCACGGGTTTGAGGCATCGGACCATCAGCGGCCGAGCAAACCAGAATCGCACCATCCATCTGAGCTGCACCGGTGATCATGTTTTTTACGTAGTCGGCGTGACCAGGGCAGTCAACGTGTGCGTAGTGACGCACGGCCGAATCATATTCAACGTGAGCGGTGTTGATGGTGATACCACGAGCTTTTTCTTCAGGGGCGCTATCGATCTTGTCGAAGTCAACCTTTGCCGAGCCGAAAACTTCGGAGCAGACGCGGGTCAAGGCTGCAGTCAAAGTAGTTTTACCGTGGTCGACGTGACCAATGGTACCCACGTTGACGTGCGGCTTATTACGTTCGAACTTTTCCTTAGCCATCAAAATCACCCCTAGGAGAAGAATTGAGCAGGTCAAACAAGCCATTAAAACAAAGGCAGATATTTTCATATCTGCCTTGTTATATGGAGCTCTTGAGCGGATTTGAACCGCTGACCTCACCCTTACCAAGGGTGTGCTCTACCAACTGAGCTACAAGAGCGCAACACTGTGCAGGATCTGCAAACTTGGAGCGGGTAGCGGGAATCGAACCCGCATCATCAGCTTGGAAGGCTGAGGTTCTACCACTAAACTATACCCGCGGAGCTTGCAGCTCTCGCTAAAAATGGTGGAGGGGGAAGGATTCGAACCTTCGAAGTCGTAGACGTCAGATTTACAGTCTGATCCCTTTGGCCGCTCGGGAACCCCTCCTAAGCGAGCCGGCATTCTATATCATGCCAGCCTTCTGTCAAGCATTTTCTCATTAAAAACCTGAGGTTAGCTGCGTTGACCTCGCTTTGCACCGTAGACCTTTAAAGGTCTTCACTGCGAAGCGGGCGCCATTCTATGCAAACTATTCAGCGGGTGCAACCCCCTCGCATGGCATTATTTTATGTTTTAACTCATTGAATTCTCTAGAAAGGTTTTGCAGCTGCAGATCATCCAGCCATCGCCGACTTTCTGGGGCCACACGCACCCAGTAACCAGCAAATTCGGGGAGATCCTTTGGCAGGGGCTGATATTTGATCTCCATGCCATTCAAGCGTCGCTCAACAGCCTGAAGGGCCTCTGGACGAACAAAACCACCCAAATACAAACAGCTATTGTCCGCCTGAGCAGCCTTTCCTTTGTCCCTGGATGCATCAGCCGCCTCGCTCAACAAGCGAATATCCTGCTGAGCCCCCCGGTACAAACTCAAGGGGGTGACATCCTTCGCGCGCAGAGGAGCCTCTTGTTGGTGCCAGATGTAATAGAAGACGTTGAGCACAAGCAGCAGCAGGAACAACCAACGCATACGAACCTCAGGACAAAGGACATGCCATAGCCAAACCTACAAATACCAGATCCGGAACCACCCTGGCTTCAGGCACGATCTCGGAAACCAGCCCCGCATCC
Organism: Pseudomonas sp. IT-P100; assembly: GCF_949767185.1. Classification (NCBI taxonomy): domain Bacteria; kingdom Pseudomonadati; phylum Pseudomonadota; class Gammaproteobacteria; order Pseudomonadales; family Pseudomonadaceae; genus Pseudomonas; species Pseudomonas sp. IT-P100. Next base: position 184,963 of record NZ_CATKQK010000005.1, read on the forward strand.
CCCCCGGTAAGGAATACAGAAAAATCTGCTCCCCAGTAACTACGCGCAAGCTCTAACTGAGTCAGAACAAACCCCCTGAGCATGAGCAAACACCCCCGCTCAACTGCTTCGACGGTTGTCCGCCCAGGAACGAGACTTTCCAGAGCGCGCTCTGCAGCGAGATCGCCATAACGAATTTTACGTGTATGGGTACGCAACTGATTCCGCATCAACGGCATACCTGGACAAATGAATCCTCCGAGATGCTCTCCATCACCGGCGACGTAATCCGCAGTGACAGCAGTACCGAAATCCAGCACCAGGCAAGCACGCGATGCCAAATGGAATCCTCCAAGCATCGCCAACCAACGATCTAGCCCCAGGCGCTCGAACTCTTCATAGCCATTGCGAACCCCCAACATTTCGCGAGCGGGCGTCGCGCAAGCTACCGACACTCCAAAAGTCTCTGTCAGCAGAGAAACCAACGCACCGGTTTCCTCTGCCGTTCTGACACTAACCAGCCGACAGAACTTGAGAGCCAGCCCCTTGATCGCATTCAAACTCTCCAGCAATGCGAGATTCGAATCGACGACTCCTTCACCGACCGCCTGACAGGCATCCGCGCCAAGTACTCGCCACTTAATGAAACTGTTTCCGCAGTCGAGCTCAAGAATCATCACGCAACCTCAAGCTGAGCTCACCACCGCTAAATACTTTTTCCACACCACCCACCTTCAAGCGCAGAGCCCCTTGCCTATCGATACCCAGCACTTCGCCATCTATCTGGTTAACGCCAGCGATCAACGACACCGCCCGCCCCTGCCATAGATGATTCTGCTCCCACTCAGCTTGAATAGCAGGAAATCCGTCGACCTGATGCCGCCCCAAATACACCTGGAGCATCTGGCCCAGCCGAGCGACCAGATGATTACGATCAAATGCGCACCCCGACTCGAGCCGCATGGACGTCCACTGCTGATCAACCTCATCGGTCATCTGCATATTCACATTAATTCCAACACCCAGCACCACGTGACACACATCAGCGGGATCCCCGACCAATTCGAGTAATATTCCCGCGATTTTTTTCTGACCCACCAGAACATCGTTCGGCCACTTCAAGCCCGCATCTGAAACACCCAGCTCTTTCAAGGTTTGCATGACGGCAAGCCCGACAACAAGGCTCAAGCCTTCGAGCTGGCGCAGACCACCATCAATACGCAGCACCAGACTGTAATAGACATTTTCCGCGAAAGGACTCACCCACTTACGCCCACGGCGCCCACGTCCAGACGTCTGCCGCTCGGCAAGCACAAGAAATGGCGCTGCCTGGCCACGATCAATTGCACGCAACGCTTCAGCATTAGTGGAGTCAATTGAGTCGAAAACAAGAATGGGCCAATCACAAGAAGGGGCTTGCTCTGCAATCGCGACAGAATCAAGCAGCGTCAACGGCGAAGCGAGTTGATAACCGCGCCCTCGCACCTTGTGGATGGACAAGCCAAGCTCAGCTTCTAAAAGCTGAAGCTGTTTCCATACAGCGCTACGACTGACACCCAAAGCGGCGCCCAGGGCCTGACCTGAATGAAATCGGCCATCCTTCAGAAGCTTTAACAATGTCAGCATGCAAGTCCCGCCTCACAATGAGGCCCGCATGATAGCTACGCCTTGAGTTGTTGCATAGAAACCGTACCAGGCAGATTTTCCTGCGGGCAAAACAAAACCCCAACTGCTTTCGCAATT
>NZ_CATKQK010000006.1:0-182830 GCF_949767185.1 Pseudomonas sp. IT-P100
GGAGGCCGTCACGATCTACAACCAGGAGCGGCCGCACCTCTCTTTAAAATACAAAACGCCCGATGCGGTGCATCGGGCGTTAGGGTGAAACAGGTGTAAACCTATTTCAGGACTAGACATATTCACCGGCATGGGACTGACGCTGGCAGTAGCAAAAATAAGGGCTTTCTGCCGAGATTGGCTAGGAGCGTTCCGAGGTGAATTAGCCGGTTTTACTACCTTGGGTTGTTCGCCTTTAGTTCGCTCGTCGCCGATGTTTCGGTGATCAGACTTTAAAAAGTCTGATCACCGGGTAGATAACTGCCATTCCTACCTCGACGGTCATTCACTCCCTTGCCATTATTTATCTTGCGTCAAAACGGTCAGCACCAGAGCTCACGAGGAATATCAGGAATTTTGCACGCTATCGTGGCTTCTGATGCCGTGAGGAAATCGTGATTCGGAAGTGTGAGTATGGTGGATCTCACCCCCTGAGACCACGGCCTGCAAGAGCGTCGTGACCAGATTGACCTCAAAGTCTATGTAGAGAGCGTGCTTGGCCTGAAGCTGCACTTAAAGCCGTGGGGAAATGGCCAACCCTGTTTATAGACGAGCGGTGCGCAATACGTCTTATTTGTGGCCCTCACCTGTTAGATCTAACAGTAGGCAGGTTCTCGGTTTAGGTGTTTCATTATCTTGGCTCCTCAAAGAGCCGCTATATTTATGAAATCCTAGGTTCAAGGAGAGCCATGATGTCAACGCCAATAGTAACTACGACATATAACGGTGTAATTAAATCAATCGTGGAGGCGGACCCGAAAACTGCACTTGTCTCTATCAAACCTGATGGAGGAAAGCCAGACGTAACCATTGGGATCAACTCTATTGTGATGGACCCTCACATCCCATTTCATACTCCATATGCAGTAGGTGATCGCGTTAGTTTTACGATTACAACTGGGCCTGCGGGTGAAGTCGCCGGCGGACTTCAAAAAGCGTAGAAAGCATCAGCTTCGATACCGGCATTAACTCCTCGTCGTAAGTCTTTAAACTCGATTAGAAGTCCTGGGCTGCCTGTTAGCCCAGGCTGTGTGCATCACCTCCACGCAGCGCACAGTCATGAAGCCATCCATGCAACGCTTTAAATCAAAACTCGGTAACCCCCTGATTTCACTGGTCATCAAGGTAGTGGTCGCTACGATCTTCAATAGCGTTACGGTAATGCAGCAGTATGCCGTCGATCTGGCTGGCTTTTGCTCAAAGCCAGCTACAGGGGATCTGAAAATCAAGTCCTCCTGCATTGGTGAAAACCAACAGTAGGACAGTCAAGGTACACCGATGCCCCGCCGTCACTGTGCGCTGGGCCAGGTGCGTGAAAGGATGCGGTATGGCGTCCAAAAAATCGGTGTAAATCTTTTTAGGACTAGACATACGGGACGCTACTGATCATTTTCGTGGCATCACGAAAATGATCACGCTACTTAGTAACTGCTCTCCGGCAAACTCGCGATGATCGAGCGATAGCTGTTCATCCGTTGCTGCTGCACGCGGCCTTCTTCCAATGCCTTGAGCAATGCGCAACCCGGCTCGCGGTCGTGCTTGCAGTCGCGGAAGCGGCAGGTGCCGATCAGGTCGTTGAACTCGATGAAGCCGGCTTCGACGTCGGCGCGGCTGACGTGGCCGAGGCCGAACTCACGAATACCCGGGGAGTCGATCAGCTCTCCGCCACCGGGGAAGTGGAACAACCGCGCGGTGGTGGTGGTGTGAGTGCCCTGGCCGGACAGCTCGGACAACGGGCCGACGCGGGTGTCGACTTCCGGCAGCAGGCTGTTGACCAGCGACGACTTGCCGACGCCGGACTGGCCGACGAACACGCTGATGCGCCCGTCCAGCTGTTCCTGAAGTTGTTCCATGCCATTGCCATGGTGCGCCGACACTTCGAGGACCGGATAACCCAGCGTGCGGTAAACCGCGAGCAAGGCATTCAGCGCCGGGGCGTTCTGCTCGTCGATCAGGTCGAATTTGTTGAGCAGCAGCAGCGGCCGAATCCCGGCATGCTCCGCCGCGACCAGATAGCGGTCGATCAGGTTGGCGTGAGGCTCGGGCAGTGGCGCGAAGACGATGACGATCATGTCGACGTTGGCGGCTACGGGCTTGAGCTGGCCACGGCTGTCCGGACGGCAGAGTTCGGTCTTGCGCGGCAGTTGCGCCACGATCACACCGATGCCCTGGTTGCCGGCACGCCAGACCACCTGGTCGCCGGTCACCAGCGCCGGCAGGTTGGCACGCAAGTGGCAGCGGAACACCTGTCCGGCCAAATCGCCATCGAGGGCTTCGACTTCGACCTGCACACCGAAGTGCGCGATCACCAGGCCGGTCTGTTCCGGACCCAGGTCGCCACCTTCGAGTGCCTCGACAGCCGAGGACTCGCGTTTGGCGGCGCGTGCAGCGCGTTCGCCCTGAATCTTTTCGATGCGCCAGTTTTGACGACGATTGAGTTGGCGTTTGGCCATGGGTGTTCCGTATCAAGAATGCAGCGATTAGGTAAAACGGCCGCGAGTTTAGCACGCCCGGCCACCGGCCTAGGCTAAACTGCGCAGCATTGCCTAGGAGCCGACACATGCAAAACCCGCAGAATCTGATCTGGATCGACCTGGAAATGACCGGTCTGAACCCTGATACCGACGTCATCATCGAGATGGCCACCATCGTCACCGACAGCGATCTGAACACCTTGGCCGAAGGGCCGGTGATCGCGATCCATCACAGTGATGAAATCCTCGCCGGCATGGACGAGTGGAACACCCGTCAGCACGGCGGTTCGGGCCTGACCCAGCGCGTGCGCGACAGCCGCATCAGCATGGCCGAAGCGGAAGCCGAGACCATTGCCTTCCTGGAGAAGTGGGTGCCGAAGGGCAAGTCGCCGATCTGTGGCAACAGCATTTGCCAGGACCGTCGCTTCCTTTATACCCACATGAAATCCCTGGAAAGCTATTTCCACTACCGCAACCTCGACGTCTCGACCCTGAAAGAACTGGCCGCTCGCTGGGCGCCGGACGTGCGCGACAGCTTCAAGAAAGGCAGCACCCACCTGGCGTTGGACGACATCCGCGAATCCATCGCCGAGTTGCAGCATTACCGCAAGCATTTCATCAAGTTCTGATTGGCGGCGGGGGGCTTTTTGTGGCGAGGGAGCTTGCTCCCGCTCGGCTGCGAAGCAGTCGCAACCCAGTCGATGCGGTACATCTGAAAGAGCAAGGTGTCTGGTTTTGGGGCCGCGTCGCGGCCCAGCGGGAGCAAGTGTCCTCGCCACAGGTACTCAGTGTCTGTTCTTGCCCTCTTTTGGTGCCGGGACTAAATGGCTAGACTGCGCGCCTTCCTGCAAGGACCGCCACCATGTTGCTGATGCTTTACCTGATCGCCATTACCGCCGAAGCCATGACCGGTGCCCTGTCTGCCGGTCGTCGGGGCATGGACTGGTTCGGCGTGGTGCTGATCGCCTGCATCACGGCGTTGGGCGGTGGTTCGGTGCGTGACGTGCTGCTCGGCCATTACCCGCTGACGTGGGTGAAACACCCGGAATACCTGGTGCTGACATCGATTGCAGCCATGTTCACGGTCTTCGCTGCGCGCTGGATGCGTCACTTGCGCTCACTGTTTCTGGTGCTCGACGCCGTGGGCCTGGTGGCGTTCACCCTGATCGGCTGCATGACTGCCCTGGAAATGGGCCACGGCATGCTGGTGGCCTCGGTCAGCGGCGTGATCACCGGGGTATTCGGCGGTATCCTGCGCGACATCTTCTGTAACGACATCCCGCTGATCTTCCGTCGCGAACTCTACGCCAGCGTGTCGTTCGCGGCGGCGTGGTGCTACATGCTGTGCCTGTATTTGAACGTGCCGGGAGAACAGGCAATTCTGATCACCCTGTTCGGCGGCTTCCTGCTGAGGTTGTTAGCGATTCGTTTCCACTGGGAAATGCCGAAGTTCGTTTATAACGACGAAGCCTGACGTTCGGCGTGTTGCTTCAACGCCCATTCCACATGCTCGCGAACCAGTTCCGACGGATACTCGCGCCGCGCCTTCAACGCTTCCAGCACCGGAATGCTCGACGGCGCATTCCCCAGGCCCACCGCCAGATTCCGCAACCAGCGCTCATAACCGGCACGCCGTAACGGCGAGCCTTCAGTGCTGCTGAGGAACTTGTCTTCGTCCCACATAAACAGCTCCGCCAGTTCGGCGTTGTCCAGATTGTGCCGTGGCTTGAAGTCGCTTTCGCCGGACGGGCGAGCGAAGCGGTTCCACGGGCAGACGATCTGGCAGTCGTCGCAGCCGAAGACCCGATTGCCGATCAATGGCCGCAAGTCTTCGGGGATCGCGCTTTTCAGTTCGATGGTCAGGTAGGAAATGCAGCGACGGGCATCCAGCACATAAGGGCCGACAAAGGCGTTGGTCGGGCAGATGTCGAGGCACGCGGTGCAGCGGCCGCAATGTTCGGTGCTGTGGGGCGGGTCGATGGGCAGCGGCAAGTCGACAAACAGCTCACTGAGGAAGAAATAACTGCCGGCCTTGCGATTCAAGACCAGGGTATTTTTGCCGATCCATCCAAGGCCCGCCTGTTCCGCAATGGCTTTTTCCAGCACCGGCGCACTGTCGACAAACGCGCGGTAGCCGAACGGGCCGATGACCGCCTGAATCTTTTCTGCCAGTTGTTGCACACGTTTACGGATCAATTTGTGGTAATCGCGGCCCAAGGCATAACGCGACACGTAGGCTTTTGCAGGTTGGGCCAGGCGTTTGGCCATTTCGGTGTCGCCCGGCAGGTAATCCATGCGCAGGGACACCACTCGAAGCGTACCGGGCACGAGCTCTTCCGGGTGTGAGCGTTTAGTGCCGTGGGCACCCATGTAGTCCATTTCGCCGTGGTAGCCGGCCGCAAGCCAGCGCTCCAGGTGCTGCTCATGCTCGGCCAGGTCCAGGCCGCTGATGCCGACTTGCTGAAAGCCCAGCTCGCGGCCCCAGTCCTTGATGGATTGGGCGAGGGCGGGCAGGTCTGTGGTAATAGCAGGCATGAGGCGAGAGAAACCGGAGCTGAGGTGCGTATAATTCTGCCAGACATCGGAGCCCGAAGACGCATGCCGCACACTAAAGATGATTTACCCGACGCGCTGTACAGCGCCGCACAAGTGCGAGCCCTCGATGCGAGCCTGATTGCGGCGGGTACGCCGGGCTTCGAATTGATGCACCGTGCAGCACGGGCGACCTGGCGTGCGCTGGTCCGACAGTGGCCGACGGCCAACGAGCTGACGGTAGTCGCCGGTCAAGGCAATAACGCCGGTGATGGCTATCTGGTGGCGGTGTTGGCCCGGCGTGCCGGCTGGCATGTGCGCGTATTGGCGGCGGGTGATCCTCAGCGTTTGCAGGGCGATGCCGGGTTGGCCCACGCCGAGGCCCTGTCCGAAGGCGTTGCCGTTCAAGCCTGGAGCGCGCAATCCGATTTGCGCGGTGTCGTGTTGGACGCCTTGCTGGGCACCGGTCTGACAGGCGAGGTGCGAGAGCCTTACGCCAGTGTCATCGCCGCGATCAATGCCAGCGATCTGCCGGTTGCTGCCGTGGACATTCCTTCGGGACTGTGTGCCGATACAGGGCGTGTGCTCGGCGTGGCCGTTCGGGCGAATCTGACCGTGACCTTCATCGGTTTGAAGTTGGGACTGTTCACGGGCGAAGCGGCGGACGTGGTGGGTGAGTTGGTTTTCAATAATCTGCAGGCTTCTCCCGAGTCGTACAACGGGATTGGCGTCAGTGCGCGTCGCCTGACGGCCGGCAATTTGCCGCGTTTGGCGGATCGCGCGCCGACTGCCCATAAAGGCAAATTCGGCCATGTTTTGTTGATCGGCGGGGATCGCGGCTTTGGCGGTGCCATTTTGTTGAGCGCGCAAAGTGCCCTGCGCAGTGGGGCCGGCATGGTTTCGGTGGCCACCCGCAGCGAGCATGTGCCCGCAGCACTCGCCCGAATCCCCGAAGCCATGGTAATGGGCACTTCGTCAGCCAATCAGTTGATGGGATTGCTGCAAAAGGTTTCCGTGCTGGTAGTGGGGCCGGGCCTGGGGCAGGCTTCGTGGGGGCGCAGTCTGTTGTCGGCGGCGGCCAATGCGCCGTTGCCGCAGGTATGGGACGCCGACGCGCTGAACCTGCTGGCCGAACAACATGTGAGCTTGCCCATGGACTGCGTGATCACCCCGCATCCAGGGGAGGCGGCGCGGTTGCTCGGGATAAGTACCGCTGAAGTTCAGGCTGACCGTCCGTCCGCCGCTCACGCATTGAGCAAAAAATACACAGCTGTCGTGATTCTGAAAGGCGCCGGCAGCCTGATCGCCAGTCCCGACGGGCGCCTGGCGTTGTGTCATCAAGGCCACCCGGCCATGGCCACCGCTGGTCTGGGCGATGTGCTGGCTGGATTGGTTGGCGCATTGCTGGCGCAAGGCATGAATGCGTACGACGCCGCTTGCCTGGCGGTCTGGCTGCACGCCAATGCCGGTGCGCAACAAGGTAAATCGGGCCGTGGGCTGGCGGCCAGTGATCTGATTCCAGCCATTCGTCAGTTGTTGGAGGAGCAAGCACCGTGTCTGAAGTAACCCTGTACCTGGCTGATGAAGAGGCGATGACCGCATTTGGCGAGCGCATCGCAAAAACCACTCAAGGGCACGGTCTGATTTTTCTGGAAGGGGATCTGGGGGCGGGCAAGACCACGCTGTCGCGGGGCATCATCCGGGGCCTAGGGCATGTAGGCGCGGTTAAAAGTCCGACCTTCACGCTGGTCGAGCCCTACGAGATCGGTGACATCCGCGCCTTCCATTTCGATCTCTATCGCTTGGTCGACCCTGAAGAACTGGAGTACCTCGGCATCCGCGACTACTTCGAAGACGACGCGTTATGCCTGATCGAATGGCCCCGCAAAGGTGCAGGCTTTTTGCCAAAGCCCGACCTGACCATTACCATTAGCCCGCAAGGCAGCGGGCGTTCGCTGAAAATTTTGTCCCAGGGCTCGCGTGGCGAGTCGTGGTGTGCCGCTTTGGCATTGGAATCCAATTAAATGATGGGGTCAGGTATGCGCTTTCGCGCGATGGTAGCTGCCGTAGGGATGTTGTTTTTGGCGGTGACCGTCGACGCTGTGGCTGAAACAAAGGTCAACAGCGTTCGCCTGTGGCGGGCGCCGGACAACACACGGTTGGTGTTCGACCTGACCGGGCCGGTGCAGCACAGCGTTTTCACCCTGACATCCCCGGATCGACTGGTTATCGACATCAATGGCGCGTCCCTCGGCGCACCACTGAACGTCAATGCTTCGAATACGCCCATCACCGCCATGCGTTCGGCCCAACGCACGCCGACCGACTTGCGTGTGGTCATCGACCTGAAAAAAGCCGTCACGCCCAAAAGCTTCACCCTGGCGCCGAACGCCCAGTACGGCAATCGCCTGGTGGTCGATCTGTTCGATAACGCCGCCGACGCTGCGCCGATCCCGCCGCCGACCAACGTGGCGACTGTGGCACCGGTCCCGGTCACGCCGGTAGATCCACCGGTCAAATTGCCGCCCGCTCCGGCTGGCAAGCGCGACATCATCGTGGTCATCGATGCCGGCCATGGCGGTGAAGACCCGGGCGCCTCCGGCTCTCGCGGCCAGCGTGAAAAAGACGTGGTGCTGGCCATCGCCCGCGAATTGCAGCGTCAGGTCAACGGCATGAAGGGCTTCCGCGCCGAACTGACCCGCACCGGTGACTACTTCATCCCGTTGCGTGGCCGTACCGAAATCGCCCGTAAGAAGGGCGCCGACCTCTTTGTCTCCATCCACGCCGACGCCGCGCCTTCGGCGGCTGCGTTCGGTGCGTCGGTGTTCGCCTTGTCTGATCGCGGCGCCACGTCTGAAACAGCCCGCTGGCTGGCCGACAGCGAAAACCGTTCCGACTTGATCGGCGGTGCCGGCAACGTCAGCCTCGACGACAAGGACCGAATGCTTGCAGGCGTTCTGCTCGACCTGTCGATGACCGCGTCCCTGACCTCCAGCCTGAACGTTGGCCAAAAAGTGCTGAGCAACATCGGTCGCGTGACGCCACTGCACAAACAGCGCGTGGAACAAGCCGGTTTCATGGTGCTGAAATCGCCGGACATCCCGTCGATCCTGGTGGAAACCGGATTTATCTCCAACGCCAACGAAGCATCGAAACTCGCGGCGGCCAGCCACCAGCAAGCGCTGGCGCGCTCGATCAGCAGCGGCGTGCGTCAGTTCTTCCAGCAGAATCCACCGCCGGGCACTTACATTGCCTGGTTGCGTGATTCCGGCAAGATCGCCCAGGGCCCACGGGATCACCGGGTCAACCCGGGCGAAACCCTGGCGATGATTGCCGTGCGTTATCAGGTGTCCCCGGCCACCTTGCGCAGTGCCAACAATCTCAAAAGTGACGAGCTGAAAATCGGTCAGACCCTGACCATTCCCGGCACTGAACTGGCGTCCAAAGAATGAATCAGGCCGTGATCAACAGCGCTCGCATCGAGCTCCTCAGCCCGCGACTGGCGAACCAGATTGCCGCCGGTGAGGTGGTTGAGCGTCCCGCTTCGGTGATCAAGGAGTTGCTGGAAAACAGCCTCGACTCCGGCGCCAGGCGCATCGATGTCGATGTCGAGCAGGGCGGCGTCAAGCTGCTGCGGGTGCGCGACGATGGCAGCGGCATTTCTGCCGATGACCTGCCACTGGCCCTGGCGCGACACGCCACCAGCAAGATCCGCAACCTGGAAGATCTCGAACAGGTCATGAGCCTCGGGTTTCGCGGTGAAGCACTCGCCTCGATCAGTTCCGTGGCGCGCCTGACCCTGACGTCCCGCACCCGCGATGCCGATCAGGCCTGGCAGGTTGAAACCGAAGGCCGGGACATGGCGCCCCGCGTGCAACCGGCCGCTCACCCGGTGGGTACTTCGGTGGAAGTGCGTGACCTGTTTTTCAACACTCCGGCGCGGCGCAAATTCCTCAAGACCGAAAAAACCGAATTCGATCACCTGCAGGAAGTGATCAAGCGTCTGGCCCTGGCGCGCTTCGACGTGGCGTTCCATTTGCGCCACAACGGCAAAACCATCCTCAGCCTGCACGAAGCCCATGATGACGCGGCCCGTGCGCGGCGAGTGGCGGCGATTTGCGGTTCGGGTTTTCTCGAACAGGCGCTGCCGATCGAGATTGAGCGCAATGGTCTGCATTTATGGGGTTGGGTTGGCTTGCCGACGTTCAACCGCAGCCAGGCGGACTTGCAGTATTTCTTCGTCAACGGCCGTGCCGTACGCGACAAACTGGTGGCTCACGCGGTGCGCCAGGCGTATCGCGACGTGCTGTTCAATGGTCGGCACCCGACGTTCGTGCTGTTTTTCGAAGTCGATCCGGCCGGTGTCGACGTCAACGTGCACCCGACCAAACACGAAGTACGCTTCCGTGACGGACGCATGGTTCACGATTTTCTTTATGGCACCTTGCACCGCGCTTTGGGCGATGTACGGCCGGATGATCATTTGGCGGCGCCGGTGGCGACGGCCATTGTTCGCCCGACCGGCATCGATGCGGGGGAATTCGGTCCCCAAGGCGAAATGCGCCTGGCGGCCAATGCGCTGCTGGAACAGCCTCAGGCACAACCGTCATTCAACACCGCTGCGGGTTCCGGCGCTGGCGCCGGTTATCAGTATCAGTACACGGCGCGTCCCCAGTCGGGCGTGCCTGCGGCTGAAGCCCAGGCGGCGTATCGTGAATTTTTTGCGCCGTTGCCTGAAGCCAACGCCGTCGCACTTCCGGCCGGTCAGGACGATATTCCTCCGCTGGGTTATGCGCTGGCGCAGCTCAAAGGCATCTACATTCTTTCGGAAAACGCCCAGGGCCTGGTGCTGGTGGACATGCACGCCGCGCACGAGCGGATCATGTATGAACGCCTGAAAGTCGCCATGGCCAGCGAAGGCCTGAGCGGTCAACCGTTGTTGGTGCCGGAGTCTTTGGCTGTGAGCGAGCGCGAAGGTGACTGCGCCGAAGAAAACGTCGTGTGGTTCCAGCGTCTGGGCTTTGAATTGCAGCGTCTGGGCCCGGAAACGCTGGCCATCCGGCAGATTCCAGCCTTGCTCAAGCAGGCGGAAGCCAATCGATTGGTGAGCGACGTGTTGTCGGATTTGATGGAATACGGCACCAGCGACCGGATTCAGGCGCACCTGAACGAATTGCTCGGCACCATGGCCTGCCACGGCGCGATTCGGGCGAATCGGCGTCTGGCCCTGCCGGAAATGAACGGTCTGCTGCGTGATATGGAAAACACCGAGCGCAGCGGTCAATGTAACCATGGCCGGCCGACCTGGACCCAATTGGGCCTGGACGATCTGGACAAACTGTTCCTGCGCGGTCGTTGATGAGCCAGCTCCCTCCTGCGATTTTCCTGATGGGCCCGACAGCAGCGGGCAAGACCGACCTGGCCATCGAGCTCACCAAAGTCTTGCCTTGCGAGTTGATCAGTGTCGATTCGGCGCTGGTCTATCGCGGCATGGACATCGGCACCGCCAAGCCCTCGAAAGAGATTCTGGCCGAATTCCCCCACCGTCTGATCGATATTCTCGATCCGGCAGAGAGCTATTCCGCTGCGGATTTCCGCCGTGACGCCCTCGAAGCCATGGCCGACATCACCGCACGCGGCAAAATTCCGCTGCTGGTGGGTGGCACAATGCTCTATTACAAGGCTTTGGTTGAAGGTCTGGCGGACATGCCAGCCGCGGATCCTGAAGTCCGCGCGCAGATTGAAGAAGAAGCCGCACGCCTTGGCTGGCAAGCCCTGCATGACCAATTGGCACTCATCGACCCGCAATCCGCCGCACGTATTCACCCGAACGATCCCCAGCGCCTGAGTCGAGCACTGGAAGTTTATCGCGTCAGTGGTCAGAGCATGACCGAGCTGCGGCAGCGACAAAGTGCGCAAAGTACTGAAGCAGCCGCTTCGGGACTGCAACAATTGCCCTATACTGTCGCGAACTTGGCCATTGCTCCGGCAAATCGCCAGGTACTGCACGAGCGAATTAAACAAAGATTCACTTTAATGTTGGAACAGGGATTCATTGACGAGGTCGTAGCCCTGCGTGAGCGAAGTGACCTGCATTCAGGGTTGCCGTCTATACGTGCGGTAGGCTACCGACAAGTCTGGGACTACCTGGATGGCAAGCTGACGCAAGCCGAGATGCAGGAGCGTGGAATCATTGCCACGCGCCAATTGGCAAAGCGTCAGTTCACCTGGCTGCGCAGTTGGGCTGATTTACACTGGCTGGACAGCCTGGATTGCGACAATCTGCCGCGCGCCTTGAAATACCTGGGGACCATCTCCATATTGAGCTGAGTCCTTGCAATTGCCGTCTATCCTTGGGGGTGTGACGGCCACAAGCCATCTGTTTACCTATTTTTTTATATTGAATCCTTAAAGGAGTGCGGCACATGTCAAAAGGGCATTCGCTACAAGACCCTTACTTGAATACTTTACGTAAAGAGAAAGTTGGGGTGTCGATCTACCTGGTCAACGGGATCAAACTGCAAGGCACGATCGAGTCTTTCGACCAGTTCGTTATCCTGCTGAAAAACACCGTCAGCCAGATGGTTTACAAACACGCTATCTCTACAGTGGTGCCGGTTCGTCCAATTCGTCTGCCTAGCGCAACCGAATCCGAGGCAGGCGACGCTGAGCCAGGTAACGCCTGATAGGAGTCTCCTTTGTTCTTTGAGCGCCACGGTGGTGGTGAGCGAGTGATCCTCGTTCACTTGGATGGACAGGACCCTGAGGCGCGCGAAGACCCGCAGGAGTTTCAGGAATTGGCTAATTCGGCCGGCGCCGAGACCGTTGCGTTTTTTAACGTGCCGCGTCATCGGCCAACCGCCAAATACCTGATCGGTAGCGGCAAGGTCGAGGAACTACGCGACCTGGTCCATGCCGAAAAGGCAGATCTGGTGATCTTCAATCACATCCTCACGCCCAGTCAGGAACGTAACCTCGAACGTGTTTTCGAGTGTCGCGTGATCGACCGCACCGGCCTGATTCTCGATATTTTCGCCCAGCGCGCCCGTACCCATGAAGGCAAGCTCCAGGTAGAACTGGCCCAGCTTGACCACATGAGTACCCGTCTGGTTCGTGGCTGGACTCACCTTGAACGTCAAGGTGGCGGTATCGGCATGCGTGGCCCGGGTGAAACCCAGCTGGAAACTGACCGCCGCTTGCTGCGGGTTCGCCTGCGACAGATCAAGGGCCGGTTGGAAAAAGTGCGCAGCCAGCGCGAACAGTCGCGACGTGGTCGTACGCGTGCGGATATCCCTACCGTGTCTTTGGTGGGGTATACCAACGCCGGTAAATCCACACTCTTCAATAACTTGACGAAATCCGACGTGTACGCGGCTGACCAGTTGTTTGCCACGCTGGACCCGACCTTGCGCCGTCTGGAACTGGACGACCTGGGGCCGATTGTCCTGGCTGACACTGTGGGTTTCATTCGCCACTTGCCCCACAAGCTGGTCGAGGCATTTCGGTCTACCCTCGAAGAGTCGAGCAACTCCGACCTGCTGTTGCACGTGATCGACGCGGCCGAACCGGATCGCATGTTGCAGATCGAGCAGGTGATGGTGGTGCTGGGCGAGATTGGTGCCCAGGACTTGCCGATCCTCGAGGTCTATAACAAACTCGATTTGCTTGAAGGCGTTGAACCACAAATCCAGCGCGACGAAAACGGCAAGCCTCAACGGGTCTGGCTGTCGGCGCGTGATGGCAGTGGTCTGGAACTGCTTGAACAAGCCATTGCCGAGTTGCTGGGCAGTGAGTTGTTTATCGGTACCTTGCGCTTGCCGCAACGATTCGCTCGACTGCGTGCGCAGTTCTTCGAACTCGGAGCGGTGCAGAAAGAAGAACACGACGAAGAAGGTGTCAGCTTGCTGGCCGTTCGATTGCCGCGCTCGGAGCTCAATCGGCTGGTCAGCCGTGAAGGCGTTGTGCCGACAGAGTTCATCGAGCAACACACTTTGCAATAAAAGCCTGAGAAAGCGGTTGTGCCGTGGTGACAGGCATTCTGTAGCATTGGTCGGCGCGCCGTGGGTGCGTCTTTGCTTTATCAGATGGAGAGCGCTATGGCTTGGAATGAGCCGGGTGGCAACTCGAACAATCAGGATCCTTGGGGTGGCAAGCGCCGCAATAACGGCGACCGCAAGGGACCACCGGATCTCGACGAGGCCTTCCGAAAGCTGCAGGAAAGCCTGAATGGGTTGTTCGGTGGTGGTAAGAAACGTGGTGACGACGGCGGTGGTTCGGGCAAGAGTGGCGGCTTCGGCGGCCTGCTCGGCATCGGCCTGGTCGTATTGGCGGCCGTGTGGCTGTACAGCGCGGTCTACGTGGTCGACGAGCAGGAGCAAGCCGTGGTGCTTCGCTTCGGCAAGTACTATGAAACCGTCGGCCCGGGCCTGAACATCTATTTCCCGCCGCTCGATCGAAAGTACCTGGAAAACGTCACGCGTGAGCGTGCCTATACCAAGCAGGGTCAAATGCTGACTGAAGACGAAAACATCGTCGAAGTGCCGCTGACCGTGCAGTACAAGATCAGCAACCTGCAGGACTTCGTGCTGAGCGTAGACCAGCCGGAAATCAGTCTGCAGCACGCGACTGAAAGTGCCTTGCGCCATGTGGTGGGTTCCACCGCGATGGACCAGGTGCTGACCGAAGGTCGTGAGTTGATGGCCAGTGAAATCAAGGAGCGTCTGCAACGCTTCATGGATACATACCGCACCGGCATCACCATTACCCAGGTCAACGTACAGAACGCAGCGGCACCGCGTGAAGTGCAGGAAGCTTTCGATGACGTGATTCGCGCCCGTGAAGACGAGCAGCGTTCGCGCAACCAGGCTGAAACCTACGCCAACGGCGTCGTGCCGGAAGCCCGTGGTCAGGCCCAGCGCATCCTTGAAGATGCCAATGGTTACCGCGATGAAACCGTCTCGCGCGCCAAGGGTGAGGCCGATCGCTTCACCAAACTGGTCGCCGAGTATCGCAAGGCACCTGAAGTCACCCGCGAGCGTCTGTATCTGGACACCATGCAGGAAGTCTTCAGCAATACCAGCAAGGTTCTCGTGACCGGCAACAAGAATGGCCAGAGCAATCTGCTGTACTTGCCGCTGGACAAGATGGTCGAAAGTGGTCGCAACACCAGCACGTCCGTGCCTGGCGCGGCTGCCACCAGCAATGAAGCGAATGCACGTGCGGCAGCTGATCTGCAGCAACAGCCAGCACGTACCAGGGAGAGTCGCTGATGAGCAATAAATCGCTGATCACCCTTATTGTCGTCGTCGTTGTAGCGATCGCAGCCTGGAACTGCTTCTACATCGTGGCTCAGACCGAGCGTGCGGTGCTGCTGCAATTTGGTCGTGTGGTTCAGGCCGATGTTCAGCCTGGCCTGCATGTGAAAGTGCCTTACGTTAACCAGGTGCGTAAATTCGACGCGCGTCTGATGACGCTGGATGCACCGACACAACGCTTCCTGACGCTGGAAAAGAAAGCGGTCATGGTCGATGCCTACGCCAAGTGGCGGGTGAAGGACGCCGAGCGCTTCTACACCGCAACTTCCGGTCTCAAGCAGATCGCTGACGAGCGTCTTTCCCGTCGTCTGGAGTCGGGCCTGCGTGACCAGTTTGGTAAGCGCACGCTGCATGAAGTGGTTTCTGGTGAGCGCGACGCGTTGATGTCCGATATCACTGCCTCGTTGAACACGATGGCGGAAAAAGAGCTGGGCATCGAAGTGGTCGATGTTCGGGTCAAGGCCATCGATCTGCCGAAAGAAGTGAATCGCAGTGTGTTCGAGCGCATGAGCTCCGAGCGTGAGCGTGAAGCTCGCGAGCACCGCGCCAAGGGTAACGAGCTGGCGGAAGGCATTCGTGCCGACGCCGATCGTCAACGCCGCGTGCTGCTGGCTGAAGCCTATCGTGAATCCGAAGAGGTTCGCGGTGATGGCGATGCCCAGGCCGCTGCGATCTACTCCAAGGCCTACGGCCAGGATCAGGAGTTCTACGGTTTCTACCGTAGCCTGCGCGCCTACCGTGAAAGCTTCGCGAACAAATCCGACGTCATGGTCCTGGACCCAAGCAGCGACTTCTTCCGTTACCTGGAAAAAGCCAAGCCTTGATACGACGTTGACCTGAATCATCCCCCGCCTGGCGGCTAAAGCCTCGGGCGGGGTGATCCTTTGGGAAAACGTGTGTATGATGCGGCAGCCGGGAAATTCCCGGCTTTTTTGCGTCTGCACGTTTGATTGCTGTTGTTTATGCAGGCGCCCGAGTCGAATGACTCGACAGGTTTTTCGAGGAAAGTGATTGGCGAAGCTTATTTTCAGGCTTTTCGCCGCGTTGTTCATGCGTGGCTTGTCAACAAGGCCGATCATTTTCTGCTTCACTCAAGGCTCGCCCAAAGGCTGGCCGCCCGGACCATAGGGGAATGGCGTAATGGCAACGGTAGACCGCTGGCTGCTGCCAGATGGCATCGAAGAAGTACTGCCACCGGAAGCGGCGCGCATTGAAGTCGCGCGTCGTCAGGTGTTGGATCTGTTCCAGAGCTGGGGTTACGAGTTTGTCGTGACTCCCCATATCGAGTACCTGGAATCCCTGCTGACCGGTGCCGGCCAGGACCTCGATCTGCGTACCTTCAAGGTCATCGACCCGCAATCGGGTCGGCAGATGGGTTTCCGTGCCGACATCACGCCGCAAGTGGCGCGCATCGACGCGCACACCCTGCGTCGCGAAGGTCCGAGCCGCCTGTGCTATGCCGGCAGCGTGCTGCACGCTCAGCCACGCGCCTTGTCGTCCTCGCGCAGCCCGATTCAGCTGGGCGCCGAGTTGTACGGCGATGCCAGCCCGAGCAGCGACGTGGAAGTCATCAGTCTGATGCTGGCCATGCTGCAACTGGCCGATGTGCCGGATGTGCACATGGACCTCGGTCATGTGGGTATCTACCGCGGCCTGGCCCGCGCGGCCGGTTTGTCCGGTGAAGTTGAACAGCAGTTGTTCGATGCGTTGCAACGCAAGGCCATCGACGAGGTCATTACCTTGACCGAAAGCTTGCCTGCCGATCTGTCGGGCATGCTGCGGGCGTTGGTTGACCTGTGTGGCGGCCGTGAAGTGCTGGAAGCTGCGCGCGTACGTCTGGCAGATGCACCGGCGCCAGTGTTGGCGGCTCTGGATGACTTGCTGGCGATTGCCGAGCGTCTGTCCACGCGTTTCCCTGAATTGCCGCTTTACTTCGACCTTGGCGAGTTGCGCGGCTACCACTACCACACCGGTGTGGTGTTCGCGGTGTTCGTGCCGGGCGTTGGCCAGTCCATTGCCCAGGGCGGTCGTTACGACGACATCGGCGCCGACTTCGGTCGTGCCCGTCCGGCAACCGGCTTCTCTACCGATTTGAAAACCCTGGTGACCCTGGGGCGTGCTGACATCGAGCTACCGTCTGGCGGTATCTGGATGCCTGACAGTACGGATGCGGCACTCTGGCAGCAGGTTTGCCAGTTGCGCAGTGAGGGTCAGCGTGTCGTTCAGGCCTTGCCTGGACAGCCTTTGGCCGCCGCCCGTGAAGCGGACTGCGACCGGCAATTGATTCAGCAGAACGGGCTTTGGCAAGTATCGCCACTGGCTTCTTGAGTTTTCCTGTCGGCCCGTGGCCGGCACCAAGTTTGCGCGAATGAGGACAAGTGTTATGGGTAAGAATGTCGTAGTCCTGGGCACCCAATGGGGTGATGAGGGCAAAGGCAAGATCGTTGATCTGCTGACCGAACATGCTGCCGCCGTAGTGCGCTACCAGGGTGGCCACAACGCTGGCCACACCCTGGTGATCGATGGCGAAAAAACCGTCTTGCACCTGATCCCGTCGGGCGTACTGCGCGAAGGCGTGCAGTGCCTGATCGGCAACGGCGTGGTGGTTGCACCGGACGCCTTGCTGCGCGAGATCGTCAAGCTGGAAGAGAAAGGCGTGCCGGTGCGTGAGCGCCTGCGTATCAGCCCGTCCTGCCCGCTGATCCTGTCCTTCCACGTTGCGCTGGACCAGGCCCGTGAAAAGGCCCGTGGCGAGCTGAAGATCGGTACCACCGGTCGCGGCATCGGCCCGGCCTACGAAGACAAGGTTGCTCGTCGTGGCCTGCGTGTTGGCGACCTGCTCAACATGCCGCGCTTTGAAGACAAACTGCGTGAACTGGTGGATTACCACAACTTCATGCTGGTGGGTTACTACAAAGAGCCAGCCATCGAATTCGACAAAACCCTGGCCGAATGCAAAGCATACGCTGAGCTGCTCAAGCCGCTGATGCTGGACGTGACGGCCGAGCTGCACGATCTGCGTCGCGCAGGCAAAGACATCATGTTTGAAGGCGCCCAGGGTTCGTTGCTGGACATCGACCACGGTACCTATCCGTACGTGACCAGTTCTAACACCACCGCTGGCGGCGTTGCTACCGGTTCGGGTGTTGGCCCGATGTTCCTGGACTACATCCTGGGCATCACCAAGGCTTACACCACGCGTGTAGGCTCGGGTCCATTCCCGACTGAACTGTTCGACGAAGTCGGTGCGCACCTGGCCAAACAAGGTCACGAGTTCGGCGCGACGACCGGCCGTGCCCGTCGTTGTGGCTGGTTCGACGCCGTTATCCTGCGTCGCGCTATCGATGTGAACAGCATCTCGGGCATCTGCCTGACCAAGCTGGACGTGCTCGACGGTCTGGAAACCATCAACATCTGCGTCGGCTACAAAGATGCAGAAGGTAAAGTTGTTGCCCCGACTGATGCTGACAGCTACGTGGGTCTGCAGCCTGTGTACGAAGAAGTGCCGGGCTGGACCGAGTCGACCGTGGGTGCCAAAACCCTGGAAGAGTTGCCAGCGAACGCACGTGCCTACATCAAGCGTGTTGAAGAGCTGATCGGTGCGCCGATTGACATTATTTCGACGGGCCCGGATCGCAACGAAACCATCGTTCTGCGTCACCCGTTCGCTTAATAAGCCGTTGATGTAAAACACAAAGGGCCCTTAATCGGGCCCTTTGTCGTTTTTGCCTGTTGGACGGCATGACCTTTGCTGTGATCTTCATTAAGAGCACGTCTTCTGGCGTGCCATCAATTTAATGGCGTCCAGGCAGAGGGATATCAAGTGTCGGCGGTTCTCTCATTGTTACAAAGCCGTCTATTGCGGCCGGTGTTCGTTACCCTTGGTATCGCCCTTTTGGTGCAGGTGCTGGTGGCTGTTGCTCTGACTCGAAGCACAGTGACTGCACTGGAAGCCGATCTGGGTGTGCGCCTTGGGGCGGACAGTCAAAAGCTCTCTGGTGAGCTGGAGCAGGCAGGGCGTGAAGTCACGTCGAGCCTCGACAACCTCTCCACCAGTACACGCCAGCGCCTCACGGCCGGTTTGTCCTCGAAGCTGGAGGAAGAACAGGCTCAGCTGCGTGCCACGCTGGAAAAGGATCTGAAGGATTCCGCCAATGATATGGCGCAGCTCCTGGCCTCGGTCGCACCCCGCGCCATGTGGGACAGCGACGTGCCAACCCTGTCCGAATTCGCCCGTCGCGCCCAGCGCAATCCGAACGTGCTGTTCGTGGTTTATGACGACGCAACGGGGCAGCATCTGACGCGCTACCTCAATCGCGAAAACCCGATCAACAAGGCCCTTCTGGAGAAAGGCCAGGGCGAGCGCGCACTGGACAAAGTGCTGGATGCGGCGAAGAACGATCCTTCGGTCTACTACCTCGAAGCCTCGATCAACCCAAATGGCGTGGAAATCGGCAAGGTTTTGATGGGCGTTTCCACCGCCTCGGTGGAAACCGATCTGGCAGCGTTGGACAAGCGCTTCTCGGCGCTGATCGCCAGCAGTGATCAACTGGTCGGCGATAGCCTCAAAGGTGCGGCAGCTGACAGCGCCACCGCGATGCGGGCTCGCCTGACCTCCGCTCAGTCGACCGCCTCGGAAATGAAAGCCAATACCACCAGTACCGTGCAGGAAGCTGCAGCGACCTTGCGCTGGCGTATCGGCATGGGTCTGGCGCTTGTGGGTTTCGGCGTACTGCTGTTGCTGGCCGTGGTCCTGGGTCGTCGTGTGGTCAATCGCTTGAAGATGCTGATTGCCGCGATGGACGACCTGGCGGCAGGCGAGGGTGATCTGACCAAGCGCGTGCAGATCAACAGCAAGGACGAGATTGGCGACATGGCGTCGGCGGTCAATCGCTTTGTGGACAAGTTGCAACCCATCGTGCGTGAGGCGGGCGATGTGGCCCAGCGCACGGGCGTTGAAATTGGCGCCATGACCTTGCGTAACGCTGGTGCCGACGCGGCCGCGGGCATGCAGCGTGACGAGGTTGCCGAAAGTCTGCGCGCGTTGTCGCAGATGGCTGATGAAGCGCAGTCTGAAAGTCATGCCATGCAGGCAGCCTTGCAGCAGGTGGTGGACATCCGTTCTGCGACCGATGAAAACACCCGGACCTCGGCGAAAGTCGGCAGCTTGATCGAGGCGTTGGCCGGACAGGTCGATACCGGGGCGAAAGTCATCGAGCGACTGGCGCAGCAAAGTGAACAGATTGAAGTGGTGCTCACCGTGATTCACGGGATCGCCGAGCAGACCAACCTGCTGGCGCTGAACGCTGCCATTGAAGCGGCGCGTGCCGGCGAGACCGGCCGCGGCTTTGCCGTAGTGGCGGACGAAGTACGGGCATTGGCGAGCAAGACCCAGAGTTCCACGGGCGACATTCAGGCGCACATCGTGGCCTTGCAGCAAGGTGCACGTGAGGCGGTTGCCGCGATCGGTCAGGCTGGGCGTCAGGCCAGCGAAGGTCTGCTGGTATTGCGTGACAGTGCGCGGTTGCAGCAGTCGGTGCAGGTGTCGGTCGAGCAGGTGCATGCGGCCATTGGCCTGGCAACGCAGGCAGCAGCGCATCAGGCGCAAGGCGCGCAGGCGGTGCGGGGTCGGGTTGAAACCATTCACGCGCAGGCTGAGAAAGCGGCTCAGGCGGTGGTGGAGACTACGGCGAGCGGCAAGGTGCTGGACGGGTTGGCAGCGCAGTTGAAGGCGAGCCTGGGGCAGTTCAGGGCCTGATAAGGTCTGAAGATCAAGAGATCGCAGCCTTCGGTAGCTCCTGCACAGGAATATGCGTTTCCCTGTAGGAGCTGCCGAAGGCTGCGATCTTTTTTGCTTTGTTAGCGGCTTAGGTACATTCGCGTTGTAAGCAGATAAACCGGTAGCCCCGACACCAATATCAACAACGCCGCATAAGGCGCCGCCGCCGCAAACTCTACGTTCGCGGTATGCGCCCAAACTTCCGTCGCCAACGTATTAAGTCCGGTCGGACTCAGCAGCAACGTCGCCGTCAGCTCCTTCATCGCGTCCAGAAACACCAGCGCAAACGCCGCGCCGAGTGCCGGGAAAATAATCGGCAGGGTCACCCGGCAAAACGCACTGAAGGATGAGGCCCCCAGCGTGCGAGCCGCCTCTTCCAGCTGCGGCGCAGCCTTGTTCAATGCCGTACGAATCGGCGCCTGAGCCAGCGGCAGAAACAGCAGCGCATAAGCGATCAGCAGCAACGCCGAGGTCTGGTACAGCACCGGCACGTAGTGCAGCGCGAAATACACCAGCGTCAGCGCAATCACCAGTCCTGGCAGCGCATGCAGGAGATACGGCAATCGCTCGGCCCAGATCGCCAGTTGGCCTTTGTAGCGCACCACCAACAAGCCCACCGGCACCGCCAGCACCAGGCACAACGCTGCGCCACCCAGCGATAGCGCCAGAGAAGAAAGCAGTGCCTCGCTGATCGCTGCCACCGGGAACGCCGCTGAAGAACCGACCGCCAGCCAGTACGCCAGCATCCCCAAGGGAATCCCGCTGCCGATGATCGCCAGTGCCAGGCAAAAAATTTGTCCGGCGACAGCCCAGGGCCCTAATCGAACCTGTTCCGCTTGTCGCGCGGCACCCTGGCCGGTGCGCACGTGCCGGCCTTTACCGCGGACTCGCAGTTCAAGCCATAGCAGCATCAGGCATAGCGCGAGCAACACAGCGGAAAGCATCGCCGCGTTGGCGTTGCTGAATTCCAGTTCGAACTGCTGATAGATCGCCGTGGTGAATGTCTGCAAGCCGATGATCGACAGCGCACCGAATTCCACGAGCATGTGCAGGGCAATTAGCAACGAGCCGGCAAGCAGCGACGGCCAGAGCAGTGGCAGGGTGATTTTGAAGAATACACTCCAGCGATTCTGTCCAAGCGTCCGTGCGGACTCCTCGAGAGAGGGGTCAAGATTGCGCAGGGTCGCCGCAACCGGTAAAAAAATCAGCGGATACTTGGACAGGGTCATCACCAGGATCGCCCCGCCCAAACCTTCGAAGTGGGCGCTCAACGAAACCCAGGTGAAGCTGCTGACAAAGGCCGGCACCGCGAACGGCAGGCACAGGATCACGCCCCACAAACGCCGTCCGGGCAAGTTGCTGCGCTCAAGCAGCCAGGCCAGCGAGAGGCCGATCACGCCACAGGCAACCGTCACGCCCACCATCAATGCCAGGGTATTGCGCAGCAGGCCGAACACATAAGGTCGCCACAACAGATGCAGTGCCTCGGCCCAGCCGGCCTGCCAGGTCTTGAGCCCGACGTATGCCAGCGGTAAAAGACTGAGCACCACCAGCAGCAAAACCGGTAACAACAGCCAGATCGAAGGCCACTTGCGCCGTGGCACGTAAGCCCCGCGAGACGCAGGGGCTGATAACGATGCGCCCATCAGTTCAAGCCAACGTCACGTTCCAGGTCCAGGGCTTCTTCGGCGTTGCCAAGGTCGGCCGGCGTGACTTTCGGCGCTTGCAGTTCGCTGAACGGCTTGAGGCCGCGATCCGATTGCATGCCTTTGTGCAGCGGGTATTCGGCGGTGGTCTGGGTGATCACGCGCTGACCTTCTTCGCTGGCCATGTAGGCGAGGAATTGCTGGGCTTCTTTTGGGTGTTTGCTGGATTTCAGGACGGCAGCGCTGGAAACGGTGATCAGTCCGCCGACGTCGCCGCCGGTGAAGTAGTGCAGTTTCGAGTCGAGCTGGCCTTTTTCACGCTGCAAGGCGAACCAGTAGTAATTGTTCACCAGCACGGCGGCGACTTCGCCGTTTTCCACGGCTTTCAGCGCCACCATGTTATTGCTGTAAGTCTTGCCGAACGCGCGCAGGCCGGTCAGCCATTCTTCGGCTGCGTCCATGCCGTGCACCTTGATGATCGCCACGGCTTGTTCCTGGAACGCGCCGCTGGTGGGCACGAAGCCGACCTTGCCTTGCCATTTCGGGTCGGAGAATTCCATCACCGTTTTCGGCAGGTCTTTTTCATCGATGAGCTTGGGGTTGAATGCAACGACGCGGACTCGTGCGGTAATTCCGATCCAGGTGCCATTGCCGGCGACGTAGTCTTTGGGCAGGACGGCGAGGGTGGCGGCATCGGTTTGTGCCAGCAGGCCCTGTTCGCCCAGTTTGTTCAGCGGCGGCGATTCTTCGGTGTAGATCACGTCGGCGGGGGAGCGATCGCCTTCTTCGACGACCTGGCTGGCAAGCTGGTTGCTGCTGCCTTTGCGCACATTGACGTGGATGCCGGTCTTGGCTTCAAAGGCTTTGGCGACGGCGTCGCCGACTTCCTTGTGTTGGCCGTTATAGAGTGTCAGGGAAACTGGATCAGCCGCCTGGGTGAGGGAGGTGGCGAGTGCCAGGCCGAGCAGGGTGAAGGTCAGGCCGCGGCGCAGGGTATTTCGAAACATCATTCGCAGGGTTCCTCACTGTCGCATTGCAAAATCTTGCAACAATGATAAACGATATTGTTTCTCAAGTGCGCCTTGCGGCGCTGGAAGGGTTTTGCTAGAGGGGGCTGGTTCAGATCTGTGTGGCGAGGGAGCTTGCTCCCTCGCCACAAAAGCCTTCATGTATTTTCGAAAGCCAGAAACGCAAAAACCCGCTTTCGCGGGTTTCTGTGAAACTCAAGGTCGTGACCTTGAATTTGAATTGGTGCCCAGAAGAAGACTCGAACTTCCACGACCTTGCGGTCACCAGCACCTGAAGCTGGCGTGTCTACCAATTTCACCATCTGGGCATAATCTTCAGCGTTGCCGCTGTTGATGTGGCGCACTATACGGAGAGCGTTTTGATCTGTAAACCCCTGATTTGTTTTTAATAAATCAGAAGCCTGGAATGCAAAAACCCGCTTTCGCGGGTTTTTGTGTGAGCCTTGAAATTGAACTAATCTCAAGCTCGAAATTGGTGCCCAGAAGAAGACTCGAACTTCCACGACCTTGCGGTCACCAGCACCTGAAGCTGGCGTGTCTACCAATTTCACCATCTGGGCAGTATCGACAGCGCTAGTGCGTCGTCGATGGCGCGCACTATACGGAGCGTCTTTTTAACTGTAAACCCCTGGCATCAAAAAAACCTGAAAAATATTACCAGTGGCATTCAAGTAAGCTTTTCGGTGTCGATAAAGGGCTTTAGATGGGCGCTCATAGCCTGAAATTTCCCGTTTCATTACGCCTATGCCAAACTAACCCGCATATAGACAAGGTGAAAACTCTCTAATGGCCGATTGGCAGTCCCTCGATCCCGAGGCCGCTCGTGAAGCGGAAAAATACGATAACCCTATTCCTAGCCGCGAACTGATCCTTCAGCACCTTGCTGATCGGGGTTCGCCTGCTAACCGCGAGCAACTGGTCGAAGAGTTTGGTCTGACCACAGAAGACCAGATCGAAGCCCTGCGCCGCCGCCTGCGCGCCATGGAGCGCGACGCTCAACTCATCTATACCCGTCGCGGCACCTATGCGCCGGTGGACAAGCTCGACCTGATCCTGGGCCGCATCAGCGGTCACCGTGACGGCTTCGGTTTCCTGGTCCCGGACGACGGCAGTGACGATCTGTTCATGAGCCCGGCGCAAATGCGTCTGGTGTTCGATGGTGATCGTGCCCTGGCGCGTGTTTCCGGCCTGGACCGTCGCGGTCGCCGTGAAGGCATGATCGTCGAAGTGGTCTCCCGCGCTCACGAAACCATCGTCGGCCGTTACTTCGAAGAGGGCGGTATCGGCTTCGTGGTGGCGGACAATCCGAAGATCCAGCAGGAAGTGCTGGTCACGCCGGGCCGCAATGCCAACGCCAAGATCGGTCAGTTCGTCGAAGTGAAGATCACTCACTGGCCGACCCCACGCTTCCAGCCGCAAGGCGACGTGGTCGAGGTCGTGGGCAACTACATGGCGCCGGGCATGGAAATCGACGTTGCCCTGCGCACCTACGATATTCCTCACGTCTGGCCTGAGGCGGTACTCAAAGAGGCCGCCAAGCTCAAGCCTGAAGTTGAAGAGAAAGACAAAGAGAAGCGCATCGACCTGCGTCATCTGCCGTTCGTGACCATCGACGGTGAAGATGCGCGCGACTTCGATGACGCGGTTTACTGCGAAGCCAAGCCTGGCAAGCTGCGCCTGTTCTCCGGCGGCTGGAAGTTGTACGTGGCGATTGCCGACGTTTCCAGCTACGTGAAGATCGGTTCGGCACTGGATAACGAATCCCAGGTTCGCGGCAACTCCGTTTACTTCCCGGAGCGCGTCGTGCCGATGCTGCCCGAGCAGCTGTCCAACGGCCTGTGCTCGCTGAATCCGCACGTCGATCGCCTGGCCATGGTCTGCGAAATGACCATCTCCAAAACCGGTGAGATGACCGACTACTGCTTCTACGAAGCAGTTATTCACTCCCATGCCCGCCTGACCTACAACAAGGTCAGCGCGATGCTGGAAACGCCGAAACTCACCGAGGCGCGTCAGCTTCGTGGCGAGTACAACGACGTTCTGCCGCATCTGAAGCAGCTTTACTCACTGTACAAAGTGCTGCTGGCCGCTCGTCACGTGCGTGGCGCGATCGATTTCGAAACGCAGGAAACCCGGATCATCTTCGGGACCGAGCGCAAGATTGCCGAAATCCGCCCAACCGTTCGTAACGATGCGCACAAGCTGATCGAGGAATGCATGCTGGCGGCCAACGTGGCCACCGCCGAATTCCTGAAGAAGCACGAAATTCCTGCGCTGTATCGCGTCCACGATGGTCCGCCGCCGGAGCGTCTGGAAAAACTGCGCGCCTTCCTTGGTGAGCTCGGCCTGTCCCTGCACAAAGGCAAGGATGGCCCGTCGCCGAAGGATTACCAGGCCTTGCTGGCGAGCATCAAGGACCGTCCGGATTTCCATCTGATCCAGACCGTCATGCTGCGCTCGTTGAGCCAGGCGGTGTACAGCGCTGATAACCAGGGCCACTTCGGCCTGAATTACGAAGCCTATACCCACTTCACCTCGCCGATCCGTCGCTACCCGGACTTGCTCACGCACCGGGCGATCCGCAGCGTCATCCATTCCAAGCAGAACACCCCGCACGTTCGCCGTGCCGGCGCGATGACCATTCCGAAAGCGCGCATCTATCCGTACGACGAAGCGGCGCTGGAACAGCTCGGCGAGCAATGTTCGATGAGCGAACGCCGTGCCGACGAAGCGACCCGCGACGTGGTGAACTGGCTCAAGTGCGAGTTCATGAAAGACCGTGTGGGCGAATCGTTCCCGGGTGTGATCACCGCAGTGACCGGTTTTGGTCTGTTTGTCGAGCTGACCGACATCTACGTCGAAGGTCTGGTGCACGTCACCGCGCTGCCGGGCGATTACTACCACTTCGATCCTGTGCATCACCGCCTCGCCGGTGAGCGTACCGGTCGCAGCTTCCGCCTTGGCGACACTGTTGAAGTGCGCGTGATGCGCGTCGACCTCGATGAGCGCAAGATCGACTTCGAGATGGCTGAAAAAACCATCAGCGCACCGATCGGCCGCAAGAAGCGCGGGACTGAAACCGCTGCACCTGCTGCGAAAACGGCTGCTGAGCCGGCGCCGGCGAAAACCGGTCGTCGTCCTGCCAAGGAAAAGGCGGTCGAAGCCTATCGCCCGAGCGATGCCGCGGCGAAAAACGCTGAGCTGCGTAAAAGCCGTGAACTGAAGCAGGCGTTGCTGTCTGAAGCGAAAAGCGGTGGTAAAGCGGCGTCTGGGGGAAAGACCGGACGGTCGGCGCCTGACAAGGCTCCCGGCAGCAAGCCAAGCAAACACCGTAAAGGCCCGCCGAAAGCGGGCTCGGCCCCAGCCAAAAGCGGCGGGGCGCGTAAACCTAAGGCCAAGTCATGAGTCAGTTGGAAAAAATCTACGGCGTACATGCGGTAGAAGCATTGCTGCGTCACCACCCGAAACGCGTCAAGCAGATCTGGCTGGCTGAAGGCCGTAGTGATCCGCGGGTTCAGACGCTGATCCAGCTCGCTGCGGAAAATCGCGTAGCTGTCGGCAACGCCGAGCGTCGTGAACTCGATGCCTGGGTTGAAGGTGTGCACCAGGGCGTGGTGGCGGACGTGAGCCCGAGCCAGGTCTGGGGTGAGGCGATGCTCGACGAGCTGCTCGATCGTACCGACGGGGCGCCGCTGCTGCTGGTGCTTGACGGCGTGACCGATCCGCACAACCTTGGCGCTTGCCTGCGTTCGGCCGATGCGGCCGGCGCGTTGGCGGTGATCGTTCCGAAAGACAAGTCGGCCACGCTGACCCCGACGGTACGAAAAGTGGCCTGTGGCGCAGCGGAAGTGATTCCGTTGGTCGCGGTGACCAACCTGGCGCGTACCCTGGAAAAGCTCAAGCAGCGCGGCTTGTGGGTCGTCGGTACGGCGGGCGAGGCTGAGCAGAGTCTGTATCAGCAAGACATGACCGGCCCGACCATTCTGATCATGGGCGCGGAAGGCAGCGGCATGCGTCGCCTGACTCGCGATCTTTGCGACTACCTGGTGCACCTGCCGATGGCCGGCAGCGTCAGCAGTCTCAACGTGTCCGTGGCGACTGGCGTTTGCCTGTTCGAAGCCCAGCGCCAGCGCAGCGTCAAGGCTGCAGCGGGCGGCAAAAAGTCTTAAAGCGGTTGTAATCCCTGTGGGAGCGGGCCTGCTCGCGATAGCGGTGTAACATTCAGCATAAATATTGAATGTTGCGTCCTCATCGCGAGCAGGCTCGCTCCCACAGTGGTTTGTGTCAGGGCGAAAAGGAACGGTGTGAACGAACTGTTCAAATAATCACCAATTGCCTTGCACCTCTTCTGTCCCTTCTCTACAATTGCGCCCCTTGCTGTGACGGCAGGCACGCATGTGTCTATCGCAGGCAAGTCCATAAGTGTCATTCACTCCTTGTCTGACCGCTTTTGAGCGGCAGGCTACAACCCGTAAGGAGCATTCATGCGTCATTACGAAATCATCTTTTTGGTCCACCCGGATCAAAGCGAGCAAGTCGGCGGCATGGTTGAGCGTTACACCAAGCTGATCGAAGAAGACGGCGGCAAAATCCACCGTCTGGAAGATTGGGGCCGTCGTCAACTGGCCTACGCAATCAACAATGTTCACAAGGCTCACTACGTGATGCTGAACGTTGAGTGCACTGGCAAGGCCCTGGCCGAGCTGGAAGACAACTTCCGCTACAACGATGCAGTGATCCGTAACCTGGTCATCCGTCGCGAAGAAGCCGTTACCGGCCAATCCGAGATGCTCAAGGCTGAAGAAAACCGCAGTGAGCGCCGTGAGCGTCGCGACCGTCCTGAGCACGAAGGCGCTGAAAGCGCTGATAGTGATGACAGCGACAACAGCGATAACGCTGACGAGTAATCCACGGACCTTTTAAGGAGCCTATCAAATGGCACGTTTCTTCCGTCGTCGTAAATTCTGCCGCTTCACCGCTGAAGACGTGAAAGAGATCGATTACAAAGATCTCAACACTCTGAAAGCCTACGTATCCGAGACCGGCAAAATCGTTCCAAGCCGCATCACCGGTACCAAAGCACGTTATCAGCGTCAGCTGGCCACCGCTATCAAGCGCGCCCGCTTCCTGGCCCTGCTGGCCTACACCGACAGCCACGGCCGCTGAGACCGGGCAGTCGACACGTAGCAAAGGATTGAAAGCATGCGTGCCTTAGCTGAGTTCATCATGCGCGGCCGTATGCAGGCCACTCTCGTAGTGGCTGGATGCGCAACATTGCCGTTGTTGTATTGGTTGGGTGCTGCCGCCGGATGCCTTGTGCTCCTGCGGCGCGGATTGAAGGACGCCCTTGGCGTACTTGCTCTGGGACTGCTGCCGGCGTTGATCTGGTGGCTTTACTCCGATGACCCACGGGCACTCCTGGTGCTGCTGGGGTCTTCGAGCCTTGCGTTGGTTTTGCGCGCAAGCGAGTCCTGGAACCGCGTGCTGCTGGTCAGCATAGCGATGGGAGTGGTGTTTGCAGTGGTGCTGGGGACAGCTTTTGCTCCCCAAATCGAGATGCTGGCGCAGGCCTTGATAAAGGTCATGCCGTCGCTACTCGGTGATGTCTACCAGAAGTTGTCGGTAGACGAGCAAGCGCATTTTGCGTCCCTGATTGCACCGGTCCTGACCGGCCTGATTGCGGCCTTGTTGCAAATCGTCAGTGTGCTGAGCCTGATTGTCGGGCGCTACTGGCAGGCGTTGTTGTACAACCCGGGTGGTTTTGGTCGCGAGTTTCGCGCCATCCGATTCCCGCTTTTACCAGCGATGTTGCTGCTGGCGTGCATGCTTCTGGGGCCGAACATCGGTCCACAGATGGCCATGTTGACGCCGTTGTGCAGCGTACCGCTGGTGTTCGCCGGGCTGGCCCTGATTCACGGGCTGGTGGCGCAAAAGCGACTGGCCAGGTTCTGGCTGGTGGGGTTGTACGTCACGCTGTTGCTGTTCATGCAGCTGATCTATCCGTTGCTGGTGGTTCTGGCCATCGTCGACAGCCTGATTGATTTTCGCGGTCGTCTGGTGTCGAAAGACCCCGATAACGCGAACGGTGAAGGTTAAAAGTTAAGAGGATTTTCACATGCAACTGATCCTTCTGGAAAAAGTCACCAACCTGGGCAACCTGGGTGACAAAGTGAACGTTAAGGCTGGTTACGGTCGTAACTACCTGCTGCCTTACGGCAAAGCTACCGCCGCGACCCCAGCCAACCTGGCTGCGTTCGAAGAGCGTCGCGCTGAGCTGGAAAAAGCCGCAGCAGACCGTAAAGCATCGGCTGAAAGCCGTGCCGCCCAACTGGCTGAGCTGGAAGTGACTATCACTGCCACCGCTGGTGACGAAGGCAAGCTGTTCGGTTCGATCGGTACTCACGACATCGCTGATGCACTGACCGCCTCTGGCGTTGAAGTTGCCAAAAGCGAAGTTCGTCTGCCGAACGGCACCATCCGCAACGTAGGCGAATTCGACGTAGCCGTGCACCTGCACGCCGAAGTTGAAGCCACCGTACGCGTTGTCGTGGTAGCAGCTTAAGCAGCACTTGTCGGCTGGCACCCTCGGGTGCTTGCCGGTAACATCGGGCACGATCCTGTTTACAGGTCGTGCCCTTTGTCTTTCTGAACCCCCCAGCTTTTCTTAAATAAACCTAGTGGCCATGAACGATATCTCCGCTCCCGAGCAATACGATCTGCAAACCGCTGCCCTGAAGGTGCCGCCGCATTCCATCGAGGCCGAACAGGCTGTGCTCGGTGGTCTGATGCTGGACAACAACGCCTGGGAACGTGTGCTCGATCAAGTCTCCGACGGCGATTTCTACCGGCATGACCACCGCCTGATCTTCCGCGCGATCGCCAAGCTCGCCGACCAGAACTCCCCGATCGACGTCGTGACCCTTGCCGAGCAATTGGACAAGGAAGGTCAGACTTCGCAGGTCGGCGGCCTCGGTTACCTCGGCGAGTTGGCGAAAAACACGCCGTCCGTCGCCAACATCAAGGCCTATGCGCAGATCGTCCGCGCGCGGGCAACGCTGAGGCAACTGATCGGCATCGCGACCGAGATTGCCGACAGCGCCTTCAACCCGGAAGGCCGCACCGCTGAAGAGATTCTCGACGAAGCCGAGCGTCAGATTTTCCAGATCGCCGAGGCCCGGCCTAAAACCGGCGGCCCGGTGAGCGTGAATGACCTGCTGACCAAGGCAATCGACCGCATCGACACCCTGTTCAACACCGACAACGCCATCACTGGCCTGTCGACGGGTTACACCGACCTTGATGAAAAGACCAGCGGCCTGCAGCCAGCCGACCTGATCATCGTCGCCGGCCGTCCGTCCATGGGTAAAACCACCTTTGCGATGAACCTGGTGGAAAACGCCGTGCTACGCAGCGACAAGTGCGTGCTGGTGTACTCGCTCGAGATGCCAGGTGAATCGCTGATCATGCGTATGCTCTCGTCCCTCGGCCGCATCGACCAGACCAAGGTCCGTGCCGGTCGACTGGACGACGACGATTGGCCGCGCCTGACCTCGGCGGTCAACCTGCTCAACGACCGCAAGCTGTTCATCGACGATACGGCGGGTATCAGCCCTTCGGAAATGCGCGCGCGGACCCGGCGCCTGGTGCGTGAGCACGGCGATGTTGCCCTGATCATGATCGACTACCTGCAATTGATGCAGATTCCGGGTTCCGGTGGTGACAACCGGACCAACGAGATTTCCGAAATCTCCCGCTCCTTGAAAGCCCTGGCCAAGGAATTCAATTGCCCGGTGGTGGCGCTGTCACAGCTCAACCGCTCCCTGGAGCAACGACCGAACAAACGCCCGATCAACTCCGACCTCCGGGAATCCGGAGCGATCGAGCAGGATGCCGACGTCATCATGTTCGTGTACCGGGACGAGGTGTATCACCCGGAAACCGAGCACAAAGGCATCGCCGAGATCATCATCGGCAAGCAGCGGAACGGCCCGATCGGCACGTCGCGACTGGCGTTCATCGGCAAGTACACCCGCTTCGAAAACCTGGCGCCGGGCAGCTACAACTTCGACGACGAGTAACCCGGCAAAAACCTGTGGCAAAGCAGCTTTTGTGGCGAGGGAGCTTGCTCCCGCTTGAGTGCGCAGCGCTCACAAGATTGTGGGGCCGCTTCGCAACCCAGCGGGAGCGAGCTCCCTGGCCACAAAGGCGTGACCTTAAGATCGGCGCTCAAAACAACCACCGACATTTCCGACCATAGCCGTCGGAATTGGTTATTTTTTGTGCTATATTCCGCGCCCGCGATTTTTCATCTCAACACCGGTCATCGTCATGCAAACAGCCAAGCCGTTATTTGACTATCCCAAGTACTGGGCCGAATGTTTCGGTCCAGCGCCATTCCTGCCAATGAGCAGGGAGGAGATGGATCAGCTTGGCTGGGATTCCTGCGACATCATCATCGTCACCGGTGATGCCTACGTTGACCATCCGTCGTTCGGCATGGCGATCATCGGCCGGCTGCTGGAGTCGCAAGGCTTCCGCGTCGGGATCATTGCCCAGCCGAACTGGCAGTCCAAAGACGACTTCATGAAACTCGGCGAGCCGAACCTGTTCTTCGGCGTCGCGGCCGGCAACATGGACTCGATGATCAACCGCTACACCGCCGACAAGAAAATCCGTTCCGACGACGCCTACACCCCCGGTGGCCTGGCGGGCAAACGTCCGGATCGTGCGAGCCTCGTTTACAGCCAGCGCTGCAAGGAAGCCTACAAGAACGTGCCGATCGTGCTTGGCGGCATCGAAGCGTCCCTGCGCCGCATCGCCCACTACGATTACTGGCAGGACCGGGTGCGCAACTCGATCCTGATCGACGCCTGCGCTGACATCCTGCTCTACGGCAACGCCGAGCGTGCGATCGTCGAAGTTGCCCAGCGTCTGTCCTACGGTCACAAGATCGAAGACATCACCGACGTGCGCGGCACCGCGTTCATCCGTCGCGATACGCCGAAAGACTGGTACGAAGTCGATTCCACGCGCATCGACCGTCCGGGCAAGATCGACAAGATCATCAACCCGTACGTGAACACCCAGGACACTCAGGCCTGCGCCATCGAGCAGGAAAAGGGCCCGGTTGAGGACCCGAGCGAAGCCAAGGTCGTGCAGATCCTGGCGAGCCCGAAAATGACTCGCGACAAGACCGTGATTCGTCTGCCATCGGTTGAAAAGGTCCGTGGCGACGCGGTGCTTTATGCCCACGCCAACCGTGTGCTTCACCTCGAAACCAACCCGGGCAACGCCCGTGCACTGGTGCAGAGGCATGGCGAAGTCGACGTCTGGTTCAACCCGCCGCCGATTCCGATGACCACTGAAGAAATGGACTACGTGTTCGGCATGCCTTACGCACGTATCCCGCACCCGGCGTACGGCAAGGAAAAAATCCCGGCCTACGACATGATCCGTTTCTCGGTGAACATCATGCGTGGCTGCTTCGGTGGCTGCACGTTCTGCTCGATCACCGAGCACGAAGGCCGGATCATCCAGAACCGTTCCGAAGAGTCGATCATTCGCGAAATCGAAGAGATCCGCGACAAGGTCCCAGGCTTTACCGGCGTCATTTCCGACCTCGGCGGCCCGACCGCGAACATGTACCGAATCGCCTGCAAGAGCCCGGAAATCGAATCCGCGTGCCGCAAGCCATCGTGCGTGTTCCCGGGTATTTGTCCGAACCTGAACACCGACCACTCGTCGCTGATCCAGCTGTATCGCAGCGCCCGTGCCTTGCCGGGTGTGAAGAAGATTTTGATCGCGTCCGGCCTGCGTTATGACCTCGCGGTCGAGTCGCCGGAATACGTCAAGGAGCTGGTGACCCACCACGTCGGTGGTTACCTGAAGATCGCCCCGGAACACACCGAGGAAGGTCCGCTCAACCAGATGATGAAACCGGGCATCGGCAGCTACGACAAGTTCAAGCGCATGTTCGAGAAGTACTCCAAGGAAGCCGGGAAAGAGCAGTACCTGATTCCGTACTTCATCGCCGCTCACCCGGGCACCACCGACGAAGACATGATGAACCTGGCCCTGTGGCTCAAGGGCAATGGCTTCCGCGCCGACCAGGTGCAGGCGTTCTACCCGTCGCCGATGGCCACCGCCACCGCGATGTACCATTCGGGCAAGAACCCGCTGCGCAAGGTCACTTACAAGAGCGACGCCGTGACCATCGTCAAGAGCGAAGAGCAGCGTCGTCTGCACAAGGCGTTCTTGCGTTACCACGACCCGAAAGGCTGGCCGATGCTGCGTGAAGCGTTGACCCGCATGGGCCGCGCCGACCTGATCGGGCCAGGCAAGAACCAGCTGATTCCGCTGCATCAGCCGGCGACCGACAGCTATCAGAGTGCCCGTCGCAAGAACTCGACGCCGGCGGGCAGCCATAAAGTGGCGGGTGAGAAGACCACCAAGATCCTGACCCAGCACACTGGCCTGCCACCGCGTGCCAGCGATGGCGGCAACCCGTGGGACAAGCGTGAACAGGCCAAGGCGGCGGCATTCGCCCGCAACCAGCAGGCGGCCAAGGAGCGCAAGGATGCGGCCAAAGGCAAAGGACCCAAGCCTGCGCGCAAGCCGGTGGTACCACGGTAAACACTGACCGCTGACAACAGAACGCCAACCTTCGGGTTGGCGTTCTGCGTTTCTGGATCGGTGATCACCTGTGGCGAGGGCGCTTGCTCCCGCTCGACTGCGAAGCAGTCGCAAACCAGCTGGCACGTCTTGATGGAAGGGACTCATTACCTGATTCAGGGCCGCTGCGCGCCCCAGCGGGAGCAAGCGCCCTCGCCACAATGACGGCGTACACTCACTCCTGCGCCACAAATGCGTGCAACTCCCCCAAACCAATTCTCCGCATTGCCCGATTTTGGTGCTGTACTGCCTAAGCAAATCTATGAAAGCGCCAGCGCCACTGGATGGCATAAGTCTTGCGCGCTTTCGAATACGCTCAAGGCTCGCAGGAGGCACGCCGTGTCGATTCATGTCGCATTGCACCACGTCACGCATTACCGCTACGACCGCGCCGTCGAGCTCGGGCCGCAGATCGTTCGCCTGCGCCCGGCCGCCCACAGTCGCACGCGGATACTGTCGTACGCGCTGAAAGTCTCGCCCGAGCAGCATTTCATCAACTGGCAGCAGGATCCCCAGGGCAATTACCTGGCGCGGTTGGTGTTCCCGGAGAAAACCGCGGAACTGCGGATCGAAGTCGATCTGCTGGCAGAGATGGCGGTGTTCAATCCGTTCGACTTTTTCCTCGAGCCTTACGCCGAACAGATCCCTTTCGCCTACGCTGCCGACGAGCGCAAGGAACTGGCGCCGTACCTGGAAACCTTGCCCCTGACGCCGAAGTTCAAGGCGTATCTGGACGGTATCGACCGCACGCCGTTGCCAAGCGTGGATTTCCTTGTCGCGCTGAACCAGCGGCTGAGCGAAGACATTGGCTACCTGATTCGTATGGAGCCGGGTGTGCAAACGCCTGAACACACGCTTGAGCATGCCTCCGGTTCCTGCCGCGACTCGGCGTGGTTGCTGGTGCAATTGCTGCGCAATCTCGGGCTGGCCGCTCGTTTCGTCTCCGGTTACCTGATTCAACTCACCGCCGACGTCAAAAGTCTGGATGGCCCTTCTGGTACCGAGGTGGACTTCACTGATTTGCACGCCTGGTGCGAAGTCTATTTGCCGGGGGCCGGCTGGATCGGCCTGGACGCGACGTCGGGGCTGTTTGCCGGTGAAGGACACATTCCGTTGGCGTGTAGTCCCGATCCGGGCTCTGCGGCACCGATCAGTGGCTTGGTGGAACCGTGCGAGTGCGAATTCACCCATGAAATGTCCGTGGAGCGGATTTGGGAAGCGCCGCGGGTCACCAAGCCCTACACCGAGGATCAATGGCTGGCGATCCAGGCGCTGGGCCGGCAGATCGATGCCGACCTGCTGGAAGGCGACGTTCGCCTGACCATGGGCGGGGAGCCGACCTTCGTCTCCATCGATGATCCAGACGGCGCCGAGTGGAACACCGCTGCACTCGGGCCGGACAAGCGTCGCCTGTCCGCCGAACTGTTTCAGCGCATGCGCAAGCGTTACGCGCCCAAGGGCCTGGTGCACTTCGGTCAAGGCAAGTGGTACCCCGGCGAGCAACTGCCGCGCTGGTCGCTGAACTGTTACTGGCGTCGGGACGGCGTGCCGATCTGGCACAACAGCGCGCTGATTGCCGACGAGCAGGAAGACTACGGCGCCGATGGCGAGCTGGCGGGGCGCTTTCTGGCAAGTGTCGCCGAACGTTTGAAAATTCCGACACGTTTTGTGTTCCCGGCTTACGAAGACAATTTCTATTACCTCTGGCGCGAAGGCACGTTGCCGCAGAACGTCAGCGCCGAAGACTCACGACTGGAAGAGCCGCTGGAGCGTGCGCGTCTGCGTAAAGTCTTCAGTCAGGGGCTGGATAAAGTAATCGGCCAGGTCCTGCCGCTGGCGCGCACCGCCAAGGGCGATCAATGGCAAAGCGGTCGCTGGTACCTGCGCGACGAGCACTGCCGCTTGGTGCCGGGGGATTCGCCGCTGGGCTATCGCTTGCCGCTGGGATCGCAGCCGTGGGTCAAGGCCGCCGAGTATCCGTTCATCTATCCCAACGACCCTAACCAGGAATTCCCGGCGCTTCCGGACACCCAGCAGCTGAACAGCCCCGGAGCCGCGGCTGAAGCGGTCGAGCGGGATCTGGAGGTCGACGAATCCGCCGACTGGCTGACGCGCACCGCGTTTTGCGCCGAGGCGCGGGAAGGGCGCTTGTACCTGTTCATGCCGCCGCTGGAGCGGGTCGAGGATTATCTGGAACTTGTCACCGCGATCGAGGCCACGGCGCAGGAGTTGCACTGCCCGGTGTTGCTGGAAGGCTATGAGCCGCCGAGCGATCCGCGTCTGAGCAACTTCCGCATCACCCCGGACCCGGGCGTGATCGAGGTGAACGTGCAGCCGTCCGCCACATGGGACGAACTGGTCGAGCGCACCGAGTTTCTCTACGAAGAGGCGCGCCAGACCCGGCTGACCACCGAGAAATTCATGATCGATGGCCGACACACTGGCACCGGCGGCGGTAACCATTTCGTACTGGGTGGCGCGACGCCGGCTGACTCACCGTTTCTGCGTCGTCCCGACCTGCTGCGCAGCCTGATCAGCTACTGGCACAACCATCCGTCGTTGTCCTACCTGTTCTCCGGGCTGTTCATCGGCCCGACGTCCCAGGCACCGCGCGTCGATGAGGCGCGCAACGATGCGCTGTACGAGCTGGAAATCGCCTTTGCACAAATGCCTGAACCGGGCGAAGAGTGCGCGCCATGGCTGGTGGATCGGTTGTTGCGCAACCTGTTGATCGACGTGACTGGCAACACCCACCGCGCCGAGTTCTGCATCGACAAGCTTTATTCACCGGACGGCGCGACGGGGCGCCTTGGTTTGCTGGAGTTGCGTGCCTTTGAAATGCCACCGCATGCGCGCATGAGTCTGGCGCAACAGTTGTTGCTGCGAGCGCTGGTCGCGCGATTCTGGCGCGAGCCTTATGCTCCGCCGAAACTGGCGCGCTGGGGCACTGAATTACACGACCGGTTCCTGTTGCCGCACTTTATCGAACAGGATTTCGCCGATGTCATCGTTGATCTCAACGCCTCGGGTTACCCCGTGCGGGCCGAGTGGTTTGCCGCGCATCTGGAGTTCCGCTTTCCCAAGGTCGGCGACTACGCCGTCAGCGGCATCGAACTGGAAGTGCGCCAGGCGCTCGAGCCGTGGCATGTGCTGGGCGAGGAGGGCGCCGTTGGTGGCACGGTACGGTATGTGGATTCTTCCCTTGAGCGTTTGCAGGTCAAGCTCACCGGCCTGCCGCCGCAACGTTATTTGCTGACCTGCAACGGCGTTCCGGTGCCCTTGCAGCCCACCGGGCGGGTTGGCGAGTTCGTGGCCGGCGTGCGTTTCCGCGCCTGGCAGCCGGCCAACTGCCTGCAACCGACCATTGCGGTCCATGCGCCGCTGGTGTTCGACCTGCTCGACACCTGGATGCAGCGGTCGCTGGGGGGCTGTCAGTACCACGTCGCCCATCCGGGCGGGCGCAACTATGACAGCTTGCCGGTGAACGCCAATGAAGCCGAAAGTCGGAGAATGGCGCGTTTCTTCCGCATCGGACACAGCCCAGGGAAACTTCCTATCCCGATTCTGGAAGTTAACGACGAGCTGCCGATGACTCTCGATTTGCGACGTTTCTAAACCGTACGCGACGCTCGGATTTTTCGTATATCCGGGCGTCATGAGCCTGCGTTAGTCTGACCGTTCCTTGCTGTCTGCCGAGCTTTCCATGCCTGACCTGCTAGACCGCTACCCGCTGACGGCGGGCACTTATCACGAACTGCTCGACAACAGCGGCGCGGTGCGTCCGCACTGGCGTCGGCTGTTCGACCAGTTGCAACGCAGTACGCCCGCGCAGCTGGTGCAGC
Organism: Pseudomonas sp. IT-P100; assembly: GCF_949767185.1. NCBI lineage: Bacteria > Pseudomonadati > Pseudomonadota > Gammaproteobacteria > Pseudomonadales > Pseudomonadaceae > Pseudomonas > Pseudomonas sp. IT-P100. The sequence continues at coordinate 37,326 of NZ_CATKQK010000006.1, forward strand.
GTCAGGCACTGCTGACCCGGCAGATCCAGGAAAACGGCGTGACCTACAACGTCTACGCCGATCCCAAGGGCGCGGATCGACCGTGGGAGCTGGACCTGCTGCCGCATGTGATCGCCGCGGATGAGTGGGCGCTGTTGTCAGCCGGGATCGCACAGCGGGCGCGTCTGTTGAATGCCGTCCTGGCGGATTTATACGGGCCGCAGCGGCTGATCGCTGAAGGCTTGCTGCCGGCTGAACTGGTGTTCGGTCACAACAACTTCCTCTGGCCCTGTCAGGGCATCACGCCGCCCGACGGGGCCTTTCTGCATCTGTATGCCGTGGATCTGGCGCGCACGCCCGACGGGCGCTGGTGGGTCACGGCGGATCGGACTCAGGCACCGTCCGGCGCGGGTTACGCCCTGGAAAACCGCACGATCGTGTCCCGGGCCTTCCCCGAGCTGTACCGAGATTTGAAGGTGCAGCATCTGGCCGGGTTCTTCCGCACGCTGCAGGAAACCCTGGCCCGTCAGGCACCGAGCGATGATGAAGCGCCGTTGGTAGTACTGCTGACACCGGGGCGTTTCAACGAAAGCTACTTCGAACATCTGTACCTGGCGCGGCAGCTCGGTTATCCGCTGGTGGAGGGCGGCGACCTCACGGTGCGCGATGCCACGGTGTACCTGAAAACCCTGAGCGGCCTGCGTCGTGTCCACGCGATCATGCGCCGCCTCGACGACGACTTCTGCGATCCGCTGGAATTGCGCACCGACTCCGCGCTGGGCGTGCCGGGCCTGCTCGAAGCCGTGCGGCAGGGGCGAGTGCTGGTGGCCAACGCGCTGGGCAGCGGCGTTCTCGAGTCGCCAGGACTGTTGGGCTTTCTACCGAGGATCAATCAATTCCTGTTCGGCGAAGAGCTGATTCTGCCCTCCATCGCCACATGGTGGTGCGGCGAAGCGCCGGTGCTGGCCCAGGCATTGGAAAAGTTGCCGGAGCTGCTGATCAAACCGGCGTTTCCTTCGCAGAGTTTTGCGCCGGTATTTGGCCGTGATTTGAGTGAAAAACAGCGCCAGACCCTTGCTGAGCGCATGCAGGCGCGACCTTACGCCTATGTGGCGCAAGAGCTGGCGCAATTGTCCCAGGCGCCGATCTGGCAGGCTGAGGACGGTCAGTTACAGCCTCGGGCGATCGGCATGCGCATGTATGCGGTGGCCAGTCGCGATGGCTATCGGGTGCTGCCCGGTGGTTTGACCCGTGTGGCCGCCGAGGCCGATGCCGAAGTGGTGTCGATGCAACGTGGCGGCGCGAGCAAGGACACCTGGGTGCTGGGGGATCGGCCACCGAGCGGCGAGCAGTGGAAAGCCCAGCGCAGCATCGGCGTGCACGACCTGGTGCGGCGCGATCCGTATCTGCCGTCCCGGGTCGTGGAAAACCTGTTCTGGTTCGGCCGCTACTGTGAACGCTGCGATGACAGCGCTCGGTTGCTGCGGATCATGCTGGCGCGCTACGTCGACGGCGACGACCCGCAAGCTCTGGAGGCGGCTGTCGAACTGGGCGAGCGGTTGATGTTGCTGCCCGATGAAGGCGAATTGCCTGAACGGTTACTGGCGGCGCTGCTCGGCGACGACTGGCCGTTCAGCCTGCGTTCCAACCTGCAGCGCTTGCAGTGGGCGGCTTCGCAGGTGCGCGGCAAGCTCTCGCGGGAAAACTGGCAGGCGCTGGTGGAGTTGCAGCGCGAGGCAATCGAGCTGGAAACCGAAGAGCCGGATTTCGGCGAGTTGCTGGATTTCCTCAACCGTCTGGTGATGTCGCTGGCGGCGCTGTCGGGTTTTGCCCTCGACGACATGACCCGGGACGAAGGCTGGCGCTTCCTGATGATCGGCCGGCGGATCGAGCGCCTGCAATTTCTCAGCGGCAGCCTGGCGGCGTTCCTGCGCGGTAGCGGTGCCTTCGACCAGGCCGGACTTGAATGGCTGCTGGAACTGGGCAACAGCAGCATCACCTACCGCTCGCGGTATCTGGCGGTGGCGCAATTGATCCCGGTGCTGGACCTGTTGCTGCTCGATGAGCAGAACCCTCACGCCGTGTTGTTCCAGCTGAAACTGGTCACTCGCACCCTCAAGCGGTTGAACGATGATTTTGCTGTGCCGCGCGAAGCGGGGCTGCCGCACTTGGTGGAGCGGCTGGCGCGCTTCGATCTGGGGTGCCTGGAGAATTCGTTGTTCGGCGATGCCAGCGTTCGTGCCGCCATAGAGGGTCTGGCCGATCTGCTGCAAGAGATCGCTGACGCCAGCGGACAAGTGTCGGATCGTCTGGCGTTGCGCCATTTCGCCCATGTCGATGATGTCAGCCAGCGCACGGTGTCCGTCTGATGAGCGCCCGTTACCAGATTTTCCACGACACCCATTATCACTACGACAGCCCGGTGTCCCTCGCCCAGCAATTGGCACACCTGTGGCCGCGATCGTGTGCCTGGCAGCGCTGCACCGAGCAGCAATTGCAGATCAGCCCCGATCCGACATCGCGCCGGGACGAGCTGGATGTGTTTGGCAACCCGCTGACCCGACTGGCATTCGAGCGGCCGCACGATGAACTATTGGTCAACGCCCGGCTCACCGTCGAAGTGATGTCCCGGCCAACGCTGGATTTCAATCAATCCCCGGCCTGGGAAGACACCCGCAACGCACTGACCTACAGCAGTCAGCCGCTTTCTCCTGAATTGCTGGAAGCTTGCCGTTACCGGTTCGAATCGCCCTATGTGCATCTGAAGCGCAACTTCGTCGAGTTCTCGGAAAGTTGTTTCCCGGCGGGCCGTCCGTTGTTGCTCGGCGTTCAGGCGCTGATGGAGAAAATCTTCAGCGAGTTCACCTTCGACGCCGAAGCGACGCAGGTGGCAACGCCACTGGTGGAAGTGCTGGAGCGCCGGCGCGGGGTTTGCCAGGACTTTGCTCACCTGATGCTCGCTTGCGTGCGTTCCCGCGGGTTGGCGGCTCGTTACATCAGCGGTTACCTGCTGACTCAGCCACCGCCCGGCCAGCCACGGCTGATCGGTGCCGACGCCTCGCATGCCTGGGTTTCGGTTTTTTGCCCGATGCTGGGCTGGGTGGATTTCGATCCGACCAACAATGTGCAGCCGGCGCTGGAACACATCACCCTGGCCTGGGGCCGGGATTTCTCCGATGTCTCGCCGTTGCGGGGGGTGATTCTGGGGGGCGGTAATCACGACCCGGAAGTCCGCGTCACCGTAATGCCACTGGAGTAACGCAGGGCCAGCAGCGTAACTGCTGACCCTGGACACAGATCCGGTGGGCCTGATCAGATCATCGGGCCCTGAGGGTCTCAGGCGTCGGGCGCCTGATCTTTCGGTGCTTCAACATCACTTTCTGCGGCCACTTCACCGTCTGTTTCCGGGTTCAGTGCGGCGGCTTCTTCTTCAGCTGTAGCTTTCTTGCGCTGAAGCTTTTCCTCTTTCTTCTGCTCCTTGGCCAAGTCTCTCTGACGTTTGGCGAAGGAATAATTAGGTTTAGCCATGGGCGATCCTCTGGGGTCGAAGGTGAGGTTGAGCGGCGCATATTCTGCCCTGTATCGGTGCCGAGCCGTTAGCTGGGTTTTTGCTCTGTCCACTTTGGCACCACGGTCGGCTGCCAGGCATCCAGGGCATCGAGCAGGGTTTGCGGCGATTCGCTCAGTTGCAGCATGTCACGGTGCGCTTCGCGAACGAAGCCTTCGCCGACGATATGATCAAGAAAACCAGTCAATTTGCTGTAGAAGCCGTTCACTTCCAGCAGACCCAGTGGTTTGCCGTGGTAGCCGAGCTGGCCCCACGTCCAGACTTCGAACAGTTCCTCCAGAGTGCCCAGGCCGCCGGGCAATGCGATAAATGCGTCGCTGAGCTCGGCCATCCGCGCCTTTCGCGCATGCATGCCGTCGACCACTTCGAGGCGAGTCAGGCCGCTGTGGCCGATTTCCTTGTCCTTGAGGCTTTGCGGGATGATCCCGATCACTTCACCGCCGGCTGCCAGTGCAGCATCGGCCACAATCCCCATCAACCCCACGGCGCCGCCGCCATAGACCAGGGTCAACCTGCGCTCGGCCAATGCTCGCCCCAGGGCGACAGCCGCTTCACGATAAGCCGGGTTGGTGCCGGTGCTGGCACCGCAAAATACACAAACGGATGCTAAAGACATGCCTTGCTCCAGGGTCAGGATGGCCACAGAGTAAAGGCTGAGGCGCTGCGCTCCAAGGTCTAAACTTCGCGTTGGGACGTTTCACAGGTACCACTGGCGCCACAGGCATAAGCGGCGAGCAAACTGCACAAAAAGCTGTTGATCGACATGACAGACGCTCCATATTGGTGATGACGACCTGATGATAGGGCCGCCTTGGACGTCTGGCTGGTAGATTATTTGGATAGGTGTCATAGCTCTAAAGTTGTATACAATTTTTGATTCAGGTCATAGGAACTTGCGAAGTTTTCAGGCAGTCTTCTGTCCATTCGCACTTTTGTTTACCCCCGCCTTGGAGATTCACCATGTTTGCCAAACTTGTTGCGGTATCCCTGCTGACACTGGCCAGCAGTCAATTGATGGCTGCCGAGTGCAAGACGACCATCGACTCCACCGACCAAATGTCCTTCAACACCAAGGCCATTGAAATCGACAAAAGCTGCAAGACCTTCACCGTTGAACTGACCCACTCCGGCAGCCTGCCGAAAAATGTGATGGGTCATAACTGGGTGCTGAGCAAAGAGGCTGACATGCAGCCGATCGCCACTGACGGCCTGGCTGCCGGTATCGACAAGAACTATCTGAAGGAAGGTGATGCGCGCGTTATCGCCCACACCAAAATCATCGGTGCCAAGGAAACCGACTCGGTGACCTTCGACGTGTCGAAGCTTGATGCTGCCGAGAAATACGGCTTCTTCTGCTCGTTCCCGGGCCACATTTCGATGATGAAAGGTACGGTTACGCTGAAGTAAGCGAATCGGGTTCATAAAAAAAGCGTCCTGCGAGGGACGCTTTTTTTGTGCCTGACATTTGACCGAGTCATCGTTCATCGCTAGCAGGCTAGCGATGTGGTCGGTTCAGGCGCCGCCCTTGCTTATGGTGCAAACGGCATCACGCGCTTGTGGTGGGTCTTTTTGTACGTATCGCAGATGATCTTGAACGCTTCCTCACGCACCGGCTCACCGTGCAGGAACGCATCGATCTCGGCATACGTCACGCCGTGGGACGCTTCGTCCGGCTTACCCGGCGACAGGTCTTCCAGGTCGGCAGTCGGGACTTTCTCCACCAGTGCTTCAGGCGCACCGAAACTGCGGGCAATGGCCCGGACCTGGTTTTTCACCAGGCCGCTCAACGGGGCCAGGTCGCAAGCACCGTCACCGAACTTGGTGAAGAACCCCATCACCGCTTCTGCCGCGTGGTCGGTGCCGATCACCAGGCCATGGGCCGCGCCAGCGATGGTGTACTGGGCGACCATGCGCATCCGCGCCTTGGTGTTGCCGAGGACGAAATCCACTGACACCGCGTGCTTGCCTTCGAAGGCTGCCACTTCATTGGCCAGGGATTTGACTGCCGGGCCGATGTTCACGGTGTGACGCTCGTCCGGCTTGATGAAATCCACCGAAGCCTGGGCGTCGTGTTCATCGAACTGGGTTTCATACGGCAGGCGCACGGCGATGAACTTGTAGTTGTCATCACCGGTGCGGGTGCGCAGTTCACGCATGGCGCGCTGGGCCAGCAGGCCGGCGGTCAGGGAATCGACCCCGCCGCTGATGCCGAGCACCAGGGTCTTGAGCCCGGAATTGACCAGGCAATCCTGGATGAAGGTAATGCGCCGGGCGATTTCCGCCTCGAGGGCGGCCTTGTCGGCGAATGGCGGTTGAACCTTGAGCTGCTCAGCAATCTCACGCTGTACGGCTTGCATGAATTCACTCCTTGCTTGGTGTGCTGGAAAGGGCGGCAGGAACTTTGAAAACGTGTCGCAAGTAGGCGACGAAATTCGGGTCTTTGCAGTGAGTCTTGCCAGGCTCGTCGGAGATCTTTGCCACCGGTTGGCCATTGCAGGCCGCCATTTTAAGCACGATGCTCATCGGTTCAACACCTGGAATATCGCACGTCAGGTTGGTGCCGATGCCGAAGCTGACATTGATCCGACCGCGTAATGCGCGAAATATTTCCAGCGCCTTGGGCAGCGTCAGACTGTCGGAGAACGTCAGGGTCTTGCTCATCGGGTCGATGCCCAGCTTTTGATAGTGGGCGATCGCCTTTTCTGCCCAGATCACCGGATCCCCGGAGTCATGGCGCAGGCCGTCGAAGAGTTTGGCAAAGTACAGGTCGAAGTCGTTGAGGAAGGCATCCATGGTGATGCAGTCAGTCAAGGCGATCCCCAGCAGGCCGCGGTATTCGCGGACCCAGCAATCGAGGGCGGCAATCTGGCTGTCGATCAGTCGCGGACCGAGTTGCTGGTGGGCCATGATCCATTCGTGGGCCATGGTGCCCAGCGGTTTCATGTCCAGTTCCCGGGACAAATGCACGTTGCTGGTGCCGACGAAACGTCCGGGGAAATCGTGCTTGAGCACGTTCACCACTTCTTCCTGCACACGGTACGAAAAGCGACGGCGGGTGCCGAAATCGGCTACTTGCAATTCCGACAATTCGTCGCTGCTGGCGTTGGCGGTCAGCCAGTCGAACTTGCGATAAAGTTGCTCGCGCGCTTGCTCCAGAACGATGTCCCGGTAGCGATAGCGGTTGCGCACTTCGCTGACGATGGACAGCAGCGGGACTTCAAAAAGAATCACATGCAGCCAGGGCCCGCGCAGGCGGATAAACAGCTCGCCGTTTTCGATGCCGGTGTGGACGTAGCGCAGGTTGAAGCGGAACAAGCCGAGGAAGCGCAGGAAATCCGGCTTCATGAAGCTGATGCGCTCCATGAAACTCAACTGGTCGGCGCTCAGGTTCAACTCGGCGAGGCGCTCGATCTGAAAGCGTATTTCCGCCAGGTACGGGCGCAGGTCTTCACTGTTGCGGCAACGGAACTCCCATTCGACGTCCACGTTCGGGTAGTTGTGCAGCACCGCCTGCATCATCGTCAGTTTGTAGAAGTCGGTGTCGAGCAGGTTCTGCACGATGCGATCGGCAAACACACTCTCGCTCATAACGGGGTTCTCCAGGCTGGCCGCGGCCCGTGGCAGTGGCGTTGCAGCTGTTTCAATGAATGGGGCTAGTGGCGCATATCCGCGCGGGGTATTGCCAGCGATTTTTGCATCGCAGCAGATCCCTGTGGCGAGGGAGCTTGCTCCCGCTCGGTTGCGCAGCAGCCGCAAAACGGTAAACGCAGCTTTTCAGTTTGAACGTAGCGGCTGTAGGGGGGCGCTTCGCACCCCAGCGGGAGCAAGCTCCCTCGCCACAGTGATGGTGCTTTGCCACAGGTCTTGGTGAAGCCTTAAGTTTGCGGTACTTCCGGGCTATCAATCTGCTCCAGCATCCACTTCACAAAGTCCCGCACCTTGGGCACTTCCGCCGAATGTTCCGGGTACGCCAGGTAATAGGCGTCGGAACTGGGCATCGCGTGCTGCCAGGGTATGACCAGTTTGCCGTCGGCCAACTCCTCTTCCACCAGAAACCGCGGCAACAGCGCCACGCCACAGCCGACCTGCGCGGCGCGGATGCACATGTAGAAGGTCTCGAAGCGCGGCCCGTGGTAGCTGTGTTCGGTGTGGAAACCCTGACTGTCGAACCAGTCGTGCCAGGCCTGCGGACGGGAGGCGTTTTGCAGCAGGACCAGGTCGGTGAGTTGGGTGGGATCAGTGAACGGTGTCGCCGGCAGGCTACCCGGTGCACACACGGGAACAAGCTCTTCGCCGAACAGCTTCAGGCATTCGGTACGGGGGCGTGAGCCCTGGCCGAAATAGAACGCCAGATCGCTGCGACCTTGCAGCAGGTCATCGGCTTCCTGCTCGCTGCACAGGTCCAGGTGGATCGATGGGTGACGCAGGCGCCAGCCTTTCAGGCGGGGCACCAGCCAGCGGGCGCCGAAGGTCGGAGGGGTCGAGACGCGCAGGACTTCGGTTTCCCCGCCGTAGGAACGCAGGTAGTGGGTCGACATCTCGACTTGCGTGAGGATTTTTCGTACCTCAACCAGGTACAAATCACCGGCCGGGGTCATTTGCAGGCGTCGACGCACCCGGCGAAACAACAGGTGTTGCAACAATTCTTCCAGTTGCGCGACCTGTTTGCTGACCGCGCTCTGGGTCAGGTTCAGCTCTTCGGCCGCCCGTGTGAAGCTCAAATGCCGGGTCACGGCCTCGAAACACTGCAATGCGGTGATCGACGGCAGGTAACGTTTATTCAGCATGGGGTTGTCCTTTTTCTTGTTTCTTTCTGACCAGCAATTCGCAGCATGAATAAACGGAATGATATCTCTCTTAAAGGTCGTTTGTTGGGTAACCTCCGGCAAGCTAAAACTACAGGTCTGATCAGTCGTGATTTTCCGGCTGCACGTTTTGTGTTTTTTGCTCGAGGAGTGACCCATGGTTGCCGCATTGCTTGATCGTCTTGGTGTGAATCCGGCCCTGTACCAGAACGGCAAAGTGCCGGTGCATTCGCCAATCGATGGCAGCAAGATCGCCTCTGTGAACTGGGAAGGTGCCGCTGAAGTCGAGCAGCACATCAGTCGCGCAGATCATGCGTTCGAATTGTGGCGCAAGGTCCCGGCCCCGCGCCGTGGCGAACTGGTACGCCAATTGGGCGACATCCTGCGTGAATACAAGGCCGATCTCGGCGAGCTGGTGTCCTGGGAAGCGGGCAAGATCACTCAGGAAGGCTTGGGTGAAGTTCAGGAAATGATCGACATCTGCGATTTCGCCGTCGGCCTGTCCCGTCAACTGTACGGCTTGACCATCGCTTCCGAGCGCCCGGGCCACCACATGCGTGAAACCTGGCACCCGCTGGGCATCGTGGGCGTGATCAGTGCGTTCAACTTCCCGGTGGCGGTCTGGGCCTGGAACACCACGCTGGCGCTGGTTTGCGGTAACCCGGTGATCTGGAAGCCCTCGGAGAAAACCCCGCTGACCGCACTGGCCTGCCAGGCGCTGTTCGACCGCGTACTGAAAAACTTCAGCGACGCACCTCCGCACCTGAGCCAAGTGATCATCGGCGGCCGCGATGCCGGCGAAGCGCTGGTCGATGACCCGCGTGTCGCGCTGATCAGCGCCACCGGCAGCACCCGCATGGGCCGCGAAGTGGCACCGAAAATCGCCGCACGATTCGCCCGCAGCATCCTGGAGCTGGGTGGCAACAACGCCATGATCCTCGGCCCAAGCGCTGATCTGGACATGGCTGTTCGCGCGATCCTGTTCAGCGCCGTCGGCACCGCCGGCCAGCGTTGCACCACGTTGCGTCGCCTGATCGCTCACGAATCGGTGAAAGAAGAAATCGTTACCCGCCTCAAGGCCGCTTACTCGAAAGTGCGCATCGGCAATCCGCTGGAAGGCAACCTGATCGGCCCACTGATCGACAAGCACAGCTTCGACAACATGCAGGACGCGCTGGAGCAAGCCTTGAGCGAAGGCGGTCGGGTCTTCGGCGGCAAGCGTCAGCTGGAAGACAAATACCCGAACGCTTACTACGTCTCGCCGGCCATCGTTGAAATGCCGGAACAGAGCGATGTGGTCTGTCACGAAACCTTCGCGCCGATCCTGTACGTGGTCGGTTACAAGGACTTCGCTGAAGCGCTGCGCCTGAACAACGCCGTTCCACAAGGCCTGTCCTCATGCATCTTCACCACCGACGTGCGTGAAGCCGAGCAGTTCATGTCGGCGGTGGGCAGCGACTGCGGCATCGCCAACGTCAACATCGGCCCGAGCGGTGCGGAAATCGGCGGCGCGTTTGGTGGCGAGAAAGAGACGGGCGGTGGTCGTGAGTCGGGCTCCGATGCATGGCGCGGGTACATGCGCCGCCAGACCAACACCGTGAACTACTCGCTGGAGTTGCCGTTGGCTCAAGGGATTACGTTCGACTGATCGGGCCCCATCGCTGGCAAGCCAGCTCCTGCACGGCCTGTGTCGTGGCGCATAACCTGTAGGAGCTGGCTTGCCAGCGAAGCTTTTTCTGTTTGTTAGGTTTCTGTTGGAGTCTGGCAATGCCGTTACGCGAAGAGTGTCTGTGGGAAAAACTGACGCCGCAAAGGCCTGATAAAGCGGCGCTCAAGGGTGAAGTCACGGTCGACGTCTGCGTCATCGGCGCCGGTTTCACCGGTCTGTCGGCGGCGGTGCATCTGCTGGAACAAGGCAAAACGGTGTGTGTGCTGGAAGCCCATCGCGCCGGCCATGGTGGTTCGGGCCGCAACGTCGGGCTGGTCAATGCCGGCATGTGGATTCCGCCGGACGACATCGAAGCCGGGTTTGGCGAAGCGGTGGGCAGTCAGCTCAATCGCATGCTGGGGGCGGCACCTTCGTTGGTGTTCAGCCTTGTGGACAAGTACAACATCGATTGCCAGTTACGCCGCGAAGGCACGCTGCACATGGCGCATAACGCCCGTGGTGAAGCGGACTTGCGCAGTCGTGAAGAACAATGGAAACGTCGCGGCGCACCGGTCGAACTGCTGACCGGTCAAGCCTGCGAACAGGCAACCGGCACCCAAAAAATCGCCGCCGCACTGCTGGATCGGCGTGCTGGCACGATCAACCCGATGGCTTACACCACGGGGCTGGCCAAAGCGGCCATCGGCCTCGGCGGTCAGCTGTTCGATCATTCCCCGGTGACCCGGCTCGAACGTCAGGGCCAGAAGTGGTCAGTACAGACCGCGCAGGGTTCGGTGCTTGCCGAGCAGGTTGTCATCGCGTCCAACGCTTATACCGAAGGCGACTGGACAGAGCTTCGGCGCAATTTCTTCCCCGGTTATTACTATCAGGTGGCATCGGTGCCACTCACTGAAGAAGCCGCCCGGAAAATCCTGCCCGGTGGCCAGGGTTCCTGGGACACCCGTCAGGTGCTCAGCAGCATTCGCCGCGATAAAGACGGTCGCCTGTTGCTCGGCAGCCTGGGTAATGGCAATCAGAAGCCGACCTGGTTCCTCAAGGCCTGGGCCGATCGCGTTCAGCAGCACTATTTCCCCTACCTCAAACCGGTGGAATGGGAGTGCACCTGGACCGGTTGCATCGCCTTCACCCCCGATCATTTGATGCGCCTGTTCGAGCCAGCGCCCGGTTTAGTGGCAGTCACTGGCTATAACGGTCGGGGCGTGACCACTGGCACTGTAGTCGGCAAAGCCTTTGCCGATTATTTGTGCAACGGAAATCCGCAGGCGTTGCCGATCCCCTTCGCTCCGATGCAACCACTGGCCGGGGCTGGCCTGCGTAGCTGTCTGTATGAAGCGGGATTTTCGCTGTATCACGCGGGCCAGTGCTTGCGGATCGTGATTTGATTGTTGAAATTTGTTGCGGGGAGCGGCGCTTTTCGGCGCAGCGACTAGCCTGTAAAAGGTGCGGGTTGTAGCAGTGCCGCACCAGCAGTGTGCACTTCGGTGACGCGCGTTGTTACAGGCTGGTTGCACGTCGTTTGGCGCTGCGGTTGCAATGATGGCGCGCACGGGTTGCGCCTTGATAAATAAATGGTTTCACCTTCAGCGGTTTAGACGGTTGCACGTCCAATGAAAATGGGCTCGAAACAGTCGATATAACAATAAAGCAGCGACTTTTTTCAGAATAAAAAACCGATGGCACGGCCCTTGCTCTGAGCATTCAGTGAAGTTGCAGTGCCAATTAAAAAAAAACCTTGGAGCACCACCTCATGTCCCAGACGTTTTACAAGAAAGGCTTTCTGGCCCTCGCAGTGGCAACTGCGCTGGGTGTTTCTGCGTTTGCACAGGCTGACGTAAAAATCGGTGTGGCGGGTCCAATGACGGGCGCCAACGCGGCATTTGGCGAGCAGTACATGAAGGGTGCACAGGCCGCAGCCGATGCCATCAACGCATCGGGCGGCGTTAACGGGGAAAAAATCGTACTGGTCAAGGGCGATGACGCCTGCGAACCGAAACAGGCTGTGACGGTCGCCAAGGACCTGACCAACCAGAAAGTGGCAGGCGTGGTCGGTCACTTCTGCTCCTCGTCGACCATTCCGGCCTCCGAGATCTACGACGAAGCAGGCATCATCGCAATCACTCCGGGCTCCACCAACCCACAGGTGACCGAGCGCGGCCTGAGCGCCATGTTCCGTATGTGCGGCCGTGACGACCAGCAGGGTATCGTGGCCGGCGACTACATCGTCGACGTGCTCAAGGGCAAGAAAGTCGTGGTTCTGCACGACAAGGACACCTACGGTCAAGGTCTGGCGGATGCCACCAAGGCCCAACTGGCCAAGCGCGGCGTGACCCCGGTGCTGTACGAAGGTCTGACCCGTGGCGAGAAAGACTTCAGCGCCGTGGTGACCAAGATCCGTGCAGCCGGTGCCGATGTCGTCTATTTCGGCGGCCTGCACCCGGAAGCCGGTCCACTGGTTCGTCAACTGCGTGAGCAAGGCCTCAAGGACGTCAAATTCATGTCCGATGATGGCATCGTGACTGATGAACTCGTGACCACCGCCGGTGGCCCGCAGAACGTTGATGGCGTGTACATGACCTTCGGCGCCGACCCACGCCTGCTGCCAGACAGCAAGACCGTGGTAGACACCTTCCGCAAGGCCGGTACCGAGCCTGAAGGCTACACCCTGTACGCCTACGCTTCGGTTCAAACCCTGGCGGCTGCTTTCAACGGCGCCAAGTCCAACAACGGCGAAAAAGCGGCCGAGTGGCTGAAGAAAAACCCGGTTAAAACCGTGATGGGCGAGAAGACCTGGGACGCCAAGGGCGACCTGAAAGTCTCCGACTACGTGGTTTATCAGTGGGACAAGGATGGCAAATACCACCAACTGGAAAAACAGAAGTGATATGAGCTGCTGAATTGCCCGGTGCCTTGTGCACCGGGTAGTCAACCAACATGTCCGTGCAGTACCTGTCTTTTCTCGTAGAGCTGCACACAACCGTGTTGCGCGGGTGGCTGAACCCCGGTCCGTCGCACCCGGCTTCTGTGCAGTCTCTCAAATGCGTGAGATTGCGTTATGGATGGTATTTTCCTGCAGCAACTGGTCAACGGCCTGACCCTCGGGTCGGTCTATGGCCTGATCGCCATCGGCTACACAATGGTCTATGGCATCATCGGCATGATCAACTTCGCCCATGGTGAGGTTTACATGATCTCCGCTTACCTCGCGGCGATCAGTCTGGCTCTGCTGGCATACTTCGGTATTGAATCCTTCCCTCTGCTGATGCTTGGCACACTGGTCTTCACCATCATCGTCACGGCGGTGTATGGCTGGGTCATCGAGCGTGTCGCCTACAAACCCCTGCGTAACTCAACCCGACTGGCACCGCTGATCAGCGCCATCGGTATTTCCCTGATCCTGCAAAACTATGCACAGATCGCCCAGGGCGCCCGCCAACAAGGCGTACCTACCTTGCTGACCGGTGCATGGCGAGTGGAAGTCGGAAGCGGCTTCGTCCAGCTCACCTACACCAAGATCTTCATTCTGATCGCCGCATTCGCCGGCATGGCCCTGCTGACCTACGTCATCAAGTACACCAAGCTCGGCCGCATGTGCCGCGCCACCCAGCAAGACCGCAAGATGGCCTCGATCCTGGGGATCAACACCGATCGCGTGATTTCCTACGTGTTCATCATCGGTGCAGCAATGGCGGCCCTGGCCGGTGTGCTGATCACCATGAACTACGGCACGTTCGACTTCTACGCAGGCTTCGTTATCGGTATCAAGGCGTTCACCGCTGCGGTACTTGGCGGAATCGGCTCGCTGCCTGGCGCGATGCTCGGCGGGATCATCCTCGGCATTTCCGAGTCGCTGTTCTCGGGTCTGGTCAACTCGGACTACAAAGACGTTTTCAGCTTCTCGCTGCTCGTTCTCGTTCTGGTCTTTCGGCCCCAAGGCCTGCTCGGCCGTCCTCTTGTGTCGAAGGTGTAAGCGATGTCTTCAACCACTAAAAAAACCATTGATCTCAAAAGAAGCCTGGTTGACGCGATTCTTGCCGGTCTGGTCGCCCTCATTGTGTTCGGCCCGATTGTTGGCGTAGTCCTCGACGGCTACGGCTTCAATCTGGAAACGACCCGAGTGGCGTGGATTGTCGCCATCGTCATGGCCGGCCGCTTTGCCCTGAGCCTGTTCCTGCAAACGCCCAAAGGCCTGAGAATTCTCGAAGGTTTTGAAAGCACAGGCTCCGGGGTACATGTACTGCCGCCTGACTACAAGACCCGGTTGCGCTGGATCATTCCAGTGGTGATCGTCGTCGCCGTGGTGTTCCCGTTTTTCTCCAACTCCTACCTGCTGGGCGTGGTCATCCTCGGGCTGATCTACGTGCTGCTGGGGCTTGGCTTGAACATCGTGGTCGGCCTGGCCGGCCTGCTCGACCTCGGCTACGTGGCGTTCTACGCCATCGGGGCCTATGGCCTGGCACTCGGCTATCAATACCTGGGGCTTGGCTTCTGGACGGTGCTGCCACTGGCAGCGATCACCGCCGGCCTTGCCGGTTGCATCCTCGGCTTCCCGGTATTGCGCCTGCACGGTGACTACCTGGCGATCGTGACCCTGGGCTTCGGTGAAATCATTCGCTTGGTCCTCAACAACTGGCTGAGCCTGACGGGGGGGCCAAATGGCATGGCGGCGCCGCTGCCAACCTTCTTCGGCCTGGAGTTCGGCAAAAGGGCAAAAGACGGTGGCGTTCCGTTCCATGAGTTTTTCGGTATCGCCTACAACCCGGACGTGAAGTATTACTTCATTTACGCGGTGTTGTTCCTCGTCGTACTGGGCGTGCTGTACGTCAAGCACCGTCTGACCCGTATGCCGGTCGGTCGCGCCTGGGAGGCCTTGCGTGAAGATGAAATCGCCTGCCGCTCCATGGGTCTGAACCACGTGCTGGTCAAGCTTTCGGCGTTCACCATCGGTGCGTCGACGGCGGGTCTGGCGGGTGTGTTCTTCGCCACCTACCAAGGCTTCGTCAACCCGACCTCGTTCACCTTCTTCGAGTCGGCCCTGATCCTCGCCATCGTGGTACTCGGCGGCATGGGCTCGACCATTGGCGTCGTCATCGCAGCCTTCGTGCTGACCGTGGCCCCGGAACTGCTGCGTGGCTTCGCGGAATACCGCGTGCTGCTGTTCGGCATCCTGATGGTGTTGATGATGATCTGGCGACCGCGCGGCCTGATTCGGATCAGCCGTACCGGTGTGACCCCGCGTAAAGGAGTAGCGCCATGAGCGAAGTCGTACTCTCGGTCGAGAAACTGATGATGCACTTCGGCGGCATCAAGGCGTTGAACGATGTCAGCCTGAAGGTCAAACGCAACTCGATCTTCGCCCTGATCGGCCCCAACGGCGCCGGCAAAACCACGGTGTTCAACTGCCTGACCGGTTTCTACAAGGCCTCCGGTGGCAAGATCGAACTCAGCGTGCGGGGCGAGCAGACCAACGTCATCCAGTTGCTGGGCGAATCGTTCAAACCGGCGGATTTCGTTTCGCCAAAATCCTTTCTCAGTCGGCTGTATTACAAGATGTTCGGCGGTACCCACCTGGTGAACCGTGCCGGGCTGGCGCGGACCTTCCAGAACATTCGCCTGTTCAAGGAAATGTCGGTGCTGGAAAACCTGCTGGTTGCCCAGCACATGTGGGTCAACCGCAGCATGCTCGCCGGTATCCTCAACACGAAGGGCTACCAAAAGGCTGAAAGCGATGCGCTGGACCACGCCTTCTACTGGCTGGAAGTGGTGGACCTGGTGGACTGCGCCAACCGTCTGGCCGGTGAACTGTCCTACGGTCAGCAACGCCGTCTGGAAATCGCCCGGGCCATGTGCACCCGGCCGCAGATCATCTGCCTCGACGAACCGGCCGCCGGCCTCAACCCTCAGGAAACCGAAGCGCTGAGCGCGATGATCCGGCTGCTGCGCGACGAGCATGATCTGACCGTGGTGCTGATCGAACACGACATGGGCATGGTTATGAGCATTTCCGACCACATCGTGGTGCTGGACCACGGCATCGTCATTGCCGAGGGCGGGCCTGATGCGATACGCAACGATCCGAAAGTGATTGCGGCCTACCTGGGTGCCGATGAAGAGGAAGTGGCGCTATGAGTCAACCTATCCTCGAACTGAAGGATCTGGACGTGTTTTACGGGCCAATCCAGGCCCTGAAAAAAGTCTCGCTGCACATCAACGAAGGGGAAACCGTCAGTCTGATCGGCTCCAACGGTGCCGGGAAGTCGACCCTGCTGATGTCGATCTTCGGCCAACCGCGGGCGGCTGACGGGCAGATCATCTATCAAGGGGTGGACATCACCCACAAGTCGTCGCACTACATCGCGTCCCACGGTATCGCGCAATCGCCGGAAGGACGGCGGGTGTTCCCCGACATGACTGTCGAGGAAAACCTGCTGATGGGCACCATCCCGATCGGTGACAAGTACGCCAAGGAAGACATGCAACGCATGTTCGAGCTGTTTCCGCGGCTCGAAGAGCGACGCACCCAGCGCGCCATGACCATGTCCGGTGGTGAACAGCAAATGCTCGCCATCGCCCGTGCGCTGATGAGTCGGCCCAAACTGTTGTTGCTTGACGAGCCGAGCCTGGGTCTGGCACCGATCGTGGTGAAACAGATCTTTGCCACGCTGCGGGAACTGGCCAAGACCGGGATGACCATCTTCCTGGTCGAGCAGAATGCCAACCACGCGCTCAAGCTGTCGGACCGGGCGTATGTCATGGTCAACGGCGAGATCCGCATCACGGGCACCGGCAAGGAGTTGCTGGTTAACGAGGAAGTGCGTAACGCCTATCTCGGCGGCCACTGATTTCGCTGTTGTAACACCAAGCCCCGGCGCGCAATCGCCGGGGCTTTTTTACATTTTCAATACTCCCGCAGGTGTCCGCGGTGTGCTTTCTGGAAATTGTGGAAAACAAATTCATCAAGCTCTCAAAGCGCGACATAAAGCCGCTGCAAATAGTTGTTTTGTCACGCTTTTGACTTGTCCCCGTTTGCTGTGGAGCTGGCTGTGAATAACGTGGGAGTAGCTGGCTGAGGGCCTTTGGATACGTGGCTTGCAGCGATGTGGTTGTTTTTTGATCAGGTGTTTTTACGCGACTGGGGCTCGGCTTTGTCAACCTTTTTATTGGCTGGGAAATCAGTCCGGAACGGAGGGGTGATGCCTGTGGATAAGTCTGTGGTTAAACTCTGGAAAGAGTCGGCTGAGGGCCGTAGTTACTGGCTCGGCGCCATCGCTGGTTTACCGGGTCGATCGTGCAAAATGCCACGGGCTACACAGTGAGCGCTTCAGGGTCAAGCAAAAAACTTTGTAATTTGCCCGCAAAGCCTTGTGCACAGCGGCTTTCAGCTTTTTCACTTGCCCCCGGAAACTGTGGACCGGCCTGTGGATAACGTGCGCGTACATGGCTGCAGGCCACGGGGGATAAGGCGCCGCTGACATTGATCGTTTTTCATACAGCTTTTGTGGTGGTTGCCGCTGTCGGCAAGGCCGGGCATGCTGCCAGCTGATTTTCTATTCCAATGGCTGCCCGTCGGCCGAAGCAAGGAGAACACGATGTCCAACACCCTGTTTATTACCGGCGCGACTTCCGGTTTTGGTGAAGCCTGTGCCCGTCGTTTTGCCGAGGCTGGCTGGAAACTGGTGCTGACAGGTCGTCGTGAAGAACGCCTCAATGCCCTGTGCGCCGAGTTGTCGAAGCAGACCGAGGTCCATGGCCTGGTGCTCGACGTGCGTGATCGCAAGGCCATGGAGGAGGCGATTGCCAACCTGCCGCCTTCCTTCGCCAAGCTGCGCGGGCTGATCAATAACGCCGGCCTGGCGCTCGGCGTGGACCCGGCGCCGAAGTGCAACCTTGATGATTGGGACACGATGGTCGACACCAACATCAAGGGCCTGATGTACAGCACTCGCCTGCTGCTGCCACGCCTGATCGCCCACGGCCGTGGCGCCAGCATCGTCAACCTCGGTTCCATCGCCGGCAACTACCCGTATCCAGGCAGCCACGTGTATGGCGCGAGCAAGGCGTTCGTCAAACAGTTCTCGCTGAACCTGCGCTGTGACCTGCAGGGCACGGGCGTGCGAGTCAGCAACATTGAACCGGGCCTGTGCGAGAGCGAATTCTCGCTGGTGCGTTTTGCCGGTGATCAGGAACGCTATAACGCGACCTACGCCGGTGCGGAGCCAATCCAGCCACAAGACATCGCCGAGACCATTTTCTGGGTGCTCAATGCGCCGGCACACATCAACATCAACAGCCTTGAGCTGATGCCGGTGAGCCAGACGTGGAGCGGGTTTGCGATTGAGCGTAACGGAGCCAAGGCGTAATTATGGCGAGGGAGCTTGCTCCCGTTGGACTGCACAGCAGTCCCTTTCTTTTCAGGGGTAAGCGGGGCCGCTTCGCGGCCCAGCGGGAGCAAGCTCCCTCGCCACAGAGGATTTAGCCGAGATAATCGGCCAATCCGCGATAGCAGGTCGCCAAGTGATAAGGCGTGGTCGAAGGCATGTCCTGGCGGCTCACTTCACCGTTTTCATTGCGACACTCATACCAGCCCTCCGAATGCAGGGAGCGCTGTTGCAGTGCCTGCAATTGGCGCAATACCGATGCCTTGCTGTGTGGACGCAAGGTCAGCGCACGCAGGTATTCAGCCTGGGCCCAGATGCGTTGGGTGCCATCCTTCGATTGCCCATCGAGCGTGAGCATTGCCCGCACCGCCCCACTCGATTGATCGACACCCAACTGCTCTGTGTACGCAAAGGCGCGTTCCAGGGAGGCGTGCAGTTTGGAGCCGCGCAACAACGGTGAAGACTCCAGCAGGAAATACCACTCGAACTGATGCCCCGGTTCAAACCAGTTATCCACAGCACCCAGCGGTTTTTCCATCAGCACACCGTGCTGCGAATCGATAAAGCGCTTCTGCATGGCTGTGCATAACTCGACGAGCGCGCGCTGCACTGCGAGGTCTTCACGCACCGACAGTGTGGCGAGGAAGGCTTCGGCCAGGTGCATCAGCGGGTTTTGCAGCGGCCCGGTATTCAGCGACGACCAGTCACGTTCAAGGCAAGCTTCGTACAGGCCGTCGCCCGTGGCGAAACGCTGCGCAACCACTTCCAGCACGGCGTTGAGCACTGACTCCACCAGCGGTTCGCGAACCTTGTCCCAGTAATGGGCGCAGGCGAAGAGAATGAAGGCGTGGGTGTAGAGATCCTTGCGCTGGTCCAGCGGCGCGCCTTGCGGATCGATGCTGTAGAACCAGCCACCGTGTTCGGCGTCATGGAAATGTTGCTGCAACGAGCGGAACAGCGCCGCGGCACGCTCTTCGGCGCCGGGTATCTGGCCGATCAGGCTGGAAAACAGATACAACTGCCGCGCGCAGGCCATGGCCCGGTAGCGTTGAGGTGGCAAGGGCAGATGTCCGGCGTCCAGCGCCTCGTAGGGCAGGGCCAGTTCGGCGTTCCAGCCCGGGCCTTGCCAGAGGGGCACGATCACGTCCTGGAAATGCTGATGCACTGAGGAGAACAGAGCGATCAAGTCAGGCTGGGAGGCGGAGCGGGGAGAATGAGGCATTGGCTGGCGTCGTCACGGCAGGGTCGATTGCGCGCCATGTTAACAGGCCTGAGAGTTGCGGTGTCTGTCAGGCCGCCTTCGCGGGCAAGCCCGCATTGGTTCTGCGCACACGCATCTCAAGCCCGCTCCCGACATTGGTTCTGTGTACACGTGTGTGCGGGCTTGCCCGCGAGGGGGCCATCACTGACGGTAGAAAATCAACCCGCCAACAACCACACTCCAGCCGCCGCCGAAACCGCGCCCGCCAGCCGAACCAACGGCGCCGCCGCCTGCGGCAACACACGAACCACCGCATAACCCGCCGCGTGCAAGGCTGCCGTCGCCACTACAAACCCTGCGGCATACGCCCACGGGCTCGACATTTCCGGCAATTCCAGCCCATGCGCCACGCCATGGAACAGCGCAAACAGCGCCGTCGCACCCACCGCCATGCCCAATGGCGGACGCACCGCCAGTGCCACCGCCAGGCCCAGCGCCAGCACCGATGCGGCGATCCCGCTTTCCAGCGCCGGCAGGTTGAGCCCTTCAAAACCCAGCAGTCCGCCGATCAACAGGGTGCCGACAAACGTGCACGGCAGCGCCCAGCGTGCGGCGCCTTTCTGCTGCGCCGCCCACAACCCGACCGCAACCATCGCCAGCAAGTGATCGAGGCCGCCGATCGGATGGCTGATACCGGCGATCAAACCATTGTCGCCGTGCCCGGGGTGGGCAAAGGCGATGGCCGGGGTCAGCAGCAGGGCCATGGCGCCGAGAATGCGTTTAAGAGACATGGATAAGCTTCCTTGTTGATAGGTGTGGTCGTGATCAGGCTGCGGTCAGCAGGCCCTGGCGTTCGATGAACGCGATGATTTCTTCCAGGCCCAGCCCGGTTTTCTGGTTGCTGAAGACAAACGGTTTGCCGTTGCGCATGCGCTGGGTGTCGCTGTCCATCATCTCCAGCGACGCGCCCACCAAGGGGGCGAGGTCGATCTTGTTGATCACCAGCAGGTCGGATTTACAGATCCCCGGCCCACCCTTGCGCGGCAGCTTGTCGCCGGCCGAGACGTCGATCACGTAGATCGTCAGGTCCGACAGTTCCGGGCTGAACGTGGCCGACAGATTGTCGCCACCGGACTCCACCAGAATCAGGTCCAGCCCGGGAAAGCGGCGGTTAAGTTGATCCACGGCTTCGAGGTTGATCGAGGCGTCTTCGCGGATCGCCGTGTGCGGGCAGCCGCCGGTTTCCACGCCGATGATCCGCTCCGGCGCCAGGGCTTCGTTGCGCACCAGAAAGTCAGCGTCTTCGCGGGTGTAGATGTCATTGGTCACGACGGCCAGGTTGTAGCGGTCGCGCAGCGCCAGGCACAGGGCCAGCGTCAAAGCGGTTTTGCCGGAACCGACCGGGCCGCCGATGCCGACGCGCAGAGGTTGTGTGTTCATGTGATTCTCCAAAGTAACAGGCCCTAGGAACGGAACAGGCGGCTGTACTGGCGCTCATGGGCCATGCACGCCAGGGACAGGCCGAAAGCGGCGCTGCCGTAGTGTTCGGGGTTGATTCGGGTGGCGTTCTGCTGGGCTTGCTGCAATAGCGGCAGCAATTCGCTGGTCAGGCGTTGCGCGGCTTGCTGCCCCATCGGCAGGGTCTTCATCAGCACCGCCAGCTGGTTTTCCAGCCAGCTCCACAGCCAGGCCGCCAGCGCGTCCTGCGGACTGATGCGCCAGGCGCGCGCGGCCAGTGCCCAGCCGAGGGCCAGGTGTGGTTCGGGACGCTGATCGAGAAAGGCGCGGGCCGGGGCATCGAGTTCCGGCAAGCCGTTGAGCAGTTGCTGCAAGGAATAACCCATCTGCCGGCTTTCCTGATGTAACTCGCGGGTTTCCCGGCTGGCGCGGTGTTCCTCGCAGCGTTGCAGCAATTCGCCCCAGTTTTCTTCGGCGGCGGCCACGCAATGGGCGAGTAGCAGCGGCGCTTCGAAACGCGCGAGGTTCAGCAGCAACTGATCGCTGATCCAGCGTCGGGCGCTGTCGGAATCCTTCACCCGACCGTTATCCACCGCCATTTCCAGGCCTTGGGAATAGCTGTAGCCGCCAATCGGCAATTGCGGACTGGCCAGGCGCAGCAGCGCCCAGGCCGGGTTCATAGGCGTACGCCGAACTGGTGCAGTTTCGGCGGGTAGTTGAAATCCTCGTCGCCATGCCGCGAATGGTGATGGCCACCGCCATAGGCGCCGTGCTCCGGCTGGAACGGCGCCTCGATGTTTTCGACCCTGGCATCAAGTTGCTCGAGCATCGCCTTGAGCACGTAGTCATCGAGCAGACGCAACCAGCCATCGCCGACTTGCAGGGCGACGTGGCGATTGCCGAGGTGATAAGCCGCGCGGGTCAGCTCGAAAGCGTTGGCGCAGGTGACGTGCAGCAGGTGTTCGGGGTGGGCACAGACGCGGACGATGCGACCGTCTTCAGCCTGTAGGCATTCGCCGTCATACAGCGGCGACTGACCGCGCTCCAAAAACAACCCGACGTCTTCACCTTCGGCACTGAAACAGCGCAAGCGGCTTTTGCTCCGGGCTTCGAAGGTCAGGTGCAACTCAGCGGCCCAGACGGGTTGAGGGTCGATTCTGCGGTGAATCACCAGCATCGGAAGGCTTCCAGCAATGGACATTGCTGTGGTTAGAGCAAGGGGCTTGCCAATCGGGGGATGTGTAGGAAATGCCTGTCGGAGCGACGGTTATGTTTCAGATTGTTGTAGTAATTTGGTGCGCGGCATTGTTGGGCGCACCAAATGATGGCGCGCGGTGTGCTCCCGATCAGTCGCGCGTTGCACAACTGGGTAGGGACCGGCTTGCTGGTGTTAGGTGTTGTGATGAAAGCGGGGTTATTCGGTACTGCCGAGTCCCTGCCAATGCTTCAGCCCGATAAAGATAAACCGCAACTGCTGAGTGATTTTTGCCTGCGGCGTCAGATGCTCGGGCAATGCTTCTGCCGGTGGATCAATGATGTCGGGCAAGGTTGCGAACACGCTTTTAACAATCAGGTCGGCCATGACACTCAGGCCGGCGATGTCCAGGTGTTGCAGCTTTGGCATCAATGACAAGTCGGCCGCCAGGTCCGAGCTGATGTCTTCGCGCAACCGTCCGATGGCCAGGCGCACCGGCAGCGAACCGCCGTACTGCTCGCGGGCGAGAAACAGGAATTGCGAACGATTGGCCGACACCACGTCGAGAAAGATCCGCACCGAGGCATCGATGATGCCGCCCATCACGAATTCGTTGTGGCGCACCAGGCGGATGGTTTCGCGGAAGGTCTGACCGACTTCGCTCACCAGTACCAGGCCCAGTTCATCCATATCGGAAAAATGCCGGTAGAAACCGGTGGGAACGATGCCGGCGGTTTTCGCCACTTCGCGCAGGCTCAGGCTGCCGAATCCTCGGCCGCATTCCATCAAATGGCGGGCAGCGTCCATCAGGGCGTTGCGGGTTTGTTGTTTCTGTTCGGCGCGGGGCAGCATCGCAAGGGTGTTTTTCTGGACAAGACAGCGACGCACTCTAGCAAATCGGCTTTGCTGGCGTCGAACGACGATCGGGGGACACCTAAAAGAGGGGCGGGTAGAGAAGGGGTACTTCTATAAAATCAAAAGCCCAATCCGTGGATTGGGCTTTTTTTCAGGGCCGCCATGGGCTCAGCTCAAAGCGCTGTTGCGTTGGATCACGCGGTCACCACCACCTTCAGCGAGGATTTGACCTTGTGGGGTGCGATCGGAACCGTCAGCAGCCAGGGTTTGACCTTGTGGAGTGCGATCGGAACCGTCAGCGGCCAGGGTTTGACCTTGTGGAGTGCGATCGGAACCGTCAGCGGCCAGAGTTTGACCTTGTGGGGTGCGATCGGAACCGTCAGCGGCCAGGGTTTGACCTTGTGGAGTGCGATCGGAACCGTCAGCGGCCAGGGTTTGACCTTGTGGAGTGCGATCGGAACCGTCAGCAGCCAGGGTTTGACCTTGTGGGGTGCGATCCGAACCGTCAGCGGCAAGGGACTGGCCTTGTGGGGTACGGTCCGAGCCATCTTGAGTGATCAGGCCTTTTTCTTTCAGGCGATCGTTACCACCTTCGGCAACGGTCTGGCTGAACACCGAGTGGGCGGCTTTCACTTGTGGGGTTGCCTGGTCAGCAGCTGGCAGAGCGAAAGCGGTGCTGGCCAGCAGTGAGAGGGAAAGGCTAAGCAGTAATTGGCGTTTCATGATTGGGTGCTCCGTGGGAGGGCGATAAAGTGGGTACGAGGGCAATGCTACTCTCGATAAGTCGATATAAAAGTTCATAAACGCAATGGTAATAATCAACAGAATTGATTGTTCCCTGGGAAGGCTCTAGAACGGGCCTCTCCGGCGAGGCTTTTTGCACTGGTGTGGGTATTTTCGACCCACTCGTGCCGCGCAAAAGTGCGGGGGCGGTAACGCCGGGTTTGCGAGAGCAGGGTGTCCCCGACCGATTATTTGAACGTTAAGCCCATTTCGGTTAAACCTGCGCGCCGTTTCCCAGTCCTAGATTTCATGGCAGGCCGGTTCTGGCCTAACGTTTCACACGTGCGTCGCAGTCAGGGCGCTCAGTCGTATTCAGGAGCCCTGTGCAATGACGCGCACCCCCAAGATTTTTGCCTGGACCTTTGCCAGCCTGGTTGTGTTGCTGGCGATACTGGTTCTGATCATCGTGTTCTTCGATTGGAACCGGATCAAACCGACCATCAACTCCAAAGTCTCCGAAGAACTGCATCGACCGTTTGCCATCAATGGCAACCTGGCGGTGGTCTGGCAGCGCGAGCTCGACGAGGGTGGTTGGCGGGCGTGGGTGCCGTGGCCGCATGTGGTGGCAGAGGACCTGAGCCTCGGCAACCCTGAGTGGTCGAAGCAGCCGCAGATGGTCACGCTCAAACGCGTCGAGCTGCGCCTGTCGCCGCTGGCATTGCTGGCTCAACGCGTGGCGATCCCGCGCATTGACTTGACCGAACCGAACGCAGACCTCCAGCGACTGGCCGATGGCCGCGCGAACTGGACGTTCAAGTTCGACCCGGAAGACCCGAACGCCGAGCCTTCAAATTGGGTGGTCGACATCGGCGCAATCGGCTTCGACAAAGGCCACGTCACCCTTGACGACCAGAGCCTGAAAACGCAGCTCGACCTGATCATCGACCCACTGGGCAAACCGATTCCGTTCGGCGAAATCGTCGGCGACAAAGCGGCGAAAACCGCGCTGGAGAAGGGTGCTGCACCCCAGGATTACGCGTTTGCGCTGAAGGTCAAAGGCCAATATCACGGCCAGAAACTCGCTGGAGACGGCAAGGTCGGCGGTTTGCTGGCGTTGCAGGATTCGGCCCGACCGTTCCCGCTCCAGGCCCAGGTCAAGATCGCTGACACCAGCGTCGAACTCGCGGGTACGCTGACCGATCCACTCAATCTCGGCGCATTGGACCTGCGACTGAAACTGGCCGGAAGCAGCCTGGGCAACCTCTATCCGCTGACTGGCGTGACCCTGCCGGATACGCCGCCCTACGCCACCGACGGCCACTTGATCGCCAAGTTGCACGAGGCCGGCGGCGCGGTGTTCCGTTATGAAGCGTTCAACGGCAAGATCGGCGAGAGCGACATTCATGGCAGCCTGGCCTACGTCGCCAGCGAGCCACGGCCGAAACTCAGCGGTTCACTGCTCTCCAATCAGCTGTTGTTTGCTGACCTTGCACCCTTGATTGGCGCCGACTCCAACGCCAAACAAAAGGCCCGTGGCGGTGAAAGCAAGCAACCGGCGGACAAAGTGCTACCGGTCGAAGAGTTCAAGACCGAGCGCTGGCGTGACATGGACGCCGATGTCGAATTCACCGGTAAACGCATCGTCCACAGTGAAAAACTGCCGTTCAATGACCTTTATACCCACCTGGTGCTGACCGACGGCGTGCTCAGCCTCGAGCCCCTGCGCTTCGGTGTGGCCGGCGGCAAGCTGGATGCGCAGATTCGCCTCAACGGACGTACCGAGCCGTTGGAAGGCAATGCCAAGCTGACCGCGCGCGGGTTCAAGCTCAAGCAGCTATTCCCCACCTTCGAGCCGATGAAGACCAGTTTCGGCGAGCTCAATGGCGATGCCGACATCAATGGTCGTGGCAACTCGGTGGCAAAACTGCTGGGTTCGGCCAACGGCAATCTGAAAATGCTGATCAACGACGGGGCGATCAGTCGCGAGCTGATGGAGCTGGCCGGACTCAACGTCGGCAACTATGTGGTCGGCAAGATCTTTGGTGACAAGGAAGTGAAGATCAATTGCGCGGCGGCCGACTTCGACATCAAGACGGGCCTGGCCACCACGCGGCTGTTCGTCTTCGATACCGAGAACGCAATCATCTACATCGACGGCACGGCGAACATGGCCACTGAGCAACTGGACCTGACGGTGACGCCGGAATCCAAGGGCTGGCGTTTGATTTCGCTGCGTTCGCCGCTGTATGTACGGGGCAAGTTCATCAAACCCGATGCCGGTGTGAAAGCGGTGCCGCTGATGTTGCGTGGCGCGGGGATGGTGGCGCTGGGTGTGATCGCGGCGCCGGCGGCGGGGTTGTTGGCACTGGTGGCGCCGAGTGGTGGCGAGCCGAATCAGTGTGCGCCGTTGTTGCAGCAGATGAAGGCGGGGAAGGCGCCGGTGACCGTTAAACCCACCAAGTAAAATCTTCGGTGTCTATCAAGACGCCTTCGCGGGCTTGCTCGCGAAGGCGGTCTGTCCGGCGCTACAAATCTTTCAGAATGTCCGCCATATCATCCGCATGCTCTTCTTCCTGAGCCAGGATGTCTTCGAAGATGCGCCGGGTGGTCGGGTCTTTCTCGCCGATGTACTGAATGATTTCGCGGTAGCTGTCGATGGCGATGCGCTCGGCGACCAGGTCCTCGTAGACCATCTCTTTGAGCGAGTTACCGGCCACGTACTGTGCGTGGGAGTTTTTCGACAGCAGGTCAGGGTTGAATTCAGGCTCGCCGCCCAGCTGCACGATGCGCTCGGCCAATCGGTCGGCATGCGCCGCTTCCTGATTCGCGTGCTCAAGGAACTCGTCGGCGGCGACATGGGCTTTGAGGCCGTTGGCCATGAAATAGTGGCGTTTGTAGCGCAAGACGCAGACCAGTTCGGTGGCCAGCGATTCGTTGAGCAGGCGCAGCACTTCGTCGAGGTCGGCGCTGTAGCTTTCGGTCACCGCGCCATTCTCGACGTTCTGGCGGGCCCGTGCGCGAAGGGTCGTTACATCAGACAAATGCATGTCACTCATCTCGTTCTCCTTGGAGGCTGATCCGGGTTTGCGTCACCTTCTGGGGAAGTGATCACTACCTAGTTGTGAGTGATGAGCGTGGCGAAAAGTTTGATGTAATTTCCATCGAGAAAGATCGCAGGCTGAGCCAGCGCCTACAGGGGCATGCGTTTTCCTGTAGGCGCCGGCGCAGCCTGCGATCCTGGCAGCAGGCCAGACAATCGAGCTTCTTCCTGCAGCCAGGCAAAGAATGCACGCACGGGCGGATGGCGCTCGCGACCCGGAACGCAAAGCGCGCTGTAACCGGCGCCCTGCACTTGAATGTCACTGCGGTAAGCCACCAGCAAACCACTGGCCACACTCTCCGACACCAGAATATTGCTCGCCAGCACCAGGCCTTGCCCGGCGATGGCGGCTTGCAGGGCGTAATGTTCTTCATCGTATTCCCGGACAACCGGTTGCCCCGTCAGCCAGGTTTCGCCGGACTGCGCGCACCACGCCGCCCAGCCATGGGCGTAGAGCTTCGAGTTGTGCCAGCGCACGCTGATCAACGTGGGGGCCTGGCCACTTAGGGCCAGCGCGACCTGTCCAGGCGAGCCATAAACGCCAAACGCCTCATCGAACAGGCACAGACCATAAAGGTTCGGATAGTCATCCAGGCTGTAGCGCACCACCAGATCGACACTGGCGTCCTGATGCAAATCGATCACTTCGCAATGGGTGTCCAGGCGCAGGCTGATGGTCGGATGCCGGGCGTAAAACCGCCCAAGCCGAGGCACCAGCCACAGCGCGGCAAACGCGGCCGTGGTGGAAATCGTCAGGCTCGCGCCGCTGCGTTGCGGGCGCAGGGTGTCGACGCTCTGGGCCACTTCCAGAAAAGCGCCGTGCAGGCTGTGGAACAGACGCTCACCGCACTCGGTCAGGCGAACCTGCCGTGGCAGGCGCTCGAACAGCGGCACGCCGAGCCAGCCCTCCAACGAACGAATCTGATGGGAAACCGCCGTTGGCGTCACGGACAGTTCTTCGGCGGCGGCCTTGAAGCTCAATAGGCGAGAGGCCGATTCAAAGGCGCGCAGGGCGGTCAACGGCAGCGAGGCGAACATGGGTTACTCCATGGGTGAAATGAATTCATCCAGACTGATTTTTATTCATTTGAGACGAGTCAGCGGCGAGCTCAATCTGCACGCCACAAGCCGTTTGAGTTTAGTCCCCAGGAGATTCAGATGAACAGAGTTCTTGCCATTCACGCCAGCCCACGGGGCGAACGTTCCCACTCCCGGCGCTTGGCCGAAGTGTTTCTCAGCGCCTGGCAGGCGCGTCACCCGCAATCACAATTGACCCGCCGCGAAGTCGGTCGGGCCTTGATTCCACCGGTCAACGAAGCCTTTGTGGCCGCCGCGTTCTACCCCGAACCCGAGGCACGGCCGCTGTCGATGCAGGCCGATCTCGCGTTCAGCGATCAACTGGTGGGTGAATTGCTGGGCCACGATGTGCTGGTGATCTCCACGCCCATGCACAACTTCAGCGTGCCCAGCGGCCTCAAGGCGTGGATCGATCAAGTGGTGCGGCTCGGGCTGACGTTCAACCACACGCTGGACAACGGCGTCGCTCAATACGAGCCGCTGGTAAAGGGCAAGAAAGCGCTGATCGTCACCAGCCGTGGCGGGTTCGGCTTCGGCCCCGGGGGCGAACTCGAAGCGATGAATCATGCCGATACCCTGCTGCGCACGGCGTTGGGTTTCATCGGCATTACCGATGTCACCGTGGTCGCCGCCGAGGGCGAAGAATCCGCCGAGCGCACCTTTGAAATCTCCGTCGCCGAGGCCGAGCAACGTTTGCTGACGCTGGCCAGGGAGTTCTAGATGGCCTGGGTGTTTTTGCTGATCGCCGCCGGGTTTGAAGTCACCTTCGCCATGGGCATGAAGTACGCCGAAGGCTTCACCCGGCCCTGGCCGTCGCTGATCACGGTCGTGGCGGCGGTAGGCGGGATCTACTTCCTGACCCTGGCAATGCGTGAGTTGCCAGTGAGCATCGCTTACCCGATCTGGACCGCCATCGGTTCGCTGGGCACCGTGTTTCTCGGGTTTGCGTTGCTCGGCGAAAGCCTGACGGTGGTCAAACTGGTGTCGGTGGGGCTGATCGTGGCGGGGGTGGCAGGGCTGAAGTAGGACGGATGTCATAGACTGGTCGTCGTGTTGTCATTTTTGATGACGATGCTTGGCTGATGTCTTGCATTCAGCCTTGCTTCACCTCACCGATCACAAGGACGTCCACCCATGTCGCAAGGTTCTGCCCCGCGTTATCCGTTGGTGCTGGTCCCGGGAATGCTCGGGTTTATCCGTCTGGTGCTTTATCCGTACTGGTACGGGATTGTCGGAGCGTTGCGCCAAGAAGGGGCGACGGTGATTGCGGTGCAGGTTTCACCGCTCCACTCGACCGAGGTGCGCGGTGAGCAATTGTTGGCGCGCATCGACGAGATCCTGCAGGAAACCGGCGCCGAGAAGGTTAACCTGATCGGCCACAGCCAGGGCTCGCTGACCGCCCGTTACGCCGCCGCGAAACGCCCGGATCTTGTGGCGTCCGTCACGTCGGTGGCAGGGCCCAATCACGGCTCGGAACTGGCGGATTACCTGCACAAGCATTACCCGGCAGACAGCGTGAAGGGACGGCTGCTCGCCTTTTTTCTCTGGATCATCGGTGCGTTGATGAGCCTGCTGGAAACCGGCTATCGCGGGCCGAGGCTGCCGGTGGATATTCACGCTTCCCATGAGTCCCTGACGACGGCCGGGGTGACGCTGTTCAATCAGCGTTATCCACAGGGCTTGCCTGACACGTGGGGCGGGCACGGGCCGGAAGAGGTCAACGGCGTGCGCTATTACTCGTGGTCCGGCACCTTGCAGCCGGGCAAGACCGATCGCGGGCGCAATCTGTTCGACGGGACCAACCGCAGTTGTCGGCTGTTTGCCAAAACCTTCGTGCGTGAAACCGGGCATTGTGACGGGATG
Source organism: Pseudomonas sp. IT-P100 (assembly GCF_949767185.1). Classification (NCBI taxonomy): domain Bacteria; kingdom Pseudomonadati; phylum Pseudomonadota; class Gammaproteobacteria; order Pseudomonadales; family Pseudomonadaceae; genus Pseudomonas; species Pseudomonas sp. IT-P100. The sequence goes on from NZ_CATKQK010000006.1 coordinate 67,194, forward strand.
GTCGGGCGCTACAGCTCGCATCTGGGGACGGTGATTGGCGATGAGTATCCGCTGGATCACTTTGACATCGTCAACCAGTCGCTAGGGCTGGTGGGAAAGGGGGCCGAGCCGATCCGGTTGTTTGTCGAGCATGCGGCGCGGTTGAAAGCGGCGGGGGTTTAACCCGCGTTGTGGCGAGGGGATTTATCCCCGTTGGACTGCGTAGCAGTCCCTTTTTTTGGGGCCGCTTCGCAGCCCAACGGGGATAAATCCCCTCGCCACAGATCAGGCGACGCTAATCTTGCGGCCCAACACCGTGGTCCAGCGCTCCGAAAGAATCACCCCGCCCAACGTCAACACCCCGCCCACCAGGTGATACATCGCCAACTGCTCATGCAGCACCAGTGCGGCAATCAGCGCCGTCAACAACGGCAGCAGATTGAAAAACTGCGTAGTCCGGCTCGGCCCCAGGCGCACCACGGCCTGCATCCACGCCAGTGGCGCAACCATCGACGCCAGCAGGCAGGCATACAGCACCAGCGGAATGTTCTGCAGCGTCGGGCCGATTTTCGGCGACACCGCGAACAGCGGAAACAGCACCACCACCGCCACCCACACCTGCAGATACAACAACACCAGCGGTGGCAAACGCAGCTGCCACTTTTTCAACAGGGTGCTGTAGATCGCGTAGGCCAGCGTGGCGATCAGCATCATCGCATCGCCCAGATTCACCCCGTGCTCCAGCAAAGCACCGAGGCTGCCGGACGAGACCACCACCAACACCCCGGCAAACGACAGCACGGCACCGGCCAGCGCGCCCGCCGTCAGACGCTGACCGAGACTGATGATCGCCATGGCCAGCGACATCAACGGCATCAGCGACAGGATGATGCCCATGTTGGTGGCCGACGTCAGCGACGCCGCGAAATACGCCAGGCTCTGATAAACCGCCATGCCGAGCACGCCGAGGACGAAAATCTTCCCCAGGTTCGGGCGAATGGCCGACCAATGGGCAAAGACGGGTTTGAGCATGAATGGCGTGAACAACAAGCCGGCCAGCAGCCAGCGGTAAAAACCGATTTCGGCGGGGAAAATCGCGCCGGCCGACATTTTGGTGATCACGGTGTTGCCGGCCCAAATGAAAATGGCCAGCAGGGGATAAGCGTATTGCATCGGAAAAACCAGAAACGTTAATGAGGAGTGATTATCGCCTGTCTGGATGAAAGCCTATACTTCGATCCAGACAACCCGCCCCGGATGACGGACAGGATGACCAGTAAACACATCGACCTGTTGGACTTCAGCGAATTGCCTTCGCCGGTCTACTTCCGTTATGCCGACTTCGACACCCACGAGTATGCCTCGGCCCACCGTCACCCCTGGGGCACGCTGGAATATTCGGCCAACGGTGTCCTGCACATGGAAATCGGCAGCAGCCGGTTCATGTCGCCACCGCAATATGCCGTGTGGGTGCCACCGCAGATCGAGCACAGTTTTTACAGCAATCAACCGATCAACTACCGCGCGGTCTGCCTCGCACCGGCGCTCTGCCAGGAGCTGCCACAGCAGGCTTGCACCCTGGCGATCAGCGACATTCTCAAAGCGATTCTCAAGGACTTCGCCGCCCGAGATGTGAAAATTCCCGAACAGGCTGCGGACCAGCGCTTGGCGCAGGTGTTGGTGGACCAGTTGCAGCAGGCGCCCGTTCACGAGTGCTACTTGCCCTACGCCAGCAACCCCGGGCTGCTCGGGATACTGGAAGCCTTGCAGGCGGAACCCGGGGATAACCGACCGTTGTCGGCGTGGGCTGCACAGATTCACGTCAGTGAGCGCACGCTGGCGCGGCAGTTTGTGCGCGAACTGGGCATGAGTTTCGGCGAGTGGCGACAGCGTGTGCGCTTTCTGGCAGCGATCGAGGCGCTGGACAGTCACCGCAGCGTTCAGGAAATCGCTTTCGACATGGGTTACAGCACCGGTTCGGCGTTTATCGCGATGTTTCAACGTCAGGCCGGGTGCACGCCGGAGCAGTATCGCCGTAGCCATCTTGAGAACAGGAAGGTGTAACAGGCTTTGTCTACACTCCAGAATGAGGCCGCACCCCTCGGTGCGGCAACAAGGAGAAAACTCCATGAAGATGTTGCGTGTCCCTTTGTTGATGATCGGTTTGCTGCTCTGTTCCCAAGGCTTCGCCGCCACAGCCCAACAGAACAAGATGACCACCTGCAATGCCGACGCTACCGCGAAAAGCCTCAAGGGCGACGAGCGCAAAGCCTTCATGAGCACTTGCCTTAAAGCGGCGCCAGCCGCCAATGACGCGAAAGCCCTGACCCCTCAGCAAGAGAAGATGAAAACCTGTAATGCCGATGCGGCGACCAAAGCCCTCAAGGGGGATGAGCGCAAGGCGTTCATGAGTGATTGCCTGAAGAAAAAGTAAACACTGGACTGGGGGGCTGTGAGGATCTCATCGCCAGCAGGCTGGCTCCCACACTTGGAATGCATTCCCCTGTGGGAGCTAACCTGCTAGCGATGGGGCCGGCAAGGTCACTACAAAAAAACACCCGAGCCCCCGACCAAGGTCGCCCTACACAATCCCTAGTGCTGACACCCGAACGCTGGCAGACTGCCAATCCTTTTAGGCCGTTCGTTTTGAGGCTGTATGCCAACGTTTTCTCAACGCCAAGTCTTGCTGCTGATCAGTTGGGTCATCATCTTTGGTGGTTTGCTGCTGGTGATTCCGCTGCGCTTGCTGCCAAGCCTGCTCGCCGGTTTGCTGGTGTTCGAACTGGTCAACATGCTCACCCCGCAATTGCAGCGGCTGATCGAAGGACGGCGTGCACGCTGGCTGGCCGTGGCATTGCTGGGGACGCTGGTGGTCAGTGTGCTGGCGCTGATCTTTGCCGGGGCCATCAGTTTTCTGCTGCACGAGGCGGAAAACCCCGGGGCTTCCCTCGATAAATTCATGGGCGTGGTCGACCGTGCGCGCGGGCAATTGCCGCCGTTCATCGACGCCTACCTGCCCGCCAGCGCCGCCGAGTTCCGCGTGGCCATCGGCGAGTGGATGAGCAAACACCTTAGCGACTTGCAGCTGGTCGGCAAAGACGCGGCGCACATGTTCGTGACGCTGCTGATCGGTATGGTGCTGGGGGCGATCATTGCCTTGCAGCGTGTGCCGGACGTGACCAAGCGCAAGCCGCTGGCCGCCGCCCTGTTCGATCGTTTGCACCTGCTGGTGCAGGCCTTTCGCAACATCGTGTTCGCCCAGATCAAGATTTCCCTGCTCAACACCTTCTTCACCGGGATTTTCCTGGCGGTGGTCCTGCCGATGTTCGGCATCAAGCTGCCGCTGACCAAGACCCTGATCGTGCTGACTTTCCTGCTCGGCCTGCTGCCGGTGATCGGCAACCTGATGTCGAACACGCTGATCACCATCGTCGGTTTGTCGCTGTCGATCTGGGTGGCGGTGGCGGCGTTGGGTTATCTGATTGTTATCCACAAGCTCGAATACTTCCTCAACGCGCGCATTGTCGGCGGGCAGATCAGTGCCAAGTCGTGGGAGTTGCTGCTGGCAATGCTGGTGTTCGAGGCCGCGTTCGGCCTGCCGGGGGTGGTGGCGGGGCCGATTTATTACGCGTACCTGAAGAGTGAGTTGAAGCAGGTGGGGATGGTTTGATCCCGCGTCGATCTCTGTGGCGAGGGGATTTATCCCCGTAGGGCTGCGAAGCAGCCCCATAGCTAAATGCGGGGACTGCTGCGCAGTCCAGCGGGGATAAATCCCCTCACCACAGGGTTTTTCGGATCAGTCCATCGGGCCGTAACGCTTGGCCGCTTCAATCGCCAACCCGCTGCCGATGCTGCCAAAGATGTTCCCTTCCACATGCCGCGCATTCGGCAACATTGCCGACACACTGTTGCGCAACGCCGGAATCCCGCTCGAGCCGCCGGTGAAGAACACCGTATCCACCTGATCGACCCGCACATTGGCGTCGTTCAGCAGTTGGGTCACGCTGTTGCGCACACGCTCCAGCAGGTTGTCGATGGCCGATTCGAACAGCGCCCGGCTCAGCTCCACGCTCAGTCCCGGTTCGATGCGGTCCAGCGGCACATGGCGGCTGTCGGCGTGGGTCAGCTGGATCTTGGTTTCTTCCACTTCCATCGCCAGCCAGTGCCCGGCGCGTTGCTCGATCAGCTTGAACAGACGGTCGATGCCGCCGGTGTCTTCGATGTCGTAACGCATGCTGCCCAGGGCCAGGGTCGACTTCTGCGAGTACACCGAGTTGATCGTGTGCCAGGTCGCCAGGTTCATGTGGTGGCTGGTGGGCATGTAGGCGCCGCTCTTCATGCGGCTGCCATAGCCGAACAGCGGCATCAGGCCTTGCAGGCTCAGCTGCTTGTCGAAATCGGTCCCGCCGATGTGCACGCCGCCGGTGGCGAGGATGTCATCGTGACGGTTGTCGTGGTTGCGGCGCTCGGGCGACAGGCGCACCAGCGAGAAGTCGGACGTACCACCGCCGATGTCGACGATCAGGACCAGCTCTTCCTTTTCGATGGTCGACTCATAATCGAACGCCGCCGCAATCGGCTCGTACTGAAAGGACACGTCCTTGAAGCCGGTGGCGCGGGCGACGTCCACCAGGGTGTTCTCCGCTTCCTGGTCGGCCATTTCATCGTCATCGACGAAAAACACCGGACGGCCCAGCACCACTTCTTCGAACTCCCGACCAGCGGCGGTTTCGGCGCGCTTCTTCAGCTGGCCGATGAACAGCCCGAGCAGGTCCTTGAACGGCATCGCCGTACCGAGGACGCTGGTGTCGTGCTTGATCAGCTTGGAGCCCAGCAGGCTCTTGAGCGAGCGCATCAACCGGCCTTCGTAGCCTTCCAGGTACTCGTGCAGCGCCAACCGGCCGTACACCGGGCGGCGTTCTTCCATGTTGAAGAACACCACCGACGGCAGAGTGATCTTGTCGTCCTCCAGCGCGATCAGCGTTTCCATGCCGGGGCGCAGCCAGCCGACGGTGGAGTTGGACGTGCCGAAGTCGATACCACAGGCACGGGCTGGAGATGCGTTTTTCATGTCTTTCAGGTTCCGGTTAAAAAACGGCCGCGCAGTGTATGCCAGTGCGGCTCAGATTCGAAGGCCGACTATCCGCTAAATCTCAGCCAATAGCGCCTTGATAAGCTGGCGGAATGCCCCAAACTTGTCTGCATTGAGCCTGGCAGCCATCGGACGGTCGCAAGAACCGCCCACTGCTGCCGATAAACTTCTGATGCGCCCTCCGGTCACAACCTTGAGATCGGTCAACCCGGCAGCTGCCAATGAGCGCATGCTGCGAGTGACGGCGCGATTTTGATAAGGGATGGTGATTCCACGATGGACTTCAAAGACTATTACAAGATTCTCGGTGTGGAACCGACCGCGGACGATAAGACGATCAAAGCGGCTTATCGCAAGCTGGCGCGCAAATACCACCCCGACGTCAGCAAGGAAAAGGACGCCGAGGCCAAGTTCAAGGACGCCTCGGAAGCCTATGAAGCGCTGAAAAGCGCCGACAAGCGCGCCGAATACGACGACTTGCGCAAGTACGGCCAGCACGGCCAACCGTTCCAGGGCCCGCCGGGCTGGCAGGGGCGTGGTGGCGGTGGTTTCGGTGGCGGCCAGGATACGGGCGATTTTTCGGACTTCTTCAGTTCGATCTTCGGCAACCGTGGTCCGGGTTTTGGTGGTGGACAGTCGGGCCGCAGCGCCGGACGTCGAGGGCAAGACGTGGAAATGGAACTTGGGATCTTTCTGGAAGAAACCCTCTCGAACGAATCGAAGAAGGTCACCTTCCAGGTGCCGCAGTACAACGCGGCCGGTCAGCACGTCAGCAACACCAGCAAAAGCCTGAACGTGAAAATCCCGGCCGGCGTGACCGACGGCGAGCGCATCCGCCTCAAAGGGCAGGGTGCACCGGGCATCGGCGGTGGCGCCAACGGCGATTTGTTCCTGATCATTCGCTTCGCGCCGCATCCGAAGTTCGACGTCGAAGGCGAGAACCTGATCATTACGCTGCCGCTGGCTCCGTGGGAGTTGGCACTGGGCACCGAAGTGGCTGTGCCGACACTGACAGGCAAGATCAACCTCAAGGTGCCGGCGGGCAGCCAGAACGGCCAGCGCATGCGCGCCAAGGGACATGGCTTGCTGAACAAGGCCGGTCAACGAGGTTACCTGTTCGTGCAATTGAAAGCGGTCATGCCTAAAACCTCGAACGATGAGGTCAAGGCGTTGTGGCAGGAACTGGCGAAAAAAGCTGCATTCGACCCGCGAGAAAATTTCTGATCCAAGAGACGGAGTAGCCCATCATGAGCAGCCCCCTGATCGTTCAACTGGACATGGCAGAATTCTGTGAGGCGTCCGATTTGTCGGACGTCTACGTGATCGAAATCGTCGAGCACGGCATCCTCGAACCTCAGGGCAAGCAGCCCAAGGATTGGCGTTTCAACGATTATGAGCTGGCCCTGGCCAAGCGTGCCGCCAAGCTGCGGCACGACCTGGAGCTGGAGTGGGAAGGCGTCGCCCTGGCGCTCGACCTGCTTGAAGAGGTGCAGCAACTGCGGGCCGAGAACCGCATGCTCAAGCAGCGGTTGGGGCGGTTGGTGGCTGAATAGCGCTGAGCACTGAACCTGTGGCAAGGGCTTGTCGGGACGCCGCACCGTACTGCTCGGCAGCCCAGCCGGAGCAAGCGTCCTCGCCACAAAGCCTTTTCCCGCAACACCCCTAGATGTTTCTCGGCAACACCACGGTGAACAGCGTTCCGTCCACTTCGTTCGAGCTGACTTCAATCGTCCCGGAATGCGCATCGACCACTTCCTTGACGATGAACAAGCCAAGGCCAAGGCTAGTGGACGGCTGGCCGAGTTCTTCATCGGCGCTGCGTACCAGCGGATCGAAGATCGTACCGATGGCCTCTTCGGGAATCGGCGCTCCGAAGTTATGCACCGTCAGGCGAACGGTATCCGGTTCGCCGGTGAGGGTCACCGTCACATCCCGCTTGTTCGACCCATGCTGCAACGCATTGCCGATCAGGTTTTGCAGCAGTTGAGCCAGGCGCCCGGCATCCCAGACGCCGGTGGTGTCCCCCTCTGCATGAACCATAGGGTCGCACTCCGGATTACCGGCACAGGCTTCGGCCACTGCTGCGTGGACGGCATCGGCCAGGTCCATCGGCTTCGGTTCAATCGGCAGGCTCTTGCCCAGGCGACTGCGCACCAGCTCCAGCAAATCGCTGACCATCACCGCCATGTGCCGCGCACCGCGCTTGATGTTGATCGCGCAAGCCAAGGCATCGCCCTCAAGCGTGGCTTTGCGCATCAGCATTTCAGTGGACATGCTCACGGCTTGCAAGGGGGCGCGCAGATCATGCCCGAGTATCGCCAGAAACAGGTCCCGCGAATGGTTGACCTGTTCGGCATAGGCCGCCGTGGATTCGGCAAGGGCTTCATCGATGGCTTCGTTGAAACGGATCATGTCCTGGAAGTGGGCAAGTTCCGGCGATTCCAGGCTGTCGACCCACAGACGAATCACACAGGCGCGCAAATGGCGGAACTCACTGGTCATCTGCACCAGGTCGAACCCCACGGTATGCCGCAGTTCACCATGACTGGCGCCAGCTTCGTCCAGACTCGGGGTTTTCTCCGGACCTTCGCCCTTCGCTTTGGCGAGTTGCTCGCGGGCGGTTTGCGCGGTGGTCATGTCCCGCGCTGCCGCCAACAGAATTGCCTTGGCATGATCGCGCAAGGCCAATCGATCCATGTGATCGGCTGCCGGGGTAATCGTTCTGGCGAACTGCTCCCATTCATCGACGATACGGTCTACGTGCTGCCTGATGAATTCGGATAAGCGCATGGTCGGTTTCCTGATGGCAATCCGGGGCATATTAGCCCCTTTGACGTCCCCTAAAAACTACCATTACGCCGGCGACCATTCTTTGACGGCTTCAGGGTACTAATTATTTATTTTTTAGATCTTGAAATTAATTGCATTGTTCGACTTTTGCGGTTTTCCAAGTGGTTTTTTAATCTTTTGTTTTTAACCGCATTCAATAGTCTGGTGGTTCTTTTCATCGCATAAGGATTTGCGAAATGACCCAACTATCGGACGTTCCGGCGTTGCAAGTTAATTCCGGACAGAGACAAGGCCAGGATAATGTCCATCATGATTATCTTCTGAGCAAACTGCCTTCGCCGCTAAAAGACGCACCGGTTTCGCGTCTGCTATCGATGGCCGATTCGGCAGCGGGTTGTCCGGAGTGGTATTTGAATGCACGCGCCATCGATCGTCAGTACCTCAAGCAACTGACAGATGAGCGCTGGCGCACTCAGGCCCCGCTGGACGAAGCGCTGGAGCATTTGCAGCAGGACATCCTCGCCTTTGCCGAACCCTTGCTCGTCAAAGCATTAAAGGAACAACTGAATCTCGATCTGGACGTCAATGCGACGCTCATTCGCCTGTATATCCCGGCAAAGCTGGGTTTTGGCATCGATACCAATGCCAGTCGACTCAGGCAATCGACTTTGCTGGAAGCGGCGCTTCACAATTTCGAGGAGCCTGAAACGCAGGCCGACGCATTTCGCGATGGCTCTGGCATCTTCACCCTGGACGACGAAAACCAGTTACAGCGGCATGCGCTGACCGTCGAACGGTTTGCTGCCCTGTGCCGGACGCTTGATATCGGTACGCACTATCAGCAGCACATAAAGGGCCTGCTGAGTCCGCAAGAAGACACGGCCAAAGCGTTGGTTGAACGGCGATGCCTGGCCAGCGAAAAAGCCGCTTTCGACGAAGCCGCGCTGATCGCTTACTTGAAAAGCGACATCAGTTCCTATGGCTACGGGAAACTCAAGCAAGTTCGTGGCAATGAAAAGGGCATCCTATGGAACAATCGCCCTTGGCAATGTCATCGACTTTCGCTAATGGGGTTCAGGTTATCCGGCATCCTGTTATTCAGCGCGGTGGCAGACCCCATTGAAGTGAAAAGAATCTACGACAGTCTGGTTCCCGCGCACCAGCGCACACTGCTGGAATGGTCCAGGCGTTTGACGCTGCTGCCAGGCCAGGAATTTGCCCAGTTCAAACTGCTCGAGGCGTTTTTCGCCAATGGCCCCGGCGGTCTCGTCGACGCCATGCTGCAAAGGGAAGATGATTTTCAACAAAGCCGTCTCGACGGGACGTTGATCGCCTATGTTCCGGATGATCCTGAGCACCCGCTCAAAGAGTATGCGTCCTTCACTGACTTCATGAAGGAACTGACGAGCCAGTTGCGCTCGCCGGACTATCAACAGTTTTTCAGCCGATTCGTCGCACAAAAAGACCATGGCAAATTCTTTGCCCGGGTTCGCGAGCGTTTCACCACGTTCACCTGGACGCAGCGTGAACCGCTGGACATGGGGCCGTGGTGGCGAGAGACCGCGGTTGAAAACGCCAACGCAGAGCCCATCACCCTCATCATCTCAGGCGATCTCTGGACGCAAATCGGTCGCTGGCGCAGGGACAAAGCCATTGCCGATGCGCGGCACATCGCTGTGCCGACCGGGGACGAAGACGCGACCACCCGCTGGAATCGGTTGACCAGCTATCTGACCATCGGCTGGAACGTGTTCAACTTTGGCGCCATGCTGGTGCCGGGGCTCGGCGAAGCGATGCTGGCGGTCATGGTCGGGCAGATGCTGTTCGAAACCATGGAGGGCATTGAAGAGTGGAGCAAGGGCGACAGGGAGGAAGCGGCGGCCCATCTCACCGGCGTCATGATCAATTTCGCCCAACTGGCGATCATGGCGGCGGGAAACGTCTTGCCCGCCGGTGCGGCGGCGTCGGTCAAACCGTCGGCCTTTATCGATCAGTTGAAAAAGGTTGAGTTGCCTGACGGCCAGACGCGCCTGTGGAAGCCGGACCTGTCGCCCTACGCCCATGACCTGACGCTGCCCGAAGGGGGGACGCCAAGTGAGCAGGGGCTGTACCGCCACAGCGAAAAAGACTTTCTGAAGCATGAAGGCAAGCACTTCGAAGTCAGAAACGATCCGCGCACCGGTCAGCCATACCTGCAACATCCGGATCGGGCGCAGGCGTATCAGCCAACACTCGAACATGACGGTGCGGGAGTATGGAGGACCGAGCTCGACCGACCTCTCGAGTGGGACAAAACCACACTCATGCGGCGCATGGGGCCGTCGGTCGAGGGGTTCTCCGACACGACGCTGGAGCAGATTCGGGTCGTCAGTGGTCTCGAAGAAAACCAGTTGCGCAGGTTGCACGTGGTCAACGAACCCGCGCCAGCATTGCTGACCGACACGATCGAGCGGTTCAAGACCTGGGCCGAGGTGCAGAAACTGCCCGAACAGATACTGCGCGATGAGGTGCCTGAAGCGTTCATCGAACAGGTGCCCCGTTTGCTGGTTGACCTGCCGAGATGGCCCGAGCAAAAAAACATCGAGCTTTTTGACGGCGCAGGTATTGCCGGGCGTTCGACAAAGTACGGCAATGTCGACGCGTCGCCGGCCAACACGCTGAAGATAAGCCGTGCCGAGGTCAGCGCAGGAAAACTTCCAGAGCTTGCCGTGAAGTTCATGAGCGAGGCCGACGTCCACGCAATGCTCGGACAGGGCATTTCGACAGACGAGCACATCCGGATCGATGCGTTGAAAAACAAGCTGGCCGAACGGGCGGGCAATCAGCGTGATTCGCTGTTCAACGCGCGGGATCGTCGTCTGCAACAGACCGACAATCGGCAAGTGCTGGCGCTTCAGGACGCGTTCAGCGGCCTGCCCACGGTGATCGCCCGGGAGTTGCTGGCCGACCTCGAACCGCAAGAACGGCTCAAAATCATCGACTCTTCGCGCATCCCCTTACAGCTGCAAGAGCGTACGCGGGGGACTTTGCAGGCGTTACGAGCGGCACGCGCCTACGAAGGGCTGTTTCTCGATGCCGCGTACAGTGTCGATACCGAACGGCTGGCGTTGCACTCGTTGCAAGCGTTGCCCGACTGGCCCGACAACGTGCAGATCGAAATCCGCGAGGATTCATTTGATGGACCGTTGCACGACAGTGTCGGCCCGGCCAATGCCTCCGTTCGCCGTGTGTTGGTCAGCGAGGACGGTCAGTACCAGGCCCGCGATGACGATGATCTGCACCTGCATGGGCCCGATGATCTCTACGCGTCCGTACTGCACGCCCTGCCTGATGCCGAACGAAACGCGCTGGGGTATCACATCAATCAAGGCGCAACGCTCAAGCAGGCCGTTCAAAAAACGCCCTTGCCACGGGACAGGTTCAACGCGCTTCTGGCGCAGAACCCTGTCCGTAAACCCGCTTACGACCCGGCCTCGATGCGGCTGCGTGGCGGTATGCGCGGAGTTTCCCAAGGGCTGCGGCGGGTCACCGGGAACATTACGCCACAGGAACGTGTGCGGGTTGTCCGCCCAGGCTGGACGGAGGCCGAGGCGCAGGCTTATCTGCAGGCGGGTGGCAGCGAGGTCAGTTTTGAGCAGAGGGCGAGTGCCCTGGAAGCGGAATTCGATCGGTTGAACACCAATTTCCAACGCTGGCTGAAATCGCCGACTGAGTCATACCGCTTCACGTCCGCCGGCATCGCTGAATGGCGATCCAGAAACGCGCTGTACAAAGCGATCAGAGAGTGTTGGCAGCACTCCGGATTGCGCCATGTGGATTCGTTTGGCGAGTTGCAAGGCGTTGTGCTCGACCTCGAGAACATGCCGCTGGGCCGTCATCTGCGCACCATGCCCATGCTGGAGGGCACCTTCGATCACGTCACCCGCCTCAATCTGACCCTGACCGAATTGACCGACGCGCATATTTCCCTGCTCTATCATTTCCCCCGATTGCGTTCGCTCAACGTCAACGGTAATTCGCTCACCCGGATTCCTCGTGCCGTCGGTCGCATGCGCGCACTGACGGAATTGAACATGCGAGGAAACCGCATTGTCCTGGATGCGCAAGGCGTCGCGGACCTGCGCAACCTGACACGGCTTCAGGTCCTGGACCTGTACGGCAACCCTCTGGGCCGGGAACCGGATATTGGCAGCATGCGCATGTTGCATACGCTGATCCTGGCCGACACTGGCATTCGGACCTGGCCGGACGGTTTGTTCGCGCAGCCACGCTTCCGGCATTTTTACCTGGACATGCAGTACAACGAAATCACCTACGTGCCCATGGTCGCGCGTGGCTCCGTTGAGGCGGAATTGCTGGCGCGCACGGTGTTGAGCCGGGACACGGATTATCTGCCGGCCTTCAATCTGCAGACGCTCAGGGAGTACATCGCGTCCGTCGGCATGGACCCCGATCGACCGTATCCGCCTCGTGGCGTGCGTGACAGCCTCGATTGGGAGGCCGGCATGACCCGACGGGAATGGGTGGCCAAACAGGCAGTGTGGAACAGCGTCGAGGATGAGATCGGCTCGCTCGGGTTTTTCAACGAGATTCGCAAACTCACGGAATCGGGGCACTTCAAGCACGATCCCGGGTTTCGGATCGACATGACTGCCAAGGTCTGGCGAATGCTCGAAGCGATGTCGAAAAATACCGAGCTGCGGCAAAAACTCTTCACTATGACCACCGTGCCCACGGCGTGTGTCGATGCCGGCGCGCAGCTGTTCAACGCCATGGGAATGGAAGTGCTGATTCATGAGGCGTATGAACTGGCCAATCCTGCGCTGGTGGAGGCTGAACTGGTGTCGCTGGCGCGGGGCAAGTCACGTCTGGATGAACTGAGCAGGATTGCCCGCAAAACGGTGTCCGAACGCGAGGCGGTTGGGGAGCAATTCAGGCGCATCAATGCAGCGGGCGAGGTCACTGGCACGATTGATGAGGTTGAAGTTCACCTGGCATTCATGACGGATCTTGCCGAGCGGCTGGACCTGCCCTGGCAGACGCGAAAAATGCAGTTCAGAAAAATCGCCGCGGTTACGCCAGCGATGATCGAGGATGCTTTGCGACGTGTACTGGACCTTGAGGAAGGAGAGCTTCTGGCTGATTTACTCGTCGATCAACCGTTCTGGGCATCCTATGTCGAGGGCGTCAATCGGGGGGGGGTCAAAGGTTTCAGTCGCCGGATCGAAGCCACGATCGAGTTCTACTCAGCATTGGAAAAACGTGCAACCGAGACAACACTGTCTCTGGAGCAAAAGGCTCAGTTGAAGGAAGAACTCAGGGTACTCGGTGCTGAATTGAACAAGCCGGAAAGCGCGTTTGCACCGGGACACGTCATGACCGAAGCGGAATATGCCGCCGAGCTGGAAGTCATCGACGAAGACAGGAAAGCCTTTATCAAAACCTTCACACGCCAGGCGATCGAACGGGCAAGACTGCAACGGGTGGAAATTCCTTTCACCGTACAGCCGAACAGCTGATCGTTATTGCTTTACGCCGGGGCCCGGCAAGGCCCCGGTGATGCAGTCAACCGATCAAAACAGGAAGTAACGCTGAGCCATCGGCAGCACATCCGCTGGCTCGCACCACAGCAGGACACCGTCGGCCTTGACCTGATACGTCTGCGGATCGACATCGATACTCGGCAGGTAGTCATTGTGGATCAGGTCGGTTTTCTGCACCTCACGGCAGCCTTTGACCACAGCGATTTTCTTCTTCAAGCCCAATGCCTCGGGAAGACCGGCCTCGTGCGCCGCCTGGCTGATAAACGTCAGGCTGGTGGCATGCAGCGAGCCGCCGTAACTGGCGAACATCGGACGGTAATGCACCGGTTGCGGTGTCGGAATCGAGGCGTTGGCATCGCCCATCAGACTGGCGGCAATGGCGCCACCCTTGAGGATCAGCGTCGGTTTGACCCCGAAGAACGCCGGGCGCCACAGGACCAGATCTGCCCATTTACCCACTTCTACCGAGCCCACTTCATGACTGATACCGTGGGTGATTGCCGGGTTGATGGTGTATTTGGCGATGTAGCGTTTTGCGCGGAAGTTGTCGTTGCCTTCACCATCATCGGGCAACGGGCCGCGCTGTTTTTTCATCTTGTCGGCGGTCTGCCAGGTGCGCGTAATGACTTCACCGACACGGCCCATGGCCTGGCTGTCGGAGCTGATCATCGAGAACGCGCCGAGGTCGTGGAGGATGTCCTCGGCGGCAATCGTCTCGCGACGGATACGGCTTTCGGCGAAGGCCACGTCTTCGGCAATGCTTGGGTCCAGGTGGTGGCAGACCATCAGCATGTCGAGGTGTTCGTCGATGGTGTTGCGGGTGAACGGCCGGGTCGGGTTGGTCGAACTCGGCAGCACGTTGGCAAAGCCGCAGGCCTTGATGATGTCCGGTGCATGCCCGCCGCCCGCGCCTTCGGTGTGATAGGTGTGGATGGTGCGGCCCTTGAAGGCGGCGAGGGTGGTTTCGACGAAACCCGACTCGTTGAGCGTGTCGGTGTGGATCGCCACCTGCACGTCGTACTGATCGGCGACGCTGAGACAGTTGTCGATACTCGCGGGTGTGGTGCCCCAGTCTTCGTGCAATTTGAGACCGATGGCGCCGGCCTTGACCTGTTCGATCAACGGCTCCGGCAGGCTGGCGTTGCCCTTGCCGGTGAGGCCGATGTTCATCGGGAAGGCATCCGCCGCTTGAAGCATCCGCGCCAGGTGCCATGGGCCGGACGTACAAGTGGTCGCGTTGGTGCCGGTGGCCGGCCCGGTGCCGCCGCCGATCATGGTAGTGACGCCGCTCATCAAGGCTTCTTCGATCTGCTGCGGGCAGATGAAGTGGATGTGGGTGTCGATGCCGCCGGCGGTGAGGATCATGCCTTCACCGGCGATCACTTCGGTGCTGGCGCCGATGGCGATGGTGACGTTGGGCTGCACGTCCGGGTTGCCGGCCTTGCCGATGCCGGCGATGCGCCCGTCCTTGAGACCGACGTCGGCCTTGACGATGCCCCAGTGGTCGATGATCAGCGCGTTGGTGATCACGGTATCGACGACTTCGGCGGCCAGTAGCTGGCTTTGGCCCTGGCCGTCGCGGATGACTTTGCCGCCGCCGAATTTCACTTCTTCGCCGTAGGTGGTGAAGTCCTTTTCCACTTCGATCCACAGCTCGGTGTCGGCCAGGCGGACCTTGTCACCGACGGTGGGGCCGAACATGTCGGCGTAGGCTTGTCTCGAAATTTTCATATGTTTGCCTTGGAAAGTGCGGCAGTCCGCTGCCCATTGTGGCGAGGGAGCTTGCTCCCGCTCGGCTGCGCAGCAGTCGTAAAAATCTGCCGTCTGGGTGTATTCAGATAAATCGCATTAGCTGTATTGCGAGCGCTTCGCGCTCGAGCGGGAGCAAGCTCCCTCGCCACAAAGACGGTGTTAATCGAGGTCACCCATGATCCTGCCGGCAAACCCGAACACCCGGCGATGCCCGGCCAGGTCGACCAGCTCGACTTCGCGGCTCTGCCCCGGCTCGAAGCGCACGGCGGTGCCGGCGGGGATGTTCAGGCGCATGCCGCGGCTGGCGGCGCGGTCGAAGGTCAGGGCGTCGTTGGTTTCGAAAAAGTGGTAGTGCGAGCCGACCTGGATCGGCCGGTCACCGCTGTTGGCCACTTTCAGGCTGACGGTGCGGCGGCCGGCGTTGAGTTCGATGTCGCCGGGCTGGATCTGGAATTCACCGGGAATCATCAATGGGCTCCCTGGAGAATTTTGTAGTAAAGGGCGGTCGGCTTGTAGCGGCCGCTCGGGTCGCAGGCGTAGTCGGGGATTTCGCCGGCCCGGCTGTAACCCAGAGCCTTGTAGAAGTCCTCGGCAGGGGAGCCGGCTTCGGTGTCGAGGTAGAGCATGCCGCGCTTGTGCTGGAGCGCGGCCTGTTCCAAAGCGCTCATCAACTGTTGGCCCAGGCCACGGCGGCGCGCGTGTTCACGCACCAGCAGTTTCTGCACTTCGGCGCGGTTCAGACCATTGGCTTTCTGACACAGGGTCAGTTGCACACTGGCCTGCACCTGTTCGTCCTTGACTACCACCCACAGCAGCACGTTGCCCTTGTTGAGGTTGTCCTGAACTTCATCGAAATAGGCGCGTGCCTGAGTGGCATCCAGATCGGCCATGAAGCCGACACTGGCGCCATAACCCACGGCGTCGAGCAGCAGATCAATCAAACCCTGGCGATAGTGCGCGAAGCTTTCAACATTGACGCGGCGCAGTTGGGCGGCGTTCATCGGGCGTTACTCCTTGCTGGCGGGCGACGGTTCGGCGCCAGGGTTGAGGGTCAGTTGCATGAAGGTCAGGTCCAGCCAGCGACCGAACTTGGTGCCCACCTGAGGCATTTGCCCGGTGGTCACGAAACCGACGCGTTCATGCAGGCGGATGGAGGCGGCATTGCCGCTTTCGATGGCAGCGACCATCACATGCTTGTCGCAGCCTTTGGCGCGTTCGATCAGCACGTCCATCAATTGCGGACCGAGACCATTGCCGCGCTGGTCGCTGCGCACATAGACCGAATGCTCGACGGTGTGGCGGAAACCATCGAACGGTCGCCAGTCACCAAATGAAGCGTAGCCGAGTACGCTGTTATCGCCGTCGACGATCACCAGGATCGGATAGCCCTGGGCTTGCCGGGCGCTGAACCAGGCCTGGCGGTTGCCCAGGTCGACAGCCTGGTCGTTCCAGATCGCCGTGGTGTTGAGTACGGCGTCGTTGTAGATGTCGCGGATCGCCGGCAGGTCAGCGTGCAGCGCATCGCGGATGTGGTAAGTCATGGCACGGCCTCAGGCGATGGGTTGGTGGACGGTGACCAGTTTGGTGCCGTCGGGGAAGGTGGCCTCGACCTGGATCTCCGGGATCATCTCCGGGATGCCTTCCATCACTTGTTCGCGGCTGAGCAGGGTGGTGCCGAAGTGCATCAGCTCGGCCACGGTCTGGCCGTCACGGGCGCCTTCGAGCAGCGCTGCGGAAATATAGGCCATGGCTTCCGGGTAGTTGAGTTTCACGCCGCGCGCCAAACGCCGCTCGGCCACGAGGCCGGCGGTGAAGATCAGCAGCTTGTCTTTTTCGCGTGGGGTCAGGTCCATCGTTTGGAATCCATCCGGGCAGATAAAAAAGAGTTGGATCTGCTGGCGCAGATCCCTGTGGGAGCGGGCAAGCCCGCTCCCCGGGATTGCATTTCAGGTGCTCCATATTCGGGGTGGGACGGCTTCTCGGTCGAGGAGTGCCGGCCTGAGCATCCGCCACAAATCAATCAGCCAGCCCCGCGCCAGCAATGCCTCACGGGCCAGGCATCGTGCAACCAACAGCCCCGGCAACTGCGTCAAATCCCCGCGTACTTCATGGTTCAGCGAACGGCATTTCTCCAGCAGCTCGCTATCAATCTCCCCCGTTACCAACAACGTCGCAAACACCGGTTGCCCATCCATTCCGATCGGCGAATCGAGCAAACCATCATCGCCGACAATGCGCTGGCGTTCATGCCAGAGCAACTGGCCGTCGCGACGGATGTCCAGCTGCGCCTGGAAATGCCCGCGGTCAAAACGCTCGCCACTGGCCGGGCGGCCCAGCGCCACGACGTCCCAGTAGAACAACCGCCCGTCGCCTTCCAGATCGATGGACGTGCTGAGTTCAGCCTGGGCGGCGCTGAAGATAATCGTCTCTTGCGGCAGCCACTCCAGTGTCGCGCCGCTGGCTACTTTCAGATCAAGTGTCTGATAAGCCGGCCCGGCCGCGCGATACCACTTGGCAGCGCCGGGGCTGGTAATTTGCGCCCACGCCCCGTGGCCGACACTGGCGCTGATGTCGAGCCGGTCGCCGCCGGCAATCCCTCCGGGCGGATGCACGATGATGTGCTGGCACACTTCGGGCCCTTCGGCATACAGATGTTTCTGCACCCGCAACGGACCTTTGTGCCGGCGCTGAACCGGGCGCGTGCTGTCGCCGAATCGGGCATAGCCCAGTTCCAGCTCGGCGTGCCAGCTAGGCGTGAACAGCGTGGTGTGGGCAGGTAAATTCATGGTTTTCAGTTATCGTCAGGATGCTGCAGATTAAATCGTAACCAGACCGCGTACACCCTCGGCTTCCATATTTTCTCCGCGACCCTGCTGCACGATCTCGCCGCGTGACATCACCAGGTATTGATCGGCCAGTTCGGCGGCGAAGTCGTAGAACTGCTCCACCAGCAGAATCGCCATGTCGCCCCGTGCCGCGAGCTTCTTGATCACTGCGCCGATCTCCTTGATCACCGAAGGCTGGATGCCTTCGGTCGGCTCGTCGAGAATCAGCAACCGCGGTCGGCTGGCCAATGCCCTCCCGATGGCAAGCTGCTGTTGCTGACCACCGGACAAGTCACCGCCGCGCCGTTGCTTCATTTGCAGCAGCACCGGGAACAGCTCGTAGATGAACGCCGGGACTTCCTTCGCTTCACTGCCAGGAAACCGCGACAGGCCCATCAGCAGGTTTTCTTCCACGGTCAACCGGCCAAAAATCTCCCGGCCCTGAGGCACGTAAGCGATTCCGGCGTGAACCCGTTGGTGCGGCTTGAACGTGGTGATCGGCTTGCCTTCCCAGTTCACCGCGCCTTCTTTGGCCGGCAGCAATCCCATGAGGCATTTGAGCAGGGTGGTCTTGCCCACGCCATTGCGCCCGAGCAGGCAGGTGACTTCACCGACCTTCACGTCAAACGTCAGGCCCCGCAGGATGTGGCTACCGCCGTAGTACTGGTGCAGCTTGTCGACTTGCAGCATGTCCAGATTCCTTGAATTTCAAACAGAACCCCTGTGGGAGCTGGCCTGCCAGCGATGGGGGCGGCACATTCAGCACTGATGTTGTCTGACCCACTGCTATCGCTGGCAGGCCAGCTCCCACAGTGACCGTGTTGGCAGGTTCAGCGACCGAGGTACACCTCGATCACCCGCTCGTTTTCCTGCACCTGTTCCAGCGACCCTTCGGCCAGCACGCTGCCCTGGTGCAATACGGTGACGTGGTCGGCAATCGAGCCGACAAACCCCATGTCGTGTTCCACCACCATCAGCGAATGCTTGCCCGCCAGGCTTTTGAACAGCTCGGCGGTGAACTCGGTTTCGGCGTCGGTCATGCCCGCCACCGGTTCGTCGAGCAGCAGCAATTGCGGGTCTTGAACCAGCAACATGCCGATCTCCAGAAACTGCTTCTGACCATGGGACAACAAGCCTGCCGGACGATTGACCGAGGTGGTCAGGCGAATGGTCTCCAGCACTTCGCTGATGCGATCCTTCTGTTCTCCACTCAAGCGAGCCCGCAGGCTGGCCCACACGGACTTATCGGTTTTCTGCGCCAGCTCCAGGTTTTCGAATACGCTCAGGGCTTCGAACACTGTCGGCTTCTGGAACTTGCGGCCGATGCCGGCCTGAGCAATCTGTACTTCGCTCATCTGCGTCAGGTCGAGGGTTTCACCGAACCAGGCTTTGCCATGACTGGGGCGAGTCTTGCCGGTGATCACGTCCATCAGCGTGGTCTTTCCCGCGCCGTTGGGGCCGATGATGCAGCGCAATTCGCCGACGCCGATGTACAGGTTCAAATCGTTCAGAGCCTTGAAACCATCGAAGCTGACGCTGATGTCTTCCAGGGTCAGGATGGTGCCGTGGCGGGTATCCAGGCCGGGGCCGACGCGTTGGCCGAGGCCGATGGCGTCGCGGCTGCTGCCGGCGTCCTTGTTCGGGTTCGGTGGATAAAACGCCGGTTCGAGCATGAATTCAGCCGTCGCAGTCACTCTCATTGGTCACCCCTTTTCTTCAGCAGGCCGATCACGCCTTTGGGCAGGTACAAGGTCACGACGATGAACAACGCGCCGAGGAAGAACAGCCAGTATTCCGGGAATGCCACGGTGAACCAGCTCTTCATGCCGTTGACCACGCCAGCGCCAAGCAGCGGCCCGATCAGTGTGCCGCGACCGCCCAGCGCCACCCACACCGCGGCTTCGATGGAGTTGGTCGGCGACATTTCGCTCGGGTTGATGATGCCGACCTGCGGCACATACAGCGCACCGGCCAGACCGCATAACACCGCGCTCAATACCCAGACAAACAGCTTGAATCCGCGAGGGTCGTAACCGCAGAACATTAGGCGGTTTTCTGCATCGCGCAACGCGGTCAGCACCCGGCCGAACTTGCTTTGCGCGAGGCGCCAACCGATGAACAGGCTCGCCACCAGCAACAGCACCGTTGCGAAAAACAGCACGGCGCGCGTCCCCGGTTCGGTGATGCCAAAACCGAGAATGGTGCGGAAATTGGTGAAGCCGTTGTTGCCGCCAAATCCGGTTTCGTTGCGGAAAAACAGCAGCATCCCGGCGAAGGTCAGGGCCTGGGTCATGATCGAGAAATACACGCCTTTGATCCGCGAACGGAAGGCGAAGAACCCGAACACCAGCGCCAGCAACCCCGGCGCCAGTACCACCAGGCACATCGACCAGAGGAAACTGCTGGTGCCGGTCCAGTACCACGGCAGTTCGGTCCACGACAGAAACGTCATGAATGCGGGCAAACCATCGCCCGAAGCCTGGCGCATCAGGTACATGCCCATCGCATAACCGCCGAGGGCGAAGAACAGACCATGGCCGAGGGACAGCAGGCCGGCGTAGCCCCAGACCAGATCCAGCGCCAGGGCGACAATGGCGTAGCAAAGAATCTTGCCCACCAGGGTCAGCGTATAAGCCGAGACATGAAACGCGCTGTCCGGCGACAACAGCGACAGCAGCGGCAGCGCGAGCAACAGAACGAGGATCACCGCGCCGACGGCAATCGTGACTTTGGGGCCGGCCTTTTGGCTGGCCGTGAGCATCAGGGGCTGGTTCATCAGTCGATCACCCGTCCTTTCAGTGCGAAGAGGCCTTGCGGACGTTTCTGGATAAACAGAATGATCAGCGCGAGGATCAGGATCTTGCCGAGCACGGCGCCGATCTGCGGTTCGAGAATCTTGTTGGCGATGCCCAGGCCAAACGCGGCGAGCACGCTACCGGCCAACTGACCGACACCGCCGAGCACCACCACCAGGAACGAGTCGATGATGTAGCTCTGGCCGAGGTCCGGGCCGACGTTGCCGATCTGGCTCAGCGCGACGCCGCCAAGGCCGGCAATGCCCGAGCCTAGGCCAAAGGCGAGCATGTCGACGCGCCCGGTGGGCACGCCGCAGCAGGCCGCCATGTTGCGATTCTGCGTGACGGCGCGCACGTTCAAACCCAGGCGTGTCTTGTTCAGCAGCAGCCAGGTCAGCACCACCACAAACAAGGCGAAGGCGATGATCACGATGCGGTTGTACGGCAGCACCAGATTGGGCAGCACCTGAATCCCGCCGGACAACCAGGCAGGGTTGGCCACTTCCACGTTCTGCGCGCCGAACAGCAATCGGACCAGTTGAATCAGCATCAGGCTGATGCCCCACGTCGCAAGCAGGGTTTCCAGCGGGCGACCGTAGAGGTGACGAATTACCGTGCGTTCCAGTGCCATGCCAATCGCGGCGGTGACGAAAAACGCCACCGGCAACGCGATCAATGGATAAAACTCGATGGCTTGCGGAGCGAAACGCTGGAACATCAGTTGCACCACGTACGTCGAGTAGGCGCCGAGCATCAGCATCTCGCCGTGGGCCATGTTGATCACGCCGAGCAGGCCGAAGGTGATCGCCAGGCCAAGCGCCGCGAGCAACAGGATCGAGCCGAGGGACATACCGCTGAAGGCTTGCCCGAGCATTTCGCCGATCAGCAGTTTGCGTTTGACTTGGGCCAAGCTGGTTTCGGCAGCCGTGCGCACGCTGGCGTCGGCTTCGACACCCGGTGCCAGCAGACTCTCGAGACGAGTGCGGGCCAATGGATCGCCGGTTTCGCCGAGCAGACGCACAGCGGCGAGGCGCACGGCCGGGTCGGTGTCGACCAGTTGCAGATTGGCCAGGGCCAGGCTGAGGGCGGCGTGGACGTTTTCATCTTTTTCGCCAGCCAGTTGCTGGTCGAGAAATTTCAGCTGCGCGGGTTTGGCGCTTTTCTGCAATTGCTGGGCGGCGCCCAGACGGATTTTGGCGTCGGCGGCGAGCAATTGGTGGCTGGCCAGCGCGGTGTCGATCAGACCCCGCAGGCGATTGTTCAGGCGCAGGGTTTTCGGTTGACCGTCGACCATCAACTCGCCTTGCTGCAGGGCCTTGATCAGTTCGACACGGGCCGGATCGGGCTGCGCGGCCCAGGTTTCCAGGAGTTTGGCTTGCTGCACGGGATTGGCGGCGACGAAATCTTCGGCGTCGCTGGCGTGTACAGCCATCGGCAGTAACAACGCGATGGCGAGGATGAAGCGGTAAAGGGCGGTGGGCATATGCATGGCCTTGCGCGGACTAAATGTGGAGACAGACTTACTGTGGCGAGGGAGCTTGCTCCCGCTGGACTGCGCAGCAGTCCCCTTCTTTCCAGGTCAGTAAGGGGGCAGCTTCGCGGCCCAGCGGGAGCCAGCTCCCTCGCCACAAAAGCCCGCTCTCACAGGAGTTTTGTCGGGCCCGGGGCTGTGTGCCAAGCCCGACATCCAATGGCTTAGTTGCTCTTCACCGCATAATCCGGCTTCTTGTCGTTGCCGGGAATGAACGGGCTCCACGGCTGGGCGCGGATCGGCCCTTCGGTCTGCCACACCACGTTGAACTGACCGTCCGCCTGGATCTCGCCGATCATCACCGGCTTGTGCAGGTGGTGGTTGGTCTTGTCCATGGTCAGGGTGTAACCCGACGGCGCGGCAAAGGTCTGGCCGGCGAGGGCTTCGCGGACTTTGTCGACGTCGGTGGACTTGGCTTTCTCCGCCGCTTGCGCCCACATGTGAATGCCAACGTAGGTGGCTTCCATCGGGTCGTTGGTCACCGCTTTGTCGGCGCCCGGCAGGTTGTGTTTCTTCGCGTAGGCTTTCCAGTCGGCGACGAATTTCTTGTTCGTCGGGTTCTCTACCGACTCGAAGTAATTCCACGCCGCGAGGTTGCCCACCAGCGGTTTGGTGTCGATGCCACGCAGTTCTTCTTCACCGACCGAGAACGCCACGACCGGAACGTCGGTGGCTTTCAGGCCCTGGTTGGCCAGCTCTTTATAGAACGGCACGTTGGAGTCGCCGTTGACGGTGGAGATGACAGCGGTTTTGCCGCCTGCCGAGAATTTTTTGATATTGGCCACGATGGTTTGATAGTCGCTGTGGCCAAACGGGGTGTAGACCTCTTCGATGTCCTTGTCGGCCACGCCTTTGGAGTGCAGGAACGAACGCAGGATCTTGTTGGTGGTGCGCGGGTAGACGTAGTCGGTGCCGAGCAGGAAGTAACGCTTGGCGCTGCCGCCTTCTTCGCTCATCAGGTATTCCACTGCCGGGATCGCCTGCTGGTTCGGCGCGGCGCCGGTGTAGAACACGTTCGGCGACATTTCTTCGCCTTCGTATTGCACCGGGTAGAACAGCAGGCCGTTGAGCTCTTCGAACACCGGCAACACCGATTTACGCGACACCGACGTCCAGCAACCGAACACCACAGCGACCTTGTCCTGGGTCAGCAGTTGACGACCCTTTTCCGCGAACAGTGGCCAGTTCGACGCCGGGTCGACGACCACCGGTTCCAGCATCTTGCCGTTCACGCCGCCCTTGGCGTTGATCTCGTCGATGGTCATCAACGCCATGTCTTTCAGGGACGTTTCGGAGATCGCCATGGTGCCGGACAACGAATGCAGAATACCGACCTTGATGGTCTCGGCGGCCTGGACGGTCCAGGTCATGCCCATCGCGGCAATGCTTGCCGTGAGTGTGAAAGCCTTGATCAAGCTGCGACGCTTCATTGTGCGATCTCCATGAATTTATGAATTTTCTTGGTTGGCAGATGCGGACTACTGAAGGGTCTTTAGCAAGGGCTGTGCCTGTTCGGCAAAGGCCGGGAAAACTCGGGATAGAGCCTTTGGTGGACTGGGGCGCGCACCAGACTGGGGCCTGAGTGCAAGGCAGGTGCGCCTGCGTGCGCAGCATTGGTGCTGACGGTGTTTAACAGCAAATCCCGGCAAGCGATAAATATGTACCGCCCGTTGCGCTGCGCAATCTTGATGATGAGGGACTCTCAATCAGGCGAGCAGAGCATGGACAGCACTTCGATCAATACACCTTCAACCGCCCGGGCGACGGCACGATTTCCCGCCCTGGGACCAACATTCATGAGCGCCGATGATGCGGCCTATTGGGCGCATCGGCAGATTGGCGCGCGCTATGACCAGCACTACGGCGGCGTAATCCTGCAACGGGCCGACGGTAAATATCAGCCCACGTTTCCTGTGCCAGGCAAGAAAGGGCGTTTCGATTTTGACACCCTGCTGTCTGCCGACAACCCTCGGGAGCTGTTCGTCTCCCCTGGCTACAGTGGCGCTGCGTATTACTTGTCCCATTCGGCCAATCACGCCGAAGTCCTGCGTGTTCACCCAGGCTGGACGAACGAGCAGATCAAGTTGAGCCTCGGTTTTTTTTCGAGACACTACATCCTCAGCGACATGCAGGATTCGGGTGCCTATGGACAGCGCCACTATTTATCGGGGCCGGATGGCTCGCTGATCAAATACGAGTCCACTCAACCGGCAGAGGAGAAAAAGCTCTTTGAGGTGGCGTTCAAGGCTTTCGGGCCGTTCTCCGACGTTGAGCGATTGATTCAAAAATTGGCCACGACCGGCACGCTGAGCGTACTGGTACCCAACGCTCAGTGGGGCGGAGTGCGAGGAAACGTGTCGGCGAACTGGAGCCTCGGTACTGCCGCGCAGCGAAGTCCGACGCCGGTACAGCCGTTTTTTTGTGCGGTGTCCGATCAAGTGGACAAGGCGATAGAAGCCGCAGCAACGACGCTCCCCCCGACGTCCGACAGCCTTTATCTAGGGTTTGTGGTGACCTCTGCCGGCAGCTCGGAATGCATGGCGACCTATCCGGTTCTTTCCAGCAATCCGGCAGCCGAACTGTTCAAAACATTTCCGATGCGAGCGGATCGCAAGTTGGAGCCTTTGCTCGATTTCGACCTCAACGGCGTCTATTTCATATCGCACAGTGATGGGGCGCAGAGTGCCAGCGAGCCTTGGCTGTATGAGCGGTTTTTTTCACCGGACGAGCTGGCGGCTGGCATCAGGTTTTCGCTGTGGGATGTTTACCGGCAGGAGTACCCGGACTATCTGAAGGTGTACGCCCGGACCCGCGACGGTGCCGTTTTGCAGTACCAGCCTTCGGCGCACCAGCGTGAAGCTGCGCTGAAGGACAGCACAGACTTCAACGCGCGACTGAAGGAAGGTACGCTCAAGCCTGCGGTTTACGTCAAGCAGGTGGCAGCAGCCGGCGAGTTGACGGTGCTGAAGGACAGCGCGTTATGGGATGTTGTCGGGAACGTTGGCACCGACTGGCAACCCTATGCGAGGTCAAGGCGTTTGAGTCCCGCTTTCCTCCTCGCCGACGATGCTGCACGGTTTGCGCATGGGTACATCGGCAGCCGCCGTGAACAAGGCTTTGTCGGGATGATTTTGCAGGATCAAGACAAACGTTTTGTCGCCACTGAGCCGGTTATCGGCGCGCAGCCGCGGTTTGCCCTGGACCGGCTCTGTCCTCTCGACGCCTCAGGAGCACCGATCGTACTGCTCGAGGGACACTCGTTTTATGGGTTGTACGCTTCACGCTGGCAAACGGACTCAAGTGCTGTTGTCCGTGCCGACGCAGAAGAGCAATTGACGCAGGCGCAAATGTTCACCACCGAGGACATTCGCTCAGTGCTCGCCAAGAGCGCGCATGTTGCCGATTTTTACCTCTCAGGTTCGCCAGACAGCCTGCTGGCTTACAGCCCCGATTTATCGAAAGTGGCCGCTCGCAACAAGGTGAAAGAGCGAGTTACCTTGCTTGCCGATGATTCCACCTTGATAGACCGGGAGCTGGCAGTCGGCACACTGGCACCCGATGCCGTGGTCGAAGAATTGGCCGGGACTGGCCGATTGCGTGTGGTCGCGGGCAATGATGTGTGGGGGCCGCGGGGAACGGTGCTGGGTGATGAATCAGCGCCCGCAGGCGTTTCCGTTCCGGTGCTCGGCGCGATTTTTTCCAATGCCGAAGACGCGGTGCTGAACGCCCGTCATCGCGCCCGGCTCGACTACCGTGCGGCGGCTGCGGGTTGGGGTTTTATCCTTAAGCACAAGGACCGCGAAGAGTATGTGGCGACCGAAACGGTGCCTGCCAGCCACCTGGGAGCGCTGAACCAGGCTAGCGACTTTGGCGCGCCCGTATTGATCGACGAGTTTCGCACCCTCGCGCTTTATTACTCGGCAAGCTGGATTCCCGATGGGTTATCGACAACGGACGCCTGGTTTGCCCGTCATTTTGCTTCCATGACCGAACTGGCTGCGGCGATCCATGACGACGATGGCACCCAACGCCTTACGCACTTTCAGGACCTGAGCGTTTTTATCGCGACCCTGGATGGGGCCTTGTTGCGCTATCAATATTCGGCCACCTCAACACAATTCGACGCGAACGGTTTGCAGCAGCTCAAGTCGCTGTTGCTCAACGCCACGCCGCCCTTTGCCAACGTCATTCAATGGATCGCCAAGGCCGGAGAGCTGAAGGTGCTGCGTACCAGTGAGCTGTGGGACGAGACGGGCATTGTCGGCGCCGATTGGAAATCCTATGTACAGCTCCAGCGACGAGCGCTCAGCCCGGTCTTTGTGTCGCAGGATGATGCAGTGCGCCATGCGCTGGAGCAGTTGGGCTCGCGGCGAGAGCGGATCTACGGTGGCCTGGTGCTGCGTCGGCTCGATGGTTTGTTTGTCGCAACATTGCCGGTGGCCGTCGAGGTCGAGAATTTCCCTGCCAGCTGGATTCGCCTGGACGAGTTGATCGAGCAGGGACTGTTTCTGGCCGGGAGCACGGTTGTCGCCCGCTACCATTCGCGAATGCAGGTCGAACCGATTTTCGCGCTGTCGAACCGCGAGCGGGACGTGTACCTCACCATGTTCTCCACTGATTTTCTGGCGGCAATCCTGAGCGGCTCGTCGCTTTCGCCCGGCAAGGAATATCTGCTGGGGCTCGACGGCAGCCTCATCAGCTACACCCTCAGCGCCAGTGCTGCGGAAAAACAACTCGCGCGGTCATTGGCGTCCCCCAGTCAATTGCAGCGCCGGCACACCCCGATAGAGCTGCAAATGCGCAATGGCACGCTGACCCCGAGTGAATACGTCAATCAGGTTGCAAGAGCCGGTCGGTTGCAAGTGATCAAAGGCAGCCGACTCTGGGGCAAGGCCAGGCAGTTGTCGGTATGGAGCGCTTATTCCGAGGGAGGCCCTTCGCAAGTGCATCGGTCGGCTATTGCTGATCCGGCGTTCAGTCCGGTCTTCACGCAAATGGACGACGCCGTACGGCATGTCCACCGAGCGGTTGGCGTTCGAACCGGATTGATGTTCGGGTTCATACTCAAGGCGCTGAACGCCGAGCGGTATGTGACGACGATGCCGATCGACGGGCGGCGAGGAAGTCTCGCTGTCGAGAAGGTATTTCCCGACGGGCTATTGCCTCTGGGGTACCGCGTGGAGGGGATTTTTCTGTGTTCCTCGGCCGGAGCGGGGCGACTGCCGCACGACTTGAATCAGAGTTTCATCTCGCCTCGGGATCTGATGTACGGGTTGGACGCTGTCCGTGTGCGCACGGAGGCAGTCACTGCTTTCCTCTCCGTCTTTGTGTCCTGTGCCGATGGCGCCTTGTTGCGATACAAGCCCAAGTCCATCGCACCAGAGTGGACCCAGTTGCAGGTCGCGCTCGCCTACGAAAAGGTCCTGCAATCTGGAAGCGAAACGCTGTTCGAATATCTGCGTAAAGTGATCGCAAACGGTGAGTTGCAGGCAGTGGTGCGCAGCGCTTTCTGGTCGCCGTTCAGGGTGGACTCCCGAGGTGTCAAAACCGGCATCGGGTTGGTGAGATGGGCGCCGGATAACAGCTTTGCCCTCGGGCCTGTATTCGCACATGCCGATGATGCGGCTCGTTCGGCCCAAAGACAGATTGGCGATTACGTTGCTCAGGAGTTTCTGGGGGGGATCCTGATGCATGAGGCGAGCGCTTCATTCGTTGCTGTCGAGCCGCTTGAAGACGGCCCCGACAGTGGCGCTGCCAGTTCGCTGTTTTACTCGGGGGTGGGCGGGCCCATTGCCCCTGTTTCCATACCGGGGGCGCAACCATTGCCATTACCGATATTTCCTCCGGACTACAAATGGGTCGCCGTCCATCAGTTCTACAAACGCTTCAACCTGTTGGTCAAGGACCCCTCTGCGATGGATCGATTGCTGCTGGATAACCTGGCCCTGGCGGACCTGTGGTTCAGCCGGGACGTGGTGAAAAAGAGCGGGGTCTCCGGCGGTAGTTGCTACTTCTCCGGTCGCGGGGGCGCGCTGTTCAAATTCACCCCCAGTTTCTCGGCACAGGAAACCGCATTTTTCAATGAGGAAGCAAAGGACGGGGTCGCTGCTTACCTCGCTCGACTCGCAGGCGTCGGCCGGCTTGAAGTCGTGGACACCGATGGTTACTGGCGCCGCCTCGGACGTCTGGACTCGACCTGGACGCCGACAGTACAACCGGAGGTGAAGCCAGACCGTGACGAGCTGTAGAACGCCTGATGAGCCGTGCCCACACGTACGCAAGCAGTTCGGGGGGGGGAGGAATAACTATGTACCGCCATGGGCGTATTTCACAGTGCGACAGTGAGTGTTCAATGAAGACTCACTGGAGTACTCCCATCATGGATGAACAACCTCAACAGCCTGACTCGACAAATGCTGTATCAACACTAAGTGTATTGGGCCGGACCTTTCTTTCGGCGGACGACGCCGCCTGTTATGCCCACGAACGGGTAGGGCGGCGCCGTAATCGCGGTTACTACGGCTATATCCTCCAGCGAGATGATCAGCGGTACGTGATTACTGAGCCCGCCGAACAATTGGCCAGCTCGAGTACGCATCACGAGCGTGTCCCCGACAATCATGTCTTGCACAGTCGGTTTTACGCTCACCCCGCGCTTTCGACACTCGACGCACACGCAGCAGCGGATCTGGAATGGTCCGTCGAAGATGCGGCAACGAGCTTGCTGATGTTCAGTGTCAAAGCGTTGCGCAATAGCCTCGCCACCGACCTGTCGGCCTATCTGTCGGGGGCCGAAGACAGCTTGATCCGGTTCACCCCGGATAGCTCTCGCTCGCAGGCACTGCTCAAACAGTTGGGAACCAGCCAATCGCCCGGCAAGCTTGCCCTCGACCTGGAAAAGGGCGTGGTCAAACCGGAACAACTGGTGACAGAGGCGTCGGCCGCCGGCGATTTGCAGGTCATTATCAGCAACGGTCGCTGGCGACCTCGGGGGAAAGTCACGGAGCACTTCGTTCCCGGCCCCTGGGAACGGAATGTCCCGGAGAGGGTGTCGTTGGGTGCGGTGTTCCAGTCGGCCGACGCAGCGGCGCTCGATCGTTATGCCCGAAACACCGGACAACGTGATGAAGGACAGACCTGGTTCGGCTTCATTCTCAAGCACAGGGACAAAGAAGAATATGTCGCTTCAGAACTGGTTCCCGTCGGCTATCCAAGAGACAAGCTTTTCCTGGAGCGCAGTGTGTTCCGACGTTCCCCAACGTCCGGGGACTATGTTTATCCCGAGTCCTTCGCTCCTCACTCCTATTTCTATTCGCGCCAGCGGGTCAACCATGAGCGGGATGCGCCCCGACGCTGGCTGGCCGAGCATTTCATTGTTCCGAAAGATTTGTGGGTCGCTGTCTACAACGCCAAAAAACGCCCTGTCTTCGGGGAAAGAGTTCCGGCGCTGCTCTACGTGTCGACGCCGGATGGCGCACTGCTGAAGTACGTGCCCCGACCGGACACCCCGCTGTTCGACAACGATGTTCCGAACATGGGCCTGGAGGCCATTCAAAACAATCTGGCCAAGGGCGTGTCGAGCGCAACCGATTTTGTCGCGACGGTCGCCCGCAACGATGCATTGCACGTGTTGCGCACCAGTGTGTGCTGGGACAGGAAAGGGCTGGTGGGCGCCCATTGGGCGCCGAGCCAGAACGTGCAGCGTCGTTCGCTCGGTCCGGTGTTCCTGACGGCCGATGACGCCGCCGTGCATGCTCGTTCACAAGTGCCTGCCGGCACGCCAAGGGCATTCGGTGGTCTGATTCTCCAGCGCTCTGATGGGCGTTTTGTGGCCACTGATCCTGCCGATATCCCCCAGGAAGACTTCGATATCAAGTGGATCTTTGCGGATGCAGCGATCGAGCTCGGTCAGTTTCCGACAGACTGCACGATCGTGGCGCGTTATCGCTCACGGGTGCTGCGCGCGTTACCCGTCCTGTTATCGGATGTCGACAAAGAGCTCTATCGCAACATGCTCTCTGTCGATACCGTTTACACCGCCTTCATGCGCAGAACACAGGCGCTCGATGAATACCTGTTTGCACCCGACGGATCGATCATCCGTTACCGGATCGGCACATGGGAGCGCATCCGCGCGGACCTGGGCATAGCGATCAGCCTGTCGGGTAAGCCGGCTCGTGATCTGGACGCCACCTGGATCAAGGATCAGATCCATGCCGGTACGTTGACGCCGACAGCGTGGGTTAAAAAACTGGTCAATTGCGGGTATCTGAAAGTGGTTGCAGGAAGCCGCCTATGGGGCCCGGCTCGAGAAGTCACGGAGTTTGAACCGTATCAGACGATACCCCAAACGACGGGTTACCCAAGGGCCTTGGTGGAGCCGGCTTACACTGCGGTCTGCATCCAGGAACAGGATGCCGCCCGCCTGGCACATGAAGAGGCGGGCAGTCGTTCATTACCCGGCTTTGGATTTATCCTGCGCAACGCTCGCGATGGTTCATTCCTCGCGACGCTGCCCGTGAGTGTGCGCAACTCACGGTTGGCGTATGACCGTGTGTTTCCTGGCGTATTGCCTTACCGCTACGTGGACAGTGGGCTCATCCTGTGTGCGGTCGCTACGCCGCCGGGGCTGCCGGACGATGACTACCGGCACTTCTTTTCGCCCATGGAGGTGAGTCTGGCGCGTGACAGCGTCCGTACGTCTCACGGGTACAGGCCGATTTATTTTTCCTGTGGCGACGGCGCCTTGCTACGTCTTGAACTCGCGCCGTTCGATCCGGTGGTGTCGCGGGACAAATTTGGCCAGGTGCAGGTCAGGGACAACCCGTTTGCGACAACGGCGCAGGCTCAACGTGATCAGGACGATATCAACCGTGGCTCATTCAAACTGACCGATTACATTCGGCGTATGGCAGCGGCGGGGAAACTGGAGGTGCTGTTGACCAGCGCTTACTGGTCCCGTGCCGGTGAGGTGGGTCAGGACTGGTTTGCCGGTATGCCGTTTGTGTCCGTCGAAGCAAGGTGGGCAAACACCTCCAGTCTGCCGTTTGGGCCGATGTTTCATCATCCCGACGATGCTGCTCGTTATGCTCAGTTTCGAGCGGAACACTTTAATCGGGGATTGGCGTGTACAAGCGCAATCCTGGCCAAACCCGATACCTTTTCATACGTCGGCATGCAGCCCCTCGCTGGCACGAGTCATCCCGATGCAGCCATCAGGCTGATCTTCCGCACTGCCAACGACCTTTCAACTACACCAGACACTCGATTGCCACGCTTGCCTGACGGCTACACATGGATGGCCAGTCATCAGATTGATCAGTCAGGCAAGGTGCAAGCGGGATCGGATGCCGACGTTGAGAACTATGCTTCTCCCGAGTCGATTCATTCGCACACCCAGGTCGTGAAAAACAAAGGCTTCGATATCACGGCTTTCTACTATTCCTCACGCGACGGCGCATTGCTGAAGTACGTACCGACCTATTCGATAGCGGAGCAAGCACTGCTTAACGTCATGCTGGTGCAGCCTCCCAATGATCGATGGACCACCGTGATGTCGTTCGAGGCGTTCATTTCCAGGCTGGCTGACACCAGCCATTTAGAAGTATTGAGGGCCGCCGGTTACTGGCGCCAGCCCGGGCGACTGGGCGCCGACTGGAAAGACGTGCGCCAGCAGTTTCCCGACGTATCCGTCCAATACCCCCGGGATGAGTTGTAACCGTGTCCGCAGCCTGACCACCTCGCACCCGGTCAACGCTTGCGCATGAGGCCGATGAAAAACAATCCGCCAATCGCCGCCGTGGCCACGCCTATGGGCAAGTCCTCGGGGGCGATCAGGGTGCGCGCGGCGACATCGACCCACACCAGAAACACACTGCCCAACAGCACGCACACCGGCAGCAATCGCCGATGTTCAGCCCCCACCAATCGGCGTGCGATGTGCGGCACCATCAACCCGACAAATCCGATGGACCCACTGATCGACACCAGCACCCCCGTCATCAGCGACGCAATCAAAAACACGCGCAGGCGTACGCTACGGGCGTTGAGCCCCAGCGTCACGGCCGTCTGTTCACCCGCCATCAACGCGTTCAACGGACGGGCCATGCCCAGCAACAAAACCAGCCCGAGCAACACGCTCGCCGCCGGCACCGCGAGCAATTCCCAGCGCGCCAGTCCGAGCCCGCCCAGCATCCAGAACATCACCGCCGAACTGGCACGGTGATCGCCGAGAAACAGCAACAGATTAGCGATCGCCATCATCACGAACGACACCGCCACGCCGCACAACAGCAGCCGGTCACTGTCCAGCCGACCGTTGCGGTTGGCGATCACCAGGACGATCAGCATGCTCAGCAGTGCACCGATAAAGGCGGCGATGGGCAAGGTCAGCAGGCCGACGATTTCACCGACATGCAGCACCACGATCACTGCGCCAAGTGTCGCGCCGGACGTCACCCCGAGCAAATGCGGATCGGCCAGCGGGTTGCGCGTCACCGCTTGCAGCACCGCGCCGATCAACGCCAGGCCGGCGCCCACCAGCGCGCCGAGCAACATGCGCGGCACGCGGATCAACCACACGATGTGTTCCTGCCCGGCTGTCCAGCTCACCTCGCCAAAGCCAGACACCTTGTGCAGCAAAATGTGCCAGACCACGTCCACCGGCACCCGCGCCGGGCCGAAGCCCAGTGACACCACGCACGACACCATCAACAGTGCTCCGAGGGCGATCAGCAACAAGGCGTAGCGACGACTGGTCATTCGCCGTGGAAACCCTTGGCCAGGGTTTCAACCGCCAGCACGTTGTCGATGCCAGGCGTGGCCTGCACATATGGAATGACGATGAAGCGCTGGTTCTTGATCGCGTCCACCGATTGCAGCGCCTTGTTGTTCAGCAGGAATTGCACCTTCTGCTCGGCGGTGACCTCGCCGTAGTCGACGATCACGATCACCTGCGGATTGCGCTCGACCACGTTTTCCCAATTCACGCGGGTCCAGCTCGCGTCGGTGTCATCCAGAATGTTGCGCCCGCCCGCCGCGTCGATCAGCGCTTGCGGCATGCCCAGGCGACCCGAGGTCATGGCGCGGTCTTCGCCACTGTCATAGAGGAACACGCGGGGTTTTTTGGCCGGCAGATCCTTGCGCACATCCGCGACTTGCGCCTGCATTTGGGCAATCAAGGCGTTGGCACGATCCTGCACATCGAAGATTCTGCCGAGGTTGCGCAGGTCGTTGTAGGTATCTTCCAGCGTGGCGGCCGGGCGCTTCATCACGAACGCGCAGGATTCGGTCAGCTCGTAGACGTTGATGCCCAGCGGCTGCAACGTTTGCGGCGTGAGATCACCGCCGACGCGCATGCCGTAATCCCAACCGGCAAAGAAGAAGTCCACGTTGGCGTTGAGCAGGGTTTCCACCGATGGGTACTTGGCCGCGAGTTCCGGCAGGCCGTCGAGGATGGTCTGCATCTGTGGCGTGACCGATTTCCAGCCGGTGACGCCGCTGTAGCCGGCCATGCTCGGCTTGAGGCCGAGGGCGAGCATCATTTGCGTCATGTTGATGTCATGGCTGACCGCGTGTTTCGGCGCTTGCGCGAAGGTCACTTCGCGGTTGCAGCTCTGGACCGTCAGCGGATATTTCGTTGCTTCGGCAAGCGCTTGGGCACTGCCCAGCAACAGCGCGACGCACAGCAGGGAACGCAAAGTCATGGTTGGGTTATCCAGGTGATTCGTGGGTAGCCGTGCAGAGGGTGTTCATCGATCAGCGCTTCGACGCCGAACACATCACGCAGCAGCGGGGCGGTCAGGACTTCTTTGGGTGTGCCGCTGGCGACGATGCGGCCGTGATCGAGCACGTACAGCCGATCACAGAACGCGGCGGCGAGATTGAGGTCGTGGATGCTCGCCAGGGTGCCGATCTGCAGGCGCTTGACCAGTTGCAACAGCTCCAGCTGATAGCGCGGGTCGAGGTGATTGGTCGGCTCGTCGAGGATCAGCAGCTGTGGTTGCTGGGCGAGTGCGCGGGCGAGGATCACGCGTTGCTTTTCGCCGCCGGAGAGCGTGGCGAAAGCGTGGTCTTCAAAACCGTTGAGGCCGACGGATTCCAGTGCTTGCGTCGCGAGGTTTCGGTCTTCGAGGGTGTCGCCGTCGAACAGGCCTTTGTGCGGTGTCCGGCCCATGGCGACCACTTCGTCGACGGTCAGGCCGAAGGCGTCGGGGAATTCCTGCAACACCACGGCGATGCGTTGCGCGCACCAGCGCGAGGATTGTTTCCAGACGTTGTGATGATCGAGCCGGACCTCGCCGTTTTCCGGTTTGCTGAAGCGGTAGGCGCAGCGCAGCAGACTGGTCTTGCCGCTGCCGTTGGGGCCGATCAACCCGACAAACTCACCGGCGGCCACGTGCAACGAGGCATCACGCAGCTGGAACTGGTGATGACAGTGGCCGTGGCCCATGGGTGTCCAGGCGAGGTTTGTGAGGTTCAGCGAGGTCATTGCATTCCTGATTGATCGTTTTAACTGTACACATCACCTGTGGCGAGGGAACAAACGCCCTCGCCAAAACAGCTTCGGCTGCACTTGGGCACTGTTCAGGGCAGCAGGCAGAGGCCGGTCAAGAGGTACTGTTCATCGGGATGGTGAATCACTTCTTCAAAAGAAAACCCGCAGCCATGGCTGCGGGTTGAATGATGCACTCGAGTTATACAGTAACACTTAATATGACCGGGCGATAAGTGCCGAAGTCTACACGTGCCTCTAAAACAAGCATCTCGCCTGTTTCATGATGAAGATGAGGCCGATTCAGTTTGTCGGTTGAAGCGCGAAAGCAGCACGCGATCCAGCAACCAGACCACCACCAACGAAGCCCCCACCAATGGAAACGCCACGGCCAGCACGAGCATGATCACCACCCCGGTTTTCCATTTCGGCAGATCGTGGCGTAGCGGCGGAACACCGAACTTGCCTTGCGGGCGGCGCTTCCACCAGATCACCACGCCGCTGACGGCGCTGAGCAGAATCATCAGGCAGATCAGCAACACGATGATCTGGTTGAGCACGCCGAACATCTTGCCTTCGTGGAGCATCACGCCGATTTCCGTGGCGCGGGCGACGGTGCCGTATTGCTCGAAGCGCACATCGGCGAGGACGTTGCCGGTGTATTGATCGACGTGCAGAGTGGCATCGTTGCGCGGGTCGTCGGCAAATACCGCGATGGTGAACACGCCGGTGGCGGTGGTCGGGAACGTGATGCTGTAGCCAGGCTCGACCTTGCGCTGTTCGGCGATGTTCTGCACGTCTTGCAGGCTGATGGTCGGCGCCGCAGGACCGGCTTGACCGCTGCCGTGGGCCATGTGTTCGGCATGGTCACCGGACATCGGCATCGGCGTGTTTTCCATCGCCCAGGGCACGGTCTGGCGGGTGGCGGTGTTAAGGCTGCGGGCCTCGACGTCGGACTTGGGCATGTCATTCCACATGGCGTCCGGGAACACGTTCCAGACCCCGGCGTATTGCTTGCCCCAGAACCCGGTCCAGGTCATGCCGCTCAGCAGCATCACCAACAGAAACGCGGCACCCCAGAACCCGGTGACGGCATGCAGGTCGCGCCACAGCACGCGACCGCGACTGCTCAGGCGCGGCCACAAGATGCCGGCGGCCTGACCTCGCGGCCACCACAGAAATACCCCCGAGACCACCAGCACGATGCCCCAGCCAGCGGCGAGTTCGATCAGTCGATCACCGACTGTGCCGATCATCAATTCACCGTGGATCGCTCGGGCAACGGCTTGCAGATTCTTCTTCGCGTCTTGCTCGCCGAGAATGTCGCCGTGATAGGGGTCGACGAAAACATTCAACTCATTGCCGGCGTTGAGCACGACAAACTGCGCGCTGCGTTCGGCGTTGATCGGCGGCAGGTACTGCTTGATCGTTGCTTGTGGATAAGCCTCTTTTACCCGCTTGAGCAGGGCATCGGCCGGGACACTGTGATGACCGGCCGGGACGTTCATCAGGCTGCCGTACATCAACGGATCGAGTTGCGGCTTGAACAGGTAAATGACGCCGGTCAGGGCCAGCATCACCATGAATGGCGCGACGAACAGACCGGCATAGAAATGCCAGCGCCAGGCCAGGTTGTAGAAATTCGGTTTGGGCTGTTTCATCGGTTGTGCTCCGCTTGGCTTGGTACTTTTGTTGTTGTCTGGTGACTGCTGTGCAGTCATTCGCGAGCAGGCTCGCTCCCACAGGTTCAACACTTTCCATGTGGAAGCGGGCTTGCCCGCGATGTTCTTAGAAACTCATGTCCACCTTGGTCCAGAGCGTGCGCCCCGGTTCTTTGATGGCCTGCGGGTCATTGGCCGGGTAGCCAAAACCGGCGTTGCCGGCCAGGTTCAAATGCTCGGCGTAAGCCTTGCCGAACAGGTTGTCGACGCCGCTGCTGACCTTCCAGTTCTTGTTGATCCGGTACGCACCGTTGAGCGAAAACACGCCGAACCCCGAGGTCTTGTCGAAGTCCTTGCCGACCACGTTGCCTTTGTTCTGGTCGATACGATTTTGCGCGGCGACCACTCTCCACAGTGCGCCGGCGCTCCAGTTGTCTTCGCTGTAGGTCAGGCCGAAACGTGCATCCAGTGGCGGCATTTGCGGCAACGCGTTGCCGTCGCTGCTGTTCTTGCCCCAGGCGTAGGCGAGGGTCGCATCGGCCTTCCAGTTCGAGGTCAGCTTGTAAGCCGCACCGAGTTCACCGCCCATGATCCGCGCGTCGATGTTCTCGGCTTGCGAGGTCATGCCCATCATTCCCGGCGTGTAGTTGAACAGGATGTAATCGCGCACCTGTCCGACATAACCCGAGGCCCAGGCTTCGAGGTCTTCGGTCTTGTATTGCAGGCCGAAGTCGAGCTGGGTGGTTTTTTCAGGCTTGATCGAATCGAAGGCATTCACCGAGCCGGCAGGGCCGGAGTTGGGCGAAAACAGCTCCCAATAATCCGGGAAACGCTGGGTGTGACCGAGACCGGCGTACAACGTGGTCGGGCTGTCGGCGAGGTCGTGTTCGTAGCGGACGAAGCCGCTGGGCAAGGTGTCGGCGCGGGTGTCGTCGGCGGTCGGGTTGCGCCGGGTCATCATCCCCGAGCCAATGGTCTGCCGAAAATCCCTGGCCGAAGCGCGGTCCAGTCGCGCGCCGGAGATCAAGCGATCGCGGTCGGCGGCGTACCAGGTCAATTCGCTGAACACGCCGTAGTTGTGGAAGTCGGCGTCCTTGTCGCGCGGCAGATCCTTGTAGGTGTCGATGCCCATGGCGCTGCGCTTGCGGTGTTCGTTAGTCTGCGCGTCGATGCCGCTGATCAATTGCACATCGGCCCAGCGCCAGGTGCCCTTGATCCGCGCACCGAGGGTTCGCCGATCGACACTGGAGGCCATCGGCCCAGCCATCATCCCGGTGCCGGACGGCGTGCGCAGGGTGTAGTTGTCCATCACGTGGTCGGCGTAGTTGTAGTAGATCTGTGCTTCGACCTTGTCCAGTACGTCGCCGATGTTGGACTTCTCGAAGCGCAGGCCGAGGCTTTCGCGTTTGAACTGCGCACCGTCCATGCCGCGTCCGGCATAACGGGCTTCGCCATCGCCCTTGCCGGCGGTGAGTTCCAGCAGCGTGTCGGCGTCCGGGGTCCAGCCAACGGCGACGTCGCCGTTCCACTTGTCGTAGCGCGACGCCACGGTGTCGTTGTTGCCGTCGCGGTAGTCGTCGGAATGCGCGGTGTTGCCGATCACTCGCACGTAACCCGACTGGCCGCCGGCGGCAGCATCCACCACTTTGTCGAAGCGACCGTTGGAACCGGCCAATACGCTGGCATTCACGCGTGTACCGAGTTCGCCGAAGCTTTCCGGCTCACGGTCGAACAGGATGGTGCCGGCTGACGCGCCTGGCCCCCACAGCACGGTTTGCGGGCCTTTGATGACGGTAAGTTTGTCGTAGGTTTCCGGGGAGATGTAGGAGGTCGGCGCGTCCATCCGGCCGGGGCAGGCCCCGAGCATCTGGCCGCCGTTGGTGAGGATATTCAACCGTGAGCCGAACATGCCGCGCAGCACAGGGTCACCGTTGGTGCCGCCGTTGCGTACCAGGGCGAAACCGGGAATGGTCTTCAGATAGTCGCCGCCGTCGCTGGCCGGCACCGGTTGGCGCGGGTCCTTGGGGTTGGTGACGACGGTCAGCGGCGAACTCGGCGCGACGGCGGTGATCACCGTCGGGCTCAGTTCTTCATGCTGGCCGGCGTGCTCGTCGGCCAGCACCATAGGGGTCAGCAAAGCGCCGCAAAGAACGGCAGTGGCGTGCCTGAAACGAACGCGCGTTTCGTTCAGGGCAAAAGTGGCTTGGGCAGCGCTCAAGCGCGTGTCAGCAGAAAGCGTGGACATGACAATTTCCATCGAACAGTCGTAAACGACACGGCCGGCCGCCGACGCCATCCCCTGTGGGAGCGTGCCGTGTGGCGAGGGAGCTTGCTCCCGCTGGGCTGCGTAGCGGCCCTTTTGTGAGTGCTGCGCACTCAAGCGGGAGCAAGCTCCCTCGCCACACAGACTCGCGCCCACAGGGATGGCGCAGGCAATCTTCAGGACCGTGTGAGATTGGGGGGTGTTTACGTGACGATGGGCGGCGCGCGGGTGCGGGCGCCGGGGAAGAAGGTCTGCCGGGCGTGGCCCAGGCGAGTGGCGGGTTTGGTGAAGGTCGTGGCTGTTGGTGTATCGAATGCGATGAAGGACTGGCCACCCGTCAGTGCCGGGCAATTGAACAGCAGGCTGCAATAGCCGCACTTTTCCCAGATGGCGTGATGAGGTGTCTTGGGTGGGCAGTGCTCGGCGGCGGCTTGCGCGCCGTGGTCGCCGTGCTCCATTGCCGGCATCTCCATGGGCATGTCCATCGACATGTTCATGGAGACTTCCATCAGGGCGGAGGCGCGCGGATCCATCGGCATCGACTGAGAAATCAGCGGGCCGATAAAGATCATCAACATGGCGAACAGGCTGATCCAGCTACCGCGGGTCAGGCTCAATGGCTGACGACGGGGGGCAGATGACCTGGCGCTAAGCGGGCGCATGGGCGTATTCAGCGTTGGCGATTACGGGGTGTGCGCGTGCACTTGCACGCCGTTCGGCGCGGTTTTCTGCACTGCGACTTCGACCGTCACATCACCGGATTTCTCGAAATGCATCGTCAGCGGGAACCGTTTTCCGTCGCTCAGCAGGCTGCGGTCTTTGAGTTCCAGCAGCATCACGTGATACGCCATCGGCGCAAACGTAACGCTCCCGCCCGCCGGGATTTCGACGACCGGCACTTGCTGCATTTTCATCAGATCGTTTTGCATCACGTGCTCGTGCAGTTGAGCGATACCTGCAATCGGCGAGTCGACGCTGAGCAGTTTGTCTGCGGTTTTACCGTGGTTTTGAATCACGAAATAAGCCGCAACGGTCGGCGCGTTAGGCGGTAACTCTTGCGACCATGGATGAGCGATCTCCAGTTCGCCCG
This sequence comes from Pseudomonas sp. IT-P100, assembly GCF_949767185.1. Taxonomy (NCBI): domain Bacteria; kingdom Pseudomonadati; phylum Pseudomonadota; class Gammaproteobacteria; order Pseudomonadales; family Pseudomonadaceae; genus Pseudomonas; species Pseudomonas sp. IT-P100. The sequence continues at coordinate 107,008 of NZ_CATKQK010000006.1, forward strand.
CCTTGTATTCATGGGCATTGGCAAAGCAGGCAGGCAGCAGCAACGCAGCCAGAACGATGAGTTTGTTCAACATGACAGTTCTCCAGAACGATTCAAGACGCAGGTCAATTGCGAGAAGGAATCACACCAGAGGGGATGCGCGGGGGTTGAGATTCGGCCATTGCTGGCGCGGAGTGGGCGTGTCGAGAGAAGCAGCGGGCAGGCTTCGATTGGCCTCGAAACGCGCGAAGTACAACTGCGGTACATGCCCGGGCAGTGCCACCAACGGCGCTGAGCCGGAGCAACACCAGCAATGCTGCATGCTGGAATGATCGTCGTTCTGCGGCGCTTTCTGTTCAAGCGTCCCCAGGGAAATCGCCACCATCTTCGTGCCGGTGGACGAGCAAAAACTGCCCCACAACAGCTGTTCGGCCGGCGATTTCGCCGTCTGCGCCATCGCTCCGGTCATCGGCATGGCGAGCATGTTGAACAGCACTGCGAAGCAGGCTATCCAGGCAATTGCGAGCCGTTGTCGGGACATGGGACAGATCCGGTTGAGTGGGAGATCAGGCGCGGCTATTTAGCCTGATCAATGCCGATAAGTAAAAAAGCGGCCTGCGGTTTGGTGTCGCAGCGTATTCAGATGAGTGTAGCGGCTCCGATTTGAAATGCCGGGAGGAGTGGTGACTCGCCACAAATACTTAGGCGTCCGTCAGTGCGGCCAGGACTTCACTCACCGACCCGAACTCCCGATCCACCCCCGCCAACACCGGCCGCTTCAACACCAGCACCGGCACCCCCCGTTCCCGCGCCACGTCCAGTTTCGGCTCGGTGGCAGTGCTGCCGCTGTTCTTGCTGATCAGCACATCAATCTGCCGGCGCTCGAACAGCTCACGTTCATCGTCAATCAGAAATGGCCCGCGGGCGCCAATCACTTCGCAGCGTTCGTTGCCGGGATAAACATCCAGTGCGCGCAACGTCCAGAATTGTTCCGGCGGGATTTCGTGCAGGTGTTGCAAGGGTTCACGGCCAAGGGTGAACAGCGGTCGGCGGAACGGTTTCAGCGAGTCGATCAACCCGGCCCAGTCGCTGACTTCGCACCAGTCATCCCCGGCTTGCGGCTGCCAGGCCGGACGCCTGAGTGCCCAGCAGGGAATGCCGGCCCGTTGCGCGGCAGTCGCAGCGTTCTGGCTGATTTGTGCCGCGTACGGATGCGTCGCGTCCAGCAGCAGGTCAATCCCTTCATCGCGGATGAACTGCGCCAGACCCTCGGCACCGCCATAGCCGCCGACGCGCACCTGGCAATTCAGATCGGTCGGCACTCGACCGACGCCGGCCAGGCTGTAGATGTGCTCCGGGCCTAGCGTACGGGCGATTGCCAATGCTTCCGTGACACCGCCGAGCAGCAAAGTGCGTTTCATTGAAAAACTCCTGCATGGCCGACGATGCCGCCCTGGCGATCGATGGCAAACACTTCGACCTGAACCTGCGCCGGCACCACACTGCGCGCAAACGCCAGCGCGTGTCCGCACACCGCATCGCCAAGCGCAATGCCGGCCGCGCTGGCCATCGCCAGTGCTTGCTGACTGGTATTGGCTTCGCGGATCGCTTGCTGCAACGCTTCATTCGCGCCGACCGCCGCGGCCCATTCGGCCAGTTGCGGCAGGTCGATACTCGAATGCCGGCTGTGCAGATCCATGTGCCCGGCCGCCAGTTTGCTGATCTTGCCGAAACCGCCACAAATGCTGAGTTTATCCACAGGCACTTTGCGCAGGTGCTTGAGCACGGCGCCGACGAAGTCGCCCATTTCGATCAGGGCAATTTCAGGCAAGTCGTAGACGCGGCGCATGGTGTCTTCGCTGGCGTTGCCGGTGCATGCGGCGATGTGCAGGTAACCGTTGGTTTTCGCCACGTCGATGCCTTGATGGATCGAGGCAATGTACGCCGCGCAGGAAAACGGCCGGACGATGCCGCTGGTGCCCAGGATCGACAAGCCACCGAGAATGCCCAGTCGTGGGTTCATGGTTTTCAATGCCAGCGCCTCGCCGCCCTCGACGTTCACCGTGACCTCGAAACCGCCGTGATAGCCCAGTTCCTCGGCAAGCAAGGTCAAGTGGTCGGTGATCATTTTGCGCGGGACCGGGTTGATCGCCGGTTCGCCGACAGCCAACACCAATCCTGGCCGGGTGACCGTGCCCACCCCTTGGCCAGCACTGAATCGAATGCCTGGTTCGGCGTTCAATCGCACTTGGGAAAACAGCAGTGCGCCGTGGGTCACGTCCGGATCGTCGCCGGCATCCTTGATCGTGCCGGCCTCGGCGCCGTCATCCAGGAGCCGACAGAACTCCAGACGCATCTGCACCTGCTTGCCTTTGGGCAGGACGATGTCCACTGCATCCGCGGGCTCGCCGCCGAGTAGCAGGCGAGCGGCCGCGAGGCTGGTCGCGGTGGCGCAACTGCCCGTCGTGAGGCCGCTGCGCAGCGGTGCGGGTTGTTCGGCAGTTTCGTCACGCATCGAAAGGTTTGACCACGTCCAGCAAGGTAATCGGCAGCGCCTGGCGCCAGGTGTCGAAGTCGCCCAGGGGTTGCGCCTGGGCGATGTGGATGCGCGTCAGTTCGCCGCCATGCCGCTCGCGCCAAGCCATCAGGGTCATTTCACTTTGCAGTGTGACGGCGTTGGCGATCAGGCGACCACCGGGTTTCAACTGAGTCCAGCAGGTGTCCAGCACACCCTCGCGAGTGACGCCGCCACCAATGAAAATCGCATCCGGGCGTTCCAGTCCGGCCAGCGCTTGCGGTGCACTGCCGCGAACCAGTTGCAGGCCGGGCACGCCAAGCGCATCGCGGTTTTGCTCGATCAACAGTTGCCGTCCTTCATCGGCCTCGATGGCCAGGGCCCGGCAACTCGGGTGGGCACGCATCCATTCGATGCCGATCGAGCCGCTGCCGGCGCCGACGTCCCACAGCAGTTCACCGGGCACCGGGGCCAGGCGAGCGAGGGTGATTGCGCGCACGTCGCGTTTGGTCAGTTGGCCGTCGTGCTTAAAGGCTGAATCCGGCAAGCCGGCCAGTCGCGACAGGCGCGGCGCATCGGGGTCAGCGATGCATTCGATGGCGATCAGATTCAGATCGGCGATCACCGGGTCGGCCCAATCGCGGGCGACGCCGTCGATGCGTCGCTCGACTTCGCTGCCCAAATGTTCCAGTACGGTCAGGCGACTTGGCCCGAATCCGCGCTCGTGCAGCAGTGCAGCAATCGCCGCAGGGCTTTGACCGTCGTTACTGAGTACCAGCAGGCGAACACCGCTGAACAACTGCGCGTTGAGCGCCGCGATCGGGCGGGCGACGACGGACAGCGTGACCACCTCCTGCAACGGCCAGCCCATTCGCGCCGCGGCCAGCGAGCAGGAGGAGGGCGCCGGCAGGATCAGCATTTCATCGCCGGGCAGTTGTCGAGCGAGGGTGGCGCCGACACCGAAGAACATTGGATCTCCGCTGGCGAGCACGCAGACCGGATCGCCCCGCAGGGCCAGCAACCCATCGAGGGAGAATGGACTCGGCCACACTCGGCGTTCGCCGCGGATACACGCCGGGAGCAGATCCAATTGTCGTTGGCTGCCAAAGATCTTCGACGCGGCCAACAGCGCATGCCGGGCATTTTTGCCCAGACCTTTGAAGCCCTCCTCACCAATGCCTGTCACGGTCAGCCAGCGTGCCATGTGTGTGCTCTGTTCAACTGTATAAAGCAGCACATGATACGCGTCGGCAGTGAAGGCGAGTAATGGAATGTTTTAAGTGGCCTGCCCCAGTTGCTGGATGACAGTTTTCAAGTTGTAAAGCCTGAACTTTCTTGCATCGCTGATTAATGGTTTAAAAAGAATTAACGATGGATTTGAAGAGCGCGGAATACCTGGGCTTTACGGTATGTTCGGAAGCGTTCGAAACTGACAAGAGCGCGATCGTCAAACAGATTCCCCGGGTTTGTTCTCCCGGTTTGCCATCACGCTTTGGTCTATGGACTGGGAGTCCGAAGACGAAAGCGTCGTCGAGCCATATTACAGGCATGTCTCCGGTCAACTAAGTCAGGCTTGTTTGAATGAAGTTTCTGGTGTTGAAAATCAAATGGGAAAAGTTACAAGAGATATGTTGTCTGCACTATTGGCAAATACATCTGCCCTTTGCTCCTTGTCCCCGAGTCCAGCGGGAAGAATTTTGTTTCGGGACTGGAACGAGAGCAGCGTCACGCTCATGCATCGCGCCGTGCCATTCACTCTGAACAGCGCAAGGTTTGATGAGGTCCGTCCAGTGTTGAAGGATCGGCTCGGCATTATCGCTGACGCGATATTCGAGTTTTATTCGCAACGTCTATGTGGGGCGCCGGATGATTGATTGAGGGAGCAAGCGTTTGCGACACGCGGTCTTAGGATGCCGTACGGCAAAGCAGGCATAATACTGCTCGCTTCCATCCGGAGGCGCTTCCACTTTTGATCCGGTCGTCCCTTTGAACAAACACTCTGCGCCCATCGCTTTACGCCCCTCGGCTTGTCCGGGGCTGCTGCGTATCGTTCAGGCCAGGGATGGGGGTATCTGCCGAATAAAGCTCGCCGGTGGTGTGGTGAGTACTGCGCAGGCCTGCGCCATTGCCGATGGCGCACAGCGTTACGGCAGCTCAGTGATCGAGGCGACTAATCGGGCCAACGTGCAGATTCGTGGCATCGCACATGAGCAGGCCGCGCTGATTGAAGGTCTGCTCGCCGCGGGCCTCGGCCCTTCGAATGCGGCCGGCGACGATGTACGCAATCTGATGCTGAGCCCGAGCGCAGGCATCGACCGGCAGATGCTGTTCGACACCCGCGACCTGGCCCGGCAGATCCTCGCTACCCTGCAAGAGCACGAACCTTTCCACGACCTCAGCGCCAAATTCGCCGTGCAGCTGGATGGGGGCGAGGGCCTGGCGATGCTCGAACACCCTCATGATGTGTGGTTGTCCGCTGTCGAGCGGGAGGGCGAGCGGCGCTTGGCTTTCGGTTTGGCCGGGTGTCTCTCCGACGGGCCGGTTGGTTCGGTGCCGCTGGAAGAGGGTCATGCGCTGGTGGTCGCCGTACTTGAGTTGTTCCTGGAGCTGGCGCAGCCCGATCAAACGCGAATGCGCCATTTGCTGAGCGAAATGACGACCTGCGGGTTTCTCGCCCGGCTGGCCGAGCGTGTGCCATTCAAGCCCGTTACAGCCTGGCAGCGTTCATTGACTTCAAACGTTCTGCACATTGGCGCCCATCCGCAGGCGCAAGCCGGTCATGTCTATGTCGGCGCCGTACCGCCGCTGGGGCGGCTCGATTGCGCGATGCTTCGGGGGGCTGCTCAGCTGGCGCAGGAATACGGCGACGCAACGCTGCGGTTCACCCCGTGGCAAAGCCTGCTGTTGCCGAACATCCGCGACGAAAACGCCGATGAAGTCATCCGGCGTCTGCATCGGTTGGGCCTGCTGTGCGACGCCGATCAGTCCTTGTCGCGGTTGATCGCCTGTACCGGTTCCAGTGGCTGCGGCAAAGGCCTGGCCGACACCAAGGGCGACGCTCTGCAACTGGCCGCGCTGTTGCAGCGTCATGGCCAGGTATTGAACGTGCATCTGTCCGGCTGCTCACGTTCCTGCGCCGCCGCGCATGTTGCACCCATCACTTTACTGGCGATCAGCCCCGGTCATTACGACCTCTATTTTCGCGAAGCGGGGCAGCCGGGTTTCGGCGCCCTGCACGCACGCAACCTTACTATTGAAGCGGTCGCAGCCCTGCTCGACGCCCGCTCACGGAGCCCCTTTGATGCTTGATTACATCCGCGACGGTCAGGAGATCTATCGCAACTCCTTCGCGATCATTCGCGCCGAGGCCAACCTCGAACGAATCCCGGCCGATCTGGAAAAACTCGCGGTACGGGTGATTCACGCCTGCGGCATGGTCGATGCGATTGACGGTCTGCAATTCTCCGACGGCGCGGGCAAGGCCGGGCGCGATGCGCTGGCCGCCGGCGCGCCGATTCTGTGTGATGCGCGGATGGTGTCCGAAGGCGTGACCCGCACACGCTTGCCGGCGAACAACGAAGTGATCTGCACCCTGCGCGATGAAAGCGTTCCGGAGCTGGCGCGCGAGCTGGGAAACACCCGTTCCGCCGCCGCGCTGGAACTGTGGCGCCCGCACCTGGAGGGCAGTGTGGTAGTGATCGGCAATGCGCCAACCGCCTTGTTTTATCTGCTGGAAATGCTCGATGCCGGCGCGCCGAAACCGGCGCTGATTCTCGGCTTCCCGGTGGGCTTCGTCGGCGCCGCCGAATCCAAGGCAGCGCTCGCGGCGGACAGCCGTGGCGTGCCGTTTGTCATCATGCAAGGCCGGCTGGGCGGTAGCGCCATGGCCGCCGCCGCCGTCAATGCCCTCGCCACGGAGATCGAATAATGCAGCAACCTGGACGTTTGATCGGCCTTGGCGTCGGCCCCGGTGATCCAGAACTGATTACCGTCAAGGCCCTGCGCCTGCTGCGCGAATCGCCGGTGGTGGCGTACTTCGTTGCCAAGGGGAAGAAGGGCAATGCCTTCGGCATCATCGAAGCGCATTTGCAGGACGCACAAACCTTGCTGCCGCTGGTGTATCCCGTGACGACCGAAGCATTACCGGCACCGCTGTCCTATGAACAGGTGATCAGTGATTTCTACGATGCGGCCGGCGAAGAACTCGCCGCTCATCTCGATGCCGGACGTGACGTTGCAGTGATCTGCGAAGGTGATCCGTTCTTCTACGGTTCCTACATGTACCTGCACGATCGTCTGGCGGAACGTTATGAGGCTGAAGTCGTGCCAGGTGTCTGTTCGATGCTCGGCGGCGCTTCAGTCCTTGGTGCGCCACTGGTGTACCGCAATCAGAGCTTGTCGGTCCTGTCCGGCGTATTGCCTCATGACGATCTCAAGCGCCGGCTGGCTGATGCCGACGCGGCGGTGATCATGAAGCTGGGGCGTAACTTCCCCAAGGTCCGTCAGGTGCTCGAAGAGCTTGGTCTGGCAGAGCGCGCGCTTTACGTCGAACGCGCGACCATGGCCAATCAGAAGATTGTGCCGCTGGATCAGGTCGAGCCCATGTCCTCGCCGTACTTCTCGCTGATCATCGTTCCGGGTGAAAGGTGGCAAGGCTGATGACTCGTCCAGCTCCGGCGATTGTCATCCTCGGCAATGGCAGCCTTGCGACCGCGCGCAATATTCAAAAACTGTACCCCGACGCCGTGATCCATGGCCTGGCCGATCGGGTTGAAGGCGCGGACCGTGCCTATCACGAATTCGGCGCAACCCTGCGCGAACTTTATCAGCAGGACACGCCGATCATTGCCCTGTGCGCGGCCGGTATCGTGATTCGCACACTGGCGCCGTTGCTGCTGGAAAAAGGCGCCGAGCCGCCGGTGCTGGCCGTTGCCGAAGATGGCAGCGCGGTGGTGCCGCTGCTGGGCGGTCTGGGCGGCGTGAACGTGCTGGCGCGGGAAATTGCGGCCGCGCTGAACGTGGCGGCGGCGATCACCACCAGTGGCGAGTTGCGATTCGGCACGTGCCTGCTCAATCCACCTAACGGATATGCCCTCGGCGACCTGGAACTGGGCAAGCGCTTTGTGTCCGATTTGCTGGCCGGTGAAACCGTGCGCATCGAGGGTGAAGCGCCGTGGTTGGCGCAGGCGCAGTTACCTGAAAACCCGCAAGCGCGACTGGCAGTTCACGTGGGGCATGCCGAGCGTACGCCGGCGGCGAACGAACTTTTGATTTATCCGCGCAACGTGTTGGTGGCCATCAGTGCCGGCGTGGCCAATGTGCCCAATGCCGTTCGCGATGCTTTGCACCAGGCAAAAATCGCCGTGCAGTCGGTGGCGTGTCTGTTGGCTGCAGACAGTGAAATGTCGAGCGCTGCATTGCGTGAAGCGGCGCTTGAACTGGGCGTGCCATTGCGCTTTGCCTCGGCGACGGGTGCGGTCAGTGAGCTGGCACGCAACGCCATCACCCCGCCTGTTTTGATCTTCGGCAATGACGCCATTGCCATCGCGGTGGCCGAGCAGCCTCTGGACCCGTTATCGATCGGCCGTCCCCGGGGGCGTCTGGCGGTGATCGGTCTTGGCCCCGGCGCTGCCGAGTTGATGGTGCCCGCGGTCAAGGCTGAACTGGCGCGCGCCAACGATGTGCTGGGCTACGAAACCTATGTGCGCATGGCTGGCCCGTTCCGCGCCGATCAAGTGCTGCATTGCACTGACAACCGCGAAGAGATGCAGCGTGCGCGTCACGCGTTCGAGCTGGCGGCGCAAGGGCGTTCCGTGGTCGTGGTTTCGTCGGGTGATCCGGGTGTGTTCGCCATGGCGGCGGCGGTGCTCGAAGCCCTGCACGAATCCAGTGATGCGAACTGGCACAACGTCGATCTGGAAATCCTTCCCGGTGTTTCCGCATCACTGGCCACCGCTGCTCAGGCGGGTGCGCCGTTGGGGCATGACTTCTGTGTGTTGTCGCTGTCGGATAACCTCAAGCCTTGGGACATTATCGAGAAACGTCTCGATCTGGCGTCGCAGGCTGATCTGGCGCTGGCGTTCTACAACCCGATCTCACGCTCCCGTCCCTGGCAGCTTGGCCGGGCGCTGGAAATCGTCGCTCGACACCGTACGCCTCAGACGCCAGTCGTTTTGGGGCGCGACATCGGCCGCCCGGGTCAGACGTTGCGAGTAACAACCCTTGGCCAGTTGACCCCGGACCAGGTGGATATGCGCACCATGGTGCTGGTGGGATCGTCCACGACCTGCGTATTTTCGCGGGCAGGTGGCGGTGATTGGGTATACACCCCTCGCTGGTATGGAGAAAAACCCTCTTCCTGAAGATGTGCTCTTCAATGAAAAGCCATGGCAGCCGAGTGTCCTCTCGCGTTGCCATGGCTTTTTTTTTTGGTTCTTCACGGAATCCCGGGAAACACAGAAACAAGAACGGCGGTTTGAATCATTGCGCTTGCCAGAGGCTTCACGCCTCTGGTCATCGCTGCCGTCAGGGCACCAGGTAACCCTTCACCCCTGTGAAAATGATCTGTGCAGCCAGTGCGCACACAAACAACCCCATCAACCGACTGACAATCTGCAAACCCTGGTCACCCAGTATTCGCTCGATGCGGTTCGACAGATAAAGCACCACACCTACCGTGAAACTGGCCAGGGCGATGCTGAGGATGGCGGTGAGTTTGTCGTCCCAGTGCGGCTGGCTCACCCCCATCACCAGCAACGCACCGATGGTGCCGGGGCCGACGGTCAGGGGGATGGTCAGCGGCACGATGGTGACGTCCTGCTGCACATTGTCGGTCTGGACCGCGGACTTGCCTTGGGCCATGCCCAACGCGGAGATAAACAGCACGCTGCCGGCGCCGATGCGGAACGCGTCCACGGTGATGCCAAACACATTGAAAATGACCCGCCCGAACAGGTACAGCAAGACGCTGGACACCAGCGTGGCCGTTGCCACTTTCCACGCCAGCCGACGTTGCTCCTTGCGTGAATAACCGCGGGTCAGGCTGATGAAGCAGGACAACACGAAGAACGGGCTATAGAGCACCAGCATCTTCAGGTAAACGCTGAACAACACATGGAGCATGGGACAAGCTCACTGGCGAGGGAAGTCGTGGGGGAGTCTATCAGGCGTGATCGGGTCTGTCGGCTCAGGACGTTTGAGCCGTTGCCCGGTTCTGCTGATCGCGCTGGGCTACCCAATGCTCGATCAGTTCGCGCAACTGCGACAGCTCGACCGGCTTGGCCATGTGCCCGTCCATGCCGGCCTGACGCGCACGCTCTTTGTGTTCGGCGAGGATATGCGCGGTCAACGCCACGACAGGGGTGCGAACCCGCTGGTTGCCGACTTCCCAGGCGCGCAATTGCTGGGTGGCGGAGAAACCATCGAGGATCGGCATTTCGCAATCCATCAGTACCAGGTCGTAACGCTGGGCCTTCATGGCCTGCAAGGCTTCTTCGCCATTGCTGGCGGTGTCCGGTTGCAGGTTGAGTTTGCCCAGCATGCCGCGAATGACCTTGGTCGAAATGCTGTTGTCTTCGGCAACCAGAATGCGGAAGTCGCTGGGCACCTTGACCGGCAGGGTCGGGCCCGTGGGCAGGTGCGGCGAAACGGCGAGGCCCTTGTTGCGCTGGTTCAGTTCATCCGCCAGGGTGGTCTTGAGGGTGTAGCCGGCCACCGGTTTGGCGAGGATGCGCTTGATCCCGGAGTTGCGCGCGATGATCTTGCTCGGCGCATTGCTGATGCCGGTGAGCATGATCAGCAGGATGTCGTGGTTGAGGCTCGGGTCTTCCTTGATCTTGGCCGCCAGTTGCATGCCGGTCATGCCGGGCATGTTCTGGTCGAGCAGGACCACGTCGAAGTAATCGCGCAGGTGCGCCTTGGTCCGCAGCAGCGCCAGCGCCTCCTTGCCGGACGGGACAGCGCTGACATTCAAACCCCAGGCGCTGCACTGTTGCACCAATACTTTGCGGCAGGTGTCGTTGTCGTCCACCACCAGCACCCGAGCACCCTGCAGCGGGCCATCGAGGTCGGAGGTCGGGTGTTCGAGGCGGTCAGGGTCCAGGGGCAAGGTCAGCCACAAGGTGCTGCCCTGGTTGGCGCCGCTCTTGATGCCGAATTCGCCTTGCATCAAACGGATCAGCTGGCGGGCAATCACCAGCCCGAGGTTGCCGCCCAGTCGGGTGGCGGAGAGGAAGTTCTTGCTGTGCAGTTCGGCGTGCATCAGCGCGTCGCGTTCTTCGGCGTCCATCGGCTCGCCGCTGTCCTGCACGGCAATGCGCAGGCGCGGCCTGGCGCTGCGCTCGTCGAGGGCGACGACGATCAGGATCTCGCCTTCGTCGGTTTTTTTCAGGGCGTTTTCCAGCAGGCTCAGCAAGGTCTGGCGCAGGCGCGTCGGGTCACCGCTGATGACCCGCGGCACTTGCGGCTGGATAAAGCTGATCAGTTCGACGTTCTGCTGTTCGGCCTTGGCGCGGAAGATGCTCAGGCAATCTTCGATCAGCGCATTGAGATCGAACTGCACATCGTCCAGCTCGATCTGTCCGGATTCGAGTTTGGAGATGTCGAGAATCTCGTTGATCAGGGTCAGCAGTTCGTTGCCGGCGCTGTGGATGGTTTGCACGTAGTCGCGCTGCTTGACCGACAGCGGAGTGCCCAGCAACAGTTCGGTCATGCCCAGCACGCCATTCATCGGGGTGCGGATTTCGTGGCTGATCTTCGCCAGGAATTCGGCCTTGGCATTGATTTCGGCGTTGCTGGCGGCGAGGTCGCGGCTGATGCTGAAACGGTCCTCGGTGATGCTGCGCTGGCGTTCACTCAGGGCAATACTCATCAACAGACCGCTGATGCAGATGAATACCAGGAGGGCGATGATCAGGCCCTGCGGTTCAATCAGCGTCAACCCCAGCAGGGCCGGCAGGATGATCAGCGTGCCCGCGTTGAACACCACCATGGCCGCCACGAACAGCCGCGCCGGGCGATAGCCTTTTTGCCAGTGCCAGGCGCTGACGAACAACATCGTCAGGCCCGCCAGAGCGACCAGCGTATAGGTGATGATGTTCAGCGGCAGCGTATTGACGAACAGCAACAGCAGGCCGCAGACGGTGATGAGCAGGATTTCGCCGAGCAGCAGTTTGTTCAGCGGATGCGGGCCGAGCGGAGCAAAGAAGCGGTAGGCAAGCATCAGCCCGCACGGTGCGGTGAGCAGCAAGGCGAGGTAGGCACCCGGTGTCTGCACCGCGTGCCAGTCCGGTAACCACGGTCCCGCGAGGTTCAGCAGCAGCCCGAGGCTGAGCATCAACAATGCTTCACAACCTGCCAGCCACAGGCTACTGCGCGATCGGGTGTAGGCATACCGAATCAGGTTGTGCAGGACCAGCATGCCGATGCAGCCGAACAGCAGGCCGTAGATCAACGTCTGACTCTGATTGGCCGCGGTCATGATGGCTGATTGCAGGGTGATGTAGGGCCGCATCTGGTGTTCGGAAACCAGGCGCAGGTAAACATCGAGGGGTTTGTCGCTTTGCGGCAACGGCAACATGAAGTCGCTGTTGGGTAATGGCCGTTCAACCTGGGGCTGTTCGGTGCCGGTGTTGAGCTGATCAATCAGCTTGTCGCCGTCCAGCACATACAGATTGAGGTGCGACAGGTCGGGCGCAAACACCCGCAGTAATTGCTCGTGCTTGCCCGGTGAGAGCCTGAAACGCAGCCAGAGCGCACCGCCGGGCTCCGCCGCGGTGAGGCGTTCGAGTTCGGTGGGGCTGAATTGGTTGGTGTAGCGAGCGGAACGGATGTCGCTCAGCTGCAGGTCGCCCTGTTCGTCTAGCAATACCGCCCAACCACTGCCTTGCGCGGCCTGGGCCGGGAGCATGCAGAGCAAAGTCAGCACGGTGACAGTGAAACCTATGGCAATCCTGAGCCAGCGCACGGCGAAATCCCTTCGTAGGTTGATGCCAGAATATAACTATGCGCGGCGCCGGAATAGTCCGGCAAGGGGTTGAAACCCTTGCCCGACCGAATGGATCGATTATTCCTGATTTTCGCCACGCTCGCGGGCAATGGCGCGGTAGCCAATGTCCTTGCGATAGAAACAGCCTTCCCAGTCAATCTTCGCCGCCAGCCTGTAAGCCTGCTGCTGAGCAGCATCAACGCTGGCGCCCATGGCGGTAGCGCAAAGCACACGACCACCGGCCGTCACCACTTTACCGTCTTTCAGTGCCGTACCGGCGTGGAAGACTTTGCCTTCCAGCGCGGCGGCTGCATCCAGACCGTTGATGGCCACGCCTTTAGCGTAGTCGCCAGGATAGCCGCCTGCCGCCAGCACGATGCCGACGCTCGGACGTGGATCCCACTGGGCTTCCACCTTGTCCAGAGCTTGTGCCAGGGCGGCCTCGACCAGCAACACCAGGCTCGACTGCAAACGCAGCATAACCGGTTGGGTCTCAGGGTCGCCGAAGCGGCAGTTGAATTCGATGACTTTTGGGTTACCAGCCTTGTCGATCATCAAGCCAGCATAGAGGAAACCGGTGTAAACGTTGCCTTCTTCGGCCATGCCGCGCACGGTTGGCCAGATCACCAGGTCCATGACGCGCTTGTGCACTTCGCTGGTCACAACCGGTGCCGGGGAGTAAGCGCCCATGCCGCCGGTGTTCGGACCGGTATCGCCGTCGCCAACACGTTTGTGGTCCTGGCTGGTGGCCATCGGCAATACGTTCTTGCCGTCGACCATGACGATGAAACTGGCTTCTTCGCCGTCCAGGAACTCTTCGATGACCACGCGCGAGCCGGCGTCGCCGAACGCGTTGCCGGCGAGCATGTCGCGCACGGCGTCTTCGGCTTCGGCCAGCGTCATGGCAACGATCACGCCTTTACCGGCGGCCAGGCCGTCGGCCTTGATCACGATCGGTGCGCCTTTTTCACGCAGATAGGCCAGGGCTGGCTCGATCTCGGTGAAATTCTGGTAGTCGGCGGTCGGGATCTTGTGACGCGCGAGGAAATCCTTGGTGAACGCTTTCGAGCCTTCCAGCTGGGCAGCGCCCGCCGTCGGACCGAAGCAGTCCAGACCGCGGGAGCGGAACAGATCAACGACGCCAGCCACCAGTGGCACTTCCGGACCGACGATGGTCAGGGAAACGTTCTTCTCGGCGAAGTCGGCCAACTGTTCGAGGGCCAGCACGTCGATAGCGACGTTTTCGCACTTGGCTTCAATGGCGGTGCCAGCATTGCCGGGCGCTACGAAAACCTTCTGCACGCGCGGATCCTGAGCCACTTTCCAGGCCAGGGCGTGTTCACGGCCACCGCTGCCAATGATCAAAACATTCATTTCAAAAAACCTCGGATGACGCTAATTCTGTTGAGCGCCGCAGGGGCGCTTTTCTGTGGGAGCCGGCCTGCCGGCGATGCAGGCAACTCGGTTTATCGGCTAAACCGAGGGGATGCTATCGCTGGCAGGCCAGCTCCCACAGTGGATCGTGTACTTAGTGACGGAAGTGGCGCATGCCGGTGAATACCATGGCGATGCCAGCTTCATCAGCCGCTGCAATCACTTCTGCATCACGCATCGAGCCGCCCGGCTGGATTACTGCGGTAACGCCGGCCTTCGCCGCATTGTCCAGACCGTCGCGGAACGGGAAGAATGCATCGGAAGCCATGACCGAGCCGGCGACCTGCAAACCGGCATGTTCAGCCTTGATCGCAGCGATACGCGCAGAGTTGACGCGGCTCATCTGGCCAGCGCCGACACCGATGGTCTGACGATTCTTGGCGTAGACGATGGCGTTGGACTTGACGTACTTGGCGACTTTCCAGGCGAAGATCAGGTCGTGGATTTCCTGTTCGGTCGGTGCGCGCTTGGTCACGACTTTCAGTTCATCGGCGCCGATCATGCCGATGTCGCGGCTCTGCACCAGCAGGCCACCGTTGACGCGTTTGTAGTCCCACGCAGCGGCACGGTCAGCCGACCACTCGCCGCAGGCCAGCAGGCGCACGTTGGCTTTTGCCGCGACGATGGCGCGGGCTTCTTCGCTGACGCTTGGGGCAATGATCACTTCGACGAACTGACGCTCGACGATGGCCTTGGCGGTCTCGGCATCCAGTTCACGGTTGAAGGCAATGATGCCGCCGAAGGCGGATTCGGTGTCGGTGGCGTAGGCCAGTTCGTAAGCCTGGCGAATGCCGCCCTCGGCGTCGGGGCTCACGGCAACGCCGCACGGGTTGGCGTGCTTGACGATCACGCAGGCCGGCTTGACGAAGCTCTTCACGCATTCCAGCGCGGCGTCGGTGTCGGCCACGTTGTTGTACGACAGCTCCTTGCCTTGCAGTTGGGTCGCGGTGGCGATGCCGACTTCGGCAGGCTTGGCTTCCACATAGAACGCCGCGCTCTGGTGCGGGTTCTCGCCGTAGCGCATTTCCTGAGCCTTGATGAACTGGCTGTTGAAGGTGCGCGGGAACTCGCTGCGACCGGAGGTCGAGAGGGTTTCAGCGGCCTGGTTCACGGTGCCCATGTAGTTGGCGATCATGCCGTCATAGGCGGCGGTGTGTTCGAAGGCCTTGAGCATCAGGTCGAAACGCTGAGCGTAGGTCAGGCCGCCGGCCTTGAGGCCTTCGAGGACGCTGGCGTAGTCGCTGGCATTCACCACGATGGCCACGTCCTTATGGTTTTTCGCAGCGGAGCGGACCATGGTCGGGCCGCCGATGTCGATGTTTTCGATGGCGGTCGGCAGGTCGCAGCCTGGCTTGTTGATGGTGGCTTCGAACGGGTACAGGTTGACTGCAACCAGATCGATCGGCTTGATGCCGTGCTCGTTCATGATCGCGTCGTCGATACCGCGACGACCGAGGATCCCGCCGTGGATTTTCGGGTGCAGGGTTTTCACCCGACCGTCCATCATTTCTGCGAAACCGGTGTAGTCCGCGACTTCCACTGCGGCAACACCGTTGTCGCGCAGCAGCTTGAACGTTCCACCGGTGGAAAGGATCTCGACGCCCAGGGCTTCAAGCTCTTTGGCGAATTCGAGGATCCCGGTCTTGTCGGAAACGCTGATCAAGGCGCGGCGGATCGGCAGGCGGGTAGTCTGGTCGGTCATTTCAATTTCCATCAAAAGCAAAGGAGTCAGCAAAAAAGGCGACCGTTTTTACGCGGGCGCCTTTCTGGTTTGATTGAATGCTTACAGCAAATCGTACTGCTTGAGTTTCTTGCGCAGGGTGCCTCGGTTCAGTCCGAGCAGCTCGCTGGCCTTGGTCTGGTTGCCCTTGACGTAGTTCATCACGCACTCGAGCAGGGGCGCCTCGACTTCGGAGAGCACCAGGTTGTACACATCCGTGACGGCAGCGCCCTCAAGGTGGGCGAAATAATTGTGCAGCGCCTTCTCGACACTCCCGCGAAGGGTCTGACCTTCTTCGCTCGGCGTGTTGAGGTGCTGTTTCAAATTCACGTTGTCGCTCACGGGTGTTGTTCCACTCACTAAAGTCTCGGTCATCATCGTCATGCGGCCACCTCTTCTCCGTCCCCTGTCAGGCTCTTGTAACGTTCGGCGAAGAAGCCCTGAACGTTGGCGCATTGTGCTTCCGTATCTTCCAAACGATTGAAGTGGGCGCGGAACTCCCTGGCGCCCGGCAGGGTTGCGAGATACCAGCCCACATGCTTTCGAGCAATGCGTACGCCCATGACATCTCCATAGAAGACGTGCAGCGCAGCCAGATGCTCTAGCAGAATGCGTTCCACCTCGATCAGTTCCAGCGCCGGGAGTTTCTCGCCGGTACGCAGGAAATGGTCGATCTCGCGAAAAATCCATGGCCGCCCCTGGGCAGCCCGTCCAACCAGCAATCCATCGGCACCGGTCGCGTCGAGCACGTATCGGGCCTTCTCCGGCGAATCGATGTCGCCGTTGGCGAAGACCGGAATCGACACCGCCTGCTTGATCGCGGCAATGGTGTCGTACTCGGCTTCTCCGGTGTACAGATCGGCACGGGTGCGGCCATGAACCGCCAGCGCCGTGATGCCTGCCTGCTCGGCGATCTTCGCCACCGTCAGACCGTTCTTGTTGTCCCGGTCCCAGCCGGTGCGGATCTTCAGGGTAACCGGCACATCAACTGCAGCCACCACGGCCTGCAGGATCTCGGTTACCAGTGCCTCATCCTTCAACAGCGCAGAACCGGCGGCCTTGTTGCAGACCTTCTTCGCCGGACACCCCATGTTGATATCAATAATCTGTGCACCCAGTTCGACATTGGCCCGGGCCGCATCCGCCAGCATCTGCGCATCGCCACCGGCGATCTGTACCGAGCGTGGCTCGGGATCGCCTTCGTGGATCATGCGCATGCGCGATTTGCGGGTGTTCCACAAACTCATGTCGCTGGTGACCATTTCCGAGACTACAAGTCCTGCGCCCAGTCGCTTGCACAGCTGACGAAAGGGTTGGTCGGTGACACCCGCCATGGGGGCGAGAATCAAGCCGTTGTGCAATGTGTATGGACCGATGCGTACCGCCGACATAGGACTTTCCAGTTGTGGGGCCGGATCATGAGAGTTCGAAAAAGGGTTGGCATGATACCCGCTCTCGATGACTGGATAAAGGCTGAATTGAACAAAATCTGAACAGTTATTCTGTTATCGCCAGCAGTTTGGTTTGAGCGGTCGCTGTCAGAAATGTGCCGTCAAACCCGTAGCACTGAACCGTTTCACTCGGGCGAGTGGAAGCTCAGGCTGTAGTTCACGGCTTTGGCGCCTGGGTCGAGGATATCCAGGGCAATGTGGATCGGCGTTTGCGGCGGCATTTCCGCCATGCCTTCGAGATCGCCGTTGAGGTACTCGCCGGGCTTGAAGCGACGGCTGGCGATCAGATGGCCGTTGAGGTCGGCAAAACGCAATTCCAGCAGCGGGAACGGCTGGGAGAATGGCGCGCGGTTGTAGATGATCGCGTCGACCACCAGTGCGCCATTGAATTCCGGATGGCTGCGCACCACCAGGTTGCTGCTCTTGATTTTCGCGATGTCGACTTTCGACGGCACGGTGCAGCCGATTTGCGGGCACAACTGCTGGAACCACGGACGGTACTGATCCTGGCGCGCCAGTTCATCGAAGTGGTAGGCGATGTACTGGCCGACGAGCGCGCCGGCACCGAGCAGAATCAGCAGCAACCAGAGAAGCCGTCGACCCCAGGGGGATCGGCGTTTCTGCCAATCGAGTTGCAGCGGGTCGTCGGTCAGGTCTTGCAGAACCTCGGCACGCATCGCCGGCTCGCTGCGTTCGCGACGCTTGCGCAAGGGTTCGATCGAGGGCAGGTCGTCGTCGAACTCGTCAGTGGTGTCGGCCGCTGACAGGCGTTCGTGATGAAGCGGGGCGTCGAGCGGATCGTTCAGGCGTAGTTGCGGCGGCAGAGGCTCGTCGTCCAGTTCCACCGGCTCCAGAGACAGCGAGGGCTCGGTGCGCGAGGGTGTGCTCGGCTCGACGGTCGGTTCTGGCGTGATCGTGGCTTCGGCCGCTTCGGCGCGATCGGCAGCCGATTCGCTGAACAGGCTGTCGGACCAAGGCTCTTCGTCGGGCTCAGTGGTATCCCGACGGGCACTCAGACTGTCTTCGCGGTGGCGTCCGAACTCGGTAGTCGGCTGGATTTCCCGCTGTTCGAGCCGGGCGAGTTCTTCGTCCAGGTCCAGGCTGTCCAGGTCGAGTTCAGCGGCAGTCCACTGCTTCTGGCTGATGGCCCGTGGTTCTGGCTCGGCGGTCTCGACGATGGCCGGAGCAACCGGGGGGATCACGTCCTTGCCTGCCTGCTCAAGCAACTGCTTGGCGGCATTGAACACCTGCAGGCAGGAGCCGCAACGAACCACCCCACGGGCCACGCTCAATTGAGCATGGCTGACGCGGAAGCTGGTTTGGCAATGCGGGCACTGGGTGACGAAGCTGTCGGTCATGCGGCGATCCGGATTATGCAGGCGCTCATTCTAGCGCCGACGGCCAGTGATGCGCACCCAGCCATCGCGATTGGCGATCGGGTCCAGATCGAAATCACGGGCGTAGGCGTTGGCAACCTCTTCGCCTTGTTCGGCAAGAATGCCGGACAGTGCCAGGCGGCCACCCGGCTTGACCAGGCTGGACAGTTGCGGCGCCAGGGACACCAGCGGGCCGGCGAGAATGTTGGCCACCAGTACGTCGGCCTGAACCTGCGGCAGGTCCTCAGGCAGATACAGCGGGAACAGCGCTTCGGCGATGTTGTTGCGCCCGGCGTTGTCGCGCGAAGCTTCCAGCGCCTGCACGTCGATGTCGGTGCCGACGGCTTGTTTGGCACCCAGCAGCAGGGCGGCAATCGCCAGGATCCCCGAGCCGCAACCGAAGTCCAGCACGTTGCAGTCTTTCAGGTCCTGACCGTCGAGCCATTCCAGGCACAGCGCGGTGGTCGGGTGCGTGCCGGTGCCGAATGCGAGGCCCGGGTCCAGCAGAATGTTCACGGCGTCGGGTTCAGGGGCGGCGTGCCAGCTTGGAACGATCCACAGGCGCTGGCCGAAGCGCATTGGCTGGAAATCGTCCATCCAGGTGCGTTCCCAGTCCTGGTCTTCGATGACTTCGCTGTGATGCTCGGGCAGCGGGCTGCCCGTCAACAGCTCCAGATGCGCCAGTACGCTGGCCGCTTCGGTGCCACCTTCGAACAGGGCCAGCAGGTGGGTGTGCGACCACAGCGGGGTGGTATTGAGTTCCGGTTCGAAGATCGGCTGATCTTCGGCGTCCATGAAGGTCACCGACACGGCGCCCACTTCAAGGAAAGCGTCTTCGTAGGTTTCGGCTTGTTCTGGGCTGATGGCGAGACGGACTTGCAGCCAAGGCATGGCGGGCACCTTTGAAAAATATTGATTGCAGCCTAGCGGGCTGCGAGAAGCGCACAAGTTTACGCGAGCGCGACGCAGAAGACGACCGGGTTGCCAG
Source organism: Pseudomonas sp. IT-P100 (assembly GCF_949767185.1). Classification (NCBI taxonomy): domain Bacteria; kingdom Pseudomonadati; phylum Pseudomonadota; class Gammaproteobacteria; order Pseudomonadales; family Pseudomonadaceae; genus Pseudomonas; species Pseudomonas sp. IT-P100. The sequence goes on from NZ_CATKQK010000006.1 coordinate 126,456, forward strand.
GGTTCAGCGGTTAACAAATCACTTGTGGCGAGGGAGCTTGCTCCCGCTGGGGCGCGAAGCGGTCCCAAAATGGCCCAACCGGATCTGTCTGGCACCGTCCTGTTGAATGGTCCTTGCGGTCGCTGCGCAACCGAGCGGGAGCAAGCTCCCTCGCCACAATGGTTTTGCGTGGAGCATTCTGCAGAAACAACAAAGCCGCCCGAAGGCGGCTTTGTTGATCGGGCTAAAGCTTAGTGCTTGTCGCCAGCCAGCTTGTGTTCCAGGTAGTGGATGTTGATCCCACCTTTGCAGAAGCCTTCATCGCGGACCAGATCGCGGTGCAGCGGGATGTTGGTCTTGATCCCGTCGACAACGATTTCGTCCAGCGCATTGCGCATGCGCGCCAGCGCTTCGTCACGGGTTGCGCCGTAGGTGATCAGCTTGCCGATCAACGAATCGTAGTTCGGCGGAACGGCATAACCGCTGTACAGGTGCGAATCGACGCGAACGCCGTTGCCGCCTGGGGCGTGGAAATGCTTGACCGTGCCTGGGCTTGGCATGAAGGTTTTCGGGTCTTCGGCGTTGATCCGGCATTCAAGTGCGTGACCGCGGATGACGACGTCTTCCTGGGTGTACGACAGCTTGTTGCCAGCGGCGATGCTGAGCATCTCCTTGACGATGTCGATGCCGGTGACCATTTCCGAAACCGGGTGCTCAACCTGAACGCGGGTGTTCATTTCGATGAAATAGAACGCGCCGTTCTCGTACAGGAACTCGAAGGTGCCCGCGCCACGGTAGTTGATGTCGATGCAGGCTTTGACGCAGCGTGCGAGGACTTCAGCCCGTGCTTTCTCGTCGATGCCCGGTGCCGGCGCCTCTTCGAGAACCTTCTGGTGACGACGTTGCAGCGAGCAATCGCGGTCGCCCAGATGGATCGCATGGCCCTGGCCGTCGGAAAGTACCTGGACTTCCACGTGACGTGGGTTGGTCAGGAATTTTTCCAGGTAGACCATCGGGTTGCCGAACGCCGCGCCAGCTTCGGAGCGGGTCAGTTTCGCCGAGGAAATCAGGTCTTCTTCTTTATGCACGACGCGCATGCCGCGACCACCACCGCCGCCAGCGGCTTTGATGATCACCGGATAACCGACTTCGCGACCGATGCGCAGAGCGGTTTCTTCGTCTTCCGGCAGCGGGCCGTCAGAGCCCGGAACGGTTGGAACGCCAGCAGCGATCATCGCGTGCTTGGCCGACACCTTGTCACCCATCAGGCGAATGGTGTCGGCTTTCGGGCCAATGAAGGCGAAGCCGGAGTTCTCGACCTGTTCAGCGAAATCAGCGTTTTCCGCAAGGAAACCGTAGCCTGGGTGAATGGCGGTAGCGCCAGTCACTTCAGCCGCGGCGATGATAGCCGGGATGTGCAGGTAAGAGTGGGCGGCCGAGGCCGGACCGATGCAGACGGATTCGTCTGCCAGGCCCAGGTGCATCAGCTCTTTGTCAGCCTTGGAGTAAACGGCGACGGTCTTGATGCCCATCTCTTTGCAGGCACGCAGAATCCGCAGTGCGATCTCACCGCGGTTGGCGATCAGAACTTTTTCCAACTTCGCAGTCATCAAAGTTTCTCCGCGGTTCAAACGATGGTGAACAGCGGTTGGTCGTACTCAACCGGCTGGCCGTCTTCGACGAGGATGGATTCGATCACACCGCTGGTTTCAGCTTCGATGTGGTTCATCATCTTCATGGCTTCGACGATGCACAGGGTGTCGCCTTTCTTCACGGTCTGGCCGACTTCAACGAAGGACGGCGAGCTTGGCGAAGACTTGCGATAGAAGGTGCCGACCATCGGCGAACGGGCAACGCTGCCGTTCAGGACAGGGGCGGCCGGGGCGGCAGGCGCGGCAGCGGCGGCAACCGGAGCAGCAGCAGGTGCTGGAGCCGGAGCGTGCATTGGAGCCGGTGCGTAGTACTGCTGAGCCGGGGTCTTGCTATGGCGGCTGATGCGTACGGACTCTTCGCCTTCCTTGATCTCGAGCTCGTCGATGCCGGACTCTTCCAGCAATTCGATCAGTTTCTTAACTTTACGGATATCCATGAATCATCAACTCCCAAGGGTCGGTCAGGGGCGTTTAACGCTTGTTGTTCAAGCCGTTGCCTGTCTTTCAAGCTGCTCTAGTGCGGCCTCCAGGGCCAGTCGATAACCGCTGGCGCCAAGGCCGCAGATCACTCCCACCGCTACGTCGGAGAAGTAAGAGTGATGGCGGAAAGGTTCGCGTTTGTGCACGTTAGACAAATGCACTTCGATGAATGGGATGCTCACCGCCAGCAGCGCGTCACGTAATGCGACACTTGTGTGCGTAAAAGCTGCTGGGTTGATCAGAATGAAGTCCACACCTTCACTGCGGGCAGCGTGGATGCGGTCGATCAATTCGTACTCGGCGTTGCTTTGCAGGTGCAGCAAATGATGGCCGGCTTCACGAGCACGGTGTTCCAGGTCCTGGTTGATCTGCGCCAGTGTCGTAGCGCCATAGGTGCCCGGTTCACGGGTGCCGAGCATGTTCAGGTTGGGGCCGTGCAGAACCAATAGGGTCGCCATCTGCTGTTCCTTGTTATCCGCTGTGCATTTGTCAGAACCCGGCGACTATGCCGCAAAGCCTTTGTGACTGTCCAGTTCTATGCAATAGCCAGCACGATGGCCGATGTTTGCGCGAAATATGTGACCGGGTGATTAAATCCGGTCATTTGCTTTAGCGACACGTTCGGCGAAGTCCGTGGCGGTGATTTCGCCGACCACTCGCACCTCGGTGCGTTCGACACCGTCCTTGCCGAAAAACATCAGCGCCGGTGGGCCGAACAATTTGTAGCGGTCGAGCAGCGCACGTTGCTCGGCGTTGCTCGCAGTGATGTCGAAGCGGATCAGCCGATAGCCCTTGAGGCGTTCGACGACCTTCGCGTCGTTGAGCACTTCGTGTTCGATGACTTTGCAGCTGATGCACCAGTCGGCGTACCAGTCGAGCAGCAGTGGGGTGCCGGACGATCTGGCGTCCGCGAGGGCGCGATCCAGTTCAGCCGGGGTGGTGATGGTTTGCCAGTTGCCGGTGTGTTGCGGCTGCCCGTTGCCATTGACGATACGCGGCTGGCCGATGGGATTGAGCGGATCAGTCTGGCCGCTGAAGGCGCCATACCAACACGCCAGCGCATAAAACAGCAGGAACATGCCGAGCAATTGACCGACACGTTTTCGCGGCGGTTTGTAGACGAACTCCAGCGCACCCATGAACAGGCCGACGCCACCGGCCAGCAAGCCGATCAGCAGCAAGGTGATCTGCCCCGGCAACACCCGACTGAGCAGACCGATCGCCAGCCCCAGCAACAAAACGCCAATCGCGTTTTTCACGTAGACCAGCCACGGCCCGCTTTTCGGCAGCCAGGCTGCACCGCCGGTGGCCACCAACAATAGCGGGGCGCCCATGCCGAGGCCGAGCATGAACAGCTTCAGCCCGCCGCCCAGCGCATCGCCGCTGGCGCTGATGTACAGCAACGCGCCGGCCAGCGGTGCCGAGACGCAGGGCGAAACCAGCAGACTGGAAACCACGCCCAGCACCGCCGCACCCCATAACGAGCCACCTTCGGTGCGACCGGCGATGCGGTCCAGTCGGCTGCTGATCGCCTGCGGCAACTTGAGTTCGAAGACGCCGAACATCGCCAGGGCAAACACGGCAAAAAACATCGCGAACGGCACCAGCACCCACGCCGATTGCAGCCTCGCCTGAAGATTGAGCTGTGCGCCGAACAGCCCCATCAACGCACCGAGCAGGGCGAAACAGGCGGCCATCGGCAGCACATACGCGAGAGACAGATTGAAGCCGCGCAAGCCACCGACCTGGCCACGCAACACCACGCCGGACAGGATTGGCAGCATCGGCAATACGCAAGGGGTGAACGTCAGGCCCAGGCCGGCGAGGAAGAACAGCGCCAGCTCCCGCCAGCTCCAACTCGTGGTCGCGCCGCTGCTGCCATCGATACTCAGGCGTTCGGTTTCAGGCGGATAGCACAGGCCTTTATCGGCACAGCCCTGATACGTCACGGCCAGCGTAAAGGCGCGTTGATCGGTGCGTGGCAGTTCTATATCGAGGATCCCGTGGTAAACCTCGACATCGCCAAAATATTCATCGTGCTTTTGTTCACCCTTGGGCAATTGCGCCGTGCCGAGTGCGAGATCGGCGGGGTCGGCGCGAAACTGAAAGCGATGGCGGTAGAGGTAGTAACCCTCGGTGGCGACGAAACGCAGCTTTATCGATTGCGGCGTGCTTTCGACCAGACTGAGCTGAAAGGCTTCGCGCACCGGCAGGAAGTCGGCGCTGTTGTTGATCGAGCCCAACGTGGCGCTTGGCCGACTCTCCAGCAGCCCGGCGGCGTTGGCCGGCAGGGCGAGAACAAAAAACAGCAGGCAAAGCAAACGGCGCATGACAATCTCGCGTATCGGAGGTGCGGGAATGATAGCGGAGTCGTCGCGGATGCGTATGTAGGCGCTGTCGAGTGAAACGAGGCTGCGATCTTTTGACGTTGATCCAAAAACCAAAATCAAAGATCGCCGCCTCGTTTCACTCGACAGCGCCTACAGGGAGTCTGGTCAGACGCGGAAGGCTTGAACGGCTGTATGCAACCGCCCTCCCAGCACCAACAAATGCTCCCCTTGCTCACGTCCCTCACCGATGCGCAGCAGGTTATCCCCACCCAGCTGGTGAATCCGCTCACTGTGATCGCGGATCTCGCTGACCGCGCCGCTTTGCTGAGCGGTGACATCGGCGATGCGTACGGCAGTGTCGGAAATGGTCTGGATCGCCCCGACGATTTTATCCAGCGCGCCGTCAGCGGCCTGGGCCTGATTGGCCGTTGCTTCAGCATGCTCAACCTGCGCACGCATGCCTTGCACCGATTGCTGCGCCGCCGTTTGCAATCCGGCGATCAAGACCTGAATCTCGGCCGTGGCGCCAGCGGTGCGTTGCGCCAACGAGCGAACCTCTTCAGCCACGACGGCAAAACCACGGCCCATTTCCCCGGCGCGAGCCGCTTCAATGGCTGCGTTCAAGGCCAGCAGGTTGGTCTGGTCGGCAATCGAGCGAATCACCGTCAGCACGCCGCCGATGGTGGCCGATTCCGAGGCCAGGTGTTCGATCATCTGTGCATTGCCTTGCACTTCATCGACCAGTGCGTGCAGCCCGGTGAGGCTCAGGCCGATGACTTTTTGCCCATGTTCCACCGCCAACCCGGCATGGCGGCTGGCGTCGGCAGCCTGGCTGGCATCACCGGCCACTTGTTGAATGGTCGCTTCCAGTTCGCCGAGAGAATCACGGATGAGCGCCGTGTCACCCGCCTGATGCTCGGCGCCGCTGTGCAGGTCATTGCTCAATTCTGCCAGGGTGCGGCTGCTGCCGGCGACCTGTTCGGCGTTAAGGCGAATGGTCCCGACCAGATCGACGAGGTAGGCGCGCAGACGGTTGAGCGAGGCTTGAATGTCATGCAGCTCGCGATTGGTCTTGCCCAATTCAATGTCCCGGCTGAAGTCGCCTTCGGCCCAGGTCGAAAGCGCCGGCGCGAGGTTGGTCAGTGTTCGGGCCAGGCGTCGTTGCAGGGTGTCGATGAGCAACGCGATCAGCAGGATCAGGCCGATCATCACGCCTTGCATCAGCCGCACTTCGCTTTGGATCTGCCCATGCTGGGCGCGGACCACCGGTTCCAGCCCGGCGATGGTCTGTTGTACCGCAGCGATTTTCAGGTGAGTCGCGGCGCTGAGGTCGGTACGTTTCTGGATCTGCTCACGGGTGCGCGCAAGCTCCGCGGGATAGCGGGTTAGCAGGCTGTTGAGTTCGCGTTTGAGCCCGACGCCAGCATCTTCGGTCACGGTTTTTTCGGTGTTCTCCAGGCCCATCATCGCGGCGAAATCATCGGTGCCCGATTCACTTTTACTGGCAACGCCGAGTAGCGGCAGGGCATCCAGACGTTCTGCTTGAGCGCGGATGTTGGTGACTTCACGCTCAACATCCGCCGCCAGTTCGCTGCGACCGCTGCTGACCAGTTTGTCCCGGGCCAGCGACAGTTTGCCCAGGTGTTGGGATGCATTAAGCAGAGGCGTCAGATAAGTCGCGTTATCGCTGGCGTACTGGCTGAGCTGATCGAGGCTGGCACCGAGCTCGCGTTCGGCTTGCAGCAGCAGTGCCTGAGGATCTCCCGCGAGTTTGCCGGCGGCCAACAGGTCGGTTTTGCTGAACTCATCCAGGTTCGTCAGGCTGGGGCGCAAGGTGTCGGCCAATGCCGGCGGCAACTCCACGAGCTCCTTTTGCAATGCGTCTATGGCCTGGCTGGCGCTGCTCAGGCGCAAGGCGTCACCGCTGGCGAGGTAATCCTCGACGTTGCGCGCCACTTCATTTTGAAATTGCTGTGACAGCCCCAGGTAACGCTCCATCAACAAATACGGGCGTTCCAGGGCTTTTTGCGACCACCAGAGCGTGGCGCCGAGGGCCACGCACACGGCGACTAAAAGGAGGGTGTTGAGATTGGTCAGCAGCTTCAGGCGCATCGCGGGACTACCAACGGCAGAATGGTAAGCCCCTGAAGTTATTGCGTTTCTGTTACAGGGTTATGACTGACTGGGTGGATTCCGATGAAAAGGTGGCATTTTGCTTTGATGCCCGCGCCGCCTGTACGCGGTTGCGCCCGGCGTGCTTGGCACGGTACAGGGCCTCGTCCGCCTGGCTGGCCATCATCAGGCCGTCGGAGTCTTCGCCCAGCTCGACCACCCCGGCGCTGAAGGTGCACCAGAGATCCTGCGGCTGCGCGGGGTAATGAATTTCCGCAAAGCGCTGACGGATTTCATCGAGGACGTTGTAGGCGGCTTCGATATCGGTGTCCGGCATGACGATGGCGAACTCTTCGCCGCCGTAACGGCCGATGAAGTCAGTCTTACGCAGGCGTTGCTTGAGAAACAGCGCCAGGCTCTTGATCACGCGGTCGCCCATCGGGTGGCCGTGACTGTCGTTGACCCGTTTGAAGTGGTCAATGTCGAGCATCGCGAAGCTCAAAGGCTTGCTCTCGCGGCGGGCGCGAAACGAGCAGTCTTCGAGCAATTGCAGAATGTGCGTGTGGTTGTACAGCCCGGTGAGGCTGTCGCGGACCATCCGCGCTTTGAGATTGCGCGCGCGCGCTGCGCGGTTGCGCACCGTGGTGATCAGGTGGCGCGGCTTGATCGGTTTGGTCAGGAAGTCGTCGCCGCCCTCGCTCATGGCGTCGAGCTGCTTGTCCAGATCGTCTTCGGCGGACAGGTAAATGATCGGCACGCTGACGTAGCGGTCGTTGTGACGAATGACCTTGGCCAGTTCGGTACCGGTGCAGGTCGGCATGTACATGTCGAGGATGATCAGGTCGGGCTGGAAGTCCGCGAGTTCAGCCATGGCCTGGATCGGCTCGATCAAGGTCCGCGTGACGATTCCGGCGCTGTTGAGCAGACGCTCGGTATGCAAGGCCTGTGCGCGGGAGTCGTCGATGATCAGCACTTTATAAGGTTCGTATTGCGCAACGCAGGTCAGGACTTCGATCTTTTCCAGCAGGCTCGAGGCTTCGAGGGTGCCGGTCAGGAACTCCTGGCCGCCAGCACGCACCGCCGCGAGGCGGGTCGGGGTGTCGGTTTCGAGCAGGCTGAAAAACAGCAGTGGCAACGGTTCATCCAGACCGACCTGGGCTTCGGCGGCCAGTTTCAGGCCGATGCCGGGACCGCTGAAGTCCACGTCCATGACGATTGCGGCGGGCAAGCGTTCGACCATCGACGAACGAAAGGCCGCCACGCTGTCGAGGGATTGGGCGCTGAGTCCAAAGAATTCAAGCTGCTTGGCCAGGCGCTCGGCACGGTCGTGATCCTGGAGCATCACGTAGATCGGCTTGCGCAGCGGCGGCAGGAAGGTTTGTTCGAGTTGATCGCCATGTCGCAGGCCGGTGCGCGACAAGCGCTGCATCAGGCGATTGAGATCAGTGATCAGGCCGCTGCTCAGGCGTCCGCGATTGGCATCGACGGCTTCCAGCGACTGGCCGATGTGGCGCGCCAGCTGGATGTGTTCCGGTTGTTCGAAACGCTCGGCGAAACGCTGCAGGCGCAGGTTGGCCTCGCTCAGTTCCGATAAATCGGTGACGGACCACTCGCTGCGTTGCAGGCGCTGCCAGATCTCAAGAATTTGACGTGCCTGATGAATTACCCGCTGGGCAAAGTGGTGCTTGAGGCGCTCACGGCTGGGGTCTTCTGGCTCGGTCATATCCTGACTACTAGTTAGGGTGCATGCTGAGATCGACTGGTGGCTCTATGCTAGCACCTCTTTTCGTTTGCATGAGTGTCGTACGTCAATAATCTGCAAAGCGACGTCATTCAGTTTCTGACTGGCTGGTCTGAAAATGCCTGAAGGTTATTCCGAAAGGCCCGTGGGCTGGGTGTCTCAGGGCACTTTTCGTGATTTTGTGCGAAGCGTCCGTAAGCTTGGCGAGTGTTATTTGTCAGGGAGTTCTGGTTTTTGGCTTGCTGGATTCGAGCCGGGTTTTAGGCGTGTAGGGTGTCAGGGAAACCCTTAGATGCCATCCACGAATCATGACCCAGTGTTTCAAAGACCAACCCAGCGATCAGCAGCACCTCAACCACAACAGCACCCCCATCGCTGACTGTGAATGCAAAGAGGAGCTGCTTTATGGCAGCAAGGCACTCATTACCGACGTGCCGATTCTTACTTGCGCCTGCCTATGGCGACACTACCAGCGCGAGGCGGAAGAGATTGTCGCACCCGGTGGGGTACTGGTTGCCGACCCGGTAGAGCGCAACCGCGTGATCAACGCTGCCTACGCTCGCCTGTGGCTGCACGATTCAAGGTTTCAGTGGGCCGGGCTGGCGGCATTTGCCTCCAAGCAGGTCGGCTGCGGATTACTGCATGCGGCGGACAGTATCGACCTCATTCGCAAGGAGTACGAGGCGCGGCAGCGTGTGCGCGATAGCCGCAGCGAGTTCGGGTTGCTGACGCCAGACAAGATGGCCGAGCAGGCGGATGAGTTGCGTGGCTATAAGGAAGCGGATGCGCGTAATCCTGTGCCCTCTGTGGATTTTCGTTCAACGGGTGAGGACTTGTCGCTGGTGCAGCAGCAGTTCCGGCATGTGCACGACATGATGGCGCTGGGGAATACCACGCTGTTTCTGGATGTTTATCCGTTGCATGAGTTTTATGCGAAGCGTGGGTTCAGAGAGTTGAAACAGTGCTTGGGAGCACGAGCGGGAATATTTGGGCATCCGAAGTTTCCGGTGCTGTGGCCGGTGGGGGAGGAAAAGCTCGAATTCGGGCTGGATTACACCGAGATTTTTCTGGGTTTTGAGGCGATAGAGGACGGAGATATTGCCGCAGGTGTTAAGCATTTGGCGCGGCATGAGCAGAAGAATATCCTCCAGCCAACGATTTACCAGGACCGCCAACTGGTAGCTTTGCTGCGTGCCAATCACGCCTCCTACGTTACGGGGTTTCCTTCAGGCGTTGCCCAGGCGATTGAGTTGACCCTTACCAGTCAGTGTCAGCGTGTCGGGGACGGGCGCACCGTCGATTTTGGCGACAACCCACTGGCGGACTTGTCCGACATCAATCAGCGAATGGAATTCGTGCTCCAGGCAGCGACACGCTTTGATCGGATGCTCGGTGACCACAACCGTTATGCATTGGAGCAGTCAATCAACGAGATCGCAGCAAGCGGTAGTAGTCAATGACTCTTCGATCACATTGGTTCGGCTGGCGCTGCGGCGCCTTTCTTCTTGTCCTGGCTGGCCTGACGTGGGCCGTCATACACCGCCTGACGCAACCTCTCTGGGATGAACCCGAAATCGTCGTGGAAATGGGGGGGACGTATGAAAACCTGCTCAGAAACTCTTCAGCTCCCTTTAGTCCGGAGATCCGTGACCGCATCTGGTTCGGCATTCCCATGACCGACGCACGATTGCGATTTGTTGATCCACAATTCGGATTCACCACGCCGGCGGCGCGCTTTTTCACTGTCAATTTTGACGACAATGTCATTTCCGGTATCCGCATGTCCCCGCAGGTCGAACCGCTGCTAATCGATGATGCCCTCGAGGTAGTTCTCGATCTGCAAGACCAATGGCGTGAAAAAGGTTGGGTGGCAAAAGGGCTGCGAAACAATCCCACAATCTCCGATACCCCTGAGTGGCGGGCCTACTTGAGTAAAGGAATTCTCTCCGGACGATCCTATTGGCAGGCGGGCGACAAGTATCAGGCCATGCTGATAATGGGGCGTTTCGAGGATTATCGAAATCCGAGTCAGGAACGCTACCTCATCACCTTGGACCTCGGTAAAGCCTGGCGGCCCTTTGACGAAATCGAAGACATGTACGACAAGCCCAGTCACTTCCCCGCCCCACAACCCAAATAAAAAGGAGCCCCACCATGCCAACTCCCGCCTTCATGACCCTGCGCGGCGAACGACAGGGTGATCGACACTGACAGCGAAGTGCTTGACCAGATCGAGCGGGGAGAGTGGTGGTTGGTCAGGCCTGAAGCCGATTACGCTGACTGGGTCATGCCGGAGCGGAGCTTTGATCCTGCGATCATGGAGCTGATGCAAAATCCCCCCGCCCAGGCCACAAGATCGCCAAGGCTCTTTCGCCTCCTGGACAGCGTAACCGGTGAGCCGCTGGCGCAGCGTCACTATATCGCGACGGTGGATGGGGACACGGCGCCGCGCAGAACTGACGGAAAGGGCATCGCGCATCTTTTTCTATCGGCGGAGGTTCAGCCAATCTCAATGAAGGTCACTGGCGTTTAACACGGGCAGGGCGGCTCGGGTTCATGGACACGGTTTTCACCGCTACCTGACGGTAATTTACCCGGATAACCTGACGACGGGTGCCGGGCAAAGGCACGTTGTTGTATGGTTGTGGTCGAACCGATGAACTCAAGTGATTGAAAGGATATCGCCATGCTGGACTGGAAGAACCGCGCGGGCAGCGCGCCTGAACGTGCCGCCGAACCGAAATCGGCCACCCGCAGCTACATCGGCGGCCTGTTGTTCAGCCGGGCGCTGGCCACGTTGATCGGCCTCTACCTGATTGTGGCCGTTGCGCTTGGCTGGTACTGGAGCCAGGAGCCGGCGCTGTTCCCGGTTCAACAGAATGCCCAGGTGGCTGCCGAGAAAGAAGGCAAGCAGATGGTCATCGGCTACACCACGGTCGAAACCCTCAAGACGGTTGCCGACACCTTGTTGACCAAACCGGGCGGTTACATTTCCAACGATCGTTTCCCGCCGGGCCTGTGGATGGATAACACGCCGAGCTGGGAATATGGCGTGCTGGTCCAGGTCCGCGACCTGACGCGTGCGTTGCGTAAAGACTTCGCCCGTTCGCAATCGCAATCGGCCGAAGACTCCGATCTGGCGAAAGCCGAGCCGCGTTTCAACTTCGACAATAAAAGCTGGGTGCTGCCGTCCAGTGAGTCCGAGTACCTGGAAGGCATCAATTCCCTGAGCCGCTATCAGGCGCGCCTGTCCGATCCGACGCAGAAAAACGCGCTGTTCTATGCCCGCGCCGACAACCTCAACAACTGGCTGGGCGATGTGGGCACCCGCTTGGGTTCGCTGTCACAACGTCTGTCGGCCAGCGTTGGCCGGGTCAAACTGAACACCGCGCTGAAAACCGAAGTGGTCGCGCCGGGTCAGGTGCCACAGGTGGACGAGGAAGTCGTCGAAACACCGTGGATGCAAATCGATAACGTGTTCTACGAGGCTCGCGGCCAGGCCTGGGCGTTGTCCCATCTGCTGCGCGCCATCGAGGTCGATTTCGCCGATGTGCTGGCGAAAAAGAACGCGACGGTCAGCGTGCGCCAGATCATTCGTGAGCTGGAAGCCTCGCAAGAGCCGGTCTGGAGCCCGATGATCCTCAACGGCAGCGGCTTTGGCGTGCTGGCCAACCACTCACTGGTCATGGCCAACTACATCTCCCGGGCCAACGCAGCGGTGATCGATCTCCGTCAACTGCTCAATCAGGGCTGAGTCATGGTCGATAGCGCCAAAGAGGCCGCCCATCGCGCAGCCTCGGATGCCGAACAGATCGCCTGGGTCGACGAGCAGGACAACCTGCTCGGCGCTCTGGTTCGCTCCGACCTGCGCGAGCGCGGGCTGATCGGCCGCGGCACGTACATCATGCTGTTCAATTCCGTCGGAGAGCTCTGCGTGCATCGGCGCACGTTGAGCAAGGCGATTTATCCCGGTTACTGGGATGTGGCGGCAGGGGGCATGGTGCTGGCCACCGAAACCTACGCCGAATCGGCCGCCCGTGAACTGGAAGAAGAGCTCGGTGTGAGCGGTGTGGAACTGACCGCCCATGACCATTTTTTCTTCGAAGACACTGGTAATCGCCTCTGGTGTTCGGCGTTTTCGGCGGTGTGGGACGGCCCGTTGATCCTGCAGTCGGAGGAAGTGCTCGAAGCGCGCTTTATTCCCGTCGATCAGGTCATGCTGGAAATCCAGCAAAAGCCTTATTGCCCGGACTCTTTGGCCGCCTTGAAGCGCTATCTCCGGGCTCGCGGGGAAGACGTCGCATAAGAGGCATAAATTGGCGCCGATTGGCTCTTAGCAATCGGCGTTTTTGCCGTTACACTGCGCGACCTTTTCAAGCTGAACCGGCATTGCTTTTTTTAGGAGCTGCCGCAGGCTGCGATCTTTTGACATTGCTTTTGATTCAACATCAAAAGATCGCAGCCTCGTTGCACTCGCCAGCTCCTACGCAGGGCTGTACCGGTTCAGTAGCGCTGCCCCTGCCTGAGTGGGGCTTCGCGGTCGATGGCACTTGCCCAAGTGCCGCGACCAGTCTTTGTCCTCCCAAGAGGATTGCCGGTGGCCAAAAAAGCCGCATCCTTCGCCGCCCTTGGTGGCCTGGTATTTTCCACCGACGCAGGTCGTCATTGCCCGGAATGCAGTAAACCGGTGGACGCCTGTATCTGCAAACAGACCGTTATCCCGGCCGGCGACGGCATCGCTCGCGTGCGTCGCGAAAGCAAGGGGCGTGGCGGCAAGACGGTGACCACCATCACCGGCGTGCCGCTGGCCGAAGACGCGCTCAAGGACCTGGCCACCACGTTGAAGAAGCGCTGTGGCACCGGTGGAGCGTTGAAAGACGGAATCATTGAAATCCAGGGCGATCATGTCGAGCTGCTGTTGGGCGAGCTGATCAAACTCGGTTTCAAGGCGAAGAAGTCCGGCGGCTAGCAGCCTCTGTGAAAACCACCCCCGGCTTGATCCGGGCCTGATTCAACCCGGGTCCGCCGTCGCCTACATGGTTTTCACAGAGCCTGTTCTGACCGGTTTCTAAACTCACTGCGGTCAGCGAGGTCTATCCCCTCGTTGACGAACCGTCATTTTCATCCTTTAGACTGCGCCGGCCTGAACCCAGGCGACGCTCTATGACTTCTTTATAGGGGACTTCAATGTCCGTACGACGCACACGCAAAGACGATGGCAGCCAATGGACAGTTGCGGACAGCCGCAGTGTTTACGGGATTCGCCATTGGGGGGCCGGGTATTTCGCGATCAATGATGCCGGTCGCGTCGAGGTTCGTCCGAACGGTCCGACCAGTTCGCCCATCGATCTGTTCGAACAAGTCGACCAGCTGCGCAAGAGCGGCCTGTCCTTGCCGTTGCTGGTACGTTTCCCGGACATTCTGCAAGACCGCGTGCGTCAGCTGACCGGCGCGTTCGACGCCAACATCGAGCGCCTGGAATACCAGAGCAAATACACCGCGCTGTACCCGATCAAGGTCAACCAGCAAGAAGCAGTGATCGAGAACATCATCGCCACGCAAAACGTGTCGATCGGCCTCGAAGCCGGTTCCAAGCCAGAGCTGCTGGCGGTACTGGCGCTGGCGCCGAAGGGCGGGACCATCGTCTGCAATGGTTACAAGGACCGCGAGTTCATCCGTCTGGCGCTGATGGGCCAGAAGCTGGGCCACAACGTGTTCATCGTGATCGAGAAAGAATCCGAAGTGGGACTGGTGATCGAAGAAGCCGCCTCGCTGAAGGTCAAGCCGCAGGTCGGCCTGCGTGTGCGTCTGTCGTCCCTGGCCTCGAGCAAGTGGGCAGACACTGGCGGCGAGAAATCCAAGTTCGGTCTGTCGGCGGCGCAATTGCTGTCGGTGGTCGAGCGTTTCCGCGCGGCGGGCCTTGACCAGGGCATTCGTCTGCTGCACTTCCACATGGGTTCGCAGATCGCCAACCTGGCGGACTACCAGCACGGCTTCAAGGAAGCGATTCGTTACTACGGCGAACTGCGCAACCTCGGCCTGCCGGTGGATCACATCGACGTCGGTGGCGGTCTGGGCGTCGACTACGACGGCACGCATTCGCGCAACGCCAGCTCGATCAACTACGACATGGACGATTACGCCGGTGTCGTGGTCGGGATGCTCAAGGAATTCTGCGACGCGCAGAGCCTGCCGCACCCGAACATTTTCTCCGAAAGCGGCCGCTCACTGACCGCGCACCACGCCATGCTGGTGGTGCAAGTCACCGACGTCGAGAAACACAACGACGACGTGCCGCAGATCGAAAACAAGGAAGCGCTGCCGGAAACCGTGCAGTGGCTGGTTGACCTGCTCGGCCCGACCGACATCGAAATGGTTACCGAGACCTACTGGCGCGCCACACACTACATGAGCGACGTGGCCACCCAGTACGCCGACGGCAAGCTGACCCTGGCGGAAAAAGCCCTGGCCGAGCAATGCTACTTCGCCGTGTGCCGTCGCCTGCACAACTCGTTGAAGGCCCGTCAGCGTTCCCACCGTCAGGTGCTCGACGAACTCAACGACAAGCTGGCCGACAAGTACATCTGCAACTTCTCGGTGTTCCAGAGCCTGCCGGACACGTGGGCCATCGGCCAGGTCCTGCCGATCCTGCCGTTGCACCGTCTCGACGAAGAACCGCTGCGTCGCGCCGTATTGCAGGATCTGACCTGCGACTCCGACGGCAAGATCAAGCAATACGTCGACGAGCAGAGCATCGAGACCAGCCTGCCAGTGCACGCACTGAACGAGGGCGAGGATTACCTGCTGGGGATTTTCCTGGTCGGCGCCTATCAGGAAATTCTGGGCGACATGCACAACCTGTTCGGCGACACCGACTCGGTGAACATCTACCAGAATGCCGACGGCAGCGTATACCACGCGGGTATCGAAACCCACGACACCATCGAAGACATGCTGCGTTACGTGCATTTGTCGCCGGAAGAGCTGATGACTCACTACCGCGACAAGTGCGCCAGTGCACGCATCACCGCCGCCGAACGTACCCAGTTCCTCGACGCATTGCGTCTGGGCCTGACCCGTTCGTCTTACCTGTCTTCTTGAGGTAAGTCGCCGCGCTCATCAGGTTGTCTGAAATTGTTCCGCACGCTGCGGAAATTTCGGATGACCTGGTGCGGCGGTTCTCTATTTCCCCGCGAAATTGCCCACACTCCCGGCTATCAAAGCCATATGGTCTTCTTTTCGCGTAGGCCATTTCCTAAGTTGTACTTCGGCACTCTACTCAGCCATGGCTCTCGGCGAGAATCCCCGGCCGCCCCTCCTGTAGAGAATCGCCGATGTTCGATCCAGTCAACGAACCTTCATTTCGTCTGGACGTAGCCGGTCTGCCCGACCCTTTCGAAGTTCTGGCCTTTACCGGTAGAGAAGCGATCAGCGAGCCCTTTGTGTTCGATATGGACCTGCTGATCGATGACCCGACGCTCGACCTTGCGAGCTTGCTGTACCGCCCGGCCGCTTTACATTTCGGGCCGGAGGGCAGCACGGTGCATGGTCTGTTGCATGAACTCGTCCAGCGTGACCATGGCCCGACAGTCAGGCTTTGCCATGTGCGTCTGAGGCCCAGGCTGGCTTGCCTTTCCCAGCGTTTCAGTCGACGCATTTTCAACGACGTCTCGGTGCCCGAGATTCTCAGCCAGGTGCTCAAGGAGCACGGCATCACGGGTAAGGATCGACGCTTCGAACTGAGTGGCGATTACCCGCCCCGTGATTTCTGCACGCAGTATCGGGAGTCGGATTTGCAGTTTCTCCAGCGCCTGTGCGCCCAGGAGTGCCTGCATTATCACTTCGAGCATCACGCACGCGGGCACTGCGTGGTGTTTGGTGATGGTCGTGGCCATTTCCGTCCCGCTGCGAACGCGCCGTTCCAGGTCGATGGCGAGCAACCGGCGGTGCGGCAGTTTCAGCTTCAGGCGGGGCAGCGTACCGTGCCGGGTGTGGAAGGTCGTACAGACTTGCCGACGTTGCGCAGTGGTCAGTTGATGCCGTTGTCCGGCCACCCGGTTGCCGACTGGAATCATTTGTGGCTGCTGACCCATGTCGAACATCAGGGGAGTCAGGATCCAGTGGCTCCCTACAGTAATCGGATCCGTGCGCTTCATGGAGCCACCTCCTTCGTCCCGCCTCCCTGTGCGGTGAAACCGCGGATGCACAGCCTGCAACGAGCCTGGGTGGTCGATGTCGATGAACCTCGGCCGGATCCCTCTCGGCCAGTGGCCGTGCAGTTCGACTGGCTCTATCAGGGCGAAGGCGCGGCCCCCAGCCATTGTTGGCTACCGCTGGCCGCTGAGCTGGAGGATCCGAGCGTCTCGCTGCTGAGCGAGGGCACCGAGGTGGTGGTGAGCTTTATCGAGGGCGATCCGGATCAGCCGCTGATTTGCGGGTTTCTTCATACGCCGTCGCGGGTCGAGGCGGTCGAGGAACCCAGCCCGCCAGAGGCCAGCTCACTCCATGACGGTTTGCTGGAACTGCTGCGCTCGGGTGAACCCTTGGTGCTGTTGTGTCTGTTACCCGGCGGCGGCAGCTTCAGCCACTGCTCGCAGGCGCTTTGCACCTGTCGGGCGGCGACGCTGTTTGGCCAGAGCGGTGCTGCATGATTGGCGCAACCCCGCAATGGCTGTTGCTGGACGTCCCGAGTGCGACTCAGGCGAGCGCAACACTGCAACAGGTATTCTCGCAGGCCCAGCGGTTCTGGCTGTTCGAGGGCACCGAACTGCAGGCGTTGCGTGAAGACGGCCCGGCGCTGGTCGACCTTCGAACGTGCCCGGCGCTGGCCGAGTTGTGCTACAGCGATACGCAGGCCTTGCGTGGCTTGCTGATTGTCAGCGAGGTGTCGTCATCGCGATTGCTGGCGCATTTACGCCGCATGCTCATCGTGACTTGCGGGCTGCACCATCGAGCCTTGTTGAGTTATTACAATCCGAACACGGCCAGTTACTTCTTCGACGCCTGTGATGCCCGCGAGCTGAGTCGCTGGCTGGGACCGATCAGTCAGTTGCACTGGTTCGGCGGGACGTGGGCCGATCGAGCGATCGGCAGTCAGGGCTGGCAGCAGTTGTTCAACCCGGGGCTCGCCGTGAGCCCGCTGGCGGTCGAAGAAAGCCTCAGCCCCCGTCAGCGGGAAACCCTGCAAACCTGCCTGCTGGAACAGCATGCCTGGCACTGGAGCCAATCCACCGGGACCGATTACCGCCGCTTGTGGTCCCATGTGCAGGAAGGGCTGGCGCTGGGTTTCAGCGAACGGCCGGTACTCGATGGCTGGCTATGGCTACGCTTGCAGTACCCCCGCGCTTCGCTGGTGCCGCCATTATCGGGGCTGACCCAGCAGGAACGCCTCGATAGCCTGCGCATTCGGTGGCAGAACGATCAACCCTGAATACGAGGTACGGCATTAATGACGAGCACTCTGCGGCGACTGTTCTGCCTGGCAATGGGCGGGTGTCTGCTGTTGGCGATGACGGCGTGCTCGCCACTGAAATTGCTCAATGCCCTGACGCCCGACGGGAGTTTCGACAAGACCGAGGGCATCGCCTACGGTGCTGATCCGCGGCAAAAACTCGATGTGTACGTGCCGAGTCATCCCGTGGCGAACGCCCCTGTTGTGGTGTTTTTCTATGGCGGCAGCTGGAACAGCGGGTCCCGCAGCGATTACGGGTTTGTCGGCGAGGCTTTGGCGTCTCGGGGGATTGTCGCGGTGCTGGCAGACTATCGGTTATATCCGCAGGTGCGTTATCCGCTGTTCCTGGAAGATGGCGCAAAAGCGGTTGCCTGGACACACGAACACATTCGGCAGTTTTCCGGGAGTCCGCAGCGGCTATATCTGATGGGCCACAGTTCCGGGGCGTACAACGCTGCGATGTTGGCGCTGGACCCCGACCTGCTCGGCGCGGTAGGCCTGTCGCCGCACAATCTCAGCGGCTGGATCGGTCTGGCGGGACCGTATGATTTTTTGCCGATCAAGAATCCGGACGTACGCCCGGTATTTTTCTGGCCGGATTCACCGCCGCAGTCGCAGCCGATCAATCACGTCAGTCGTGGCTCGCCGCCAGCCTTGTTGATGGCCGCGACGGACGATGAGCTGGTCAACCCGGCGCGCAACACCGGCGGCCTGGCGCGCAAGCTGCGCGAGGCGGGCGTACCGGTGCAGGACCTGTACTTCTCGCGTCCCGGCCACGCCACGCTGGTAGCGACCCTGTCACGACCGATGCGCGGTCTGGCGCCGGTGCTGGAGCAGGTCGCCGCGTTCGTGAAGGCGACGCCGGGTCAGTGAGCCCGGCCGCTGAACCAGCCGTCGTTGTTGCGCAGAAACCAGGCAATCACACCAAGGGTCAGGCTGCGCAGCACCATGAACAACAGGAAGGTTATCCACAGTCCGTGGTTGCCCAAACCTTGCAACGCCCAGCCAAACGGCAAAAGTAGAATCACGGTCAACAGCATGCCGTTGCGCATTTCCCGAGCGCGGGTGGCGCCGATGAACAGCCCGTCGAGCAAGTAGCTCCAGACCGCGATCAAGGGCAGGGCGGCGAGGTAGGGCAGGTAGATGAACGCCGTATCGCGCACGCTCTGAATGTCAGTCTGCATCTCGATGAACAAGTGCCCGGCGAACAGAAACAGCACGGCAAACCCCAGGCTCGCCAACAACGACCAGCCACAGGCAACGACCAGTGAGCGGCGCAGGGCATCACGGTCGCGAGCGCCAATGGCATGTCCGCACAACGCTTCCACCGCGTGGGCCAGGCCATCGAGCGCATGGGCGGTCAGCAGCAGCCCGTTGAGCAACAAGGCGTTGGCCGCGACGGTGGCGTCACCCAGTCGTGCGCCCTGTACGGTGATCAGGAAAAACACTGATTGCAGCAACAGGCTGCGGATGAATATGTCGCGATTGACCGCCAACAACGGTCGCCAACTCTGCCACAGCGCCAGTGCGGCCCAGGCGATGTGGCCGGGGTAGGCGCGCAGGGCCTTGCGGGTCATCAGCAGGCCGATCAGCGCGCCGGTCCATTCGGCGATTACCGAAGCCCGGGCCGAACCGACCACGCCCCAATCCAGGCCGAGGACGAACCACAGGTTCAGCGCAATGTTGACCAGGTTGGTGCTCAGCAGAATCGCCAGTGGTGCCCGGGCGTTTTGCGTGCCGAGGAACCAGCCGACCAGCGCATAACTGGCCAGCGCGGCCGGGAGGCCGAACAACCGCGTGTGAAAGAATTCGCGGGTCAGTTGGTCCAGCTCTGCCGAGGGTTGCATGAAGTGCAACGCGACTCCGCTCAACGGGATGCCCACCGCCCCCAATGCAATGGCCAGAACCATGGCCAGCAACAGCCCCTGCAACAGAATCTGCCGCAACGCTGCGCCATCCCCGCGTCCGGCGGCCTGGGCGGCAAAACCGGTGGAGCCCATGCGCAGAAAGCCCATGGCCCAGGCGAGAAAGGTATACAGGCTGGCCCCGACCGCGACAGCGCCCAGTTGATGGGCGTGAGGCAAGTGGCCGATGACCGTGCTGTCGACCAGCGCCACCAGCGGCACGGAAATGTTCGAGAGGATCATGGGCGCGGCGAGTGCCCAGACCCGGCGATGGGTCGGGCGGTCGCGCCAGTCGGCAATCAGGTTGGACATGCAGGCTCCTTGGAGAGCCGGCATTGTAGCGATACATGCGAATCCGCAGCATCAATTGTGGCGAGGGAGCTTGCCCCGCTGGGTCGCGAAGCGGCCCCAACCCCCGACTTCGAGTGTATGCAGACACACCGCGCTGGCTGATTTACGACTGCTTCGCAGTCGAGCGGGAGCAAGCTCCCTCGCCACAGTGTTTTGTGCGAGGGCTAGTGGATTATCCAGCTAAGCAACCACAACCCCAGCAGCAACCAGATGATCCCCATGATGACCGACGCATTCATGAACGCCCGGATCGCCGACCACAACAGCATCAGCCCCAGGATCAACGCAATGATGCTGATGATCGATGTGTCCATGCCCAGCGCGCGGGACAATCCTTCGACAAAATTGCTGCCGGCATGGCTCAACAGATTGAACAGGCCGCTGAGGGCGTCAACGATAAAGCGGATGACTGAACCGATTGCCTGGCCGAGCCATTCGAAAAAACTTTCTACCTGCATGTCGTTAACGTCCTGATGTAAGTGGTTGAGCCTTGGGCCATTGAACGCGGTGGCGAGTTCCCTGTAGGAGCTGCCGGAGGCTGCGATATTTTTGATTATGGAGCAAAGAAACGCGCCTTACCGAGATGCTTGCCTTCCTCAGTCATCCCCCCGAAGCTATACGCCTTCAGGAGAGCCCGATGAACCTTGTTGAACTGACCGAACGCCTGCACGCCATCCGTGACCGCAATGACTGGCGGCAATTTCACAGCCCGAAAAACCTGGCCATGGCCGCGAGCGTGGAAATGTCCGAACTGGTGGAAATCTTCCAGTGGCTGAGCGAAGACCAGTCACGCCAGTTGCCGGCGGACAAACTGGCCCATGCCGGGCAGGAGGTCGGTGACATCGTGCTCTATCTACTGCTGCTGTGCAGCGAGTTGGGGCTGGACATGAATGAAGTGGTGCGCAGCAAACTGGCGGACAGTGAACGGAGGTTCAGCTGATGAGTGACCGTCATTTCGATCAACTGGCAACCCGTTTCGCCGAAAAGATCTACGGCGGCGCCAAGGGCGCGATCCGCCTGGCGGTGCTTCAGGCCGACCTGGCCGAAACCCTGCCTGACCGTCCGCTGCGTGTGCTCGACATCGGCGCCGGCCTGGGCCACATGTCGTTGTGGCTGGCCCAGCGCGGTCATGACGTGACGCTGGCAGAGCCCGCCGAGCCGATGCTGGAAGGCGCCCGCCAGCGTTTTGCCGACGCCGGCCAGACGGCTACTTTCATTCAGGCGCCGTGGCAGGATTTGCTCGGCCAACTCACCGAGCCCTACGATCTGGTCCTGTGCCACGCGGTGCTGGAATGGC
Organism: Pseudomonas sp. IT-P100; assembly: GCF_949767185.1. Lineage (NCBI taxonomy): Bacteria > Pseudomonadati > Pseudomonadota > Gammaproteobacteria > Pseudomonadales > Pseudomonadaceae > Pseudomonas > Pseudomonas sp. IT-P100. The sequence continues at coordinate 147,753 of NZ_CATKQK010000006.1, forward strand.
TGGCGGAACCCCATGCAATCCTGCCGGTACTGCATCAATTGACCAAGCAGGATGGCTGGTTGTCTCTGGCCTTCTACAACCGCGATGCGCTGATCTATCGCAACCTGCTCAAGGGGCACTTCCGCAAAATGCGCAAGAACGACATGGCGGGTGAAAAGCAGAGCCTGACCCCACAGCAGCCGCTTGATCCGCGTGAATTGGCGGCGCAACTTGAAGGCCTGTGGCAGGTCGAAACCCAGAGCGGGGTGCGTGTTTTTCACGACTACATGCCGGTGGAGTTCCAGGCCCGCGCCGAACTCGTGGACTTGCTGGAAATGGAACTGGCCCACCGTCGTCACCCAAGTTTTGCCGGGCTTGGGCGCTACTTGCACTGGATCTGTCGGCCGGTCTGATCGGAGCGCGAAATGAAACGTCGTTCAGGGTTACTGGTGATCTGTCTCGGGTTGGCTGCCTGCCAGGGCACCAATCCCTATGTGGCAAGTTCCAAACCGTTGCCGCCGGCGCCACCCGAGGCGGCCAACACCTTCGATCGCAGCGCCTACCCGGCTGCGCCGCGTGACTACGGTCGCTACCGCAGCTGGGCGTGGCTCAACGGGCGCATGCCCGCGGGGTCGGCCTGGGCGGATTCGGCGCAAGTCGCCGAGGCCGTGAGCAATGCCCTCGATCAGCGCGGTTTGCGGCCGCTGCATGACAATCGCCCGGCGGACTTGTTTGTCAGTGCCAATCTGCATCTGGAAACCCGCTTGCGTCAGGTCCGGGACGACTATGGTTATTACGGCGGCTATGGCGGTTACAACCACCACGGCAGCGGTTATGGCATGTACAACACGGTGCCGATCGTTCGCACGTATTCGGAACAGGTCGTGGTCGTGAGGGTGGACCTGTTCGATGCGCAAAGCGGTCAACCGGTGTGGAGCGCGAGCGCCGAAACCGCCAACAAGGGCAGCCAGAGCGCCCGCGCCGATGCCATACGGGAGGCTGTGGAAAAGGCCATGTCGGCGTATCCTCCCAGTTAGCTTCTGCAATCAGGAAGCGTTCCGCAGGTTCATGTCTTCAATCGGAGAATCATCATGTTCCGCCGTCTCGCTTTACTGGCAGTGGCCGCGCTCCTGAGCGCCTGCGCCGCCAACCAGGTCAATCATGACTTCGACGCCAGCCGCGACTTCGCCGCCTATCGCAGCTGGAGCTGGAAAGACCCCGCCCTGCAATATCGCCCCGATGACCCACGGATCAAAAGCGACCTGACCGAACAGCGCATTCGCCAATCGGTGGCCGATCAGCTGGATCAGCGTGGCCTGCGCCCGGCCGCTGCGGGCAAACAGGGTGATTTGAGCGTGCAAACCTACCTGATCGTCGAAGACCGTCAGCAACAAGTGACCACCAACTACGGCGGCGCGTGGGGTAACCCGTGGAATGGCTACTGGGGCGGGCCGATGTACAACGAAACCCGCAACATCAGCTACAAAGTGGCAATCATTCAGATCGACCTGCTCGACGGCAAGGACGGCAAACTGGTGTGGCGCGGCAGTGACGAACAAATCCTCAGCCGCTCACCGAACCCGTCGGATCGCAGCACGGCGATACGTGAAACGGTCGGCCGGATACTGGCCAACTACCCACCCAAATAAACACCGGGAGCGCATTTGTGGCGAGGGAGCTTGCTCCCGCTTGAGTGCGTAGCGCTCACAAAAATCGGCAATGGTTGTCCGATTTTTTGGGCCGCTACGCAGCCCAGCGGGAGCAAGCTCCCTCGCCACAAGGGGATTTTTGTTGTCAGGGGAGAGCCGGTTGGCGGACAGAAAGGCAAAGCCTATCGTGTGCTCGGGGCGTGCACGACAATTGGCAGCTCAATACAGAATCGCGCGCCCTCGGCCGAGTTGCTCGTGCGCAGTATTCCACCCATGTTCTCGACGATACCGTGGCTCACCGACAACCCCAGCCCGGTGCCCACGCCCACCGGCTTGGTGGTGAAAAACGGTTCGAAGATCCGCTCCAGTAATCGCGGATCGATACCGCCGCCGTTGTCCTCGACCCACAGTCGCACTGACTGTTCGTCACGCTCGGCGTGCACCGAAATCCACGGCTTGAAAGCCCGATCCGCTTCGCATTTGCTCAGCACTGCGTCCTGTGCGTTGACCATCAGGTTGATCAGCACCTGTTCCAACTGATCGACGTAACCCCGCACCTGAACCTCGAAACCGATTTCGCTGACCCTGAGCTCGACGCCTTTGCCCCGCAAGCCTTCAGCCAGCAGCGACAGCGTGCCCTCGATGGCCTCAACCGGATTGAACGGATGCTGTTCGACCTCCGAGCGCCGGCCGAACACCCGCATGTGGTCCACCAACCGCGCCGCACGCTGGACCTGGGCATTGATGCGGTTGAGTTTGTCGGTCAGATAGTCGACCTGTACCTCTCCGTTGCTCAAGCGCTGGAGCACACTGACGATGGCCATCTGCATCACGTTCAACGGCTGGTTGATTTCATGCGCCAAGCTTGTGGCCATTTCGCCGAGGGCGGCCATTTTCGCGCTCTGGGCCACTGCGGCGTCCTTTTGCTGATTTTTAATGTCGCTGATGTCGAGCATGAAGCCCACCAACCGCCGGTCTTTGCCGACGCCCATGGCTTGGCCTTGCAGGCGATACCAGGTTGGCGTCTCGGGGTGATGCAGGCGCACGCAGAGCAATAAAGGCGTGCCGTCATCCTGCAAGTCTTGCAGGCGACTGCGCAGCTCTTCGCGGTCGGCGGGGTGGATATGCTCAAGCCAGTCGCGCAAGGGTATGCGTTGGCTGATCAGATTCAGGGGGCTGACCAGCGACGGCGCCAACTGCACCTCGGCACTGTCGCTGAAAATTTCCAGCCAACCGGAGCCGAGCAGGGCTTGCAACGATTCCAGTCGTTCCAGTTGCAGATGGTGCTGATGCTCGCGCAAGCGTTCCAGCAATGGCCCGGCGAGCGCGGCGACGAGCTGCAGCCAATCACGTTCGGCGACGTCGGGTGCACGTTGCTGCGCCGGGTAGAAGCCACAGAGCAACCACGCGACCACGCCTTGCGCATTGTGATAGGGCACCGCAAACCCATCGGTACTGCCAAAGAGGCTGTGCAGGCGCGGGTGCTCGCCGTGGGTCAAATGCTGAGGGGCAGAGCCGTTCAAACTGTCGAGCCCGGTGCCCAGGCGCTGACCGTTTTGCCACAGTGGGGGGGCATCGAAGGCCGTGTAATGCTGGTGGATCTGCCAGCCGTCTTCCTGTTCATCCAGCAACGCCACGGCCAGACACGGAATCTGAAAATGCTGCGCCAGGTGTTGCAGTTGCTCTACCAGTACTTCGGGCAGGCGCGTCAGGCTGCACAGGCGCAACTGGTCGCCGATCTGTGTCGCGAGCAATTGGCAGTGTTCGCGGCTGCGCGCTTGCCGGCGTTCGTGCAACAAGTCGCCGATGTCCAGCAACTGCAACAGCCAGGCATCGGCCAACGGCTGCACCCAGCCGCGCAGGTGCAGGGGTTGTCCGCTGAGGCTGTAGAAGTCCAGGTCCAGACTTTGTCCTTGCCAGTCGGCCGGCGTGCCTGCGATGGCGAGGCTGCTGTGCGGCATGAGGAAATCGTGTAGAAGCGGCGCCTGCGCGGCAGGGTGCTGTTGGGCCAGGCCATGGCGCAGTGGGCCGGCCAGATGAACTACCCGGCCTTCGGCGTCCAGGCGCATCTGCAGGCCGACACCCGCTACACTCCGGGCGCTGGAGGATTCCGGTGGCGGTGGCGGATGGCGGTTGAGCAGGCGCCCGAACAGCTTGTCCCCGGAACTCAAAATTGCACGCTCGAACGGGCGGTGGCGTCGGTGGCGACTTTGAAATTCAGTACGACGGGAATCCGGGCCAGTTGCCGGTTCAGCTCCGTGCTGGCCATGGCACTTTTTCGCTTGCGGGGGAGGCTTGTTTTCATGAGTGCGTCTACCCTGACTATCACTATGTAATGTCAGCATAGAATCATTCAGCAAAAACGGACGTTTTTTACCGGATGCAGGGCTTTGTCCTACGGATTTGGCGGACGAGGGTCAGGCAACCGGCCGCCAATGTCCGACCATATGTTCCAGACCCCCGGCACCCGCCAGCTGAAAATCGCCACTGGACCCCGCCGCACTGGCGAGCAACGTCACCTCCGCGGGCAACCGCACCGGCTTGCGAAACTGCACGGCAATCTCGACGTTGGCGGTCGGTAAATGATCGTTTAGCGCCGCGAGTGTCCTCGCCTTGTTCCACAATCCATGGGCAATGGCGGTCGGGAAGCCGAACAGCTTGGCGCTCGCAGCACTGAGGTGGATCGGGTTGTAATCGCCGGACACTTTGGCGTATTGCCGGCCAATGTCCGCCGGCGCTTTCCAGTGGGTGACCTCAGTCAGCGCTAGTGTCGAGATCAGCACTTCCTCGACCGGCTCACCTTCGAGTTTTACGCCGCGACAGAGCATCTGGCTTTCAGCTTCCCACAACACCCCCAGCTGATCATCGAGCGTGGTCAGCAGATCGAACGTCGCGCCCTTCGCATGGGGTTGCAGATTCTGCACCTGCACGCTGATGCGGACACGGTTCACGCCGCCCATGGGCCGCAAGACGCGAATGCGGTTGCTCAGGTGAATCAACCCCAGCAGCGGGAACGGGAAATTCTTGTCAGTCAGCAGTTGCATCTGCAACGCGAACGCCAGGATGTGGGGATACGTCGGCGGCAACAAACCGTTGTCGGCAAACCCGCAGACGTTGCGATAAGCCGCCAGACGTTTCGGATCGACATCGACCCAGCAACGCAAACCCGAATCGGGCAACGTGGAGCCGGTGATCTTGCGTCGCGTCGCGGCCTGCACATACAACCCGGGCAGGCTTGGTTCGCGGTTGAGCGTGTGCCAATCGGTAATCATCGCTAAGCCCCCAAAACACTTTGTCCGCAGACGCGCAGCGCTTGCCCGGTGAACGCGCCGGTGCCCGGTTGCGCCAGCCACGCCACCGCTTCGGCGACGTCTTGCGGCAGGCCGCCCTGGCCCAGCGAACTCATGCGCCGGCCCGCTTCACGCAGGCCGAACGGAATGTGCGCAGTCATTTGCGTCTCGATGAACCCCGGCGCCACCGCGTTGATGCTGATGCCGCGTTCGTTGAGCAGCGGCGCCCAGGCTTGGGCCAGCCCAATCAACCCGGCCTTGCTCGCCGCGTAATTGGTTTGCCCGCGATTGCCGGCGATGCCGCTGATGGACGCCAGCAAAATCACCCGGCCGTTGTCGCGCAGGGTGCCACTGTCGAGCAAGGCCTTGGTCAACACCTGTGGGGCATTGAGGTTGACCGCGAGCACTGCATCCCAGAATTCCGGGGTCATGTTGGCCAGGGTTTTATCGCGGGTGATACCGGCGTTGTGCACCACAATGTCGACGCCGTCAGGCAGTTGCTCGATCAACTGCGTGCCGGCGTCTTCCGCGCAGATGTCCAGGGTAATGCTGCGCCCGCCGAGGCGTGCGGCGAGGGCGTCGAGATCGGTTTTTGCCGCGGGCACGTCGAGCAGGATCACGTCGGCGCCGTCACGGGCCAGGGTTTCGGCAATCGATGCACCTATGCCGCGTGCGGCGCCGGTGACGAGAGCCTTGCGCCCCGACAACGGACGCGTCCAGTCCGTCACCGGCGTGGTGCAGGGGCTCAGGTGAATCACTTGTCCGGAGACGAACGCGCTTTTTGGCGAAAGGAAAAACCGCAACGGGCCTTCCAGTTGATCCTCGGCACCTTCGCCGACGTGAATCAATTGCAAAGTGCCGCCACTGCGCAGTTCCTTGGCCAGCGAACGACTGAAACCTTCCAGGGCACGCTGAGCGCTGGCAGCAAACGGATCGCTCAACGTCTGCGGTGCGCGCCCGAGAATGACCAGGTGCGCGGAGTCCTCGAGGTTTTTCATCAGTGGCTGGAAGAACTCGCGCAGCTGTTTGAGCTGATCGGTATGCATCAGATGACTGGCGTCGAACACCACTGCCTTCAGCTTCGGGCCGTGACCGGGAATCCACGCGGTGGCGATCGAGGGTTCGCTGTCGTAGCTGTAAATTGCATCGGTCAGGCGGTTGGCGAAAGCGCTGACATTCTGCGCCAGCGGCCCGCCGCCGATCAGCAGCGCCCCTTCGACAGGGCGCAGTCGACCTGCCTGCCAGCGTTCCAGCCGAACCGGCGTCGGCAGACCCAGGGCCCCGACCAGACGGTGGCCGATGGATGAATTGGCGAAGTCGATATAGCGATCAGACATGGAACGCGCTCCAGTAGCTGGGGTTCAAAGTGTGGACCACGAATGGCAATCAGTCGTTCGATTCACGAGATAAGGCCTACGCTTGGACATTGCGGAGGTTTTCAGGAACACGCAGACCCTGTGGGAGTTGCAGTGTTTTTTAAATTGTTCATCAGGAGCTTTTCATGACTCAACTGCGCCGCGTCGCGATTATCGGTGGTAACCGGATTCCCTTCGCCCGCTCCAACGGGCCGTACGCCACCGCGAGTAACCAGGCGATGCTCACCGCAGCGCTCGAAGGCCTGATCGAGCGTTTCAACCTGCACGGTCTGCGCATGGGCGAAGTGGCGGCGGGTGCGGTGCTCAAGCATTCCCGGGACTTCAACCTGACCCGCGAATGCGTGCTCGGCTCACGGCTGTCACCGACCACCCCGGCCTATGACATTCAGCAAGCGTGTGGCACCGGTCTGGAAGCGGCGTTGCTGGTGGCCAATAAAATCGCCCTGGGCCAGATCGAGTGCGGTATTGCCGGCGGCGTCGATACCACGTCCGACGCGCCGATCGGCATCAACGAAGGTTTGCGCAAAATCCTCCTGCAGGCCAACCGCGCGAAAACCACCGCCGACAAACTGAAAACCTTTTTGCAACTGCGCCCCGGGCATCTCATTCCGGAATTTCCCCGCAACGGCGAGCCACGCACGGGCCTGTCGATGGGCGAGCACTGCGAGTTGATGGCGCAGACCTGGAACATTCCGCGCGCGGAGCAGGATCAACTGGCGCTGGAGAGTCACCAGAAAATGGCGGCGTCATATACCGAAGGCTGGCACAACGACCTGATGACGCCGTTCCTGGGCCTGACCCGCGATAACAACCTGCGCCCGGACCTGACCCTGGAAAAACTCGCTTCGCTCAAACCCGCCTTCGAGAAAAGCGCCAAAGGCACGCTGACCGCCGGCAATTCGACGCCGCTCACCGACGGCGCGTCGCTGGTGCTGTTGGGCAGTGAAGAATGGGCGAAGGAGCGCGGCTTGCCGATCCTTGCGTATTTACGCGATGGCGAAGCGGCGGCGGTGGATTTCGTCAACGGCGCCGAAGGGCTGTTGATGGCGCCGGTCTACGCGGTGCCACGCCTCCTGGCGCGCAATGGCCTGACCTTGCAGGACTTCGATTACTACGAAATCCACGAAGCGTTCGCCGCGCAAGTGCTCTGCACCTTGAAGGCCTGGGAAGACCCCGAGTACTGCAAAACCCGCCTCGGCCTCGACGCGCCACTGGGCTCCATCGACCGCAGCCGGCTCAACGTCAAAGGCAGTTCACTGGCGGCGGGGCATCCGTTTGCGGCTACCGGCGGACGTATTGTGGCCAGCCTGGCCAAGCTGCTCGACGCCGCAGGCAAGGGGCGAGGGCTGATCTCGATTTGTGCGGCTGGCGGGCAGGGTGTCACCGCAATAGTTGAGCGTTGAATCAAGACCTGTGGGAGCAAGCCTGCTCGCCCCACGGGGGATCAGCGGTGTTGAATGCGGGAGTGGCTTGGCCTAACGTCGACTCTTTAGCAACCTTGCAACACAAGGCTCATCAATGCCGACTAACGGACAACTCTCCCTCGAACGGACAATTCCCGCACTGACTTTACTGCCGCGCCCCCTGTACGCGCGGGCGGAAAGCCTCAACGCCGGTTCGTGGACCTCGTCTCATCGCCATGACTGGGTGCAATTTTCCTACGCGATCAGCGGCGTTCTCGGCGTGCACACCGCCGAGGGCAGTTTCTTTGCGCCGCCGCAGTGGGGGATCTGGATTCCGGCGGATGTCGACCATCAGGTCGTGACCTCGATGCGCGCCGAGATGCGCAGTCTTTATGTGCGCCGAGAGGATTGCCCTTGGGCGGACGATCGCTGTCGGGTGTTGGAGGTGACGCCGCTGGCCCGGGAGTTGATCAAGAGTTTTTGCCTGCTGCCCGTGGAATATCCACAGGGCGACAGCCCGGAAGCACGGTTGGTGAGTGTGTTGCTGGACCAGTTGGCGAATCTGCCCGAAGTCGGTTTCTCGCTGCCGTTGCCGCGTCATGAGCGCTTGCTGGGTCTGTGCAATGAGCTGATCGAAAGTCCTGAGCGGACTGTGACCTTGCAGGAATGGGCGCAGCGACTGGGCACGTCGGAAAAAACCCTGATGCGCCTGTTTCAGCGTGAAACCGGGTTGAGTTTTCGCGGCTGGCGTCAGCGGATGCGACTGCTGTCGTCGTTGAATGTGCTGGAGGAGGGTGACAGCGTGACGAATGCCGCGTTGTCTTGTGGGTACGACTCGACGTCGGCGTTTATAGCGGCGTTCAAAGGGTTGTTCGGGTTTACCCCCGGGGAATTGTTTCGACAGTAATTGTGGCGAGGGAGCTTGCTCCCGCTGGAGCGCGAAGCGGTCCCAGATCAGTCCACGCGGAGTCTCAGGATGGTCCGCATTTTCCAATTTTCACGACTGCTTCGCAGCCGACGGGAGCAAGCTCCCTCGCCACAGTTATAAGCGATTTTGGATCAGGTTCTGAAACGACGAACCAACCCGTCCAGTTCATTCGACAATCCGGCCAGGCTCTGGGAATCCAGCCGCGCCGAGTTCGCCAGTTCCGCCACCAACTGCGCATCGCCATGAATCTGGCTGATGTGCCGGTTGATGTCTTCCGCCACCTGGTGCTGTTGTTCTGCTGCCGTGGCGATCTGGGTATTCATGTCGCGGATCACGTCCACCGATTCACGAATCTGCCCGAAGCTGCTGCGCGCCTCGCCGATGCGGGTCACCGACTGCTGGGACACTTCCAGGCTCGCGTGCATCTGCTGAGTGACCTGGCTGGTGCGCTTGGCAAGGTTGCCGAGCAGGCCGTCGATCTCCGCCGTGGAATCGGCCGTGCGTTTGGCCAGCGCCCGCACTTCGTCCGCCACCACTGCAAAACCGCGACCTTGTTCACCGGCCCGTGCAGCCTCGATGGCAGCGTTCAGTGCCAGCAGGTTGGTCTGTTCGGCGATCGAACGAATGGTTCCGAGAATCGACTGAATGTCATTGCTGTCGCGTTCCAGCTGTTGCATCGACTGGGCCGATTGTTCGATTTCCTGGCTCAGTCGATCGACGCTGGTCACCGCCGCATCGATCTGCTGCTGACCTTCTCGCGCCTGGCGCTGGCCACTGTCGGCCGACTCGGCGGCCTGGCTGCAGGAGCGCGCGACTTCGTTGGCAGTGGCGACCATTTCATGGAACGCGGTGGAGACCATGTCCACGGCTTCACGCTGGCGCCCGGCCGCTTCGGCCATGTCGCTGGAGACCTGGGTCGAGCTCTTGGAGGTGGCGAGGATTTTGGTCGCGGCGCCGCCGATGCTTTGGATCAGGTTGCGAATCGCCGCCAGGAACTGGTTGAACCAGTTGGCCAGTTGCGCGGTTTCGTCGCTGCCACGGACGTGCAGGTTTTTGGTCAGGTCGCCTTCACCCTGGGCGATGCCTTCCAGGCCATCGGCCACGCTGCGGATCGGACGCACGATGACGCTGGCGAAACTGGCGCCGACGATGGCGAAGACCACGGCCAGCACGGCGGCGATGATTGCGATCAACCAGGTCAGTTGGGTCGCGGTGCTCATCACGTCGCTCTGCTTGATCAGGCCGATGAAGGTCCAGCCCAGTTGCTCGGACGGCCAGACGTTGGCCATGTAGCGCTCGCCATTGAGTTCGACTTCGACCAGGCCTTTGCCGGCCTTGGCCAGTTGCGCATAACCCTCGCCGAGGCTGCCCAGGGCCTTGAAGTTGTTTTCCGGTTGTTTCGGATCGACCAGTACGGTGCCGGAGTTTTCCAGCAGCATCAGGTAGCCGGTTTCACCGAGCTTGATTTGCTTGACCAGTTCAGTGAGCTGCTTGAGCGACACGTCGATGCTGACCACGCCGCCGTTGGTGCCCAGCTTGTTATCGATGGTGCGTACGGTACTGACGTAGGACGTGTCATTTTCGGCCCAGTAATAGGCCTCGGTACGGAACGGCTTGCCCGGTTTGGCCTGGGCCGCCTTGTACCACGGACGCTGGCGCGGGTCGTAGTTCGCCAGCTTGGCATCGTCCGGCCACGACACGTAGCCGCCGGCTGCCGTGCCGAGGATGGCGTAGGCGTAGGACGGATGGGCGTTGCCCAGGTCCTGCAGGAAGCCGAAGATTTTTTTGTCCATCTCGCCCTGGGGAATGCTGGCGGCGTTGGCATTCATGTAGGTCTTGAGGCTGTCGTCGGAGTTCGTGATCAGCGGCTGCCTGGACAGGTATTCGACGTTCTGGCTGATGCCGTCGAAGAACAGTTGCATGGCATTGCTGACCTGACGGATTTCGCGACCGCTGTTGTCGACGAATTCGTCCTTGGCATCACTGCGCAGGTTCAGCACAACGAGGGTGGCGACCAGCACCACGGGCAAGCAGGCGATGATTGCAAACGCCCACGTCAGCTTTTGTTTGATGTTCATCCGCGCTCCAGATTTTCTTGTAGGCCCACGCAGTGCAGATGACTCGCGGAATTATTGGCAGCCGTAAACGTACTTTTCGAACCCCTATCCCTTGGGGGCACCATCGTTTTCTATCGGAACGATCGTCGGACAATTCACTTTGTTACAGATGACTTCGGCTGCGGAAGGAGGAAATTTAGGGCTGTTGGAAAAAATCCTGCGAAGGGTGGCGACCGGTATGTCGGATTCTGTCGCAAATCCCCTTGCATCCCTTCTCCAACAAGTGCTGCCGGCTCGGCTATGATCCTTGGCGGTCGATGAACCTCGGCGGGTTTGTCGGGTTTTTCCGGCACATTGTGTGCATCCGCAACGTTCATAGGTCGGCAACCCCTCCCCCGAACGAGTGGATTGCCGTATAACGAATGACTTTCGCGTGTTTGGTAATAAAGGACCCACAATAAAAGCTGATGAAGACTCCAAAACGCATTGAACCCCTGATCGAGGACGGTCTGGTCGACGAGGTGCTGCGCCCACTCATGAGTGGTAAAGAAGCAGCTGTTTATGTGGTGCGCTGCGGCAACGAGTTACGTTGCGCGAAGGTCTACAAGGAGGCGAATAAACGCAGTTTCCGTCAGGCGGCCGAGTACCAGGAAGGCCGCAAGGTGCGCAACAGCCGTCAGGCCCGTGCGATGGCCAAGGGCTCCAAGTTCGGCAAGAAAGAAACCGAAGACGCCTGGCAGAACGCCGAAGTGGCGGCGTTGTTCCGTCTGGCCGGCGCCGGTGTCCGGGTCCCTCAGCCTTACGACTTCCTTGAAGGCGTGCTGTTGATGGAGCTGGTGGCCGATGAGTACGGCGATGCCGCGCCGCGTCTGAACGACGTGGTGCTGGAGCCGGATCAGGCGCGCGAATACCACGCGTTCCTGATTTCGCAGATCGTGCTGATGTTGTGTACCGGCCTGGTGCACGGTGACCTGTCCGAGTTCAACGTACTGTTGACCCCGACCGGCCCGGTCATCATCGACTTGCCGCAAGCGGTGGACGCGGCGGGCAACAACCACGCGTTCAGCATGCTGGAGCGTGACGTGGGCAACATGGCGTCCTACTTCGGGCGGTTTGCCCCGGAGTTGAAAAAGACCAAATACGCCAAGGAAATGTGGGCGTTGTACGAAGCCGGCACCTTGCACCCGGCCAGTGTCTTGACCGGCGAGTTCGACGAGCCGGAAGAGTTGGCCGACGTCGGCGGGATCATGCGCGAAATCGAGGCGGCACGCCTGGATGAAGAACGCAAACAAGCGGTCCGCGCGGCAGATGACGCGCCACCGAGCAAAACCGAAGAACCGCCTCCGCCCTGGATGCAGTGATCGGTTGACGAAAAACCCGGCTTCGGCCGGGTTTTTTGTCAAACGCTAAACCCTTTGCAGGATTGAATGTGGACACCTCCACCCGCAACGCCCAGTTGATCATCGCCGCCCGTCTGGTCTCGGACTTCGGCGCGTTCCTCAACATGGTCGCCCTGGCCACCTACGTCTACCTGCTCAGCAACAGCGCCATGAGCGTTGGCATCTTCCTCGCCAGTCGCGTGGGTGGAGGGATTTTTGCCAGCCTCATCGGCACCCGCTTCTATCGCCGCTGGGCCGGGCGTCTGCCGCTGATTGTCTTCGATGTGCTGCGCGCCGGATTGCTGGGGCTGCTGCTGGTCTTGCCGGTTACCCAGCAAGCGCTGCTGCTGCCGGTCATTGCCTTCGGGCTTGGCTTGGGCAACTCAATGTTTGCCATCGGCCTCAACAGTCAGCTGCCGCACTTGATCGAGGGCGATCAACTGCTCAAGACCAACGCCTGGATCACCTCGGCGTCATCGGCAGCCATGGTCGGCGGAAGTCTGGTGGCCGGGGTGTTGGTGGCAGCGTTTGGCTTTGAGGTGGTCTTCGCACTGAACGTGGTCACTTACCTGTTGGCCGCGTTGTTCATCCTGCCGCTGCGGTTTTCCGGACCGTCTCCCAGCGCCGAGCCCGATCACGAACGAGGCGAATGGTCAGCCCTGCGCCAGGGGCTGCGCGCTACGCCGGTGGTGGCGGCGATGCTCGCGGTCGCGATGGCCGATACCTTGGGCAGCGCCGCACACAACGTGGGTTTGCCGATCATTTCAAAACTGCTGACACCCGAATCCGCCAGCACCACGCTGGGCCTGATGCTGGCGGTATGGGCTTGCGGAAAACTCATCGGTGCACGGATCGCCAGCCGCCTCAAAGGCTCGGATAACGTGAACCTGGAAAGACGGTTTTTCTTCGGGGTGCTGCTGATGTCCTGCGGCTTCATCCTGATGTTCCAGCAACAGACCCTCTACGGCTTGCTGCTGTTCTCACTGCCGGCAGGGTTGGGCGACGGTTTCTCTGAAGTCGGCCTGATGTCGCGCCTGCAACGAGAACCGGACAGCCTGCGCCTGCCGATTTTCAGTTTCCTGACGTTGTTGCAGATGACCGGGTTCGGTGTCGGTATGCTGATCGCTGCACCGTTTTATGCGTGGTGGACGCCCGGCGCAGTGGTGCTGCTGTTCCACGGCATTCCCCTCACCACGTTGCTGGTGGTGAGGGGACTCGCGATCAGGAGCGAGCGGGTGCGGCGCAGCAACCCGACTCAAGATTTTTGAGGATCGGGCAGTCCGGACGGTGATCGCCATGGCAGTGCTCGACCAGGTCCTGCAAGGTATCGCGCAACTGACCGAGTTCGAGGATTTTCTGGTTGAGCTCGTCGATGTGCTGACGAGCCAGGGCCTTCACGTCAGCACTGGCGCGCTGACGGTCCTGCCAGAGGGTCAGCAGTTTGCCGACCTCTTCCAGGGAAAACCCCAGGTCCCGCGAACGCTTGATAAACGCCAGCGTGTGCAAGTCGTCATCGCCGTACACCCGGTAACCGCTGTCGGTGCGATGGGCCGCCTTGAGCAAACCGATGGACTCGTAATAACGAATCATCTTCGCGCTCAGGCCACTTTGGCGGGCTGCTTGGCCGATGTTCATCGGTTGTCCTCCAGATCCTTCGGTTTCCAAGTCTTCAACAGTAGCGCATTGCTCACCACGCTGACGCTCGACAACGCCATCGCCGCGCCGGCCAGCACCGGGTTGAGGAAACCGAACGCGGCCAGCGGAATGCCGATCAGGTTATAGACGAAGGCCCAGAACAGATTCTGACGAATCTTCGCGTAGGTCTTGCGGCTGATTTCCAGCGCGGCCGGCACCAGTCGCGGGTCGCCACGCATCAGGGTGATGCCGGCCGCGTGCATGGCGACGTCGGTGCCGCCACCCATGGCGATGCCGATGTCGGCGGCGGCCAGGGCCGGGGCGTCGTTGATACCGTCGCCGACCATCGCCACCACCCCGGTTTTCTTCAGTTCGGCGACGGTGGCGGCTTTGTCGGCCGGCAGCACCTCGGCGTGGACATCCTGGATGCCGAGCGCTTCGGCGACCACTTTGGCGCTGCCGCGATTGTCGCCGGTCAGCAGGTGACTGCTGATGTGCCGGGCGCTGAGTTGTTGCACCGCTTGCAGCGCGCCGGGTTTTAGGGTGTCACCGAAGGCGAACAGGCCCAGGACGGTTGGTTGCGGACTTTGCTCGATCAGCCAGGACAGGGTCCGGCCTTCGGTTTCCCACGCGGTTGCAGAGTCGGCCAAAGGACCGGCGCTTAATCCGCTCTCTTCCAGCAAGCGTCGATTGCCCAGCGCCAAACGGCGACCATCGAGGTTGCCGGCAATGCCCCTTCCGGTCAGGGATTGGCTGTCGCTGACATCGGCCACGGTCAATCCGCGTTCGACGCAAGCGTCCAGAACCGCTTTAGCCAAGGGGTGTTCACTGCCGCGTTGCAGCGCACCGGCCCATTTCAGCAAGGTCGCTTCATCACCGTCGACGGCACTTAAATGGGCGATGCGTGGCGCACCCGAGGTCAGCGTGCCGGTCTTGTCGAAGACAACGGCGCTGACTTCGTGGGCTCGCTCCAGTGCCTCGGCGTCCTTGATCAGAATGCCGTAGCGCGCGGCCACGCCGGTGCCGGCCATGATCGCGGTTGGCGTGGCCAGACCGAGCGCACAAGGGCAGGCGATCACCAATACCGCGACGGCATTGATCAGCGCCGTTTCGATGGGCGCGCCGTACAGCCACCACCCCATCAGTGTCGCCAGTGCAATCAACAGGACCGTTGGCACAAATACCTGGCTGACTTTGTCCACCAGTTTCTGAATCGGCGCTTTTGCGGCTTGTGCGTCTTCCACCAGACGGATGATTCGCGCCAACACGGTTTCCGCGCCCAAGGCCTGGGTACGAACCAGCAACCGGCCTTCACCATTGATGGCGCCGCCGGTGACCTTGTCGCCAGGCTGTTTCGGCACGGGCAGGCTCTCGCCGCTGATCAATGCTTCGTCGGCGTGGCTCTGGCCTTCGACCACTTCGCCATCCACGGGGAATCGTTCGCCGGGTTTGACCAGCACCAGATCATTCAGGCGCAAGGCGCTGATGGCGACGTCCTGTTCGCGGCCGTCGATCACTTGAATGGCCCGCTCCGGACGCAATGCCTCAAGGGCGCGGATGGCGCTGGCGGTCTGGCGTTTGGCGCGGCTTTCGAGGTATTTGCCCAACAGGACCAAGGCGATCACAACGGCCGAGGCTTCGAAATACAAATGGGGCATGCGCCCGGCGGCGGTGGCCCATTCGTAGAGGCTCAAGCCATAACCGGCGCTGGTGCCGAGGGCGACCAGCAGGTCCATGTTGCCGGCCCCGGCGCGCACTGCTTTCCATGCTGCTACATAAAAGCGGGCACCGAAGATGAATTGCACCGGCGTGGCCAGCGCGAACTGCACCCACGCCGGGAGCATCCAGTGCACACCGAACGGTTGCAGCAGCATCGGCAACACCAGCGGCAAGGCGAGGGCAATCGCCATGATCAAGACCCAGCGCTCACGGTGCAGGCGCTGTTGTTGAGTGTCGGTTGTCGGGTGTTCGACCTCCCAGACGCTGGCGTTGTAGCCAGCCTTGGTCACGGCCGCGATCAAGCTTTGCGGATCGACCTGGCCGAGCAGTTCGAGGTGGGCGCGTTCGTTGGCCAGGTTGACGCTGACACTTTTGACCCCCGGCACCTTGGCCAGCGCCCGTTCGACCCGACCGACGCACGACGCGCAGGTCATGCCGTCGATGCTCAATTCCAGACTCTGCTGCGGCACGCTGTAACCGGCTTGCTGCACAGCGTCCATCAACGCCGGCAGACTGTCGCTGGGTGCTTGAACGCGGGCCTGCTCGGTGGCCAGGTTGACGCTGACGGCAGAGGCGCCGATGACTTTGCTCAAGGCACGCTCGACACGCCCGGCGCAACTGGCACAGGTCATGCCGGCAATCGGCAGATGGAATGTGGTGGTTTCGGACATATCGGTCGCGCTCCCTGTAGAAGATGTCTACAGGATCAACCTTGCCATGCTGGCAAGGTCAAGCGCCATGTCTCAGATCAAAAGATCGCAGGTGAATCAATATCCGAGGTCAGCAGGCTTCAGGTACATCCCTTCCTGCGTCATCGCAATCCGGAACTTCAACACATCCCCGGCCTTGAGCGTGATGTCCTGCGACCCCGGCGCCAACATCCCCGGATTGCAGCCCGGCGCCTGGCCCGGCAGCAGCTTCAGGCGCAAGGAAACATTGCCCGGCGGCAGGTTGAACGATGTGCTTTGCTCCTGAAAAAGCCGCGCCGACAGTTGATCCTGGATGTACACGCCGATTTCGCAGTTGGTCGAGACTTCCAGGCGCTCGCGGGAAATGATCAGCACACCGTAATCCTCCCCGGCAGCATTGACCGAGGGCACGGCGGCGAAAAGGCTGAGGAAGCCAAACAGGCTGAGAGCTGACCAGCGCATGGCTGAATCTCCTGAGATCGAGTCATAGATGCACGCAGCTTGGCCGAGCGCGACGCCGATTGCCAGCCCGGCAGATCACATCAGAACTTGACCTTGCCATGGTGGCAAGCTCGAGACTGCTCGCAATCCCACTAAAGGAGTCATTCCATGCAAGTGTTCAACGTTCAAGGCATGTCCTGCGGTCACTGTGTCAAAGCCATCACTCAAGCGCTGCAAGCGAGGGATCCCGCGGCCAGCGTGCGGATTGATCTGGCGGCAAAGGAAGTTGGCGTCGAGAGTGCATTGACTGCGGATGAAGTGATCGCGGCGATCAGCGAAGAAGGCTATGAAGTGAAAGTCGCCTGAGGCCAAACGCAATCCCATGTGTGCGGGCTTGCATTTATCCAGGGGTTTTTAATAGTTAGCGAGCTATCGGAATGTTCAAGGTGTCCCCACGCGGCTAGACTGTGGAGCTGCCGACTTCAGCCCTGGATACCTGATGAACTTCCGTACCATTTTGATACTTGGCGCCCTGAGCGCTTTTGGGCCGCTTGCAATCGACTTCTATCTGCCGGCGTTCCCGGCCATGGCGCTGGCATTCGGCACCGATGAACAACACGTTCAGCTGACGCTGGCGGCGTATTTCCTCGGGTTGTCCATTGGTCAGCTGATGTACGGCCCGGTTGCGGATCGGTTTGGCCGGCGCATTCCACTGTTGACGGGTGTCGGTCTGTTCACCGCCGCTTCGTTGGCGTGCGCCTATGCGCCGAATCTTGAATGGCTGCTGGGCGCGCGTTTTGTCCAGGCGCTGGGCGGTTGCGCGGGGATGGTGATTTCCCGGGCGATTGTCAGTGACAAATGCGATGCGGTGGGTTCGGCCAAAGTCTTTTCCCAGCTGATGCTGGTCATGGGCCTGGCGCCGATTCTCGCGCCGATGCTCGGCGGTTTGCTGGTCAATACCACCGGCTGGCAGTCGATCTTCCTGGCGTTGAGCGGTTTCAGTGCCTTGGCGGCGGTGGCCGTGGCGCTTGGCTTGCCGGAAAGCATGCCCGCGCATGTGCCCCGTCAACCGCTGTCGGGCGCGCTGCGTCAGTACGGTCGCCTGTTGTCGGACCCGGTGTACCTCGGCCACGCCCTGACCGGTGGCATCGCCATCGCCGGGATGTTTGCCTACATCGCCGGTTCGCCGTTCGTCTTCATCAAACTCTACGGCGTACCGGCCGAGCATTTCGGCTGGTTGTTCGGCACCAATGCGGCGGGTTTCATTCTGGTGGCGCAGGTCAACGCGCGACTGCTCGCCAAGCGTGGCCCTGCTTTTTTGCTGGCGCGGACGGTGTGGATTTATCTGGCGGCCGGCCTGACGTTGCTGGCTGTCAGTTCGCTGCACACCGAACAGTTGTGGCCGCTGCTGATTCCACTGTTCATCTGCATCGCCAGCCTCGGATGCATCCTCCCCAACGCGTCGGCCTGTGCCATGAACGGGCAGGGCGCCCGCGCCGGGAGTGCGTCGGCGATGCTCGGGTGCCTGCAATTCAGCGTCGCCGCCGGGGCTGCGTCGCTGGTGGGTATTTTGTACGACGGCAGCGCCGTGCCGATGGCCATGGTCATCAGCCTGTGTGGAATTCTGGTGGTGAGCGTGGCGATGCTCACCCGGCGTTTGCAAAATGCCCGGGCGTTGGTGCAAGCCCAGGTGTGAGGCAGGTCTCAGCCAACAGCGCGCTGCTGTTGGACGGGAATCTGATGGGGGGCGTGCAAGCGTGCTTCGAGGGTTCGGGTGAAAGCGCGAGCTTCGGCTTCGCTACGGAACGTCACCGCGTGTTGGTCCAGGCGGACCTGCCACTGGGATTTTGCCAATTCTTTTATCAGGATCTTCATTGCTGACCTCCTCGGTTAAAAGATTGCATCGCAGAGTTCTGGATTGTAGACCTGAATACGATCGCAATTATGACAACGGTCAACCTTCGGACTGACGGTGTCGTCCATCCGGACGACACTTGTATCAATCTGTGTCAGAAGTCTTCGAGCACAATCTTGCCCTTTGACTTGCCGCTTTCCAGCAACTCATGGGCTCGCCGCAGATTCGCCGCGTTGATGGTTCCGAAGTGCTCGCCCACCGTGGTTTTCAATGTGCCGTCATCGATCAGTCCGGCCACGCGGTTGAGCAGTTTGTGCTGCTCGATCATGTCCGGCGTTTCGAACAGCGAGCGGGTGTACATGAACTCCCAGTGCAGGGACAGGCTCTTGCGTTTGAGCTTGGTGACGTCCAGCGCTTTCGGGTCATCGATCAGCGCGAGTTTGCCTTGTGGCGCCAGGGCCTCGACCAACTGATCGAGATGCTGATCGGTCTGGGTCAGGCTGGCGACGTGGGTCACCTGCGCAACGCCTGCGCGTTTCAGTTCTTCACTGAGCGGCTGGCTATGATCGATCACCAGGTCGGCGCCCAACTCACGCACCCAACTCTGGGTTTGCGCACGGGAAGCGGTGCCGATGACTTTCAAACCGGTGAGTTGACTGGCCAGTTGCGTCAGGATTGAACCGACACCGCCGGCCGCCCCGACGATCAGCAAGCTCTGGCCTTCATCGGTGTTGCCTTCGCGCACTTGCAGGCGTTCGAAAAGCAATTCCCAAGCGGTAATGGCGGTCAGCGGCAGCGCGGCCGCTTCGGCAAAACCGAGGGTTTTCGGCATATGGCCGACGATCCGCTCATCCACCACGTGCAGTTCGCTGTTGCCGCCGGCGCGGGCAATCGAGCCGGCATAGAACACCTTGTCGCCGGCCTTGAACAAGGTCACTTCGCTGCCGACGGCCTTGACCACGCCGGCCACGTCCCAGCCCAGCACTTTTGCCGCGCCGCCTTCGGGCTGGACGTTCTGGCGGACCTTGGTGTCCACCGGGTTGACCGAGATGGCTTTGACTTCCACCAGCAGGTCACGGGGGCCGGCGACCGGTTCCGGCAGTTCGATGTCTTGCAGGGATTTTTCGTCGCTGATCGGCAACGAGGCGTAGTAGGCAATGGCTTTCATGAGGAGGGTTCCGAACAGTAATAGAAGAAGGGATCAAGCCACGGAGCGCAGGCGCTTGAGATCGAAGTGTTCGATCAGGTCGCCGGCCTGGGCGCGAAAGTTCTGGATGTGTGCGCTGGCGTCGTGGGCTTGCAGCGCTTCGTCGCTGCTCCATTGTTCAATCATGTAGAAGGCCAGCGGATTGGCGAGGTCCTGATGCAGGTCGTATTGACCGCAACCGGCTTCGGCGCGGGTCGGCTCCAGCAGTGCACGCAGGTGTTGCTCGAGCGCGTCCTGTTGGCCGGCTTTGGCGATCAGGGTGGCAATGGCGGTGAAAGGCTGGGACATGGTCGACTCCAGGAGCAGGATGATTTCGATGCAGCAGATGATTGGCTATTTCTCTGCAAGATAAAACCCGCTAAAAGAGCAGTCTCTTTCAATATTTTTTTGATAATCGAGGCTGTAAATGCTGCGTTTCGATGACTTGCAGTTGTTTGTCCGGGCGGCGGACCTGGGCAGCCTGTCAGCGGCGGCGAGGGGAATGGACATGTCGGCGGCGGTGGCGAGTGCGGCGTTGAAGCGCATCGAGCAGCAACTCGGCGCCCGATTGCTCGCCCGCTCCACCCGCAGTCTGCGCCTGACGGCGGAGGGCGAAGGATTTCTCGAGTATGCCCGGGCCGCGCTGAGCAACCTCGACGAGGGCCGCCGATTATTGGCCAGCGGTCAGGATCAGGTCAGCGGGGTGCTGCAGCTGTCGGCGCCGTCGGATTTCGGTCGCAACCTGCTGCTGCCCTGGCTGGACGAGTTCCAGCGTGAACACCCCAAACTCACGGTGCGCTTGTTGCTGGGCGACCGCATCGCCGATCTGTTCCGCCAACCGGTGGACATTGCCCTGCGCTACGGTGAGCCGGAAGACTCCAGCCTGGTGGCGCTGCCCATCGCCCCGAATAACCGCCGCGTGCTGTGTGCCGCCCCGAGCTACCTGGCCCGGCATGGCGAACCGCGGCAACTGGAGCAACTGGCGCAGCACAATTGCCTGCTGTTCATGCTCGGCAGCCGGGTTCACGACCATTGGAGTTTTCACGACGGCAAACGCGAAGTCAGCCTGACCGTCAGCGGTGATCGCTTCAGTGACGATGCCGACGTGGTGCGCTTGTGGGCCGTGGCGGGTGCCGGGATCGCCTACAAATCCTGGCTCGATGTCGCCGCCGATGTATTGGCCGGCCGCCTGAAAGTGCTGATGCCGGAGCTGCTCTGTGAGCGCGCACCGCTGAATTTGCTGTGCGCCCATCGCGCACAATTGAGTAAGCCGGTGAACCTTTTGCGGGAAATGCTTGCCAGCCGATGTACTCGATTAGGCAGTCAATTTCCTGTGTTGGCGCATGTCGATCATTAGTCGCAGGCAAATAGCGAAATTTCCCTCAGGATCAATCACCACCAATGGTTTCCGGGGGGCAGGAACCGACCGGCAACGGGCTTATACTAGCGCCCGCCTCATGTACGCACCGTCGACCTCGCCATGGCGAGTCCGCGTTCGAGTCGGTCAGGCTCCACCGTCAATCCAAAGCCTTTGCAAGGTCTTCGAAGCAATGGCTTGTGTGAGTGGATGGCTTTGCCCGGTTTATGGCGGTTTCCACGTCTTGGCCGACGACACATTACTGGTCAAGATGTCTCTGAGCAGTAGACGAAACGATTCAACAGGGAGTGAATACATGGAACATGCACCTTGCATCAGCCAGATCGCCACGTTGCTGGCTGACCCAAAGCGCAGCGCAATGATGTGGGCCTTGATGGACGGCGCTGCGCGGCAGACCGAAGAGCTGGCATTGCTGGCCCGCCTGTCGCCGTCTTCGGCCAGTGCACACCTGGGGCGTTTGTCCGCCGGAGGTCTGTTGAAAGTCGAAACCCGCGGCCGCAAGCGATTCTTCCGGTTGGCCGCACCCGAAGTCGGGGCCGCGATAGAAGCGCTGGCCAGTGCGACGATCGCCAGCACACCTCGGGACATTCCCGATGTTTTCAGCCGCACCCCCGCCATCCCCAAACGTCAGGCCGCGCCCTCGTCCTTGTTGCGCGCCCGGCTCTGCGACGATCATTTAGGCGGCACGCTGGCCGCCGATCTGTACCAGCGCTTGCTGGATGCGGGCTGGATCGAACAGTTCGATCATCGGGTGTCGATCACGCACAAGGGCGCCACGCAACTGGCGACACGCGGCGTTTTCGTCCAGGCGCTGGCGCAGAGCACCAGCCGAGCCGCCTGTGCCTGTCCTGACTGGAGCGAAAGACGTCCGCACATGGGCGGTTCACTGGGCGCGGCGTTGCTGCAATTGTTCATGCAGTCCGGCTGGCTGAGCTTGCCGAACGATTCGCGCGCCTTGCACGTCACCGTGACGGGGCAGCGTGAAATCCACCGTTTCGCCAAGGAGACCGAGCTGGAAATGGCGTTGTAGACGCATCGGGATCGACGTCCGGGGGCACGGGCGTCGTTCAGAGCTGCGGCCAGGTCGCATCCAGCAATAACCCCCGGCGACCATCGCGCACACTCGTTCAGGGACTTTCGAACGGGGGATGTGGCATGGAAACACGAGGCTTCAGCGCGGCAGAACGATTGGAACGGCTGCCCATCAGCGGCTATCACCGGATCATTTTCATCATCATCGCCCTGGCGTTTTTCTTTGACTCCATGGACCTGGCGATGATGACTTTCCTGCTCGGCTCGATCAAAACCGAGTTCGGCCTCAGCACGGCGCAGGCCGGGTTGCTCGCCAGTTCGAGTTTCTTCGGCATGGTCGTGGGCGCATCCCTGTCCGGCATGCTGGCGGACCGTTTCGGCCGCAAACCGGTGTTCCAGTGGAGCATTGTGTTGTGGGGCATCGCCAGTTACCTGTGCTCCACGGCGCAGAATGTCGAGACGCTGACGCTCTTCCGCGTCCTCCTGGGAATTGGCATGGGCATGGAGTTTCCCATCGCCCAGTCGATGCTTTCGGAATTGATTCCGGCGAAAAGACGTGGGCGTTACATCGCGTTGATGGACGGTTTCTGGCCCTTGGGGTTTGTCGCGGCCGGGGTGCTGTCGTATTTCCTGTTACCGGTGATTGGCTGGCGGGATATTTTTCTGGTGTTGGCGGTGCCGGCGGTGTTTGTCCTGGTGATTCGCTTTTTCATTCCCGAGTCACCGCGCTGGCTGGAACAGGCCGGGCGTGATGAGGCGGCGGACAAGGTCTTGCTGGGTATCGAAGCGCGGGTCCGGACGTCGCTGGGTCATGGGGATTTGCCTGAGCCGATCCGCTTGCCGCGTGTGGCAAGTACGCCGGGCAACTTCTTTTCAGCTTTGCAGCAGATCTGGTCGCCGCTGTATCGCCAGCGCACGATGATGATCTGGAGCGTCTGGTTCTTTGCCTTGCTGGGGTTCTACGGGTTGACGTCGTGGCTCAGTGCACTGCTGCAGCAGTCGGGTTTCGCCGTGACCCAGTCGGTGTATTACACCGTGCTGATTTCCCTCGGCGGGATTCCCGGTTTCCTCATGGCGGCTTGGCTGGTGGAGCGTTGGGGCCGTAAACCGGTGTGCGTGGTGACGTTGCTCGGCGGCGGGGTGATGGCGTTTCTTTACGGTCAGAGCGCAGTGTTTGGCGGCAATGTCGGCTTGCTGATCACGTCGGGGCTGTTGATGCAGTTTTTCCTGTTCGGCATGTGGGCGGTGCTCTACACCTACACGCCAGAGTTGTACCCGACGTCGGCGCGGGCCACGGGTTCCGGTTTTGCGTCGGCGATTGGCCGAGTGGGTTCGTTGCTTGGGCCAATGGTGACCGGGCTGGTGTTCCCGATGACCGGGCAGGGTGGCGTGTTCGCGCTCGGGGCGATGTGTTTTGCGATCGCGGCGGGGGTGGTGTGGGTGTTCGGGATGGAGACGCGGGGCAAGACGCTGGAGGAGTTGAGCGAAGTGGTAACCGTAGGCTAAACACAAACCCTGTGGGAGCGAGCTTGCTCGCGATAGCGGATTCACATTCACCAATGACGCTGGATGTGATGGCCTCATCGCGAGCAAGCTCGCACCACATTGGGTCTTCAGCAGTTACGGTTTTACCAACCGCGCATCCAGGCTGTTTTGCGCCAATCGCTTGGCCTGATCCTGGGTCATGCCCAGATCGGTGTACAGCGCATGGAAGTTCTCGGTCACATACCCGCCGAAGTACGCCGGGTCATCCGAGTTCACGGTGACTTTCACGCCGCGCTCGAGCATGTCGAGAATGTTGTGCTGTGACATGTGATCGAACACGCAAAGCTTGGTGTTCGACAACGGGCACACCGTCAACGGGATCTGCTCATCAATGATCCGCTGCATCAGGCGCTCGTCTTCGATGGCGCGCACGCCATGGTCGATACGCTGGATTTTCAGCAGGTCGAGGGCTTCCCAGATGTATTCAGGCGGGCCTTCTTCACCGGCGTGAGCGACGGTCAGGAAACCTTCGTGACGGGCACGATCAAACACGCGCTGGAACTTGCTCGGCGGGTGACCCATTTCCGAACTGTCCAGGCCGACGGCCACGAACGCGTCGCGAAATGGCAGCGCCTGGTCGAGGGTCTTCTGTGCTTCGTCTTCGCTCAAGTGACGCAGGAAACTCAGGATCAAACCGCTGGTGATGCCCAGCTGCTGTTCGCCGTCCTTCAACGCGGCGGCGATGCCGTTGAGCACGACTTCGAACGGGATGCCACGGTCGGTGTGGGTCTGCGGGTCGAAGAACGGTTCGGTGTGAATCACGTTCTGCGCCTTGCAGCGCAACAGGTAGGCCCAGGTCAGGTCGTAGAAATCCTGGGAGGTGCGCAGCACATCGGCGCCCTGGTAATACAGGTCGAGAAACTCTTGCAGGTTGTTGAAGGCGTACGCCTTGCGCAGGGTTTCGACATCGCTCCACGGCAGGGCGATCCTGTTGCGTTCGGCCAGGGCGAACAGCAGTTCGGGCTCCAGCGAACCTTCGAGGTGCAGGTGCAGTTCTGCCTTGGGCAGTGCGTTCAGCCAATCGTACATTTGTTCAAATCTCATCAGGTGCAATGACGGCATTCTACAGATGCTCGCTGCAACAATTGGTAAAACCTGACCAAGAGGTTCATTGGCCGGCTGTCATCCATTGCTGGGCTAAGGTGTAACGAAACGTTAGCGCCGCTCCGCAGTCAGTTGCTCATCACACTGATTCCGCTCCATTCGGCAAAAAGGCCTGCAATGCTCACATTCCTCAAGCAAGAAAAATTTCTGCTGTTGGCCCTGATCGCCGCCTTCATCGCTTACCCGATGGAACACTGGATGCTGCACAGCGGCCAGCCCATAGCCCTGACTGCCGGTCTCGTGCTGATCGCCTTCATCGTCGCCGCATCCATGCGCGTCGCCCATCACGCCGAACTGCTGGCGGAAAAAGTCGGCGATCCCTACGGCACGATGATCCTGACCCTGGCGGCGGTGCTGGTGGAAGTGGTGATCCTGGCGATCATGATGAGCAACGAAGCCTCGCCGACGCTGGTGCGCGATACGATTTACTCGGCGGTGATGCTCGACATCAACGGCATCATCGGCCTCGCGGCATTGATGGGCGGGATCAAGCACGGTGAACAGTCCTACAACGATGACTCGGCGCGCAGCTACAGCGTGATGATCCTCACCGCCATGGGCGTTTCCATGGTGGTGCCGGAGTTTATTCCCGAGGCGAACTGGAAGCTGTATTCCGCGTTTACCATTGGCGCGATGGTCGTGCTTTACACCCTGTTCCTGCGCATGCAGGTCGGGCCGCACAGTTATTTTTTCAGCTACAGCTATCCGGAAAAACGCCGCAAAAGAGTCCCGGAGGAAGCACCTGAATCGGTCAATCTCGCGCTGAGTATCGGGACGTTGGTGTTGGGTGTGGTGGTGATCGGCGCATTGGCCGAGGTGATGTCCAAGACCCTGGACCTGGGCCTGGAAGGGACGGGCGCACCGCCGGTGATCACGGCGATTCTGGTGGCGGCGATTTCCGCGGCGCCAGAGATTCTGACGGCGTTGCGCGCAGCGCTGGCCAACCGTATGCAGTCGGTGGTAAACATTGCGATGGGCGCATCGCTGTCGACGGTGATCCTGACGGTGCCGGTGATGGAAGCGATGGCGCTCTACACCGGTCAACCGTTTCAGATGGCGATGACGCCGGTACAGACAGTGATGATCTTCCTCACCCTGATCGTCAGCGCGATCAATCTCAATGACGGCGAAACCAATGCCATCGAAGGGATGACCCACTTCGTGTTGTTTGCGACGTTCATCATGTTGTCGCTGCTCGGTCTCTGAACTTTCCACAAATCCAACGTGGGAGCGGGCAAGCCCTCTCCCACATTAGGTATGTGTTGTATCAGGTACCGGCGATCAACTGCCGGGCCGCCTGGCTGTGATCCGCAATCAACCCCTTCAGATCAAGCCCCTCGACCTGCCCGTCAATCACTCGCCACTGGCCGCCGACCATCACCCGATCCGCCCGGTCCGCACCACACAGCAGCAACGCCGACACCGGATCATGACTGCCGGAAAACCGCAGCTCATCCAGCTTGAACAACGCCAGATCCGCCTGCTTGCCCACTGCCAGCTCACCAATATCGGTACGCCCGAGCAAACTCGCCGAGCCCTTGGTCGCCCATCCCAGCACCAATTCCGGGGTGATCTTCTCGGCGCCATAACGCAAGCGCTGAATGTAAAGCGCCTGACGGGTTTCGAGCATCATGTTCGACGCATCGTTGGACGCTGAACCGTCCACGCCCAGCCCGAGCAACGCGCCGGCGGCGGTCAGGTCCAGTGTCGGGCAAATGCCGGAGGCCAGGCGCATGTTCGAACTCGGGCAATGGCAAATGCCTGTGCCGGCCGCGCCGAGGCGGGCGATTTCGTCCGGGTTGAAGTGGATGCCATGGGCGAGCCAGGTGCGCGGGCCGAGCCAGCCGACGCTGTCCAGGTAATCCACGGTACGCAGGCCGAAGCGCTGCAGGCAGAAGTCTTCTTCGTCGAGGGTTTCGGCCAGATGCGTGTGCAGGCGCACATCGAGCTTGTTCGCCAGCTCGGCGCTGGCCGACATGATTTCCGGGGTCACCGAGAACGGCGAGCACGGCGCCAGGGCGATCTGGATTTGCGCGCCATCGCCACGCTCGTGATATTCGGCGATCAGGCGCTGACTGTCGTCGAGAATCACTTCGCCTTCCTGGACCGTTTGCTGCGGTGGCAGGCCGCCGTCCTTTTCGCCGAGGCTCATTGAGCCGCGCGTGAGCATGGCGCGCATGCCCAGTTCGCGGACACTCTCGACCTGCACGTCGATCGCGTTTTCCAGACCCTGCGGGAACAGGTAATGGTGATCGGCCGCGGTGGTGCAGCCAGACAACAGCAACTCGGCCAGCGCGACTTTTGTGGCGAGGGCAAGTTTTTCCGGGGTGAGTCGTGCCCAGACCGGGTACAGGGTTTTCAGCCACGGGAACAACGGCTGATTGACCACCGGTGCCCAGGCACGGGTCAGGGTTTGATAGAAGTGGTGATGGGTGTTGATCAGTCCCGGCAGGATCACATGCTCGCGCGCATCGAAGACTTGTCCACAGGGCGCGGAAGGTTGCTGGCCGGCGGCGAGCACTTCGACGATCAGACCGTCTTGCACAACCAGCCCGCCACGGGCATCGAGGTCATTGGCAGTGAAGATCGCGAGGGGATTTTTTAACCAGGTACGGGTCGCAGGCATGTTGGCCGGCTCCTCTGAAAGTGGGTTCAGGTTAGCCAGCTCAGTGATTACCCTGTCTGCTGATCCAGGGTCGCCGCAAGGGACGAGGTGCGGAGTTTCAAACAAAACCGCGTGGTGGGCAAGCCCGGCCCGACCAGACGATAAAAATCCTGTGGGGTCCGGGCTTGCCCGCGATGCATGCACCTCGGTCTTTCAGGTCTTCCCAGGTGACGCCATCGCAGGCAAGCCAGCTCCCACAGGGGGACGCAGTGACTACCAGGGAATGGTTTCACCTCTGTAATTCACAAAGTGATGCCCGCCCTTGCCGACATACGCATTCACCTGATCAACCAGCCCACGCGTGCTGGTTTCCACATCGATATCAGCGCCTTCGCCGCCCATGTCGGTCTTCACCCAACCCGGATGCAGCGACAGCACGGTCAGTTTCTGCTCGCCCAATTGCGTCACGAAACTGCTGGTCATGGAGTTCAGTGCCGCCTTGCTCGCCTTGTACAACGCCAGCTCCGGCGCGTCCGGCATGGTTACGCTGCCGAGCACCGAGCTCATGAACGCCAGCACGCCGCTTTCCGGGCGGATTTGCCCGACAAAACGTTGTGCCAGGTTGATCGGTGCCACCGCGTTGGTAAAAAACAACTGGCCCACTTCAGCCAGCGTCGCGCCGCCCGGTGTTTGTACTTCCGGCCCCTTGACCCCGGCATTCACGAACAGCAGATCAAACACTTCGCCCTTGAGTTGCTGGCTCAACGCGATGACGGCCTGCTGATCATCCATGTCGAGTTTTTCGATCCGCACCGTTCCCAATGCCTTCAAGGCGTCGGCATTCTGCGGGTTACGCACAGTGGCGGTGACTTGCCAGCCGTCGGCGAGCAGGGTCTTCACCAGACCGAGGCCCAGGCCCCTGGAGGCGCCGATGATGAGTGCGGTTTTTGCCTTGGACATGAGTGGCTTCCTTGAGAAGTGAGAATCATGGATTCAATGGACAACGTTGACCAAGACGTTGCTGCAACTCGTGTCGCAGCGCGCCAAGTTCATCCATTCGGGTTTCGATCAGTTTGAGTTTGTCTTGCAGCAGTTGGGTGACGGCGCTGTCCGGGTCGGGCGACTGCCACAACGTGGCGACGCTATTGCCGATTTCGCCCAGGGTAAAACCCAGCCGTTGAGCGGTCTTGATGTACAGCACCAGTTGCACCACGTCCGGCGGATAATCGCGATAACCGTTGGCGCTGCGTTGCGCGGCGATCAATCCGCGTTGCTCGTAGAAGCGCAGCGTGTCGCGGCTGACCGCGCTGGCCTGGGCTAATTCACCGATGCGCATCCTGACGTCTCGAGAGGGGGGCTTGACCCTGGAGCATACTCCAGGCTTTAGCCTTGTTGCTCCCTGAATTTATGGAGCAATGCCGATGTGGACTTCAACGCAATATCGCCGGTTGGTGCGTGGTAGCGCCTGGTATGACTTGATCGTGACGGCGGCGTTTGTCACGCCGTGGACATTTGCGGCGTTGCACGGCGTTTTGACGGGGGTGAGCCGGGCGTTCGACTTACCCGGAGAACTGCCGGCATTCGAACCGATGCACATGCTGATGGCGAACCTGTTGGGATCGATTGTGTGCATTTGGGCCGTGCTGCGGATTCGTGATCCGCAGCAGGTGTTTGGTCGGTATGACGCCGTGGGCCGGTTTCTGTTTTCGGCTTGGCAACTCTATGCCTTGCTGCATGGCGCCAGTTCGCTGTTGGTGATTTTTTTGTTCTTTGAATTGGCGTGGGGTGTGGTTCAGGTCCTGCCTGTGGATAAAACAGTGACCTGGCCATTGAGACAGGAAATTTGAAATCTCATGGCGACCAAGGCCTCAAGGGCGCTGCCTCGCCACCTTTCAATTGGCAGGCAGGCACCACTTGAGGGCGAAGTCGTTGGTCGAGCTCTGTTTTTGCTCATCAAGCTTTGGTCAAAAAACGAGCAACCCGGCGCGAGCCATGCCGGACATGGGGCCGCGACAGCCATGAACGGGTTATCCACAGATTGCTCCACAGTATTTGTGCGCAAGCGCAAAGCCCGGGCATAAGCATTGAGCGGCTTTCTTCTAAAGGTGATAAACCACGCTAACTGGTTGTTTTTACGTGGATTTAGTCTTGGTGGTGGCAAATTGGGCGAAAAATGAGCAATGCCCGCAAAGCCGCATGACAGAAGGGTTACAGCGGTATGTGCTCAGGTTATCCACAGCCGGGTGCACAGTAGATGTGGGCAACTGTGACAGTTCGACGAAAGGGCAATGGGCGTTGTTGGTGCGATCAGCGTTGCAACAGAATGCGTCCGCGACTCAAATCTGCGAGCTGGGTTTGCAGGGTTTCGATCTGCGCTTCGCCCATTGCTAACTGCAGCTCTACACCGTTCGCCGTGAACGTCTCTTCCACTACCAGGCCACCGAGCTCCGCCACCCGAAGCTTCACCAGCGTCAGTTCAGCAAACCCGCAGGCGCAACTCACCGGCACTCGGCTGATCAGCTCTATCTTCGGCGCTGCTTGCAGGCACTTGTTGGCGCCACCGCCATACGCCCGTGCGAGCCCGCCGGTGCCCAGTTGAATGCCGCCATACCAGCGGATAACCAGCACGGCGACCTGATCGCAATCCTGCGCCTCGATCGCCGCGAGAATCGGTCGACCCGCCGTGCCGCCCGGTTCGCCATCATCGGTGCTGCGGTATTGAGCGCCGAGCTTCCATGCCCAGCAGTTGTGCGTGGCATTCAAATCACTGTGCTGTTCGATAAATGCCTGGGCTTCAGCAGGGCTGCTGATCGGCGCGGCGAAGGTGATGAAACGGCTTTTGCGAATCTCTTCGCGGTATTCGCAAAAGCCGCTGAGGGTAAAAGGCATAAGAGTCTTAAATAGCTGGAGTCAGGCCGCAGCCTTTGAGAATGATGCGGATCAGGTTATCGCTGGCATCTTCCATGTCTTGCTTGGTCAACTTGGTTCGGCCGCTGACCCGGCAAATTTGCGTGGCGAAATCGGCGTAATGCTGGGTGCTGCCCCACAACAGGAAAATCAGGTTGACCGGGTCGACCGGGTCCATTTTTCCGGCGTCGATCCACGCCTGGAACACCGCCGCCCGGCCCTGGAACCAGGCGCGGTAGTCCTGGTTGAAATACTCGGTCAGGCATTCGCCGCCGCTGATCACTTCCATCGCGAAGATCCGCGAGGCCTGCGGTTGCCGGCGGGAGAATTCCATCTTGGCGCGGATGTATCGCGTCAGCGCTTCGGCCGGGTCATCTTCGGCGGTCAGGGTGTTGAACGTGCTGTCCCACAACTGAAGGATGTTGCTCAGCACCGCCACGTACAAACCCAGTTTATTGGTGAAGTAGTAATGCAGGTTCGCCTTGGGCAACCCGGCATTCAGGGCGATGGTGTTCATGCTGGTGCCTTTGAACCCGTGTCTGGCGAACTCGTCTTCGGCGGCTTTGATGATGGTCTCTTCGTTCTTCTGACGAATGCGGCTGGCAGGTTTGCCGCCGTGAGCGGGGACTTCAAAGGTCATAGGCACTTCCGGACAGGTGGGTGGGTGCAACCAAGTGCGTTGATAGCGCACCCATGGGGATCCGACAAGTCCTGACGCAATAAAAGCCCCGCGACGTTCTATCGTGTCGCGGCCAGGCTCTCCAAAAAGCTTTCCAGCACCAAATGCGGGCGACGTCCCTTGCGCGTGACCGATGCGAGGCTGAGGTCATAGAAGCGCGCTGTAGGTTTCAGTGCGCGCAAACGACCTTGTTGAACCCAGAGGCTGGCGTAGTGATCGGGCAGGTAGCCGATATAGCGTCCAGTGAGAATCAGGAATGCCATGCCTTCGCGGTCCGATGCACTGGCCGTGCAGTTGAGGGCCTGGTAATGCGCCTGGATTTCGGCAGGCAAGCGGAAGGTCGGGGCGATGGCGTCCTGACTGTTCAGGCGTTCATCGTCCAGTTGTTTGTCGTCGACGTAGAACAAGGGATGCCCGACCGCGCAATACAGCAACGAGCGCTCGCTATAGAGCGGCTGATACTCCAGGCCTGACAGCGCGCTGGCCTGCGGCACCACGCCGACATGCAAGCGACCGTCGAGCACACCTTGTTCGACTTCGTTGGGCGCGATCATGCGGATTTGAATCTGCACGTCCGGTCCACGTTCCTTCAATTGCGCCAGGGCGTGGGTGATGCGCATGTGGGGCAGGGTGACGAGGTTGTCGGTCAGGCCGATGGTCAATTCGCCGCGCAGGTGTTGGTGCAGACCGTTGACCTCGGTGCGGAAACTTTCCAGCGCACTTAATAGCTGTAATGCGGACTGGTAGACCTCGCGACCTTCCTCGGTCAGGGAAAATCCGGCGCGACCGCGTTGGCACAGGCGCAGACCGAGGCGCTGTTCCAGGTCACTCATCTGTTGGCTGATCGCCGAACGGCCAATCCCGAGCACTGATTCCGCTGCAGAAAAACCGCCGCACTCCACCACGCTGCGAAAAATCCGTAGCAGGCGGATATCAAAGTCGCTGACTTGTGCCAGCGGATCGGGGCGACGAGTGCTCATAGTTTAGTGATGGCCTGACTGAACGTTAGAAAAGTTGGATTTCACAGACTTTATCCCCGTGGCAATTTAGCTGCAAGAACGCTTTTCATCTCCACGCCGCTTATTGCCTTGCGAGGTTTTGCCCATGAACTTGCCTGAAAACGCCCCGTCTTCCCTGGCCAGCCAGCTCAAGCTCGATGCTCACTGGATGCCCTACACCGCCAACCGGAATTTCCAGCGCGATCCGCGACTGATCGTGGCGGCTGAAGGCAGTTGGCTGACGGACGACAAGGGCCGCAAGGTCTACGATTCGCTGTCCGGTCTGTGGACCTGTGGCGCCGGGCACACCCGCAAGGAAATCCAGGAAGCGGTAGCCAAGCAATTGGGCACCCTCGATTACTCGCCGGGCTTCCAGTACGGTCACCCGTTGTCGTTCCAGCTGGCCGAGAAAATCACAGACCTGACGCCGGGCAATCTGAATCACGTGTTCTTCACTGACTCGGGTTCCGAGTGTGCGGATACCGCGGTGAAAATGGTCCGCGCTTACTGGCGTCTGAAAGGCCAGGCAACCAAAACCAAAATGATCGGCCGTGCCCGTGGTTACCACGGCGTGAACATCGCCGGCACCAGCCTCGGCGGCGTCAACGGCAACCGCAAAATGTTCGGTCAGGCGATGATGGACGTTGATCACCTGCCGCACACCTTGCTGGCAAGGAATGCCTATTCTCGTGGCATGCCGAAAGAGGGCGGTATCGCTCTGGCCGATGAGCTGCTCAAACTCATCGAACTGCATGACGCTTCGAACATTGCTGCTGTATTTGTTGAACCAATGGCCGGCTCCGCTGGTGTGCTGGTTCCGCCTGAGGGCTACCTCAAGCGTCTGCGCGAGATCTGCGATCAGCACAACATCCTGCTGGTGTTCGACGAAGTGATCACCGGTTTCGGCCGTACCGGCTCGATGTTCGGCGCTGACAGCTTCGGCGTGACCCCGGACCTGATGTGCATCGCCAAGCAAGTCACCAACGGCGCGATCCCGATGGGCGCGGTGATTGCCAGCTCCGAGATCTACCAGACCTTCATGAACCAGGCGACGCCTGAATACGCCGTGGAATTCCCGCACGGTTACACCTACTCCGCGCACCCGGTGGCGTGCGCCGCAGGCCTGGCAGCACTCGACCTGCTGCAAAAGGAAAACCTGGTGCAGAGCGTGGCCGACGTCGCGCCGCATTTCGAAAATGCGCTGCACGGCCTGAAGGGCTCGAAAAACATCATCGACATTCGTAACTACGGTCTGGCTGGTGCGATCCAGATTGCCCCGCGTGACGGCGACGCCATCGTGCGTCCGTTCGAAGCGGGCATGGCGCTTTGGAAAGCCGGGTTCTACGTGCGCTTCGGCGGCGACACCCTGCAGTTCGGCCCAACCTTCAACAGCAAGCCGCAAGACCTTGATCGCCTGTTCGACGCGGTCGGCGAAGTGCTGAACAAAATCGACTGATTTTCCCTTCTATATAGAGGCGTCCGTTGACGGGCGCCTGTGGACAACTTTTCTGGAGCCCCGCATGAGCCTTATTCCGCATTTGATCAATGGCGAACTGGTGACCGAAGACGGTCGCACGGCTGACGTGTTCAACCCGTCCACCGGCCAGGCGATCCATAAGCTGCCTTTGGCCAGTCGCGAAACCATTCAGAAAGCCATCGATTCGGCCAAGGCTGCGTTCCCGGCCTGGCGCAATACTCCGCCGGCCAAGCGTGCTCAGGTGATGTTCCGCTTCAAGCAACTGCTGGAACAGAACGAAGCACGTATCGCCCAACTGATCAGCGAAGAGCACGGCAAGACGCTGGAAGATGCTGCCGGTGAACTGAAACGCGGTATCGAGAACGTCGAGTTCGCGTGTGCAGCGCCGGAAATCCTCAAGGGCGAGTACAGTCGTAACGTCGGCCCGAACATTGATGCCTGGTCGGACTTCCAGCCGTTGGGCGTGGTTGCCGGCATTACGCCGTTCAACTTCCCTGCGATGGTGCCGCTGTGGATGTATCCGCTGGCGATCGTCTGCGGTAACTGCTTCATCCTCAAGCCGTCCGAGCGTGATCCAAGTTCGACACTGTTGATCGCTCAGTTGCTGTTGGAAGCCGGTCTGCCTAAAGGTGTGTTGAGCGTTGTGCATGGTGACAAGGCTGCGGTAGATGCGCTGATCGAAGCGCCGGAAGTCAAAGCGTTGAGCTTTGTCGGTTCGACGCCGATTGCCGAATACATCTACGCCGAAGGCACCAAGCGCGGCAAACGCGTTCAGGCACTGGGCGGCGCGAAGAACCACGCGGTGCTGATGCCGGATGCAGATCTGGATAACGCCGTCAGCGCACTGATGGGCGCGGCGTACGGTTCGTGCGGTGAGCGTTGCATGGCGATCTCGGTGGCTGTGTGCGTCGGTGATCAGGTGGCAGATGCTTTGGTGGCCAAACTGACGCCGCAGATCAAGGCATTGAAGATTGGCGCAGGCACCACTTGTGGCTTGGACATGGGGCCATTGGTCACCGGTCAGGCTCGTGACAAAGTCAGTGGCTATGTAGAAGACGGTGTTGCGTCGGGTGCAACCTTGGTCGTCGATGGTCGTGGTCTGAGTGTGGCCGGTCATGAAGAAGGTTTCTTCCTGGGTGGCTGTCTTTTCGATAACGTCACCCCGGAAATGCGTATCTATAAAGAAGAGATCTTCGGGCCAGTGTTGTGCGTTGTCCGGGTCAACAGCCTGGAAGAGGCGATGCAGCTGATCAATGATCACGAGTATGGCAATGGCACCTGCATCTTTACCCGTGATGGGGAAGCGGCGCGGTTGTTCTGCGATGAGATCGAAGTCGGTATGGTCGGCGTCAACGTGCCGTTGCCAGTGCCAGTGGCGTATCACAGCTTTGGCGGTTGGAAGCGTTCGCTGTTCGGCGACCTGCATGCGTATGGCCCGGATGGCGTGCGCTTCTACACCCGTCGCAAAGCCATCACCCAGCGCTGGCCGCAGCGTGCGAGCCATGAAGCGTCGCAATTTGCGTTCCCGAGCTTGTAAGTAGAAGGGAAGAAGGCCGAGCCCCCTGGGGCTCGGCCTTCGTGTTTACGGGCTTTTTTGACCTGTATGACAGAAATGTGAAATCAGGGGTTGACGGCAGATTCTGGAAGTCTATAATTCGCCCCACTTCCGGCGCAGTCGAAACGGAAAACTCCTTGGTAAACAAAGAGTTACGCAGTTTTCGGCAGCGAGTTGCTTCAGTTCATCGAAGCCCAGAAGGAGTTGGTCAG